>CAMTWL010000033.1:0-24097 GCA_947085435.1 uncultured Phycisphaerae bacterium
AAAGATGGTTTGGGTGCGCATCGCACCGGGGGTGAGGCACCCCCGGCTACTACAGCCGACCCCGATGGGGTCGCGGAAGATTGGTTGGTGTGCCGCGTACCGGGGGTGAGGGCTTACGCCGGGGGCTACTGGCTTCCGCCGCTCCGCGGCTGAGAACACTCGTGATACCGTGGTGCTATGCGCCACCCCTTCCTACTGATTGCGTTGCTCTGCACCGCCGCCGCTCACGCCGGCGAGACCCTCTACTTCAACGCCAACATCTACACGATGGACGCGGCGAATCCCCGCGCGCACTCCATGATCGTGATGAGCGACGGCAGGCTGCGATCAGTCAATCCAAGTCCGGAATCCAAGGTGTTCACGGATGCCACCGAGCGCATCGACCTCAAGGGCCGCACCGTGCTCCCCGGCCTCATCGACGCCCACGGGCACCTGCAAGGCCTCGGCGCGTTCGGCCTCGGGCGTCTCGATCTTTCGTCGGCGCGATCCTTCTCCGATGTTGTCGGCGCGGTGAAGGACCGAGCCGCGCAGGCGAAGCCCGGCGAGTGGGTACTCGGCGGGCGGTGGGACCACGAATCATGGCCGGAGAAGAACCTGCCGACGCACGCGGCGCTTTCGTCGATTTCACCGGGCAATCCCGTGTGGCTGCGGCGCGTCGATGGTCACGCGGGGATCGCCAACGCCGTCGCGATGAAACTGGCGGGTATCAACAAGACCACCGCGTCCCCCGCCGGCGGTGAGATCATCCACGACAACTCGGGCGAACCCACCGGCGTCCTCATCGACAACGCGATGGGCCTGCTCGACAAGGTCTTGCCGGAACAAACCGCGTCGACCGCCGACCTGCTACTCAAAGCGCAGGAGATGTGTTTTTCGGTCGGCCTGACCAGCGTTCACGACATGGGCCTTTCGCCGCAGGAGATCGCGGTGTACAAGCAACTGGAGGCCGAGGGGAAACTGAAACTCCGCGTCTACGCGCTGGTCTCATCGTTCTACGCGATGCGGTACTTCGAGGAGCACGGCATCTATCGGGGCGACCGCCTGACCGTCCGCGCCGCGAAGGCGTACATGGACGGCGCGATGGGCTCGCGCGGGGCGTGGATGCTGGAGCCGTACTCGGATCGGCCGGTCGATGATGCGGGCAAGCCGTATACGGGGCTGTCGGTGTCGGAGCCTGCGTTTATCGAGGACCTTGCGGCGCACGGGCTTGAGAAGGGGTATCAGGTTTGTGTTCACGCGATCGGTGATCGCGGGAATCGGGAAGTGCTGGATGCGTACCGGCGTGCCATCGAGTCATTGGGGTTCATTGACGTGAACTGGTCTCCCAGATTCCGCATCGAGCATGCCCAACTCTTGAACCCCGCCGACATCGGGCGCTTCGCCGAGTTCGGTTCGTCTCATCACTTCTCCGTCATCGCGTCGATGCAACCCACCCACTGCACCTCCGACATGCGCTGGTTCAACGACCGCGTCGGCCCCGAGCGTGTCAAGGGGGCGTATGCGTGGGCATCGCTCCTCCGCGCCGGCGCGATCATCGCGGGAGGCAGCGATTTTCCCGTCGAATCGCACAACCCGTTCCTCGGCATCTACGCCGCGGTGACGCGGCAAGACCTCGAAGGCAAGCCCGAGGGCGGCTGGCATCCCGAGGAGCGCGTCAGCCGCGAAGAAGCGCTCCGCATGTTCACACTCAACGCCGCCTACGCCGCGTTCATGGAGAACAAGATCGGCACGCTCGCCGGCCGAATGCAGGCCGACTTCATCGTCATCGACCGCGACATCACGACCTGCGACGCACGCGACATCCCGGGCACCCGCGTGCTGAGGACCGTCGTCGCGGGGGAGACCGTGTTCTCCGCCGAATGAAGACAGAGAGGCATTCACCGCAGAGACGCAGAGGTCGCAGAGAAGAAACGGATGATGGGGTGAGATCAGTCAAACCCCTGACTTCTGGCCATTCATCCATTCAATGCCTTCCTCTGCGTTCTCTGCGTCTCTGCGGTGATTGCTTTCTCTTCAGACAGCACGAAGGTCGCGCAACTCCGCCTCGACCCGCGACGTGCCGTTCCACCGATTAATCTTCGGCTCGATCACCACGTCCACGCGCATCCCTCCTCGCAACTCGCGGCCGCGTTCACCCCAGCCGAAGGCGACGATTCGCATCTCGCGCGTGCCGTCGCGGATGAAGAAGCGGAGGTGGTCGCCGCGGGCGCCCATCGATTCGGGGGAGCGGGCGATCTCGACGTTTCGCAGCACGACGTTTGCGGTCGGGTTTCCGCGGCCGAAGGGGCCCATCTCCTCGATCTGCTCGGCGGCGCCTTGCGTGATCTCTTCGAGCCGCGCCTCGCAATCGACGCGCAAGGAAGGCGTGAGTTGATCCACGCCGATGCGTTCGTTCGCGTGGAGCGTGAATGCGTCGGCGAACTCGTCGAGGCGCGATGATTCCATCGCCAGCCCTGCGGCCATCTCGTGCCCGCCGAACTTGGTGAGCATCCCGGCGCAGGCGGCGAGGCCGTCGTGCAGGTTGAAGCCGTCGATGCTGCGGCCCGAGCCGTGGCACTGGCCGTCGTGGCGTTGCATCAGGATGGTGGGGCGTTGGAATCGTTCGACGAGGCGCGAGCAGACGATGCCGACGACCCCCGCGTGCCATTCGTCCGCCGCGAGGACGATGGCGCGGCGGTCGTCGCGCGTCATGCCGGCCTGTTCCGCGGCCTCGCACGCCTGATCGAAGATTTTTCGCTCGGTTCGCCGTCGTTCGTCGTTCAACTGCGACAGGCCGCGCGCGATCTCCATCGCGCGAGTCGGGCCGGCGACGGTGAGCATCTCGATGGCGTCCTTCGCGTGGCCCATCCGGCCGCAGGCGTTCAGCCTTGGGCCGAGGATGAAGCCCACTTTTTCCGCCGTCACGTTCTCGCCTGCGAGGTCCGACGCTTCGATCAGCGCCTTCAACCCGACGAGATTCGTTGATCTGATCCGGCGCAGGCCGTGGCGCGCGATGATGCGGTTCTCGCCGACGAGGGGGACGATGTCGGCGACGGTGCCGAGGGCGGCGAGGGCCATCGCGTCGAGCAGGACCGTGCGGGTGGATTCGCTGAGTCGCGCGTTGCCCTCGGCGAGTGTTGCGATGCGCCAGGCGAGTTTGAAGGCGACTCCCGCTCCGCAGAGGTCGCCGAAAGGGTATGGGCCGCGTGGATTCCGGGGGTCGCGCGGGTGGACGAGGGCGTAGGCGTCGGGGAGGGACGAACCCGGCGCTTGCGCTTGGGGCTCTGAAGGAGCGGGAGCCATCGTGTGATGGTCGGTGATGATGAGGTCGATGCCCGCGTCGCGTGCGGCTTGTGCGGGCGCGAAGGCTGTCACGCCGCAATCGACCGAGACCACGACGCGCGCCCCGTCGGCGGCGAGTTGTTGGATCGCCTCGACGTGCAGGCCGTAGCCCTCGTCGAGTCGGTGGGGCACATAGGTGCGCACGTCGCACGCGGGCGCGACGGTTTTCAGGAGGTGGAAGAGGATGGCGGTGGCGCTCACGCCGTCGACGTCGTAGTCGCCGTAGATGACGATGGGTTCGCCGGCGCGTGCCGCGTTGAGGAGTCGCTCGGCGGCGCGATCGCAGTCGTGGAGGAGGCTCGGATCGTGCAGGCCGGTCATTCGGACATCGCGGAAGGCGAGCAGGGCGGCGTCGTCGCGGAATCCTCGGTGCCACAGCAATCGGGCGACCAATGGCTCGACCCCCGTCGCGGGCTTCCATGCCTCTCCCGGTGTCTCGTTTGGGATTTTCCAGCGGTGCGTCATGCCTCGCATGGCCGAGAGACTATCGGCACCGAAAATCCCCTTGGAAGGGTCGTGACTTCCGGGTTATGCGGGACTTGGGTACGCTTCAGTCGGTTGGAGCCGTCCCTCCGGACGGTTGTCCCAAGTCGGCAGGCGGAGCCGCCGATTATTGATCGTGGTCCCCACGGAGCGGGCGTCCCACGTCGTTCGGTGCCGTTATTTTCCGGAACTCCGCCATGGCCGACAAGCGTTACAACACCATCCTCCTCTTCGGAGCGCCGGGCTCGGGCAAAGGGACGCAGGGAAAAATCCTGGGGCAGATCCCCGGCTTCTACCACCAGTCCTGCGGCGACGTCTTCCGCACCCTCAACGCCAAGTCGGAGTTGGGAAGAATCTTCGTCGAGTATTCGTCGAAGGGGCTGCTGGTGCCGGACGACGTGACCATCCGCATGTGGCGGGAGAACATCAAGGCCCAGGAGATCCTCAGCATCTTCAAGCCCGACGACGACCTGCTCATCCTCGACGGCATCCCGCGCAACGTGAACCAGGCGCGGATCATGCACGAGTACATCAACGTGCTCGAGGTCGTGCACCTGGTCTGCTCGAACGAAGAAAAGATGTTCGAGCGGCTCCGCAAGCGCGCGTTGAAAGAGAACCGCGTGGACGATGCGCGGGAGGAAGTCATCCGCCGCCGGTGGAAGGTCTACATGGACGAGACCAAGCCGGTCCTCGATCACTACGACGCGAGCATCGTGAAGACAGCCGACGCGCTGGGCAGCCCGGCGAGCGTTTTGCAGCACATTTTGGAGCGGATCGTGCCGATTCAGGAATCGCACTTTAAGAATGTGCTGGGGTGAGGGTACAAAGCGAAAAGCGAAAAGCGAAAAGCGAAAAGCGGAAATTAGCAAGATGCCTTTTCCTATTTTCGTTTTTCGCTTTCCGCTTTCCGCTGTTCCTACATCCCCCCATGTTTCCCCGGATCGCCGCCTTCTTTTAACTGCGAGAGCGTGGCGTCTTCCATCAGGTACAGCCCGAGCAGCCAGTTGCCCTTGATGTAGGGATCGACCTTCATGGTTCCTTCGACGGTGCCGAAGGCGGTGAAGCGGTCGCGGCCGGTGGCGGCCCCCTTGAGTTTCACTTCGAGCGCGTCGTAGGGCGTGGGGGGCACGCCGATGCAGCAGCCGTCCCACATGTTGCGCATCGAGAGCAACTCGTTCTGCGACGCGGCCATGATGGGGAAGGCGACGTAGCCGGTGACGCGGACGCGCTTGCCGTCGAGCATGGTGATGCGTTCGGGGAGGCGTTTCTTTCCCATGCGGGGCTGGAAGGTCTCGGATGCGGAGACGAGGAACTCCCAGGAGATTTCCATCGGGTCTTCGGGGGTGCCCGTTCCTTTTACGGGGAAGCGCTCGTCGTAGATGGTGACGCCGTTCTCGCCGGGTTTGGTGCGCGAGGGGGCGATCTCGAACTGGTCCTTGAAGAGGGCGGGCTTTGGTTCTTCGGAGGCCGAAGCGCCAGCGACGGGTTCGCTGCTCGAAACTTCGCGTGCCACCTCGGGCATGACCGGCGCGGGAGTTGAATCGACGGAGCCCGAAGCGCGAGCGAGGTCTTCCGCGTTCGCAACCTCGGGTGCCCCCGGCGGTGACGCCGCCTCGGGCACAACCGGCGCGGCCGGCGCCTCAACGGAGCCCCGAGCGCCGGCGACGGGTTCGGCGTTCGCTGCCGCGGGGATATCGGCTTCTTTCGAGGCCTCCGGGACAACCGGCGTGGGCACCGCCGCAACAGGCGGAGAAACGGGCGCGACCTCCGGCACGATCTCTTCGGTAGGTGCCACGACGGGCGGCGCGGCCACCGGCTGCGTCGCTGCGATGAGTTCGGGCGGAGGTGAAGCCGCGCGTTCGGTGCCGCGCCGCGCGAGGAGCGCGCCGGTTGCGATGACCAGCAATACCATGACTGACCAGAACCATTTCATCGCTTCGCGTTCCTTTGTTTCGCCGGAAAAACCCGCTCCCTTGCGGTCGGGGTTCCATCGCCGTTGCGCTATCCGATCGGCCTCAGATTCTTCGCCACGCTTGTACGGTAGGCCATCACCGCGGGCACAATCCCGGCGGCCGAGGCGAGGGCCACCGTCGCCAACACCACGACCAGCGAAATCTCCAGAGGCAACGAAGGCTCGACGACCAGCCCGAGCCGTTCTTTCAGCACCGCCGCGACGATGAATCCTCCCGCGATCGCCGCGGCGACGCCCACCGCCGCCCCCAGAACCCCCAGGATCGCGGACTCCGTCACCACCAGCCCGAACACCCTTCCCCGGCTGCACCCCAGCACCCGCAGGACCGCGATCTGACGGCGGCGCTGCTCCATGCTGTTGTAGAGGGCGAGCATGATGGCGATGCCGCTGCTGAGCATCACGACCGCCGCCATCGCGACGAATATCTGGTCGATGTTCGACACGATCGAGAAGAGGCGGCGTATCTGGTCGGTCGGCGCGGCGACCGTGATGCTGGGGTCCGCGCGCAACATGCTGAAGACCTGCGGCAGCGCGGCCGAGGCATCCTGACCCTCTCGCGTCATCACCCGAATGTAGATGCCGGTGATGAGGCGGTCGCGGTCCTGGATATCCGCGACCGTGACGAGCGCCTCGTGTTCGTGATCGTGAGCATGGTCGTGTTCGTGATCGTGAGCATGGTCGTGGTCGTGGTCCTCCCCCGCCGCGGCCGCCTCCGCCTCGCGCCGGTCGAGCGCGTGCAGGATCCATGTCGAGTTCAGGTCGATGAAGAGCGCCCGGTCGTGGCTGCTCCCCGTCGGGCGCAGCACGCCGACGACCTTGAAATCGTACTCGTCGTGAACGTGCGCCTCGGCTCCCGCGGCGGCTTTCCCGACGCCATGCGTCACAACAATCGAATCCCCGATCTTCAGCCCGGCCTGACGCGCCGCCGTCGCGCCGACGACGACCTCCAACTCTTTTTCGAAGAAGCGTCCCTGCGCCAGCGACCATCCTTCAACAGGGTCGGGCTTGAACTTCGTGAAGAACTCCGAAGTCGTCGCCAGCACCGGCATTCCTCGGTAGGAATCGCCCAGTTGCACCGGCACCGCGAACTCCAGCGGCAGCGGCTCGATCAGTTTTTCATATTCCGCCCACTGGATCGGCCGCGCGGGGGCGTTCGCATAGAACACGCCGTTGAGCACGCTGACCATCGGGCTGCTGTCGCGCGAGACGAGCAAATGCATGTTCCCGCTGCCGCGCTCGAAGGCCCGCTCGCCGGCGTCGCGCATCGAGAGCAGGACAAGCATCAGCGCGACCGCGACCGCGACCGTGACGATGGTCGTGATCGTCGAGAAGAGCCTCGCGGTCATGCTCCGGCGGATGATGGTGAGGTCGGTCAGGGGCATGGAATCCTTTTTTGAACACAGAGGAAGACGGAGGAAAACAGAGAAGAAGGGATTGGGAAAAGATTGAAGCGATTCATGCGGACGGCGCGGGTCGAGGCCGTTGGCGGCTCGGCAAGGCATTTTCGTTGAGCCGACGGAAGATATTGTCCTTCAGGCGGCGCGCGTTGAAGTTGATCAGAAGCCCGAGCGGCAACTTGGCTCCGCGCAGGTAACTGACCAGCTGCGCGAGGTGCAAGTCCGCGACTTCGGCGACGGCCTTGAGTTCGACGATCACAAGCGATTCAACGACCAGATCAAGCCTCTGCCCGCCGAGCGAGATCCCCTTGTACGGCACAACAATCTCCACCTGGCGCTTCGCGGAGATCCCCGCCTGATCGAGTTCGTACATCAGCGCATCCTCATAGATCCGCTCCAAATACCCCGGACCCAGATTGGAATGCACCTCGAGCGCACACCCGATGATCCGACGCGTCAACATGTTCCACTCGTCCGGAACAGGACAATCTTCCCGCTCATCCGGCTCAAACTCGCCCTCCGGCTTCCATCCTTTTTTCTGATCACTCATTCCATGCCTTCCTTTGTCTTCCTCTGTCTTCCTCTGTGTTCAAGTTTTTTCCCGGAGGTCGTCCAGCGAAGCCCGCCGCTCGAACCGCACCGCCAGCGCCGGATCATGGCTCACGCAGAGCAGCGCCGCCCCCTTTTCCCGGCAGATCGATTGAATAAGGTCCATCGCGGCCCCCGCGTTTTCGGGGTCGAGGCTTGCGGTCGGCTCGTCCGCCAGCACCAGTACCGGATCGCACGCGACGGCGCGCGCCACCGCGACACGCTGCTGCTGACCCACGCTCAGTTGCTCCGGGTCGGCGTCCACGCGCCCGATCCCCAGATGCCGCAGCAGTCCCTCGGCCTTCGCGCGATGCTCGCGTGGCGGAACCTCGGAGAACATCAGCGCCGCCATCACGTTCTCCGCCGCCGAGAAGCCGTGGAGCAGGTTGAAGGTCTGGAAGATCATGCCGACGTGCCGCCCGCGAAAGAGGTCGCGTGCCGCCCCGTGGAGCCCGCCCACCGTCTGCCCGGCGATGCTGACCGCCCCCTCCGTCGGTTCCATCAGCCCGGCGATGAGGTAGAGCAGCGTGCTCTTGCCTCGCCCCGAGCCGCCGGTCAGCAGCATCTGCTCGCCGCGCCGCAGTGAGAGCGAGGCGACATCGACAGTCCATCCCGATCGCGCGGGGTCGCCGCGTGCCTTGGGGTACCGGAATCGAAGCCCTTCGACCGCGAGGGCGTGCGGATCGCTTGCCATGCCTGCAATCGTACCGGCAACGGCCGCGAGGGCAACGTGCTCGCGCCCCTCGATAGACTCTTCCCATGACCACGCAGCGATGGATCGCGGCCCAGACGCTGACTCCCGAGGAGGCGCAGGTAGCGCTCTCGCTCCGGCCGCGGCAGATCAGCGAATACGTCGGGCAGACCGACCTGATCGAACGGCTGCGGATCACCATCGCCGCGGCGAAGGAGCGGGGGGAGAGCGTCGAGCACATCCTGCTCCACGGCCCGCCGGGGCTTGGCAAAACCACTCTGGCCCACGTCATCGCGACGGAGATGGGGTCGAGCCTGCACACCACCAGCGGCCCGGCGATCACGCGGGGCAGCGAACTGGTCGGGGCGCTGACGAAACTGAAGGCCGGGGACGTGCTGTTTATTGATGAGGTGCACCGCCTGCCGATCGCGGTGGAGGAGTTCATCTATCCCGCGATGGAGGACTGGAAGATCGACGTGT
This sequence comes from uncultured Phycisphaerae bacterium, assembly GCA_947085435.1. Classification (GTDB taxonomy): domain Bacteria; phylum Planctomycetota; class Phycisphaerae; order Phycisphaerales; family UBA1924; genus JAEUIV01. Next base: position 8,933 of record CAMTWL010000033.1, read on the forward strand.
CGGTTGATTCGGGGATGAACGCGCGGACGGTGTCGATCCGCCTGAAGCCCTTCACGCTGATCGGGGCGACGACGCGGGCGGGGCTGATGAGCGCGCCGCTGCGGAGCCGGTTCGGGCTGGTGCATCACCTGAAGTACTACCCGCCCGAGGAACTGCTGGTGATCCTGACGCGGAGCGCGGACCTGTTGCAGGTGACGGCGACGACGGCGGCGCTGGAGTCGATCGCGCGGCGCAGTCGAGGCACGCCGAGGATCGCCAATCGGTTGCTGCGGCGTGTGCGTGACTACGCGCAGGTGCGCGCGGGGGGCAAGGTCGATCCGCGCATCGTCGATGAGGCGCTGGCGCTGGAAGGTGTGGATTCGCTGGGGCTGGACGATCTGGACCGGGCCTACCTGAAGGTCATCGGCGGGACATACCGGGGCGGGCCGGTGGGGCTGGAAGCGGTCGCGGCGACGATGGGCGAGGACGGGCAGACGCTTGAGGATGTGGTCGAGCCGTTCCTGTTGCAAACGGGGTTTCTCGCGCGAACGCGGCGCGGCCGGATGCTGACGGCGGACGGCGCGCGGTATGTGGGGGTGGCGCCGCCGAGTGAATCGGGGGAGGGTGGGTTGTTTGAGGTTGAAGGGTGATGAAGAGGATCAAGTTTGGGTGCCACGGGTCGCCGAGGCGACCCGTGCGCCTTGCGCGCCCGCACGGCTTGCCCGCTCAGAGCAGCGGGACAAGCCGTGGCACCCCTTTTCGTTTCGCCGTACGATGTTCGGCCCGATTGATCGATACTCCCTTGTTTCTTTGAGACCCCAATGCCCAACGCCGCCGCTGCTCCTTCAACTCCCACCCGCAAGTTCATCCGCGATTTCACCACCTCCGAGCGGTTCGCGGCCAACTTCTGCATCGCCAACGCGCAACTCGCGATGACCAAGAACGGCGACCCGTACCTCGCCTGCCTGCTCTCGGATCGGACGGGCACGGCCCCCGCGCGGCGGTGGAGCATGCCGCCGGAGGAGTTCCAGCGGCTGCCGACCGAGGGGTTCGTGTACGCCGAGGGACGGACGCAGCCATTCAAGGGCGAGTTGCAACTGATCATCGACCGGATCGAGCCGATCGAGGCGACGCCGGACATGCTGCGCGAACTGTTGCCGGTTTCGGAGCGGCCGGTTGAAGAAATGTTCGGCGAGTTAGCCGCGGCCCTCGCGACGATCCAGCACCCCGCGATGAAGGGGCTTGTGCAGGCGTACCTCGACGACGAGATGCTGATGAGCCAGTTCAAGCAGGCGCCCGCGGCAAAGATGATGCACCACGCCTACCTCGGCGGGCTGCTCGAGCACACGCTCACGCTGCTGAACCTGGCGAACGTCATCTGCCCGCTCTACCCCAAGATCAGCCGCGACATCGTGATCGTCGGCCTGTTCCTGCACGACCTGGGCAAAACGCGGGAACTCGCCTTCGACGGCGCGTTCTCGTACACCGATCGCGGCGAACTCATCGGCCACATCGTGGACGGCGCGATCATGCTGCACGACAAGGCACAACAAACGATGCGGGCGGCGGGGGTCCGCTTCCCGAAGCACGCCATCACGGTCTTGCAGCACATCATCATCTCGCACCACGGGCAGCCGGACTTCGGCGCGGCGAAGTATCCCGCGACCCCCGAGGCCATCCTGATCGCGATGATCGACAACCTGGACGCCAAGACGACGATCTCGCTGACGGCGGCGAGGCCGAACCGTGCCAAGGCGGCCGACCTGGGCGGGAACTTCACCGAGAAGCAGTGGGCGCTGGACAACGTGAAGTTGTTCAAGCCGAACCCGTTGGATTAGCGATGACTTGCCGCGGGTGGCGCGACTCAAGACGGGCCGGGCTTCCCGCTGCCGTTTGTTCAAATGCTTTTGTGTTCAATCCTGCGGGCGACGCCGTGCACCGGAGTTCCACGTTTAGTCATCGTCGCCGGCGCGGGGCTCGCCGAAACCTCTCCGCCCTCGATTCCAAGGACATCCACGAAGGTAGCCACGGGCCGCTGGCGGCATGCTACGACGTGATCGGCGCGTCGGCGATGGGGAAGGTGCGGGAGGATGTGAGGGAGTAGAGGAGTACGAGCCTCGCGCGCAAGCAAGGCGGACAAGACATTCACCGCGGAGGCGCGGAGGCGCGGAGGACGCGGAGAAGAAAAGAATGAGGGGGGGATGGGGTGAAGCAGCTGCGAAGCAAGCGATCGAAGCGATACGGGAAATGGTGGCTTGCCTTGTCATACGGATCCCAGATGATTCTCGGGTGCCACTGGCGGCTTGTCCGCCAGTGCTACGCCCTCTACGGTGTCTACTCACGCCCGGAAATCAAGTGTGATCCGTATCAGAAGAAGATGAAGGCAGGGGAGGGCATGCGCCGAGTGCGCGTCGTTCCGCCCGTGAAACGGGCGCGAGGATTTCCTGCACGGGGATCAGTTTGGTGATGCGCCCGGCACGCCGACCGCTCAAGAGTCCCGGCGCGCCGGGATCGGTGGCATGTCGGTCGATGCCACCCGCCCTCGGCGGGCTTGGTTCCGACGGGGAAGATGCGCCCGTCGATCCCCACCCCCCGATGTCGCCCACCTGCACTGCATTGGGCTTGCCCATCAGTGGACTACGCAAGGGGCTTTCCGAGGATCACTCGGTCAGTTACAAACTGCTCGCAAGTTTCAAGATCGAGCATGTATTTTTTCGGTCTGGCCTTTGCGTTCGAGTTGCGCCCCTGCGCCATGAAGTCCAGTTTTTTCAACGCTGCTTGATCCAAGCGAACAAACAGTACCTCTACCAGCACGGCCAAGGTTTTCCGATATCGCGAAGCGCTCGTTCGCGCTTCTCGGGCGAGAGTGTATTTCGACTTGCCGCCTTGAAGTTCTATGCGCCATTTCTGCAATGGTCGATCAGCGTCCAGATGGTGGCACTACATGGGGGTCACCGGCCCTGAATGACAACTCAACCACTGACAAGATGCCACCGGCCATCCACAAGCACCACAGTCCCGGCCTTTTTCAACTGCTGCTGGGCCGTGCGAACCGCATGCTTCCACTTCTTCCCGAAGTGCTTGCCATCGATCACGCGGTCAACGCTGTCGTCGCAAAGGTCCGGGTGCAACTTCTGAACCAGCGGGTGCAACTGCTGGGTCGAGAGCGGCCCCTGCCTTCGCAACAAGAAGGTGATGGTCTTCGCAAACACGGTGTGCATCGCGCCGCCAGCCAGCCGCGCTCGAATCAGTGTGTCGTCCGCGGCATGCAGTGCCGATGTCAATCGCCGCTGCACAGCGCGCGAGGCCGAAGCGACCTGTTGCACATACGCCTTGCGGGCGTCGATCGCGGCCTCGCAGTATGTCGCAAGCGTCGCCGCGTCCATCTCTGCACCCAGCGCGGCATACTCCAACACGTCCGATTCGATGTTCGTTACCAGTGCATCGTTGGATATGAGAACGCCGTACTCATAGTTTCGCCCCAAGCCGCCGGAGGTCAGATTGCCGGAAGTCACGACCGCCCGGCGACCGTCTGCGACATAAACCTTCGCGTGTAGGCGCGGAAGATGCACAACTTTGCTTCCGCTCAGAGCGGTGCTGACGCTCGCTACCGCGCTCGGATCCGTTGCCCCAGCGCATACTGCGCGGGGTGAAAGGTCGGTGAGCAAGAGTGATTGTTTGCCGATTTCTTTCTTGTTTGCACGCGCCCGGGCTACTGCGTTGGCCCCGTCTTGCGAGACGTATGGAGCGCACAGCACCAACCGATGCTGCGCCGAGGACACGACCTCAGCGAATGTCGAGTCCCATGCGCCCGCAATCAACCGGATGGACTGAGCGGCGGCTGTCATCGGACGATAGTCTCCTCCCCTACATGTATTTCGCTCGACGATAAGAGGCGGCGTCGCATGCTTCTGCTTCGATTCGCCAGTCTGGGACGCCATCGGCGATGTGTTGCTTTGACGCCAATACGTCCTCGAGTATCAAACTGCGTTCTCCCCAAACCATCTCAATTGAACAAATCAGGCTAACCTTGTGTCTTTTATGATAAAAGACGTGTTCGAACTGCCTGGGCTGCTTATCCATTCCAGGATTCCTTCATGCAAGCCCCGTCGTACTCATGGTCAACACGAAACCGCTGGGTCCACCACGCGCCGGGGTTGCCGTGCCGCTTGTAGATGCAGCACTCGAACAGTCGCCAGCCGGCACGGTCCACCCAATCCACAGCCCACCGGAACGTCGTGAGAGACTTGGCGAACTCTTTGGTGCCGTCGCCGATGACGACGCAGCACACGCCACCGTCCCGGGTGGCGTTGAACAGCTCGGAGCCGAGCGTTTTGTAGTCGAGGGTCCAGTTCTTCCCGTAGTCACGGATGCCGTCGTAGGGTGGGCTGAACACTGTCAGATCAATGCTGCCCGCCGGGACCGTCGGCAGGAGTTTTAGCCCGTCGCCATGCAGGATGACGTTGCGAACTCCGCCCGTAGCGGGCTTCTGGGTGGGTTCGGAGGTTCTTTTTCTCGCCTCGGTTGCTGGCATGGGACAATACACCTCTATTTTTCATCCTCACGAGCCACTTTAGCCACCATCGACCGAGGGCATGCAGTCCGCGTAATGGCTCGCCCGCAAGTCGCAATGGTAGTAAGAACTCCTCACTCGCTTGCGCACGCGGCTCCTCTCCACGCCCTCCGGGACTCTGTGGCGAATGCCTAGGTATTCGTTCCCCCCCGATTCCAGGATTTCGGGCCTCCGATCCTCCCGCCCGCTTTCGCTATACTCCCCACCCCGCTTCTCACAAGCGGAGCCTCCCGTGACGAGCCGCTTTGATGAGTGGATCAGGCACGGGTGCGAGTCTTCCCATCGCGGCTGATGGAGGGTTCGGCTCCCGAGGAGTTCGCCGCGGTCGCCCTTCGATCCCTTCATGGGAGCCGATGTGCGGGCCGCGAGAGTGGTCCGCGAGTCGGAGGCAGCGTGCCCCCGGCCGAGCATTGGTTCCGCGTGAAGGAGACAGGTTGCGTCGGGGAATGAACCCCGAGATGAAACAAGAACTGCAAGGCAGGCTGGAAGCCCGCCCCACCACAGAATCCACATCAGACCTTGGCCCGTGGTGTAATGGCAGCACAGGGGTCTTTGGAACCCTTAGTCATGGTTCGAATCCATGCGGGCCAGTTCCTTCTTCGCTCATCGTCCCGTTTCGACGCGACGGCGGACGCAAAACAAAAACATTCACCGCAGAGGCGCGGAGGGCGCAGAGGAAGGCAAGAAGATTGGGTTCAAGGCAAAGTCATTTCAGACCCTGAACCCAAGACCCTGAACCCAAGACTCTAGACCCTAGACCCTAGACCCTGAACCCCAGCACCCCATGACCCCACGCACCACCTCAGCCATCATCCTTGCAGCGGGCAAGGGCACTCGGATGCAATCCGATCTGCCCAAGGTCGCGCACCGGGTGGCCGGGCGGTCGATGGTGGAGTGGGTGGTCGATGCGTGCGTTGAGGCGGGCTGCTCGCGCGTGGTCGTGGTGGTTGGGTATCAGCAGGAAGTGATCCGCCACATCTTCGAGGGGTGGACCAATCCGAACTGCTCCCTTGAGTTCGCGGTGCAGGCGGAGCAACTGGGCACGGGGCACGCCGTGCGGTGCGCGGAATCGCTCTTTGCATCCGAAAAACGCGAAGCGGGGCATGATGTGTTTGTTCTGGCGGGTGACGGCCCGCTGATCCGACCTGAAACCCTGGCCACGCTCCTCGATCGGCACCGTTCGACGGGCGCGAGCGCCGCCCTCGCCACCAGCATCATCGCCGACCCCACCGGCTACGGCCGGATTGTCCGAGATTCCTCGAATAACTTCGTCGGCATCGTCGAGCAGAAGAACGCGACCCCCGATCAACGGAACATCCGCGAGGTCAACCCCAGTTACTACTGCTTCGACGCGAAGGAACTCTTCGCGGCGCTCGAAAAAGTGACGCGCGACTCAGTCAGCGGCGAGTACTACATCACCGACGTGCCGGCACTCTTGATGAAGGGAGGCAAGCGGGTCGAGGTGATCGACGCCGTGCCTCCGGAGGATGTTCTCTCGATCAACACACCCGAGCAGCTGGCGGAGGTGGACCGGATTCTTCGCGCGCGGCACGCGCGGTCGGCGACGCACGCAGCGGGAGCACGTCCATGAGCCAGAGCAGCGGCGTCAACGGGAACGAACTCAAGGTGTTCGCGGGGCGGCACTCGTTGTCGCTCGCTTCCAGCGTGTGCGATCATCTGAAGATGCCGCTGGGCAACGCGCACAGCGAAGAGTTCCCCGACGGCGAGATCCTCGTCGAACTGAAGGAAGACGTGCGCGGGCGCGACTGCTTCGTCATCCTCTCGACCAGCAAGCCCGTCAACGACAACCTGATGGAACTCCTGATCTTCGCTGATTCGCTGCGCCGCGCCTCCGCGAAGCGGCTCACGGCGGTGATCCCGTACTTCGGCTACGCGCGGCAGGACCGCAAGGACAAGGGCCGCACCCCCATCACCGCGAAACTGGTCGCCAACCTCATCACGATGTCGGGCTACGACCGCGTGCTGGCCCTCGACCTGCACGCGGCCCAGTTGCAGGGGTTCTTTGACCTGCCGCTGGACCACCTGCCGGCGGCCCCGGTGTTCGGCGAGTACTTCGAGCAACACCCGGAACTCTTGAAGAATCTGGTCGTCGTCAGCCCCGACGTGGGCAACGTGAAGATCGCGAGCATGTACGCCGACGCATTGGGAGGCGACCTGGCGATCGTTCACAAGCGGCGTCTCTCCGGCAGCGAAGTCTCCGCCAACACGATCGTCGGCGAGGTCGAGGGCAAGACGGTCCTGATGGTGGACGACATGATCTCGACCGGCGGCACGGTCTGCGAGGCCGCCCGCGTTGTCTTCGAGAACGGCGCGAAGGACTGTATGGTGTGCGCGACGCACGCCGTGCTCGTCGGCCCCGCCGTGCAGCGAATTCTGAAGAGCCGAATCAGCAGGATCATCGTCACCGACAGCATCCCGACCGACGACGCGAGGCTCGACCCGATCCGCGACCGCATGACGGTCTTGGGCGTGGGCAAACTCCTCGCGGAAGCGATCAGCCACATCCATCACGACCGCTCGGTGAGCGCCCTGTTCAATAAATGGAAGGAATCGAAGCGGTAGGAAAAAGGCATTCACCGCGGAGGCGCGGAGAACGCAGAGGAAGGCAAGGGGAAAGGGTTCAAGACAGAAGACCCTAGACCCCGGACTCAGGACTCAGGACTCAGGACTCAGGACTCAGGACTATTCAACCCATCGATCTGAAATCTCAAATTTCAGATCTCAAATCAGAAACAGACTGGAGATCTCACACATGGTCAGCGCCCACACACTGAAAGCCCAACGCCGCGAACGCCTCGGGTCGCGTTACGCGAAGCGGGACCGCACCGCCGGCCGGCTCCCCGCCGTGCTGTACGGCCACGGGCAGCCGCCGGTCTCGATCTCGCTCGAAGCCAAGGAGGCGCTCCGCTTCTTTCATCAAGGGGAAAAGGTCTTCACGATCGAACTCTCGGGCGAGGGCAAGGGGCAGACGGTCATTTTGAAGGACTTGCAGTTCGACTACCTCGGGACCAACGTCATCCACGTTGACCTGGCGCGCGTCGATCTCGACGAAGAGATCGTGGCCAATGTCCATGTGAATCTGGTCGGCGAGGCGGTCGGCTTGAAGAAGGCCGGCGCGATCCTGACCCACCCGATCACCCAGATCGCGATCAAGTGCACGGTGCGGACGCTTCCGGATCACATCGACGTCGAGATCACGAACCTCGACATGAACCAGGAAATCAAGGCCCGCGACGTGAAGCTCCCCGGCACGTTCACCCTGGCGAGCGACCCCGACGCGATCCTCGCCGCCATCAGCGAGATCAAGGAAGAGGTCGTGGCGGCGGAAGCCACGGCGGTCGAAGGCGGCGCGGCGGGCCCCGAGGTCATCACGGCGAAGAAGGACGAGGCCGGTGCCGCGGGCGCTGCGGCCGGCGGCGACAAAGGAAAGGCCCCCGCGGGCGGCGACAAAGGAAAGGCCGCGGGGGGCGCGGGCGGCGACAAGGCGAAAGCCCCCGCGGGCGGCGACAAGAAGGAGAAGAAGTGAAGTTGATCGTCGGCCTGGGCAATCCCGGTTCGCAGTACGAGCGCACGCGTCACAACGCGGGGTTCATGGCGATCGACCGTCTGGCCGATCGGCACGCGCGGGGTGTCGTCCCGCGCGCCCGCTTCAACGCGATCACGTTCGAGGCGACCCTCGCGGGAAAAGCAGGCGACGAGAAATGTCTCTTCATGAAGCCCACGACGTTCATGAACCGCTCGGGGCTTGCGGTCGGCGAGGCCGTCCGATTCTTCAAGGTCGATCCGACGGCCGACCTGTTCGTGATCGTGGACGACATCTATCTCCCCTGCGGGCAGATTCGCATGAGGGAGGGCGGGTCGGACGCGGGGCACAACGGGCTGGCGGACATCGAGCGGGCGCTCGGCACGGATCGGTATCCGCGCTGCCGCGTCGGCATCGATCCGCCGCCGGCGATCATGGACCAGGCCGACTACGTCCTCGGGAAGTTCACCGAGGAGCAGTGGGCGCTGGCGAACCCCGCGATCAGCAAAGCGGCCGAGGCGGCGGAGGAGTTCGTGCGCGCGGGGCTCGCCTCCGCCGCGAACAAGTTCAACGCCAAGGACCCGCCGCGACCAAAGAACCCGAAACCCGAAGAGAAAGACATTCACCGCGGAGACGCGGAGAGCGCAGAGGAAGGCAAAGAAAAGAACTTGGGCTAAAGGCAAAAATCATCAGACCCTAGACCCCAGAACCTGAACCCTGAACCCAAGGCAAAGACATTCACCACAGAGACGCAGAGAGCACAGAGGAAGGCAAGGAAATGGGTTCAAGGCAAAAGACATCAAACCCCAATTCCCAGACCCTAGACCCTAGACCCTAGACCCTAGACCCTAGACCCTAGACCCTAGACCCTAGACCCTAGACCCCGAACCCCGAACCCCGAACCCCGAACCCAAGCCCCACGCCCCCCAAGGAATCGCATCATGAGCACAACCAAAGGCCGTTCGTTCAACTACGAGGCGATGTTCCTCCTCAGCCAGTCGGTCGCGGCCGACCTGGGCGGAGCCGTCGAGCACCTCAAGTCCATCCTCAACAAGGCGGGAGCGACGCTGATCGCGATGCGCAAGTGGGACGAGCGACGCCTCTCCTTCGAGATCGACAAGCAGAAGCGCGGCACCTACATCCTCGCGTACTTCTCGTCCGATCCGATCAAGGTGTCGCACGTCGAGCGCGACTGCAACCTGTCGGAGCAGGTCCTGCGGACGCTGATCCTCCGCGTGGATCATCTGTCGGTGGACGAGATGCAGGCCGCCGACGGCCAGCGGGAACTGGAGACCGAGGCGGCGCTCCGCCGTGCGCGGGCGAGCGAGCCCGCTGGCGCCGGCGCCGCCGCCGCGCCCGCCACCGCCGTCGCCGAAGCCGCACCCGCCGAACCGTCCGAGGACTAACGCACCCGAACCCTTGAAAGAGAGGCACACATGGCCGGGAACTTCAACAAGGTGATGCTGATGGGGAATCTCACGCGCGATATCGAGTTGCGGCACCTGCCGAACTCGAGTCAGGCGGTGGCGAACATCGGGCTGGCGGTCAACCGCCGGTTCAAGACTCAGGAAGGCGAGCAGCGCGAAGAAGTGACCTTCGTCGACTGCGAGGCCTGGGGCAAGACCGCCGAGACGATGAGCCAATATCTGCGGAAGGGGCGGCCCGTCTTCATCGAAGGACGGCTGAAACTCGACACATGGGAGAAGGAGGGTCAGAAACACTCCAAACTCAAGGTGGTCGTCGAGAACTTCCAGTTCATCGACAGCAAAGACTCCAGCGGCGGCGGCGGCGGTGGCGGCGACGGTGGCAGCAGCGCGCCCAGCCGCGCTCCGGCTGCCAGCGGCGCTCGCACGCCGCCCACGAACTACGAACCCGTTCCGGAGAATGACATTCCGTTCTGAAGAGGCACTTGGCACTAGGCAACAGGCACTAGGTCAAGACTCCTTCACCCGTTGGGGCCGCGTGTGGCGGCTCCTTAACTTTCCCAACCGAAAGGACAGCGAATCATGCCAAAGGTGTATCAACTCCTCCTGACCGAATCCGTCGAAGCCCTCGGGATCGTGGGCGACGTCGTCACCGTCCGATCCGGGTTTGCGCGGAACTTCCTCCTGCCGCGCAACCTGGCGACGACGCCCAGCCCCGAAAAGATCGCGGCCCTCGCCGTCAAGCGCGCCGACGCCGAGCAGCACGTCGCCGAGGTCCGCAAGCACCGCGAGGAGATGGTCGAAAAACTCGAAGGCTTTGCGGTCACGCTCGAACGCACGACGAACGACCAGGGCCTCCTCTACGGCTCGATCACGCAGCAAGACCTCTCGACCGCGCTCAAAGTTTCCGGTTTCACGGTCCAGCCCCGGCACGTCCGCATCACGCAGACGATCAAGCGTATCGGCGACTACGACATCGTCATCAAGCCCGAGGCGGACCTCGAGGCGACGGTGAAGTTGCATGTGAAGTCCGACCGCGTGCTCGACCTGCATACGCACGACCGCGTGGAGGCGCACGCCGCCCCGGCCGCGGAACACGCCGCGGAGGGAGAAGAAAAGCCCAAGGGGAAGAGGTCAAAGCCCGCGGACGGCGACGACCATCCCAAGAGCAAGAAGGCCAAGCCCGCGGAGAGCGCTGAGCCGGTCAAGGGCAAGTGGGCCGCGCCCGCCGCCGTGGCAGAACAGCCGAAACCGGCCGCCAAGGAAAAGCCGGCCAGGAAGGCGAAAAAGGGCGAATAACGAGCCGTTGCGCCCCGACGAGCCCTTCGCGCAAGCGAAGGTCGAACTTTTTTTTCGTGCAAATACGAACGCCCGCCCGCCTCGAAGGGGCGGGCGTTTTTTTCGGGGTGACTTTGCTGATCGCAAATGATTCTCCGAGGTGATGCACAGCACGCCCTTGGATCTCGTATGACTCACACTCGGTGAGCGCTTCCGCATTCCACAGCCGCGGAGCGGCGCAAGCCGATAGCCCACGGCGTGAGCCGTGGGAAAACAAGGATCACGACCTTCATCAGCCCGCGCGAGCGGGCGAAAGGATCGCGCCAAGTCCCTCGCATCCCTCGTCGTGCATGTCGAGCGTGCGAACCGCGCCGGAACCGTTTTTCGCGAAGGCATCACAACCAGGCCTCAAACCTGCCGCCCGCTCGCGCGGGCTCAGGATTTTCCTGATCGGTCGTGGTCCCACGGCTCACGCCGTGGGCTATCGGCTTGCGCCGCTCCGCGGCTGGGTTCATCCTTCGCTCGTCGCCTCAGCGCACCTCGAGCCCGCCCGCGAACGACGCGATCTCGTTGTTCCCCACCGCGAAGGAGACGAGCCTTGCCCCTTTCGTCGGGCGGAAAATCAGGACGAGCGACTGGTCGCGTTTCGTGCGGCTGAGGGCCGGCGCATCGGCCAGCGAGCGCAGCGGCGCACCGGGCGCGTACTTGATCCGGACCTCGTCGCCTTCCTCGTACATGAAGCCGATGGGTTCGTACCGCGTGCCCCGCTCATCGACGAGGACGGGCAGGAGCGAGTTGTCGGCGGCCTCGGCCCCGCGGCCCATGGCGGTCCGCGCCCCGGCGGTGGAGAGCGCGACCTTCACGATCCCCGTGTCCTTGCTCGAAGCGAACCGTTCGACGCGGAGCGCCTTGTCGACGCCGCGCTCGGTGAGCTGCTCCTTCTTGAACGTGGTCTCGCCCTGGATGATCTCGTTCTTTTCGTTGAGCTCGAACCCGCCCTTGTTGTTGCGGCTGAAGCTGTAGCCCCCGGGCAGTTCGGTCCCTTCCTCGACCCCCTCGAAGCGGCTGCTGACCTTCTCGAGTTTGATGGAACCCGTCTTGCTCAAGGAACCGCCGCCCCCCGCGACCGCCACCCCGAAGGAAGAAAAGATCGACCCGTCCTTGATGGCGTTGTCCCGGCTCTGGTAGTTCGGATAGGCCTTCGGCTGCGCAGTCTTGGCGTCGGCGTCCAGATCGACGCGGTAGTTTTTCACCAAGAGCGTCCGCCCGACATAACCCTGCGGCAGCATGAACTCGAACGAAAACACCGTGTCCGCGCCGCCGCCCTGCGAGGCGATGAAACTCTCGGGCGTATCGAAGCGGAACCGGAAAAGCCCGGCGGCGGCGGCCTCCGGGGGCGCGACGACCGCGATGGGATGGATCGCAAACGTGTCGCCCGTCTCGTCGTTGTGGCAGATCAGCCGAAGCTGCCCCGGCGTGACGATGACATTCCCACCCTTTTCCTTGGCCCCCGACTTGAACTTGATCGCATACCCCACCAGCGTCGCGGCCCCACTCGGCGAGGTGCCGTCCGGGTAGATGATCGTCTGCTTCTTTGCCTGACCTTGGAACGTGTCCTTCGAGAGCTCGTCCGCGGCTCCCTTGATCGAATAGGCGCCGAGCATCTCGAAGTCGCCTTCCTTGAGCGTGTTGCGCGAGGCGTCGAGGTAGGTCATGCGCTGCATCCCCGCCGCTTCGTGGAGGTTCGGCTGATGCGCCGCCAGCGGCGTGGACGAGCCGAACGCGCCGTGGCTGAGTTTCTCGTACAGCCGCGTGACCATCAGGTCGGCGGGAATCCAGAGTTTGCTCGCGTAGACCACCTGCCCGCTGCGCTCCTCGATCGGTGAATAGCCAAGGACCGAGGAAGGCAGGCGCAGGTAGCCCACGGAGATCGCGAAAATCCCGACGGAGATAATGGACGTCACAAGCCCGAAGAGCGCCCCCCCCGCCATGTTGAGCGTGTCGCCCAGGTCGAGATTCGCCTTGACCAATGAATCGAGCGCCAGACGGAGAACGAGCAGCGCCCCGAGGTACGGCACGATCAGCCCCAGCCCGAACGCGGAGCCTTGCAAGAGGTCGCCTGCAAAGCCCGTCATCCCCGAACCCCAGCCCAGGATCATGTACGCAAATGGCTCCCAGAACGCGAACGCGATCCCCCCCGCCGCGAGCGAACACACCGCCGCGAGCAGCGAAGAGAACGCGCCGTAGCCCTTTGCTTTCGTCGACCAGACCGCGGGGACCGCGATGACCAGAATCAGTATGAAAAGATTGAACCACATCGTGAGCGTGCTCCGTCAGGGTTTGGGCTTTGTTGGCGCCGATGCGGGCTTCGCGGGCGCGATCACGGTGGTCGCGGGCTTGGAGGTCGCGGGCTTGGAGGCGAAGGGCTGTGCGGCCTTTGTCCCACCAGGATCTCCGCCGCCTACGGCGGTCGCCTTCGGCGGCGCGGGCGGCTGCGTGATCCGACCAACCTCCTCGACGCTCGTCGCGCCGGTGATCGCCTGCATCAGCGCCGCCTGCTGGATGCTCTGCTGCTTCTTCTGTCGGAACGCCGCCTTGAGTCCCGTCAGGTCGTTCTGCGAGATCAGTTCGCGCTCCTCCGCGCCGATCGGATAGACCTCGAACACGCCGACCTGCCCGAAGAACCCGGACCCGCCGCAGACCGGGCACGTCACGGGCTTGTCCTTGATGAGCACCTGCCCGCCCTTGCGGTACAGCCGTTTGGTGTCGGCGGGCAGCCCGAGTTTCTTCACCACATCGGGCGTCGGCGCGAACTCCACGCGGCAGTTCTCGCACAGTTTCCGCGCCAGGCGCTGCGCGATCGCGCCGTGCAGGCTCTTCGCGGCAAGTTTCTGGTCGCCGACGGCCTTGGCGTACACCTGGATCGCCGTCAGCGCGCCGTCGAGCGGCATGCACAGGTACACCCGCGTCCGGTCGTGGTCGGCCTTCGAGACTTCCTTCCCCGTGTTGTCGTCGGGCATCTCCGCGACGCCCACCACGTCCGGGTCGCGCCGCAGGATCGACCGCACCGTCGTGCTGTACTCGGCCCCGTCCACCTTGGGATCAAAGCGATTCTGCCGCACACCCTCGATCGCCATCTGAGGCTCGATCTCGATCGTCTGCACGTTCGACGTGTAGGCATCGTGGGCCCGGATCAGCGAATACAGCGTCGTGGTCCGGCCGTTGTCGGGCGGCGCGACCACCAGCACCACCCCCTTGCGCCCTTCGACAATCCGGTTGAAGTCCTCCAACTGGTTCGGCAGCAGCCCCAGGTGCGCAACCTGCCGCTTGACCTGTCCCTCCGGATCGAGAATCAGCGAGAGTTGCATGCCGACGGCGCTGCCCATCGTCGTGACCCGAGCGGTCGTCGTCGCGCCGGTCTTCGCCGGGCCGAGCTTGAAATCCCCCTGCAAACGCCGGCGACGATCCTTCAGGTCCAGCCCCGCGGCCGACTTGAAGAGGTCCATGATCGCCACCGCGCGGGCGGCGGGCATCGCGGCCGCTTCCAGGGGTTGCCGCACGCCGTCCACGATCGCCGTCACGCCGTACGCCCCGTCTTTCAGCGGGTTGATGTCGAGTTGCGACCCGCGCACATCCGCGAGTTTCTGGATGATCCGCTCCCCCTCCGCGCGAACCTCAAACTCCGGCGCATCCTTCGCCGGCACCGGCACCTCGCCCCCAGGCCCCTTGAAGATCATCGTGGACGACGTGGACTGCGCCTTCCCCTTCTTCGTCCTGCTCGCGGCGGCCATCTTCTTGAAGTCGAGCGTCCACTTCCGCGACTCGGGGACGCGCTCGTCCGCGTTGTGCGCGAAAAAATACACCAGCAGGTCGCCGAGCAGGATGCCCACCGCCGCCGGGATGACGATGAAGAACGGCAGGGGCAGGAACATCACCGTCAGCAGCGCCGCCGCCCCGCATCCGAGGTGGGTGAGGTTCCACCTCCGCCTCGGCATGTAGTGCCGCGCCGCGTCCTTGTCGTAGATCGTCGAGACCACCCACGCCCACCCCCCGAACGCCGCGACCACGATCAGCGGCGTCCACCAGTTGGTGAGCATCAGTCCCTGGGCCAGCACCATTGAATCGTCCATCATCCGCACACTTTACCGCACTTCAAGTGGCACGGGCTTTCCAGCCCGTGTCGGCTCGCCAACCCCCGGAAAAGGCCGTTCACCGCGGAGACGCGGAGGACGCGGAGGAAGACGGGAAGAGGGGAGTGGGAAAGGGTGAGTGGGTGAGCGGGTGTTGCTGGCGGTCGCGGGGGGGGCCGACCCACACCCCAACCCCCCCATTAAATAAAAAACGTTGCGGAACCCCCCAAACCCAAC
>CAMTWL010000034.1:0-37283 GCA_947085435.1 uncultured Phycisphaerae bacterium
GCGATGGGCCTCATCTCGGCGGACCGCAGGGCCGGGCTCTCCGAGGCGCAGGTGCAGGCGCTCAATGCGAACGCCGTCTCGCTCTCATACCTGACGGAGGCCCAGCGCGGCCAGTTGACGACCGCGCAGATGGCATCGATTCGCGCCGATGATGTGCGGTACGTTCCGCCCTCACGGATGGCGGATGTTCCGTCGGCCACGGTGGCGAGCATCTCGGGCTCGTATGCATGGAGCCTGGTGTCCACCCCCCACGCTCAGGCCCTGACGCAGGCGCAGATCCTCGCGCTATCGGCGGAGTCGTACGGGTACATCTCGGCCCGATTGACCGAGACGCAGCGTTCGTGGAGGTAGGTTCGTCGTTGCGGCTCGGCGGGTGCGCCCGGGCGACGGGAGGCCAGGGGGACGGCGGCCCGGTCGCGGCGTAAGTTCGGGTAGTGTCTCAGTTTGAAATGTGGCACGGGCTTTCCAGCCCGTGTCCCCCGCGTCACGGTCGCCGCGGCGACCGTGCCACATTCAAACTGAGACACTACCTAAGTTCGAGCGCACGCTGGGAGGGTTCGCGCCGGGATCGGTGGTGGCACGCGGCGAGGTGTGGTATTGTCGGCGTGAAACCAGGAGGATCGAGCCATGCGGATCGAAGTGAGGGGCAAGCATCTGACGTTGACGCCGGCAATCACCCAGTACGCCGAGACCAAGTGCGAAAGGCTGCCGCGCTACTACGACGGCGTGCAGCAGATCAACGTGATGATCGAAAAATCTCCCAAGCACGACGAGTTCACGATCGAGATCCTCGCGGACGTGGAGAAGCACGACGACTTTGTCGTCCGCCTGACCAGCCACGACGTTTATGAGGGACTCGACCTCGCGATCGACAAGATGGTGCGCCAGCTGGTCGATTTCAAGGAACGACTGAAGAACCCCAAGCATTGAGGCCCGCCGGAGACACCCGCCCATGAAGTTGAGCGAGATCGTACCCCAGGGCGCCGTCCACATCGGGCTCGCCTCGACCGAGCGCGACGACGCCATCACCGAGATCGTGGACGCCCTCGTCGCCTCGAAGGTCATCAAGGCGGAGTTGCGGCAGGAGGTGCTCGACGCCGTCCTCGAACGCGAGCGCCGCGGCTCGACAGGCTTCGGAAAGGGGGTCGCCGTCCCGCACGTCAAACACCCGCAGATCAAGCACATGGCGGCGGCGATCGCCACCTCCGAGCACGGCGTCGATTTCAACGCCCTCGACAAACAACCCGTCTATTCGATCTTCCTGCTCCTCTCCCCCGCCGGGAACCCGGAGGAACACCTCCAGGCGATGGAGGTCATCTTCAAGAATCTCAGCCTCGACCGCTTCCGCAGGTTCCTGCGACAAGCGGCGTCGGTTGAAGATGTGCGGACACTGCTCGACGACGCCGACAACCAGCGGCTCGTCGGTTGAACGGCTCATCGAAAAAGGACTGAACACGCCGTGCCGCGAGAGAGCGTCATCGTGGTGATCCGCAATCGGCTCGGGCTGCACGCCCGACCCGCCATGTCGTTCGTGGACCTGGCCTCGGGTTTCAAGTCCGACGTCACCGTCCGCCGCCAGGACAGCGACGAGATCATCGACGGCAAGTCGATCATGCAGATGATGATGCTCGCCGCCACCCAGGGGACACCGCTGGAAGTCGTCGCGGACGGCAACGACGCGGCGGCGGCCTGCGCGGCGCTGAAGGCGCTTGTCGAGAGCGGGTTCGACGAGGAATGAGCCCTTGCATCCGCATGATCCAGGCACCCGAGAAGCCGCCACTGAGCCGCTCGCGGCGAAGTGGCGGATGCTGCGACGCGCCGGATCATCTCGGCGCGGAAAAAATAAGCAACACCTTCGTTTTCAGCCTGGAAGGCTGGTCGTTCGTAGCCGGGGGTGGAGTCCGCGACACCCCCGGAAAGCAACCCCCCCACCCGCTTCCGAACCCCGAAGGGGTGCCACGCAACGCCGTGAACTCGAAGAGGCGAAAACATCAAAAACACGCTGGATTCTCCGATATTTTCGCCGCAACGCGGCGGGGTCGCCGCGGCGACTTGCCAGACCCCGCCGTCCTCGGCGCGGGTCTGGAAAACGCCGTGTTTTCAGTCTTTTGTGCCCTGAAGGGGCACGCGGATCGTACGAAATCAGATGATTCAGTTCACGGCGTTGGGTGCCACGCGATCGGAACAAATCACCACGCGCCCGTTTGGAGGAGAGCTCGTTGCATTCCGCTGAAGTGCTACGGGTGCAAGCAGAATCCGCTTCGCCAGTTGTAAAGGGCGTCGAGACTCGTTGGACGCATCCCGCGCGGAGATCAATAAGGTGCCGGGACCGTTTGCATGATCCGTTGGGCGAAACGTTCCTCGTCTTTCCCCAGCCCCATCGCCAACACCGGCCTTGCGACCACCAGGCCCGAGAGACTCAGCCGTTTCAGCTTCACCCAGTCCTTCTCGGTCGTCACCACAACCGCGTCCGCGACACCACGCAGCCGGCCGCGAACCTCGTCCACATCCGCCCGCGTCCACTCATGGTGATCGCGACGCGCGACCGCTCCAAGCACCCGTGCCCCCGCCGATTCAAGCCCCGCGATGAAAGCCCCGGGATTACCGATCCCGCTCGCAGCCACGACGGGCCGACCGTGAAACCACTCGACCGGCTCCGAAACCTCTCGCACCGACGCCTCGGCCCGCGTCGCAACACGAATCCCCGACCATTCGTGCCGCGCGACAAAGATCGGCACCCTCGGGACCAGATCTGAGATGTGAGATGTGAGATGTGAGATTTCAGATTCAGACACAGCCTCCGCGTGCGTCACCACCACCACCCCCGCCCGCCGCAGCGACCCCACCGGCTCCCGCAACCACCCCGCCGGCAAACACCGATCATCGAACGGCGACCGCGTCGCATCAATCAGCACGATGTCCAGATCGCGCGCAATGAACCGATGCTGAAACCCATCGTCCAGCACCACGCAATCGGCCTTCTTTCCCGCAAGAACAGGCCGAAGCCCGCCGAGCCTGTCGGCCTGCGCCACGATCGGCACATCCTGGAAACGGCCCCGATACTCCGCCTCCTCATCCGAAGCCGCGCCGGGCCGCGCCCCGTACCCGCGCATCGCAATCACCGGACGACGCCCCGCGCCCAGAAGCCACTCAACGATCCGCATGACCATCGGCGTCTTCCCTGTCCCGCCCACGCTGATGTTGCCCACGCTCACCACCGGCACCGGCAGCCGCGTCACACGCCGCCCCGAATCAAAGCCGCGGTTCCGCCACCCGACCGCCACGCGATAGAACGGCTCGGCGATCAGGCCGAACGGCGCGGGCAAGGGTGGAGGTCGGCGTTCGGGCATCAGTGGGCTTGGGCATCATCACGGCCCGCCGCGGATTCGGCAAGCAGTTCCGCGTTCAGCCTCCGCCGCGCGCTCCGCACCAGGCGAGCGGTGTTCAGCACATCGAGCAGCGCGAGCGAGACGTTCATCGCCAGCAGCGCCATCGCCGCGCTCCACACCAGCATCCACGCGCGCGGGTGCGTCCTTGGGTTCACGACGGAAAAACCCGCCGCCACCAGCGGCAGCGTCAGCATGATCAGGCACGCGTTCGCGCCGCGGATGCGTTTCCGGCTCGCCGGCTCGTTGGACCGCTGCGTCCCCTTCGCGTGGATCGCCACCAGCACCATGAGCGCGAACGCCAGCACGAGCGAAAGGTAGGGAGAGATGATCGGGAGCGAGATCAGGTGTCGCCCCCGCTCGCCGGATCGAGCAATCTGTCGATAATCGGTCGCAATCGGCGCATTGGCAGCCCCATGATCGTCGCGGGATCGCCGAGGTAAGTGATCGGCCAGCCGTCGGCGAGGCGCTCGAACAGGTTGTACGCGCCGGCCTTGCCGCGCCAACCGCCAGAGGCGACGTAGGCCTGGAGCCGTTCTTCACCGAGCGCGCCCACCGTCACTTCGGCCTCATCCGTGAACAGAGTTGTTCGGCCGCCGCCCAGCACCGCCACGCCCGTCATCACGGCGTGCGAGCCGCCCTCGAGCGCCCGCAGCGTTTGAGTTGCTTCGTCGTCGGTCATGGGTTGCCCCAACACAATCCCCTCCTTCACCACGATGGTATCGGCGGCCAGCACGATCGCGTGCGTGGCGCGATCGCCGAGGCGCGCGAGCGCCGAACGAGCCTTCAGCAGCGCCAGCGCCGCCGTCCATTGATGAGGCGGCGTCGCGGGGTTCCATCGCAGCGTCGCGTCGTCGATCCCAGGCGATACGGCGGCGTGCACATACCCGCCCTCGCTCAGGAGTTGGCGGCGGCGGGCCGAGGTGGAGGCGAGGATCAGTTCCATCATGCCAGCCTGCTCAGCGCCGCGTCGATCACGACCGATGCGGGGATGGCGCTCATCGCGGAAATGCCGACGGTTTCGTCCTTGTGCTGATTTCGCCCGAAACTCAGATCGCCTTGAACAACATCCCGCTCGCGCCGATAGGGGCCGACCAGTTCCGGGAGCGTCGGCCCGAAGAGCGCCACCAGCGGCCGGTCAAACCCCACCGCCATGTGAACCGGGGCCGAATCATTCGCCACCACAAGCGACGCCCGCTCGATGATCGCCATCAGCACGCCGATCGGTGTCTTCCCGACCAGGTCAACCACGCGCCCCCCGCCGCGCGTCAGTTCGAGCAACGGCCCGCACTGATCCCGCTCCCCCGGCCCACCAACGACAGCGATCGCGCCAATCGTCGATCGCTCCAACACAACGCGCGCCAGTTCCGCGAACCGTTCGATCGGCCACCGCTTCCCAGCCCATCGACTCGTGGGCGCGACGACCGCGTACCGCTCCGCGCCGACGAGCGCTCGCGCGGCCTCGCGGTCGCCGGGCGTGGTGTGGAGCCGCATGTCCCGCACCGCCGGCACGCCGCGGCCTTCGATCAGCGCGAGCATCCGATCCACCGCGTGCATGTCCCTCGGCACCACGACACGCTCGTTCACTCCCAGCCATCCAAGTTCTCTCGCGTCGGCGTACCCGACGCGGCGCGGCGCGCGCGTCACGAACGCAAAGAACCCGCTGCGGCCTAGCCCCTGGCAATCGACCACCAGGTCATACGAACATTTGTTGAGCAACTTGAGAAACGAGTAGAGCGTCCTCGCCGCACCCGGCCTCCACAGCCGCGACAGCGCCACCTCACGCCGAGGAAACGGCACCACCCGCGTCAGAGCAGGATGAGCCGCGATCGCTGCCGCGAAGGAATCCTGCACCAGCCAGTCGATCTCCGCCTCCGGGAACCGCGCCCGCAGCGACGCCAGCACCGGCACCGTTCGGCAGACATCCCCGAGCGCACTGGGACGAATAATCAAAATCCGGCGTGGCGTTTCCAAATGAGTCCTTCGGCGCGGTTGGCCGCGGGCGCGATCGGTCTTGCCATACATGGCCGATCGGGTCGCGTTCGTGCCAGCGTAAGATGACACTACCCCCGGTTCAACCGGGAAAGGAGCCGAGTCATGGAGATGTGCAAACAGTCGGGTGTCGGCGTCTGGTCAGCCCTTTCGAGACGGGCGGCGGCGATGACCATCGCGGCAGTCGCAGCGCTCGCCCCGGTTTCGCTCGCCCGGCAAGGAGCCGCCGAACCGGAGAAGAAACCGGAAGTCCAGACCCTCTTCGTCGGCGAGCGGGGCGTGTGCCATGACCTCTTTGTCTCCGAAAAAGACGCGGCCCTTCTCAGAGCACTCGAGATGCTCCCGGCGCGACTCCGCGAACTCCGGATGCAAGTCCCGGACCTCCAGAACATCCCCGACGAGGCGCTCGATCTCCTCATCAACATCGTCTCGCACCCGATGCGCGTCGCCGTCACCGACAAGGGATTCGACGAGAAGACCGGGATGCCCGGCTTCGGCGCGGTTGTCAGTTTCAAGATGTCCGATCGAGGTGAGGCCGAGGCGAAGGAGATGCACCAGCAGATTGAGACCCTCCGCGGCATGTCGCGCATGCCCTTCGAGCCTGCACCCAGTAAGCGCTTCCCGGGCATGACCGACCTGCCGCTGCCGATGGGGGTGCTGGCGTACGGCCCGAGGCAGGCCGCCGACGGCTGGCGCTACGAGATGATCTTCGCCGTGATCGATGATCCCGATGCTCCGTTCAAGGCGCTGCCCGCGATGCCCGCCGGCGTGAATCCGGTGGTCCGAGGCTCGATCGACCTTGCGGCGTGGAGCCCGATGATTTCGATGTTCGCGGGGTTCGCCGCGATGGCTTCGCCGCAGGGTCAGCAGGTGCTGGACCGTTTCCGCGAGGCTGGGTTGATCGGGAAGGACGCGATCAAGGTGGAGTGGACGCTGGGGCACAGCGCCGACGCGATGCAAGGGACGATGGCCGTCCGCCGATTGGGCAAGCACGCGAGCGGGATGATGAAAGGCACGATCTCCGCCGAGGACCTGTCGGTCATCCCCGCCGACGCTTCGTTCGTCAAGATCGCGAAGTTTGATCTTAAGAGCCAGTGGGCCGGCATGAGGAAGCAGTTCGAGCAGTTGGGGGGCGGCGAGTTCGAGAATGGTCTGGAACAGTTGAAGGCGGCGCTCGGCTTTGACCCGGAAACGGAGGTCATCGCGGCGCTCGGCGATACCGCGGCCATGTTCTTCGCGGATTCGACCGGCGGCGGCTCGGCCCTCTCCGGCGTGCTGCTCTGGTCGCTCGCCGAGCCGGAGAAGGTGCTCGGCGCGATGGACAAAGCGGCGGCGAAGGCGAATGAGTTTTTCGCGCAAGAGGTGGAGTCCCCCGCGGCGATCGAGGTCGCTCGCTTCGAGCGCGACGGGATCAAGTACACGCAACTCCGCTTCCCCGGCCTGCCGGTGCCGATCGAGCCGACGATCGCGGTCGCCGGCAAATGGATGGTCATCGGCGCCACGCCCCAGGCCGCGACGGCGGCGGCGCGTCACATCCTGTCCGCGAAATCTGGCGGCGGCATCCTCTCGAATAAGGCGTTCACATCATCCCGCTGGAAACTCCCCGGCGACGCCGGCCCATCGGTCATCCACTTCGTCGATTCATCGCGCACGGTGCGCGACGGCTACGCCTCGCTCACGTTCCTGTCGTCCGCGATCGCCAACGCCGCCCGCACCCGAAAGGGCGCGGCCGAGCCGCGCGAGCCGGGCATGGTCCTGCCGCTCTACGCCGACCTCGTGAAAGACACGCGGCCGATGATGATGGTCTCCTATTGGAGCGGCGACGACTTCATCACCGACCTGCGCGGCGACCGCTCGATCCTCGCAACGCTGTCCACCCTGCTCGGCATCGGCGATGTAATGCCCTTCCTCGGCGGCGCGGCGGTGGGCGGGGCGATCGGCGCGAAGGCCGGCGAAAAGGCGCGGGAACGTGGTCAATCCTTCGACGAGGAGGACGAAGAGCAATCCGAAAACGAGGACATGGAGCACACGGACGAGGAGCCCGAACCCGCGAAAGAGAAGACGCCGTATTGATGTGCGCGTCTTCGAGCCGCGGAGCGGCGCAAGCCAGTAGCCCCGTGCGTAAGCACGGGGATCGAACCGCCTCTTGATCTTCTTTTCTGAGACGCGGAGCGGCGGCAGGCCGCCATCGCAATCGCCCGATCAATGTGCGAGGTGCTCGCCACGCTCGCGCCCATTGCGACCAAAACCCTGCCGCGTCTTGCTCGAAATCCCTGACGCCACTCCGCGGCTGAAATCGACTTCGCATCACCCCGGATAGGTGCTGCATGTGCGATCCGTTTCCCACACCGTCACTGCGCGCAACTCCGCGCTGCCCTTGGATTCAGATTCGACCGCCCCCGCAAGCCGATCGAAGAACACGCGGGCGATATTCTCGACCGTCGGGTTCACACCGAGCGCGGCGGCGAACTCCTTGGTGTCCGCGTTCAGATGTGTGTGGTCGAACGGCTCGATGATGTGCCGATGCACGAGTTCCTCAAGGTCCGCGAGAGAAAAAAGAGTTTTCGCATCGAGTCGAACCGCAACGCAAGGTTCGACGCGGTAGTTGTGCCCGTGGCCGCTCGGGTTGTTGCACTTGCCGAAGATCGCTCGGTTCTGCTCGTCGCTGAGCGAAGGCGAATGCAGCCGATGGGCGGCCGAAAAATCGAAACTCTGGCGGAGCAACGCGTGCGCGGTGTCGGTGTTCATCTCAAGCGAATAGTAGGGAGTCAGGCTCCATCGCACGCGCTCGAACACGCCGCCCAGCCTCTCCCGGAGCGCCTCGAAGACCCGAACAAGCAGCACCGCCGGTTCGGTCTCCGGCGCCTCGCGGCAGGCCTTCGCAATGACGGGAACCGCCGCCGCATGGGCCGCAGCGTCGATGTCCTTGATGTTCAGGAGGTACCCGGACGCTTGGTCCGGCTCGCCCCGGCAGGTGATGTGCAGTTCGTAATACCGCCCCAGCCCTCGCATCGACGGAACGCCCGCAAAGCCGTTGACATCACCGCGCGCGAGCCCGGATTCGCCCCCAGGGTTCACGCAGAATCGCACGGTTCGGGTGAGGGTCGCCATGTGTTCGCCGAAAGAGAATAGGGGAGATGACGAACGTTCGCGGGTATGATCCAACGATCGGGGGTCGAAAGGGAGGTTCTCATGCGCTGCTGCTGCTCGAACGGTCCATGGTCCACCGGCGTGTGTGTTGCGGTCTTCGTTGGAGTTTCGACCGCCCTCTGGTCGGCTTCGGCGGAAGAAAACAAAACCGACCCGATCGGCGCCCCGGCCGCCGCGTCCGGCGCTTCGGTCCTCGGCTTCACCGTCAACCGCATCGACGGCACGCCCCAGCCGCTCGCCGACTACAACGGAAAGGTGCTTCTGATTGTCAACGTCGCCAGCCAGTGCGGCCTGACCCCGCAGTACGAAGCGCTCGAGAAACTCCACGAGTCCAAAAAAGACGGCGGCCTCTTGGTCCTCGGCTTCCCCGCCAATAACTTCGGCGGCCAGGAACCCGGTTCAAACTCGGAGATCGCCGCCTTCTGCGCCAGCAAGTTCGGCGTCACCTTCCCCATGTTCGAGAAACTCAGCGTCAAGGGCGACGACCAGCACCCGCTCTACAAGACGCTCACCTCCCAGCCCGCCCCCCTCGGCGGCGACCTCAAATGGAACTTCACCAAGTTCCTCGTCGACAGGTCCGGTAAGGTCGTCGCGCGTTATGAGCCCAAGACCAAGCCCGACGATGCGGCGCTGAATGCCCAGATTGACAAACTCCTCGCGGAAAAGCCTTGACAGGGGCCAATCCTGGCGCATGTTGAAGGGAGAGAAAAGAGGGCTCTTCCGATGGGCTTTACACAATCGAAGATTGGTCGAATGGCGATCGCCGCGGCGGTGGTGGTTCTCACCTTGGCGATGAGGCATGACGCGAACGGACCCGCGACTCGTTCCAGCGCAACAATGAACGCGCCCGTGCGGACCGCCGGCTTTGGCGGCGTGCTGATCTCCAAGCGGATGAAGATGATCCTCGGGTTCGTGCAGACGCTGCCGGTATGACCGGAGTGCGCACGCGGGGCACGGTGGGGCAGGCTTCTCGAAGAGTCGCCGCGGAGACCAGCCTGCCCGGGCGGCGCCAACGGCGACGGCATCGTGAACTTCGCGGATGTCACCGCGGTCCTGTCGATGGCCACCGCATCAAGGCGGAACCTCCTGCTTTTTTCTGAACACCATCTTCCCCGCCTTCCTCCGTGCTCTCCGCGTCCCGGCGCGCCGGGGTGGTGAATGTCTTTTCAGACCGGCCGGTGCCACAATTGCCAGCGATTACACTCCCCCGGCCCCCGGATTTCGCCGTGCGGCCCGAGGAGACTTCCCCTTGCCACTTCGCACACCACTCTTCAACTTCCACACCTCCCACGCCGGAAAAATGGTCGACTTCGCCGGATGGGAGATGCCCATCATGTACATGCGCCCCGCACTGGCGGGCGAGCCGCCAGTGGCACCCGCAGGCTCGATCGTCGAGGAGCACAAGCAGGTCCGCGCCTCCGGCGGCCTCTTCGACGTCTCGCACATGGGCCGCGTGAAAATCACCGGCCGCCACTCGCGCCGATTCCTCGAACGCCTCTGCACACGCCGAATCTCCGACATGGAGCCGGGCCAGTGCCGCTACTCCCTCGTGTGCAACGCCGTCGGCGGCGTGCGCGACGACATCATCGTCTACAAAATCGACGACGACGATTACTTCCTCGTCGTCAACGCCTCGAACCGCGAAAAACTCCTCGCACACTTCGCCGAGATCAAGGGCGACCTCGTCGTCACCATCGACGACCGCACCATGAAGACCGCGATGGTCGCCCTCCAGGGGCCAAGGGTCATGGACATCGTCGGCAAGTTCAGCAAAGAGATCCCGACCCTCAAAAGATACCGATTTGTCGAGAAAAACTACCTGATCCTGAAACTCCTCGTCAGCCGCACCGGCTACACGGGAGAGGACGGGATCGAGGTCGTCCTCCCCGCCGCCGCCGTGGACATGGCCCTGAAACTGCTCTTGAAAGATGTTGACATGGCGGCCGCCAACCCGATCATCAAGCCGACGGGCCTCGGCGCACGCGACACGCTCCGCCTCGAAGCCGGGATGCCGCTCTACGGCCACGAACTGGGCGAAGAAATGAACGCCCTCGCCAGCGGCCTCGACTTTGCGATCCACATCGACAAGGACCAGGCGGAGCGCGGCGAGCCGTACATCGGCATGGACGCCCTCAAACGCACACGCGACTCCGGCGGGCCACCACGAAAACTCGTCGGCCTCTTCGTCGACGGCAAGCGCACCGCACGCCAGGGAATGCGCCTCCTCGACAAACCCGGCGGCCAAGACATCGGCGAGATCACCAGCGGCTGCAACTCCCCCACCCTCGCCCGCTGCATCGCCATGGCCTACGTCGATCGGGCGCTTTCCGAGAAGGGATCGAAGATCACGATCGACTCCGGCCGCGGCGAGACCATGACCGCCGAAGTCGCCCCCCTGCCCTTCTACAAATCGCGGAAGTAGCGCCACTCCCATCGACGGACCGCACGCCGACACCGAGCCGCGCCGAGCGGAGCGTCGATCGCCCCCGCGCGCCGAAACATCAGAAACCCACCCCAAAACTTCCTTTTTCGTTCGTCTCTGCGCTCTCTGCGCCTCTGCGGTGAATGCGTTTCTTGCTTCGAACAAAAAAGGGGGCCGGCTTTCGCCGACCCCCTTGGGGTTCAGATGATTCTCACAAACTCAGACCCGATCAGGGCTGCCAGTGCCCGAAGAAGGCCTGGCCCGCGTCGATCCGCGCCGTGTCGTTCGGGTTGTCGGTCCCCGTCGGCGCGAGCAGGTCGAGGCTGCTGACCTCGATCCGGGTCCGGTTCAGGCTGCCGGCCTGGTTGCCGTTGTTGCGGAAGACGAAGATGAAGTCGAGGTCGGGGTTCGGCGCCGTCACCCCCGTGCCGCGGATGCCCGTGGCCGGGTTGAACGCAGCCTTGCTGGTGAAGAGGCCCCAGCCCTGCGTCGTGGCGTTGTTGGGGAAGGTGGTCAAGGCGTCAACACCAGAGAAGAGCGTGTTGCCGGTGAGCGGCGCGCCGAACTGGAAGACGCCGTACTGGCAGTAGTTAAGGCAGGAGTTGAACGCCGCGAGGGCGTACCCGCCGCAGAACCCGTCGATCGCGGAGCCCATCTGGACGCCGCGGCTGGTCATCGCGAAGTAGAAGAGGTCAAAGACGTTGGGGTCGATCCAGAAGTCGTCCATGTTGGAGTCTTCGTCGCGGGTCCACATGCCGTCTTCGGTATTCTCGCCCCAGATCACGAACTGGTGGAGAGCGCTGGTGAAGGGCTGCACGGGAGACGAAGCGGAGGGAACGAAGACGTTGGCCACGGTGACGCCGTTGGGACGGACCGGGATAGCGCCGGTGTTGACCGCGTAACCGCTCGCGCGGTTGAAGGGGACGGTGTTCCAGCCGGTGTTGATCCCGGCCATGCCGACGTTGTCGAGTTGGATGTTGAAGAGGGTCGCGTTGCCGGCCTGACCCGTGGTCTGGTTCCGGTTCTGCGCGTTGAAGAGGATCGGAGCGCCGTTGACCGAAGAGGTGACGCTCGACACCACGAAGCGCTTGCCGTCCGGCAGTTCCACCACGAGGATGACCGGACGCCCGACGCCGCTCAGGCGGCTCTTGCCGTCGAAGCCGGAGATCGGGGCGCTCATGTGCAACTCGAACCGCCCGTCATTCCCGAGCACCACCGCTGAGGAGCGGATCGGCTCGCCGAAGAAGGGCGTGACGCCGCTGTAGAAATCGTAGACGTTGTCGATGTCGCCGCTGCTGGCGCGGAGCACGTCCCACAGGATGCGGGCCTTGCCGTTGGTCACCTTGTCGTTGGCGGTCTCGCCCGTGCCGGTGAAGGTGATCGCCGCGAGATTGGAGGCGTTGATGGTGAGGCTGATCACGTCCTTGTAGGTGCTGATGGCGTCGTTATCGTCGCCGAGATCCTTGTCGTTGTCGTAGAACTGATAGTTGTTAGTGTTGCGGCCGAGGTAGACGAACTCCTGGCTGCCGAACAGCCAGCGGTTCCACGCTTCGAGCGAGGACGAGTCGTCGTAGGCGTTCCTGGAGAAGGAGACATTGTTGTGCGTCGCGGTGACGCTGTAGATCTGCGGCACGGCGAGCATGCCGAAGATCTTGGTGCCGGGGGGGAAGGGGGTCGTGCCGGTCAGCATGCCCGTGCCCACGATGTCCATGAACGCGAGGCTCTGGGTCGCCTCGTCGGGCGGAGCGATCCGCTGGATGTCGAACGCGAAGTTGTTGGCCGAGACCGCCACGCCCGTGCCGCCGACCGCCAGCGAGGCGATGCGGGTGGTGTCGGAGCCGCCGTTGTAGGTGCCCGTGATGATGCTGGTCATCGGGACGGCGCTGTCGGTGATGTTGAGGACGATGTCCGTCCCCTGCACCGCCACCGTGTTGATGGTGCCGAGCGAGAGGGTGAAGTCGGAGACCTGGACCGTCGCGGTGTCGATCGGCTGGTTCATGGTGATGCGGATGCTGTCTCCGAAGCCGTTGGCGTTGGCATCGAAGAGGAAGGCGCTGAAGATCTGGTCGCCGTTCACGTCGGTGATGAGGGGCATGTAGGGGGCGATGCGGTTGACCGTCGCGGTATCCGCGGCCTCCAGAACCTCGTTGCCGAAGGGATCGGTCACGCGGCTCTGCGGCAGGATGCTGACCACGACGCCGGGGATCAGCGCCGGGTTCTCGCTCGAGTTACGGAGGGTGTAGACGTTGTCTGGATTCTGCACCACGAACGAGCCGCAGAAGAGGCAGTAGTTGAAGACGAAGCCGTCGTTGTCAAACCCGTTGGCGCCGCCGGGGCCGAAGCGGAACTGTTGCTGCTGGTCGTCGTTCTGCTCGCTGGCGAGGTTCTCGCTGAAGACGAAGGCGACGCGGTTGCTGTTGATGGAGTTGCCGGGATCGCCGTCGTTCTCGCCGAAGAACTGGACGTTGAAGTCGACGTTGTCCTCGTCCTGGTTGTCGCCGGTGAAGAAGCGGGCGAAGGTGAGGTCGGGTCTGGCGCGGTCCTGCGTGGTCGCCGAGGCCGCGATGGCGGCGGGGGTCGTCGCGTTCAACGCGGCGTCGGTCGCCGTGAAGCCCGTGAGCGATTCGATGGTGATGGCGCAAGCGCCGCTGCCGCCCGTGCCGCCCGTGCCGGGGATCGCTTCCGTCGCGCCGCCCACGGCGGTGAGCGCGTCGTTGTCCCAGTTCACGGTGTCCGGATTGAAGTTGATCAGGATGCCGTTGTTGGTCTCGATGCGGGTGGGGAAGCCGTCAAAGAACCCGATGTTGCCGAGCGCCACCGTCGTGATCTGGATGACGTTCTCGGTGATCGTGCCGCTGGCGACAACGGTGTCGTCGGTCAGGACGCCGAGGGCCGTGATCTGCTGGACGGGCTGCACCGTGCCGGCGGCCCGGCGGAGGGTGAAGGTCGCGGGGGCGGCGTTGTGCGTCACCGGCTCGTTGAACGCGATGCCGATCGCGTCGAGCCGCCCGTCGCGGTTCACGTCATGGAAGGTGAAGAACTGCTGGGTCGGGGTGATCTCGTCGAGCACCGTCAGGGGAGAGCCCGGGGGAGCGGCAAGGGGCGAACCGAAGATGTCGGTCGGCGGCGTCTGACCCACGCTTCCCGCGATGTAGTTCCAGGCGTAGGTGGACCCGGCAAAGTCGCGCCCGTCCGCGAAGACCTGATCGCCCCCCGAGCAGATGCCGAGGAGGACCGCGTTGGAATTGGCCGGGTCAATACTGAGGCCGCAGTTAAAGTTGAGGTCGCTGTCCGCGCCGCCGCGGGTCAGGTTCAGGGCGCTCGGGCCGTTGAAGAAGTTCGTGTCGCCGCCGCTCAGGAGCGGGGTGCTGAAGACGACCGAGAACTCGTTATTGCAGCATCCGCCGAAGTACGTCGCGCGCCACTCGGCCCGCGTCACGGTGAACGCCGGGGGAGCGGTGATCTGCACACCAGTCGTCACCGGCGTTGCGACCGAGCCGCCGGGAGTCGCCGCATTGCCGACGACGTCAAACACGTCGTTGGCGGCCAGGAAAACGCCATTGTCGTCGGCGGCGAGACGAATGAACCGCCCGAGCGCCACGTCCGTCGCAGCGGTCACGTTCACCTGCACCACGCGATTCACCCCGTCGGCGAAGACCCCCTGAACAACAAACGTGCCGCCGGTCGGAACCGCGGTGGTGGCGAGGAACGCGTTGGTGGTGTTGACCTGGAAGCTGGTGTTGTTAAGACCCGCGAGCACCGTGTGGTTCGCGTTGTTGGCGGCGTCGCCGTTGCTCATCGTCTCGTTGAAGACGAGAAAAAGATTGGTGCCCTGGAGAAACGCGCTTGCAAGAGTCGGCAGGGCGCTGTCGGGTGCGGCGCACTCGTCCTGCGTTCCGTCCGCGACACCGTTTTCCGTGGACTCCGTCGCCGCCGCATTGAAGCGAGTCTGGCACGCGTTGGCCGATGTCACAAGGCCGGTGGTCGTCAGAGTCACCTGGATCGACGCGAGCCCGGCCTGTCCAAACGTCGTCGAGATGCCGGTGATGAGCGCGAAATCGATCTGCACACCTGCGTTGCCAGCGGCGTTGTTGTAGGTCGGAGCACCGACGAAGGCCGCGGCGTTGATGGCACGCGTGTCAAGCACGGTGCCGGTGGCGCTGAGGGCACGAACTTCGCCGATGATTGCGTTGGCGTTGACCAAGCCCGCGGCGGCGACGAGACCCGCCGGAACGTTGACGACGACGATGCTGCTGGGGCCAGCGCTCTCGACACCAGCGCCGCTGACCACCCGCGGTTGGGTCCAGTTGAGAGTGTTGACCACTTGACCCATGGCAGCGTTCGCTGACACGAGCAAGGCGCTCGCCGCGAGCCACTTAACGATTCTCTGACTCATTGCTGTTCCTTTCATCTGAACCACGTGGAGGAAGACGTTGACGATCGACTCCGAACTTCGCCGCCGTGAGGGCTACGCGCCCGGGCGACCGTAAACACTTATTTGTTGCGAGCGCTCTTTCACGAACGCTCGACTCTGACATCCGACGATCACCGCGCCAGAAAAAACTCCCTGCCGCGAGCCCGACGGCCAACCGACCGAGCCACCACCATACCCCACCGAGTTAGTCTTTGCAAAGTCTCATAGGGGCAAGTGGAATAAAATTGTCCAACCCGAACGCTTCCTTCCGGGGGTCCGGGAACGGTCGCGCTGCATCCGATATCGGCACCCTGATACCGATTATCCCTCATTTTGTTCAGTGAGTGCAAACTTTCCACCTTGGTTTCCGGACGTTTCACGAAAAATCATCGGTATAGACTACACAATTACCAGCGATTTCCTTGGATTTCGACATTTCAGGCCCGGACGGCCGCCCCGAGACTTCCCCGGCGATAGCCCTCGATCAGGATGGTGGCGGCGTAGCGGACCACGTCGCCTTTGCTTGTTGTACCGAGTTTCTGGTTCAGGCGCATGAGGTGGGTGCGGAGAGTTGGGAGGGCGATGCAGAGTCGGGAGGCGACGGCGTCGTTGGTGCCGCCGGCGCAGATGGCGAGGACGACCTCGCGTTCCCGGGTGGTGATGTGAGAGAGGCCGGCGTCGAGGAACTTCGCTTCCTCCGGCAGGAGCGAGAGGCGGGCGGCGTCGGTCTGGTCGGCGGAAGGTGCTGAAAAAACAGGGCTTTGCGGCTTGTGCTCCGGCAGGGGCAACGCCTGCGCCCGCGATTCCGCTTGCCCCGATTCGGGTGTTCTTGCGAGTTTCGGTCGGGTCGCGCTTGCCAAAGTCATGGGTTTCTCTCCCGCGTCCATCTGGAGTTCTCGGACGCTTTTTGGGCAATCGGTGATGTCCCGATTGCGGTCCCCTCAGCAGCCGAGGGTTAAGGTAGCGAAGTCGGGGGGGATTGCAAGAGGAAAATGATGGAAAGGTTTGTGAAATAAAGAGTTATCGCTCGTTTATCATTTTGGCTGAGGACGCGCGGGGGGTTTTTGTCGGATGCTCCGGCGGGCGTCTGGGCAATCGAACGAACGGCGATTGACGGCGATTTATCCCGATTCCGACCAGACCGATGGGATGCGATGACCCACGATCGGTTTTTGCGATTGGTTTTTGATCGGGTCAGTGAGGAACCTCATGAATCTGGAAGCGATTCTTCGTGCGGGTGCGGAGCGTGACGCGTCGGACATCCACATCGTTGCGGGGCATGTGCCGATGTTCCGGATTCACACGGTGGTGACGCCGATGGACGCGCCGGCGCTGTCGCCGGAGACGGTGCAGAGGTTTGTGGAGGAGATGGCGTCGCCCGAGTCAAAGGCGCTGTTCGAGAAGCAGAAGGACGCGGATTTTTCGTACGAGATCAAGGGGCTTGCGCGGTACCGCGTGAACGCGCACCGTCAGCGCGGGATGGTCGGGATCGCGATGCGCGTGATCAAGACGAAGGTGCCGGTGCTGGGGAATCTGAGTCTGCCGGAGGTGATCGGTCGGCTGACGTACCTGCCGCGGGGGTTGGTGCTGGTGACGGGGGACACGGGTTCGGGCAAGAGCACGACTCTGGCGGCGATGATCCAGGCGATGAACGAGCGGTACAAGGCGCACATCATCACGCTGGAAGACCCGGTGGAGTATGTGCTGGAGTCGAAGAACTGCCTGATCGAGCAGCGCGAACTGGGGCAGGACATGCCGAGTTTTTCCAGCGGGTTGAAGCACGCGTTGCGTCAGGACCCCGACATCGTGCTGGTGGGCGAGATGCGGGACCTCGAGACGACGGCGCTGGCGATGACGGCGGCCGAGACGGGGCACCTGGTGCTGAGCACGCTGCACACCTGCAGCGCGGGTCAGACGGTGGAGCGCATCATCGATATGTACCCGGCGCAGCAGCAGAACCAGATCCGGGCGATGCTGGCGAACACCCTCCAGGCCGTCATCAGCCAGACGCTGTTCCAGCGGGTGGACCAGAAGGGGATGGTGCCGGGGGTCGAGGTGCTGCTGTGTACGCCGGCGGTGCGGAACATCATCCGCGAGGGGCGGACCTTCGAGATCCCCAACGTGATCGAGACCAACCGCTCGATGGGGATGCAGAGCCTGGATACGTCGATCGCGCAGTTGTATTTCAACGGGATGATCTCGCGGGATGATGCGATCGCGCAGTCGGCGCACCCGGACAAGTTGGAGCGTCAGTTGGCGGCCTAGCCGGAAGAGTTCACCGCAGAGGCGCAGAGGACGCAGAGGAAGGCGCATGAAATGGATTAAGGCATGGGAGAGTGTGACGATTGTGTAAGAGGGGTCGAACTCTGAGAGTTCCTTGCCTTGAACCCATTTCATTGTCTTTCTCTGCGCTCTCTGCGCCTCTGCGGTGAATGTCTTGCGTCTCTGCGGTGAATGTCTTCGGTCTTCGGATTCCAAGGAACGCTGATGCCCACCTATCGCTACCAGGTTCGTTCGCAGTCGGGGCAGACGGTGGTGGGCGTTTTGAGCGCCGAGTCGCCCACGGCGGCGGCGAGCGTGCTGCGGGGCCAGGGGAATCACGTCCTGCTCATCAGCGCGATCGAGTCCGGCGGGGCGTCGGGCTTCATGCGGACGCTCAAGGAGATGAACTCCGGCCGACCTTCGCTGAAGCATGTGCTGGACTTCACGACGCAGCTGGCGGTCATGGTGCGTGCGGGCATCGGGATCCGGTCGGCGCTCGAGGGGATCGCGGAGCAGACCGAGCACGGCCGATTCAAGCAGGTGATCAACGGCCTGAAGAGCGACGTGGAATCGGGCAAGCAGTTCTCGGAAGCCCTCTCCCGGCACCCCAAACTGTTCAACGCGCTGTACGTGAACATGGTTCGGGCGTCGGAGATGTCGGGTTCGTTCGGGAAGATGCTGGACCGGATCGCGCAGTACACCGCGCAGCAGATCGAGACCAAGAAGATGGTGATCGGGGCGATGATTTACCCGGGCGTGATCGGGACGATGGCGGTGTGCGTGACGGTGTTTCTGCTGACGTTCGTGCTGCCGAAGTTCGGGGCGGTGTTCGAGGGCAAGGAGGACGTGCTCCCCTGGGCGACGACGTTCCTGATGGGGCTGAGCGCGTGGATGGTGGCGTACTGGCCTTACCTTCTGGTGGCGATCTTCGTCGGGCTGGTGGGATTGTTCCTGCTGGCGACGACGGAGATCGGGCGGTACTGGCTGGACGTGGCGAAGTTGAGGGTGCCGATCTTCCGGCGGATGTTCAAGGCGCTGTACATCAGCCGTTCGCTGCAGACGATGGGCGAGCTGATCAACGCGGGGGTTCCGATGCTGGACACGCTGGCGATCACGGGTGATGTGTCGGGGAACGTGGTCTACAAGCGGATGTGGCGGAACGTGTTCATGTCGGTGAAGCAGGGCAAGAAGATCGCGGGGACGTTGAGCCAGGAGAGGCTGCTGCCGCACGCGGTGGTGCAGATGATCGGGGCTGGGGAAGAGTCCGGGAAGCTGGGCGAGGTGCTGAGCGAGGTGGCGGACTATTACGCGAAGCAGTTACGGGACGCGATCAAGGCGGTGACGTCCATGATCGAGCCCATCATGATCATTGCAATGGGATCAGTCGTTGGATTCATCGCGATGGCGATCATTCTGCCCATCTTCAAGATGAGCCAGATCGTGAAGTGATCCGATACTTGGGGTGGAGGCGCGACGAACCCATCGGGGGGCGCTGGACATGCCGACCTCACACCGACAACCGAAGTGCATGATGGAGGGGAGCACCCCTTCGGGGTGCAAGATGAGGTTATCGGGGGTTTATCCGGGGGTGTCGAAGACTCCACCCCCGGCTACTACAGACCACCCCTCCGGGGTGAAGAAAAGCCGCCGCGGGTTTACGTTGCTCGAGGCGGCGATGGCGACGATCATCATCGGCGTGGGCGTGCTGGCGGTGGTCGAGGCGCAGCAGTCCTTCATGCAGCGGAACGCCTATTCCTCCGGCAGCGCGACGGCGACGTACCTTGCGAGCGAGGTCCGCGAGATGACGCGGTCGTTCCCGAGGCACGATCGGTTCTCGGGCGGCCTCTATTTCCTTGACCCAAACGACGTGGGCACGTTCCGGGGCTGGGGCGTCGAGACGGGCGAGGCCACGGTGCCGGACCTCGATGATTTGGATGATTTCGACGGCGCGGTGTTCGGCGATGCGACCGAGTTTCCCGTCGGGTTCACGATGACGACGCGGTACGACGGGCCGGTGAACGCGTTTGGCGAGGCGATCCCGGAGACGCTCTTTGACGGGTCAACCGAGATGTTCGTTCCGCCGGGAGAGGTAGACCCGGTGGCGGTGGCGATGCGCGGGTGGACGCAGATCGTGAGCGTGGAGAAGGTGGAGCCTGGGGACATCACGGACACGGTGGCGGACAACCACGACACGCGGAATGGGGCGACGATTCTGCGCGCGGTGAACCGGTTCCCGGTGCGGGTGACGGTGACGGTTTTGAAGCAGGACGATGCGGAGGATGAGCCGGAGGTGATGACGGTTTTGTCATGGGTGGTGATGCCGTAGGGGGAAGGTGATAGGTCATAGGTCATAGAGGGGAGTGGGCAGGTGGGGAGGTGAAAAGGTGATGGGGTGAAGGGCGCAAGGAGCGACGGCATGAAAGCGACAACGGACAGCGGACAGCGGACAGCGGACATGAAGGCGACAGTGGACAGTGGACAGTGGACAGTGGACATGAATGCCGCACATGAGCGGACGCAAAGGCTGGGACGATCGGCACCCCTTTCTGATGTCCGTTGTCGGCTGTCCGCTGGCCGTTGTTCCGCGCGTCGCGGGGTGACGGGGATTCTGGCGATGATGTTCCTGATTTTGTTCTCGTCGCTGGCGGTGGCGATGGCGGTGATGAGCAAGGGGAACCTGCGAGCGGCGGAGACGTTTCATCGGGTTTCGCGTGCGCAGGCGGCGGTGGACACGGGTCTGCGGATCGCCGAGAGCCGATTGGCCGAGGCGGCGTCGCGGTTCGTGGTGTCGAAGGGCGAGATCGACGCGGCGTACGCGGGCGAGTTGTGGTTGGGGACATACGACGGCTCGCCGGCGGTGTCGGTGCTGGCGGCACCGGACGGGCGGGTCGAGTCGGCGACACCCGAGGGGCTGCTCGACGTTCTGACGATGCAGCACGCGGGTGATGTCGAGGCGGACCTGCCCAGCGCGATCGCGCTGGGCACCGCGCCGGTGGGTTGGGTTCGTTCGAAGCCGATGGCGATCGAAAAGAGCGACGCGGGCAAGGCGGTGAACGCGGTGCAGATCGACTACGGGCCGCCGGACGGGGCGGGTCGGGTGCTGGTGGTGGCGACGGGGTACGAATGGGACTGGCTGCGTTCGCGGTGGATCACCCGGACGGCGCGGCAGTATTTCGGGATCACGAAGTTGCTGCCTCACGCGATCGTTTCGCCGAGCCGGGTGATGCTGGGCCGGAACGTGGTGGTGAACGGGCCTCTGGGTATTCGGTACGCGAGCGCGGCGTTGGACACGATCGACGGGCCGCCGCTGGTTTCGCTGAGCGATTTTCAGGGGATCAACGGCACGCTGAGCGCGAAGTTGTCGCGGCTTTACACGGCGGTTCTGGCGGACGACCAGGACGGCGACAACGCGTTGCGGCTGCATCATGCGACGGAATCGCGTTCGCTGGCGGTGATGAACGCGCAGGACTTCAACG
This sequence comes from uncultured Phycisphaerae bacterium, assembly GCA_947085435.1. GTDB lineage: Bacteria > Planctomycetota > Phycisphaerae > Phycisphaerales > UBA1924 > JAEUIV01. The sequence continues at coordinate 21,103 of CAMTWL010000034.1, forward strand.
CGGACAGTCAGGCGGACAACGCCTTTACCGATTACACGCGCGACGACGCGGTGGATGATTGTGACGTCTTCCTGAAGCATTACGACACGGTGCTGGGCGACGGGCTGAGGAAGGTGGTGCTGTCGGCGGCGCTGAGTGCCGGGACGCTGAACGAGGGGAACGCCGTCGAGTTCGCGGCGGACGACGCGCTGGGGCTGCTGGTCGACAGCGGGAACGCCGACCGGAACGGGAATGGGAAGTGGAACGGGCGTTTCACGGCGGGCGCGTGGGACTATACGACGTTTCCCGACAACAACGGCGACGGCGAGCGGGACGCGAACGACCTGGACCTTGACGATGTGGCGCTCGGGTATCGCGACGGGGCGCTCGACTACAAGGACGGGTACGCGAAGGTGCACGGGTCGGTGTATCTGAAGGCGTCGCGTTCGGCGTGGGAGAGTTCGACGGATGAGTTCAACGTGGCGCTGGGCGACTATCAGAAGGTGGTGAAGGGGCCGATCGACCCGGAGGCGGGCGAGACGGCGGTGAAGTTCAGCGCGAGCGACGCGGAGGTTCCCGAGATCACGGCGGGGTCGTTCGAGGCGGCGGCGGCGATCATGGGGGCGTTTTCGAGCGAGGCGGGGGTGCTCGCGGATAACTTTGCGACGAAGGTGGCGGGTCAGGTGGGAGTTGAGTGGTCGGTCGAGAGCACGCCTTATGGGTCGCCGTCACCGGCGGACTGGTACCGGAGGCCGGTGTACCGGGGTCTGACGTTCCGGAACACGACGATCCCGCGGGGGACGAACGCGCTGTTTGTGAACTGCACGTTCGTGGGGGTGACTCGGGTGCGGACGTGGGGGAACAACACGCATCCATCGTGGGCGTATTACGGCGAGGAGAAGCGTGACATGGCGACGGGGGCGTTGTCGCTGAAGTATCCGCCGCCGCCGGCGTCGAGCCCGCAGGTGCTGGATACGTCGTATTGCGGCGGGGGCGTGGTGTGCAACCCCGCGAACATGCCGCCTGGGCCGCTGCTGGTGGACCTGGACGGGGACGGGGCGGCGGACGACGCGTGCACCAACACGAAACTGGTGAGCAACAACATCCGGTTCCACGGCTGCGTGTTCATCGGGTCGGTGGTGGCGGACAAGGCGGCGGTTTTCTCGCACATCCGGAACAAGTTGCAGTTCACTGGGGCGACGAAGTTTCTGGATGAGCACCCGACGGAGCCGGACAACCCGGCGTACCAGTTGTCGGCGGATGAGGCGCTGATGGCGTCGAAGAGTTCGATGATGGCGCCGCACTATTCGGTGGACATCGGGACCAACAACAGTTCGGCGGCGCAGGACATCCGTCTGAATGGGGCGATCATCGCGGGGGTGCTGGATATTCGCGGGAACACGGAGATTGATGGGGCGCTCTTGCTGACCTATAAGCCTGTGTATGGGGAGGCTCCGATGGCGGTGTACGGGGCGCCGGCGGGCAATCCGGAGCACTTTAATATCACGCTGGGGTATTTCGGGCCGGCGGACGGGGACCAGGAGGGGATCGATCTTTCGACGATGACCGACCTGGACGCCGACGGGGACCTGGATGTCGGGTGGGACTCGGCGCGCACGGCGGCGGGCGCTCTGGTGGCGGTGGGGACGGCGCCCGCGTTGGAGTCGTGGTACGACGGCGTGTCGGACAGGGACGCGGTGGCGGGGACGAACATCCGGCGTGCGATCACGTTCAATGGGTTCGGGCGGATCACGCTGAACCTGAGGCAGACGCTGGTTCTGCCGGACGGGCTGGCGACGCCGATCGCGATCGTGCCGGTGCGATCGACGTATCTGGAGGGTGCGGTGGCGGCGGCGGGGGGAGATTGACATGAATGATGCACCATCGAATCGTGACCGTCGCGGGCTGAGCCTGATCGAGATGATGATTGCGCTGACGATCAGCGTGACGCTGATGACGGCGACGCTGTCGGCGCTCGACATGATGTTCAAGGGGTATCAGCAGACGACGGAGTCGGCGTCGACGAACATCATCTCGCGGATCGTGATGGCGCGGCTGACGAGCATGATCCGGACGGGGAGCGGGTTCGGGCCGGCGCCGGCGTCGGTGCTGGACGCGGGCGAGAACCCGATCGCGGCGGATTATTTTCAGTTTGTGACGGCGCGGGACGCGAGCCGGAACCCGACGGAGATGGTGCGGATTGAATACCGCGTGCCGGCGGCGCTGGCGGCGAGCGATGCGGATTGGGCCGCGAATCCGCCGCTGCGGACGTGGGCGGTGGCGGATGGAACGCCGGCGAACCTGTGGCCGGCGGTGGCGGGCGAGTTGTGGTTTGTGCGGTTGGATTTGACGGCGGATCCGCCGACGGTTTTGCAGGAGAACCCGCTGATCTCCGGGGTGCGGAACGTGGTGTTCACGATGCGTTACGACGTTGGGCCGGCGCTGACGCGGGCGATGATCGACATGACGATCCAGCCGGACGATTCGGCGGACCTGACGGTGCATTCGGCGATGGGGAGCGCGCAGACGTTCCGGTTGGTGGCGTCGTCGGCGCCGCGCGGGGATGGGCGGTGAGGATGGGGCGAGCCGACCAAACAGTCTTATCCGCGCGTGAGCGCGGGGCCGAGCGCCGCCTCATTTCGTTGGGCGAATGATCCATGAAACGACCGCCGACACGCTGCGACGGATGTCGAGGCGTGTCGGCGGCCAGAAGAGCGTTGCTCGCAGTGGTTTTTCAGTCGTGCACGACGGTGGCCTGACCCGCCGGCACCACCCTTGGAGTGGCGCGGGCGCACAGTGCGGCTTTGCACGCGGCGACGAGCGTGTTGTACATCGACCAGCACCGGGCCGCGGCGACCGCGGCGAGGACGGCGCAAGATGCGACCATGATGGCGAGCGCCGCCGCGACAAGGATCAGGCAGGCTTTCACCGCAGGGGGCAGAATGAGCCAGCGGCATTTCTTTGCCGCCACTGCGGCGACCTTGACGGCCGCCAAGATGCAGGCCGCCAGCCCCGTCAAGACCAACGCCAGGCAGGTACCCAGTGCCGTTCTGGCGGCGTTGATGCATGCGTCGTACTGGGCATCGGTCGGCACGACTTGGCCGCCCGGGCATGTGATGGTAGCGGCGGGGAGGGCCTCAAGGCCTCCACCAGCCGGGGTGTAGTCCTCCGGGGTGAAGACCCCGCCGTTGCTGAGCATCGCATCGAACGATCCGAGGACGATGAGGGTCGGGACGTCCAAGGCCCGGTCGACGACGTTCCACTCGATGGCGACGCAAACCACTTCGACGGTGGCAATGTTGCTGGTGAGTCGCCCGACCACGAGGTTGCCCGAGGGGTCCATCTGATCGAGGAGGGCGACGTCCTCGGGCGGGAGGCCGAGGTTGTTGTTGTCGATGTCGCCCAGATTCATCGGGGCGATCGCGACGGTCTCGAACACCGCCACCAGCTTGTTTCGCAGGTTCATCGCCGGGAGCAATCCCGGCTCGTTCGGCACCTTGGGAAGGTCGTAGAAGGAGCCGTCGCCGTCCCATTCTCCGCCGAAGAGAGTGGTGTAGATCATTTTTTGTTGCGCCAGCAGCGGCGACCCTGGGTCCGCCGCCTGCGGATCGTCCGCGCCCGGTTCTGGCGCGAGGACATTCGGTGGGTTGAAGGGGGCCACGCCCTGCGCGTGTGCCGCCGGGGCGTTCACGAGGGGAATGAGGCCGAGGTTCACGATCAAACCGATCATGGCCCCGAGCACGAAGGGACGGCACCGGCAGTGGACGAGAGCTGAGAGAACCGTGCGTTGCATTGTCTACCTCCTCGTGAGCGCTCGCGGGGCACGGGACGACGGACCTTCCGCCGTCCGACCCGCACGGCGACACTCCACGCTGCGGCCGCCCCTCAACGAGGACCATCCCTCGGCGGAGAGGCGAGCGTGGAACACCGCCTTGCTTCGTGCCCGATCCGTCGCTCGATATGGATGCAAATGCGCCGGAGCCGAGTGGCTACAACCATGAGTTTAGGTTTTATTTGTTTTGTTCGCTCGACACTTCAGCCGACCGAGCAACCCCCGGAGCCGCTTGCTCACCGCCTGTTGAGTGACGCCCAGCTCCGCGGCGATGCGCCCCTCGGTCTGTTGGTCGACGATGGCGCGCCGGAGCATCCACCTGTCATGCTCGGAGAAGCCGATGAGGAGGGAGGCGATCCCATCCGAAGCCGAAGCGGCCTCTTCGGCATCGTGGGTGACGGTTCTATTCTGAAGGGCGAGCCGATTCGGGATGCCGCACTCTCTCCATTCCTTCCGGTAGGCTGCCAGGAGGCGCCCGAGCACGCGCTTCCAGATGAAGGCTTCGATGGGAACTCCTCGGCACGCATCGAACTCTCGCTCGGCCTGGAGCGCCTGGCACATGGCATTCGCCGTGGTTTCCTCGAGCCAGTCGCGTCTTGACCATCGCGGCGGGGGAGGCCAGCGCCGGATACGCGCCAGGCATCGGTCGGCGATGGAAAGCGCCAGCCGACAGGAGGAAATCGAAGCGGAGGCCCGGCCCGATCGAACAGGCCGAGCGACGACCCACTCCCTCGGGCCCTCGCTCGCGGGAGAAGACGTCGGCGCGTCACATGCCGCATCTTCGCTCGATTCGGACATCAGGAACAACGCACACAAAAGCACGACGAGCGCGATGACGTGTCGCATTCTTTGCTCCCCTTCACGAAGTACGCCTCCCATGCGCGACGGGAAACGGCCTCTCTTTACCTCGTGTCTTCTACCATACTCTTGGGCGTCTGACCAGACTCATCGCCCCGCGCTCTTCGGGCGGTTGCTTCACTCGAATCTGATTCAAGAGATGGAACGCGGCAGAGCGATTCCACCAACTCGACTACGGATGAACTGAAGTGACCTTGGCTCGTGGGGCGCAGTCGACCCGCGTGTTCGCGCGCTGATGCGCGGGCCGAGTCGAAGCCGGCCTGATCGATCACCGCGCGGCCCGAGTCAATCCGGCTCCTGCGCGACACCCGTTGCATCACTGAACTCCCCCGGCAGCCCCTTTACGATCTTCATCGTTTCCAGGCTCACCGTGACCACCTGTTTCACCAGGCGGACGATGTACTCCTCGTCGTTGCGTTCCTCGCCCCAGGCGTTCGGGTCGCTGGTGATTCCGCCATTCGGCGCGCGCTTGTCCGTTGAGACCTGGTACTGGTCGATGATCCAGTCGAGCGCGCTGCGGTTGCCGAGGCGGTACTCGGCCGAAAGCGCCGCTGATCCGTGTTTCGTAGTTCGGCGTCCTTCGTTCGAGGGGTGCGGCGGGTTGGCTGCCGCCCCTCTCGGGGCTATGGAAAAACAGAGAAGAGGCATGGTCGTGGGCCTTGACCCAGGGTTCCGCAGCGAAGCGCCGCTCCACCCCGCCACGGCGGGCAGGCCTGGGCTAATTACTGACGGCCCTCCGGGCCTTCGGATGCGGTGCTGGATTGCATGGCAATCGCGGGGTGATGGGTCGGAGCACGATCCGGGCGCCGAATCGAACAAATCCGTTTTGTCCTCAGCCTTTCCGATCGCCGCTTCACTACCATCCATCCCGATGCCCGACCTTCAGACACTCTTCATCGAAGCGGTCGACGCCCGCAAAGCGGGGAATCCCCTGAAGTCCCGCGAACTCTTCGCGGCGATTGTTGGGCGGCACCCCGATTGTCACGAAGCCCATTACATGCACGGCATGCTCTCCGCCGAACTGGGGCACCTCGGGGAGGCGGAGCGGGACCTGCTTCGCGCTCTCGAACTCGACGCGGGGAACCCGGAATACCTCTTCCGGCTGGGGTCGGTGTTGCTGTCGCGCGGGCTTGCGGAGCGAGCGGTTCCGATCCTTGAGGAAGCGGCGCGCGAGGCCGACGAGTCGCCGGCGCTGATGCTGGCGCTCGGTTCGGCGTGCCTGTCCGCGGTGAAACTGCCGGACGCGGAGAGGGCGTTCCGTCGCGCGCGGGAGTTGGCTCCATCGGCGGCCGAGCCGGGGATGGGGCTGCTGGCGACGTTGATGGGATCGAGACGGATGGAGGAAGCGCAGGCTCTGGGTCGCGAGTTATCGTCGGCGCATCCGCGTCGCGCCGACGTTCGGGCTCGGCTGGCCCAGACGCTCGAACGATCGAACAAGATCGAAGAAGCGAAGGTTGAGGCCGACGCGGCGCTCGGACTCGATCCGGGCGATCCCACGGCTCTCGGTGTGCGGGCGGCGTTGCTCCAGCGGGCCGGAGCGAAGGCGGCGTCGGTTCCGGTGTTCGAGCAGGCCATCGCCGCGACGCCGTCGAAGCAGGAGCGCCGGGACCTTTCGCGTTCGCTCGGGCTGGTGCTCGATGAGCTGGGGCGGCACGACGAGGCGTACCGCCGGTTTGTCGAGAGCAAGAAAGCCGTGGAGGAGGTCCCGTCATCATCGTCGATGCTCGCGGGAGACGTGGATCGGTTCATCGAGGCCTGCCGGCGCGGCCTGACGCCCGGCGTGACCGCGACATGGCGCGATCCGCCCGCCGATGACCGCGAGCCGCCGGTGTTCTTTGTCGGGTTTCCTCGGTCGGGGACGACGCTGCTGGAGCAAGTGCTCGGCGCGCACCCGAGGCTCGTGACCACCGATGAGATCGAGAGCATCGGCGGGTGCACGGAGTGGGTGGGCCAGCGCGCGGGGCGGCTGGACCGGGTGCCCGCCGCGTACGGGGCGTTGACGAGCGACGAGGTCGGTGCGCTGCGCGAGCGCTACTGGAAAAAGATCGATCAGGAGATGGGCGCGGCGGCGCTCGTCGGCAAGCGCCTCATCGACAAGCACCCGATGAACACCGTCAACCTCTTCACCGCCCGTCGGCTCTTCCCCGGTTCCAAAGTGATCGTCTCGCTTCGCGATCCGCGGGATGTGGTCCTCTCGTGCTTCATGCACCTCTCGCGCACGCCGATGGCGGTGACGTATTTCCGCGACCTGGAATCGGCGGCAAGGCTGTACGCGCGGGTGATGGGTCTGTGGTTCCACATGCGGACGGCCCTCGGGCTGCCTTGGATCGAGGTGAAGTACGAGGACCTGGTGGATGACGCGGAGGGGACCGCGCGGCGGGTACTCGGGTTTCTCGGTGAGCCGTGGGACGATTCGGTGCTGGAGTTCACCGAGAGATCGAAGACAAAGACGATGCGTTCGACGAGTTATCAGCAGGTTTCGCAGGGGGTTTACACTCGTGCCAAGGGCCGATGGCGGGCGTATGAGAAGCACTTCGGGAAGGCGCTCGGGGTCCTTGAGCCGTTCGTGGAAGCGCTGGGGTACGCGGACCGATGAAGACGGGGCGCGTGAGTCGCACCGGATGGGTGCCCGAGTGTTTGGACCGAAAGGAGCGCGTTGAAATGCCTTTGTTTTCAGCCTGAAAGGCTGGTAGTCAGTAGCCGGGGGTTAGCGAGTCTTCGAGCGTAACCCCCGGAAAGCCGCCCCCGATTCCATCTTTCCGCACCCTGAAAAGGTGCAATGCGAATGGGTGGGAGCGATGTTCCAACCCGGCCATGAACAGCGTGATATGGTGCGGATACGGAGAGCGACCGTCGCGCACCCCTCCAGGGTGCAAAGGCAATGAAAGGGAAAGAGGTTTTGTGCCCTCGGTCCCGGGGGTGGCGCTCGAAGACTCGCTAACCCCCGGCTACGAACGACCAGCCCTCCGGGCTGAAGAGAAGGCATTTGATACGGGATACGACGCATCTTGACACCCGAATCACTCCAATCCGAGATGCAGACCGCGATCGAGGCGCTCCGCCGGGGCGAGCGCGAGCGTGCCCGTGATCTCTTTGAGGCGATCGTCTCGCGTCACCCGACGTGCCACGAGGCGATGTTGATGCACGCGTCGGCGTCGGCGGAGTTGGGCGATATGGCGAGCGCCGAGGCCGCGCTTCGGCGTGCACTCGAGGTGTCGCCGGACAACGCCGACTACCTCCACCGCCTGTCGCGGGTTCTGCTGCATCAGCGTCGCACGATCGAGGCGGCCGAGTTGATCGAGCGGATCATCCAGACCGCCGCACCCTCCGCCGCGATGCACATCGAACTGGCGAACATCCGCCTGATCGCCAGACAGTTCGTGCCCGCCGAGGCGGCCTTTCGCAAGGCGATCGGGATCGAGCCGACCTCGGACACGGCGGGCAGCGGCCTGGTCCTCGCGCTCGCGAGTCAGGAGCGGCACGACGACGCCGTGGCGGAAGCGCGAAACTTCGTCGGGCGATGCCCGAACTCCGCCGAGGCGCACGCAAGACTCGCCATGCTGCTCGAACGACTCGATCGACTCGAAGAAGCCAGACCTGTCGCGGACAGAGCGGTGACGATCGACCCCTCGCATGGCCTGGCACTCTTCGCGCTCGGCTCGATCCGGTTCCGGCTGAGCGAGTTCGAGCCGGCGAGCGTCATGCTCGAAAAATCGCTCGCGCGAGCGACGGACCCGCACGACCGCCGGACGATCGCGCGGACGCTGGGGCAGACGCTCGATCAGTTAGGTCGGTTCGACGAGGCGTTTGCGCGGTTCACGGAATCGAAGCCGACGGCGGCGATCCAATCTCCCGCCGTGCGGCAGATGACCGAGGAGTTCTTGCGATTCCTTGAGGCGAGCAAGCGCGGCCTGGATGCGTGGAGCGTGGCGTCGTGGGGCGAATCTCCGCCGTACCGCGCGTTCAGCACGCCGCCGATCTTCGTCGTGGGCTTCCCGCGCTCGGGAACGACCCTGCTCGGGCGCACGCTCTCGGCCCACGGCGGCTTCATCACCACCGACGAGCACCCCGGGATGGGGAAACTCCGCGAGCATCTTCAGCGCCACGCGGGCGGCGTCGGCAACGTGCCCACCTACCTCGGGCAGATCGGCGAGCCGGAGATCCGCCTGCTCCGCGCCATGTACTTCGCCGAAGTCGAGCGCGTCCTCGCCGGGCAGGACCCCATCGGCAAGCGCCTCGTGGATCGGCATCCGATCAACATCGCGCACCTCTCGATCGTTCGCCGGCTGTTCCCGGATGCGCCGGTGATTGTCTGCGTGCGCGATCCGCGCGACGCGGTGCTGAGCGCGTTCATGCGGCTGGCTCGCAACCCGATGGCGGGGGCGCACTTCGAAACCCTGGAATCTTCCGCGTCGTACTACGCGTCGCTCATGGGGCTGTGGCTGCATTTCCGCGAAGTGCTTGGGCTGCGCTCGATGGAAGTGAAGTATGAGGAACTGGTCACGCACCCGGAGGCACAGTCGCGCCGCGTCATGGAGTTCCTCGGAGAAGCATGGAATCCGGAGACCCTTCCATCCCCGAGCAACCAACAGGTTCCGCAGGGGTTGTATACGCGCGCGATCGGCCGCTGGCGGCACTACCGCGAGCACTTCGGCGGGGCGCTCGACACGCTGCGGCCGTTTGTTGAGGCGTTCGGGTACGAGGAGGATTGATTCAGTGGAGCGGGCATCTCGAAGAGTCGCCGCGGAGACCTGCCTGCTTGGGGGCAACAGAACGGGCAGGCTGGAAGCCTGCCCCACCATCAACCGTACCATGGTTCCGTCATGCCCGATCCCGTCCAACAACTGAAGTTGCTGCGCGAACACCGCGTCTTCCGCGAGCGTACGGTGGCGGTGGGTCCGATGGCCGCGGCGCTCGGCGCGGACTTCAAGCGACTCGAACGGAAGATCGGCGGCGTGGCCGGTGCATGGGCCGAGGTGTGCCCGCCTGATCTCGTCAAACGAACGATGGTCGAAGGGGTCTCCCGCGGCGTGCTGCACATCCGCGCCGACGACGCGGGCACGCGCTTCGAGATCGACCGCTGGCTGCGATCAGGGGGCGAGCGAGAACTCGTCAAGAAATGCCCGACGACGGTGCGGAAGGTGCGGGTGGTGATCGCGGAGAGCGATGAGAAACAAAAAAGGCGATAAGACCTCGCTCGCGCTTCGGGCTCCGAAGGAGCGCCGGGCCTTGGATGACCGATATCATCCCTTATGGCCCCACGCCGATCCAACACCGACCTGCCACCCGAACTCCGGGCGCACATGGATCGCATCAAAGCGAAGGCTCTCGAATACGGCCTGACTTTCCCCGAGGTCGTCTTTGAGGTTCTCGATTTCCAGACCATGAACCAGATCGCGGCTTACGGCGGGTTCGCCGTGCGATACCCGCATTGGAAGTGGGGGATGGAGTACGAGCGGCTCTCCAAGCGCGACGCCTACGGCCTCGGACGCATCTACGAGATGGTCATCAACAACGACCCCTGCTACGCCTACCTGCAGGAATCGAACACCGTCACCGATCAGAAACTCGTGATGGCCCACGTCTACGGCCACGCGGACTTCTTCCAGAACAACTACTGGTTCAGCAAGACCGACCGCAAAATGATGAACACCATGGCCAACCACGCCACGCGCGTGCAACGCCACGTCAACAAGCACGGCCAGGACGTGGTCGAGACCTTCCTCGACGCCGCCCTCACCATCGAGCACCTGATCGACCCATACTCCGTCTTCTCGACGCACGCGGAAGGCCCGCTGATGCGCGACGAGCCTTTCGAGCCGTCGAAACTCCCGGCGAAGGGCTACATGGACCCCTTTGTCAACCCGGCGCACGAGATGGAGACGCAGCGGAAGAAACACGAGGAGAAACGCAAGGCGACCAAGGGGCGCATCCCCTCGCGGCCGACGCGGGACGTGCTGCTCTTCCTGATGCACCACGCGCCGCTCGAAGACTGGCAGCAGGACATCCTCTCGATCATCCGCGATGAGGCGTACTACTTCGCGCCGCAGGGGATGACCAAGATCATGAACGAGGGGTGGGCCAGTTACTGGCACTCGAAGTTGATGACCGAGCATTTCCTGGAAGCATCGGAGATCGTGGACTACGCCGAGCAGCACGCGGGGGTGGTCCACATGCCCCCCGGCGGATTTAATCCCTACAAAATCGGCATCGAGATGTTCAAGGACATCGAGCGCCGCTGGAACTCGGGGCAGCACGGCCGCGACTGGGACCGCCTCGAACACCTGGGGGCAAAGGACGAGTTCGACGACCGCAGCATGAAGGGGCGCGAGAAGATCTTCGAGGTCCGCCGCATCTACAACGACGTGAACTTCATCGACGAGTTCCTCACCGAAGAGTTCGTCGAGAAGCACCAGATGTACCGCTACAAGCGCGACCCGCAGACGGGGGAACTCCGGATCGTCAGCCGCGATTGGAAGCAGGTGAAGCACAGCCTGCTCTTCCAGATCACGAACATGGGGCAGCCCTTCATCCACGTCCTCGACGCGAACTACCAGAACCGCGGCGAACTCTACCTGGGTCACCAGTGGAACGGGCTTGACCTCGAGTTATCGAAAGCGGGCGAGGTGCTGAAGGCGCTCCGCGCCATCTGGGGGCGGCCGGTGCATCTGGCGACGCGCCTGGAAGAGGATTCCATGCTCTTCTCCGCGATCGAGCCGGACGGGCAGATCAAGAAAGAGAAGATCAGCGAGCGGACGGCGAGGCCGGGGAATGAGCTGGAATCCTGAAATGGGTGCCACTGCTTGAGTCGCCGCGGCGACCAAGCAGTGCGGGCGCTCAAAGCGGAATTGCGCCTTTGATGCGCCGGACACCATCCGCCCCTTCCTGGAAGACTCCCGCCGCGGCGGGCAGGCTGCTCAGAGGCGGCTTCTCTCGTGAAGCAATCTCGTGAAAACCGCGCGAATCCCTTACGATCCACACCCCCCATGACCATCCGCCGCAAGCCCGAAGATTTTCTCGTCACCGAGCGCCTCAACCCGGCGTTCCGGGCGGCGTTCACCGCGTCCTGGGGCTCGGGCGCGACCCACGCCGTCTACGAACTCACCAAGACGTCCATGACCACCCCGGACGCGATCCAGTCCTTCGCGCGCGAGGTGAACACGCGGCACGTCGATGTCGGCTACGCGGGGCTGAAGGACAAGCACGCGCACACGATCCAGAATGTGTCGGTCCCGGTGCCGCGAGCCGAGCACGCCGCCGACGCTCCGCGCGAACTTGCGGGGCGTGGCTGGTCGGCGCGCCTCATCGCGTGGTCGCCCAAAGAGATCGCCGCCGAGGCCATCGACGGCAACGGCTTTACCATCGTCGTCCGCTCGCTGTCGCGCGAGGCGTGCGATGAGATGGATCGTCGGGCGCACCTGCTGACCATCACGCCGAAGCCGACGAGCGACTCGAAGAAAACCGCACCTGTGCCGACCCGCGGCCGCGTCGGCGTCCCGCTCCTCGTCACCAACTACTTCGGCGACCAGCGCTTCGGCTCCGCGCGCCACGGCCAGGGCTGGGTCGCTACCGCGCTGATGAAGGGCGACTTCGAGAGTGCGATCCGCCTCGCCGTCGGCACCCCCGCACGCAAAGACTCCGGCAAAACCAGAGAGTTCACGCGCCTCTGCGCCGAGAAGTGGGGCAAGTGGAAGGAACTCGCGGAACAACTGCCGCGCTGCCCCGACCGCAAAGCGTTTGAGTTGCTCGCCGCCGGCAACAGCGCCAAAGAAGCGTTCGCCGCGCTGCCGTACTTTCTTCAGAGCATGTGCGTCGAGGCGTACCAGTCGCACCTGTGGAACGAGACGGCCCGCCGCGTCATGCTCGACCTCGTGAAGGGCTACCCCGACGGGGCGAAGCCGCTCCGCAGCGACGATATCCAGGGCGAGGTCGTCTTCATCCCCGCGAGCGCGATCAGCGAAGACATCCGCACCCTCGACATGCCGATCCTCGCCGCGGGCACGACGCTGCAACAGCCGTGGGCCAACGCCGCGCGCGAGGTTTTCAAGGAAGCGGGCTTGACGCAGGACCAACTCAAGATCCCCGGCCTCCGCCGCCCCTTCTTCGGCGAGGCACCCCGCCAACTCTTCATCCGCGCCGAGCGCTACGTCGTTGGCGAACCCGAACCCGACGAACTCGACGATCGCCCGAAGCGCCTGAAGCGCACCGTTTCGTTCGACCTGCCGCGAGGCTCGTACGCCACGATCGTGCTGCGGGCGCTCGGACAATAGTCGGCCATGGTCGGGCGCCGCTGCTTGTGTCGCCGCGGCGACCAAGCAGTGCGGCAGTGCAGGGGGCACCGCGTGCCGAAGCGGTCACGTCGTGGCACCCACGGAACCTCAATCAACGCAACCCGGTTCGGCCTGAGATTCACTCGAAAAAAGCCGAAGAAGTAGCGAGGATTCCCCCATGGAAGACTCCGTTCGGCCTCCGTCCGCCCCTCGGACTTGCCCCCGGCCCGATCCCGGCTATCTTTTCCCTCCCCGCAACGGCGGGAAAACAGTTCGATCCCCGATAGCTCAATGGTAGAGCGAGTCTCGGCGCGCCGGGATTAGCCGCTAGGATTCCGAAACAGAGGCAGAGACATTTTGATCCCCGATAGCTCAATGGTAGAGCGAGTCCCGGCGCGCCGGGATTAGCCGCTAGGATTCCGGAACAGAGGCAGAGACATTTTGATCCCCGATAGCTCAATGGTAGAGCGAGCGGCTGTTAACCGCTAGGTTCTAGGTTCGAGTCCTAGTCGGGGAGTTCACGAGGCCGCCACGAGTTCGTGGCGGCCTTTTTCGTTGACGATGGGGCTCTCTCGTGGGGCGCAGTCCGGACGCGAGATTCGGCTAGATTGCGGGCGTTCTGCGCGGTTGGCAGAGTGACTCGCGCTCTCCGTTCCGGACCGCATGCGCGAGGCTACGAGGGGAACCGTCGGGGTTCCTCTCGCCAGATCGAGCGCAACCCTCTCGGACTCTCGAACGCGCTTGTTGACGGACCCTCCGAGGTTGGCGGGGAGTTCCTCTCGGGCCGCTCAACGATGGCGCGATTCGAACAACAAAGCAACCGCCTCGGCGCGGCTGGCAGCCGAGGCGGTCGGTGACTACTCACAGAACTAACTGAGCGACATCACTTCGAAGGCGGGTTGTTGCCCCTGCCGCCTCCCGACGGATTGCCCGTCGTGCTGGGGCCGTTCGGTGGGCTGCCGCCTCCGCCGCCCTTTCCACCGCCGCCTGAGCCCTTGCCACCACCGCCGGAACCCTTGCCGCCGCCGCCACCACTTGACTTGCTCATTTCTGATCCCTTTCGATTGTTTGTGCCGAGGCCATGTTCCCGACACAGGAAAGCGGCCTCGCGCTACTGAGATTGTTCCTAGCCAAGTATCGTCGCGCCGCCCGCGTCTGTCGGCGGCACAGAATGGACAAAGGAAGCGGAACTTCGAGAGTTCACCGGGCTCCGTAGAAACCGGCTTGCCATCGTGCGAATGTGCTGAATGCACCTCGGTGCTTCCCTTCTTTGGCGTACCGCTCACCCTTGTCGCGTTCACCGAGGATGAACGCGCAATCCGCGGCGAGATCGAATGCCTCGGCGTGGTTCGGGTTCAGTGCAATCGCCCGCTCGCAGCAAGCCAGCGCGCTGGCGAACTCCTTTCTTACTCGGTAGATGCGGGCCAGCGTGAACTGGTAGAAATCGGATTGCTCCCGCATGTCGGCCGGGCCATTCTCCAGGTGGAACTGTGCTTCGTCCATCCGACCCCAGTTGATGTAGGCGATGGCGATCTCGACGAACGATCGATCCCATCCGGGCTTCAACTCGCACGATTTGCGCAACTGCTCCAGGCCGTCGCTGTAGCGCTTCGCCTGCCAGAGGTAGCACCCGTAGCTGTAGCGGTAGTCCGCTCGATCTGGCTGCAGATGAACTGCCCGGCAGGCGTGGACACACGCCGTGTCAAAGTCGCCGCTATTGGCAGCCTGATCGGCTTGCATCATCCGGTTCTCGGCCTTCATCGAATCTGGGCCGGAGATTCGGTACACCTTGTGCTCGCCGGAGGCAATCTTCGCCGCCATTTCCGGCGTGATGCGCGGCGTCGAGATGCCGCGCCAGGCGGCGATCTCGGAGATCATCTGTCGCACTGAGTCCGGCTGATTCGGCATGACCTCGCGGAGGTCGGCCTGCCGCCGCTCGCTCTCGCCCACGATGCGAAGGCTGTGCTTGACCCGTTCAGCCCGGAAGAGCGGGGCCGACCACAGGATGTCGTCGGACCACGGAATCTCGCGCTCGCGATCGGCCCATTCCGTCAGGATGGGGACGTTGAGGGGGTGAGCCGTTCCGAGGACCATGATCTCTGCGCACTCAGCCTGCAGTTCCTCCATCGGAAGTTGCTCACGGTCGGTAGTCTCCAAGGTCCATTTGACGAAGCGGTGCATTGCCTTGCCAAGCCGTTCGATCGCTTCGTCACCCACAACTTGCCGCAACCGCGCGACCAACGACGCGATCCCCACGGCGCGTCTCAACTCGATCAGGAGGTCTCCCTTTGAGTGATCAGGAAGCGCTTCGGCGAATGCGCGTGCGAGCGCGTCCGCGTGGACAAGGTTGGGCACCTCTTTGCCGGCGAACCAGCGGTCAACAGTGCTGTCATCGACGAGCAGGGCTTTGGCGAGCGCCGATCCGCTGGGTGGTTTCGGGCACGACTCCTTGATCCGCCTCAAGAACGATCCAAACCCCTGCTTGGTTGCCCACCACGGCGTCTCCTCAGTTGGGCGTTGCCAGACTCCAAGCCGGATCAGTGCGACGAACCGCAGCGTCAACTCAATGACTACCTGTCGCGCGAAAATGAGCGCGGCGAGTCTTCGGTCGGCTCTTGGGAAAACTGCCGCTGCTTGCCAGAAGTCCATGTCCCACATCTTGGCATGCGCGGCGATGGACTCAACGTACACCTCCTCCCACGGCAAGGCGCTCGCGGCGGTCTGGACGTTGCCTTCAAGGTGTCCGAAGATCCCTGAATGAAAAAGTGCTTTGCCGAACTGCCTAACGAGGATGTCGGCCGATTCATGGTCGATCCGGACTCCACCGAAGAACCGCTGTGCCGTCTTGTCTGTCGTGGCGTTCAGGCTGGCGCTGGCTGGCCCTCCGATTTCGAGATCATCAAGACGAAACGCCTTTGCGATGACTCCGATCACCTCTCCGCTATTCGGAAACCACGAATTGGGCTTGGACTTGCTCATCAACAGGAAGCCTATCTCGATTCGCGGGTGCCATCGGCTGCATGAGTTAGACATTTCGACTTGCGATTAGGTTGCATGAGGTCCGGACTGCGCGGTCACTTCCGCCCGAGCCCGCGTAGATATCTAGGCTCTGTCTGAAAACAGCAGTTTGAGGTATCGGCGGATCATGGCCAGTTGGAGCATGCCATGAAAGTGAACGGCCAGCTTCTCGAATCGGGTGCCGATGCGTCGGCTTTCCTTGAGCCAGCCGACACACTGTTCGA
>CAMTWL010000035.1:0-15789 GCA_947085435.1 uncultured Phycisphaerae bacterium
CGAAACTTCCGGCAAACGGGCCGCGGGATCGACGCGGACCTCGGCGGCTCAACCTAAGTTCGCCGCGACGCCGAGATGTGTATAAGGGTGAGGGCTCGCGCCGGGGGCTACTGGCTTGCGCCGCTCCGCGGCTGGGGAGCGATGCGCGATCGGGCGGCGTGTTTGGGGATTTGTGGGCGCATCGGCATCATCCGAGCCTTCGCTCGAAGACTCGCTCAGACTCGGCTTCTCAAGGATCGCGGACGGGTCGGAGCAGCCGCGACATTCCTTCCACGGTTTCTCTCGCCGCCCCGGTCAACTCCGCTGCTTGCGCGTCCGCGTGGTAACTCGATCTCACGAGCGGGCCGGACTCGACGACTTTGAAGCCGCGCTCTAGGCCGTATTGGCGGAACTCGGCGAACTGTGTGGGGGTGACCCAGCGGTCGATGGGGAGGTGGTTGCGGGTGGGCTGGAGGTATTGGCCGATGGTGAGGATGTCGGCGTTGGCCGTCGCTCGAACGTCGTCGATGAGGGCGTGGACCTCTTCGTCCTTTTCGCCGATGCCGGTCATGATGCCGGTTTTGGTGACGAAGCCTGCCTCTTTGCAGCGGCGGAGCAGTTCGAGCGAGCGGTCGAACTTGGCGCTGGGCCTGACTGCGGGGTACATGCGGCGGACGGTTTCGAGGTTGTGATTGAGGATTTCGGGGCGGGCGTCGATGACTTGCTGGAGCGCGTCCCAGTTGCCCTCGAAGTCGGGGATGAGGACTTCGATCGAGAGGCCGGGGGACTGCTCGCGGACTCGTCGGATGGTCTCGGCCCAGACGCCCGCGCCGCCGTCGGGGAGTTCGTCGCGGTTGACGCTGGTGATGACGATGTGTTTCAACCCCGCGCCGCCCATGAGGGCGACGGATTCGGCCACGCGCCGGGGTTCATCGAGGTCGAGCGTCGCCGGGCGTCCGGTTTTGATGTTGCAGAATCCGCAGGCGCGGGTGCAGGTGTCTCCCAGGATCATGATGGTGGCGACGCCGCGCGACCAGCATTCGCCCATGTTGGGGCAGGAGGCCTCTTTGCAGACGGTGTGCAGGCCTTGGGATTCGATGATGGCGTTGAGTTTGAGGTAGGCGTCGCCGCCGGGGACTTTGGCGCGGAGCCAGTCGGGCTTTCTTTTGGTGTTGAGTTGGCTGGGCGAGCCGGAGGCATTATTGAGAACCATGCCGGTGAGGCTGAGGATCGGCGCGTCGAGTCGGCGGAGCGGGTCGCCGCCGAGGGGGCGTGGGTGGCGGGAAAGGCCCCGGCTCTGCGGATGTGCGGGTGTTTCGGCTCCCTGCGGCATGAAGATTCGAGTATAGGTGCCTTGCGCTCAAACCCCGTTTCGAGGCGATTTGATCCGCGATACCGCCGCCCGTCTTGCCCGGACAATTCGAAAGGGATTGACGATTGAACAAAGTCTGCTGAATCGGAGTATGGTGGCGGTCGATAACCAGAGGGCGATTGCGTCCTTTATTTCGGTGTTTGTTTGGTGTGTGTTTGATTCAGGCATGGTTGCTTTGACAGGGATTCGACCGATGTTAGTGTTCCCCCACCTCCATTTCGGGCCTCGCTGCGACGGTTCGCAATGGAGCAAGGGAGTCTCCGCTTCGGCGGACAACAGAAGGAGCCGCGCGTGAGGCGTTGGCGCGCAGATGTCGATCAGGTCGGTTCGACGGTCATCACGGCACGGTGCGGCCGCGCGCTGGGCCTCTGCGCCATCGCGGCATCGATGGGCGGGTGCGAGATCGATTCGTTCATGGACCCGTCGGTGATCGGGCGGTGGGAGAACACGCCGACCATTGTGCCGATCATCGAGCGGATCGACGTGATCGAGCGTGACACGGGCGAGTTTGTGGATGTGACTCCCGTGATGGCGGAGGACCTGCTTCCGGAGGCCAGCCAATACCGCGCGGGGCCGGGAGACGTTCTGACGGTTGAAATTCTCGACTTCTATCAGGCGGGGGTGCCCGCTCAGTTCCAGGAGTCGATCGATGCTCGCGGCTACATCACCTTCCCCCAGATCGGCGAGGTGTACGTCAACAAGTTCACGCGGCCGGAGATCCAGCGCGCGATCGCCGACGCGATCAAGGCGGCCGGGCTGCAGGACAACGCGATCGTCGATGTGCAGATCCCCGGGGCCCGATCGGCGACATTCAGCATCTTTGGAGTGGTGGATCGTGTGGGTCGGTACGCGGTTCCTTCGGCGGACTATCGGCTCCTCGAAGCGATCACGGATGCAGGCGGGGTGTCGCCTTCGATCGAGAAGGTGTATGTGATCCGTCAGGTTTCGCTGACCGAGGACGCCGGCGGCCCTTTGCCCAAGGGGGGCGCGCCCGGCATGCCCGAGCCGGGCAACCCGAAAAACACGGAACGCGGCGAGAAGAATCTGATTGATCTGATCCAGGAGTTGACCGAGCCGTCGGGGGATTCGCCCGGTACGCCCGATTCGACGCCGATGGACGAGCCGAAGTTGATGGAGCCGGAGTCGGGCGATCCGGACCTTGAGTCGCTGCTGGACCCCGAAAGCGCCACGCAAGACGGAACTTCGCCGCGGGCAAGCCCCGGCATCGTCGGTTCGAGCCGCGGAGTGAAGTCCGTGCAGCGCCGCACGGCGGCCCCCGCGTCGATGGCATCGATGCGTCAAGCGGCCGATCCGCCGATCGACCTTGTGGACCAGGAAGCGCAGCCGGTGTCTCCGATCGCCCCGCCCGTGGCCGGGAGCAACGCGGTCGCCGGGCAGGGTCGCTGGATTTTCCTGAACGGCGAGTGGCGCCGGATCATCCAGGAGTCATCGGGCAAGCCCGGCGGTTTGGCCGAGGGTGCCGATCCGCTCAAGGAGGCCCCCAAGGCCAACGAAGTGATCACGCAGCGCGTGATCGAGGTGCCGGTGTCGCCGCTGATACAAGGCGTGGCCCAGTACAACCTTGTGATCCGCGCGGGCGATTCCATCAGCGTGCCCGGCCCGAGTCAGGGGTTCATTTACCTGTCCGGCCCCGGCATCAGCCGACCGGGCGTCTATCAACTCCCCTTCACCGGAAAACTCACGCTACAGAGGCTCATCGCGTCGGCGGGCGGGCTGAGCGCGATCGCAATCCCCGAACGCGTCGACCTGATCCGCATGGTCGGCGACGACCGGCAGGCGATGATCCGATTGAACCTCCGCGCCATCGCCGAGGGGACGCAGCCCGATATTTTCCTGAAGCCGGATGATCTGGTGAACGTCGGGACCAACTTCTGGGCCACTCCCCTCGCGATCATCCGCGGCGGGTTCCGGGCGTCTTACGGGTTCGGATTCCTTTTGGATCGGAACTTCGGCAGCGACGTGTTCGGCGCTCCGCCGGTTGACCGCGGATTCTGATCGATCGTTTGCCGGTTAGAATCCATGGGTTCGGTTCGATTCTTGCGTGGGCCTGTTGGGTGGGCGTGTTCTCGGCCGCTTCCCGAACAATCGGTCGGCTCCGACGTAATCAGTGTCAACTGGGGTCATGGGTCAGGTGGGCCGAAGGAAGGATCGGGTACCGAAGGTTGCAGAACGGATGACGCCGCTATCTCCGAGCGCGGGCCGGGTGCCGTCGCCGAAAGGCGGCGATGGTTCGAGCGCGCAAGCGGGCGTCGGTGTGGGGTTCATCGTCTTGTGCGTGCTGCTCGCGGCGGCGTTCGTGGCGGTGTTCTTTCGCTGGATACTCAGACAGTTCGGGACCGAGGGGTTCAGCGCCGGGTACTTCGAGGATTGGGGGCACGCCTATGTCGTGCCGCTCATCAGCGGGTGGTATGTGTGGTCGAAGCGCGGCGAGATCGCACGGGTGAAGGCGGAGGCCTTCTGGCCCGGCTTGGGCGTCATGCTCCTGGGCATCGTGACGTATGTCTACTTCACGACTGGCTATTCCAATCACATGTTCCAGGGGTTCTCGCTGATCCTTTCGCTCGCGGGGCTGGTCCTGCTGGTGTACGGGCCCGGGCGCTTCCCGCACTTCGTGTTCCCGCTCGGGTACCTCGGGTTTGCCGTGACGATCTCCGAGATGATCATGCTCAAGGTGACATGGGGATTGAAACTCGCGGCGTCGCAGGGAGCGTGGGCGCTCCTGAATCTTGTCGGGATCGACACGGACCTGAAGGGGACCAATCTTGAGGTCTACCACGGAGGCGTGATGACGCCTCTGAACGTGGCGGATGCGTGCTCGGGGATGCGGATGGCGGTGGCGTTCATCGCGCTGGCGGCGGCGGTGGCGTTCCTCTCGTGCCGGCACTGGTGGCAGCGGATCGCGGTCGTGCTGCTCGCGTTGCCGGTGGCGGTGTCGATGAACGTGGCGCGGGTGGCGGTGCTGGGCGGGGCGTCGCTCTACAACCCGGACCTTGCGGCCGGGGGGGCGCACACACTGATCGGGACGCTCCTGCTGGTGCCCGCGTTCTTCATCTTCATGGGGTGCGTGTGGGTGCTTCAGCGGCTGGACCCCGACGCGGCGACCGAAAAAGCGGCTGCCAAGGCGAAGCCCAAGCCGAAGGGGGGAGGCCGATGAGCGCCGGTCGCGGGAATCGCTTGCCGGCGCGGCGCGGGTCGTCGCGTGTCGCCGCGATGGCGGCGCTGCTTGTGCTCGTATCCTCCGCGGCGGGGCTGGAGACGATCCTCGGGAAACTCAGGCTTCAACTGCGCAAGTTGCCCATCGAAGCCGCGAGCGGGCTCAAACTCCACTCGATCCCGAAGGACCCCGCCGGGTGGGAGACGGCGCGCGACGAGGTAATGAGCGCCGAGGGGATGGAAGAACTCGGGACGCAGAACTATGTGACGCGCTGGTATCGGCGGGTGGACGGCGAGGGGCGAGCCGTGGACCCTCCCGTCGCCATGCAGGTTCACATGGCGTACTACACGGGGATGATCGACACCGTGCCGCACGTTCCGGAGCGTTGCATGGTGGCCGGCGGGCTCGAATACGCCGGCGCGTCGCGTGTGGTCAAGGTTCCCCTGGACCGCGCCCGGCTGGTGCCCGACCCCTACGACACGCCGCCCGAGGGTCAGCCTCGGTTACTCACGGCTCGGAACAGCCGCGTGCCGTCCCGCGTTCGCCTGCCGAGGGGGATCGAGAATCTGGAGA
Organism: uncultured Phycisphaerae bacterium; assembly: GCA_947085435.1. Classification (GTDB taxonomy): domain Bacteria; phylum Planctomycetota; class Phycisphaerae; order Phycisphaerales; family UBA1924; genus JAEUIV01. The sequence goes on from CAMTWL010000035.1 coordinate 5,100, forward strand.
TGATGGTGACGCCGTTCAGCGATTCCGATGGGCGTCAGACCCTGTGGGCGGGTTATTTTTTCGTCGCCAACGGCGGGGTGGTGGCGAGCGCCAACGATGTCCGTCTGCTGGCGTTCAGGTTGAAGGACCAGTACGCCTATTACGCCAAGGTGCAGTTCCTGAGCGGGAGCGCCGCGTCGGCGGAGGAACTGGCCCAGATGGCGGGGGGTCTGCTGGACGAGGTTTTTCCGGACCTGATGCAGTGCATACCGGACTGGACGGAAGTTGAAGAAGGGCGCTGGCCCAAGGACAATCCGAACGGCGGGACGGCCCCGCCTCGGTCGGAATCAGGCACGAAATGATGTTGAACGGCGAGAGCGCGGCGGCCGCCGCGACCGCTCACTCTTACGAAGGAACGAACTCATGGCCGGTCGCGTGAATACAAAGTTTGTCGTGATGCTTTCGGTCGGGCTGCTCGTGGTCGCCTGCGGGGCCGCGGCACTCGCGTACACCGCGCTGCAGAGACGGCCGGCGGGCTGGGTAGCCAAGGGTGATGCGCTCGCGGCGTCGGGCAACTTCGCCGAGGCGGCCAAGTATTACGAGCGTGCGGTGGGGAAGGACCGTACACGCCTCGAATGGCTCGAAAAATGGCGCGACACCTTGCTCAAGGTCACCCCGAACAACCGCGCGCGGTACGAGGAGCAGTACCAGTTCTACCGCGGCGTCCTCCGCAACATCGCCGTGCTCAAGGCGAAAGACCCGGAAGCCCAGCTGGCCTACATCCGTGAAATCGACGCGCTCATCCGCTCGAGCGGCCTCACCCGCGACGGGCTGGAGCACCTGGCAAAGGAGGCAACGGATCGGCTGAGCGACCTGGACATGTCCGCGCCGGGCGCGCTGACGCTGAAGCGCTTCCGCGCCGCCGCCGCGGTGGACCGCATGACGATGATCAAGGCCGAGGACGCTGAAAAAAAGCAGGCGTTCGACGATCTCGAGGCGGTCGTCGCGGGCGATCCGACGGACTACCTGGCCCGTGTGTACCTGGCGCGGTGGCACGCGAGCGAGGCGGATCGCTTTCGCGCGGATCGCCAGCCGGACCAGGAAGCCGGTCCGCGGGCCGCCGCGAAAGCGATCATCGACACCCTCGAGAAGGACATGGGAAGCCGGCCGGAGGTGGCGTTGGCGGTGTTCGCGGCCCGGCAGGGGGAGCGACTGCGAGCCGTCAACACCGTGGAGGCGCAGATGGCCGTCGTGTCGGAGATGAGGGCCGAAGCGCTCAAGGTCGCGGACATCACGCTGGCGGCACCGGCCGGGAACGTGTCGGCCGACCATGTCGATCGGGTGTTCAACACCCTCCTGCGAGTGGTTGGGCAGGAATCGCACGCGGCGCTCGCCGCGATGCTGGATCGAGCGATGGAGGCGCACCCGAACAACCCACAGCTGATGATCAACAAGGGCGCGCTCCTGCAGGAGACGAACAAACATGAGGAGTCGATCGTCCAACTGCAGCGAGTGGTCGATCTTCCGGACATGCCGGTGTGCCTCAACGGATTGCTGCTCTCGGGGCAGAGGATGACCGCCATGGCGCTGCAGATCGACTGCGCTCTTTTCCAGTGGAACGACGCGAGGGACGACCAGGGCCGCGCCGCAGCGCTGGCCCGCGCGAAGCTCTATCGGGAGAATCTCGCGAAAGACGCGGGGCTGAAAGGCAAGGAGCAGTTGCTGCTCCGCGACGCCAAGATCGCCTTCGCCGAGCGTCGCTACGACGAGACCGTGGCAAAAATCTCCGAGTTGAGGAGCCTGAACAGCGGAGCGGGCACCTCGCTCCAGGTGCTTCAGATTCTGGCGCAGGCCCTCCAGCAGCAGCAGAACTTCGGCGAGGCCCGCCGGGTTCTGTCCGAGATGCTCGACGTGGCGCCCTCGATGGCGTGGACGCACGCCCAACTGGCCGAGGTTCTGATCCGGCTCGGACGCATGGAGGAGGCGCAAGACGAGCTCTACGCCGCCGCGAAACTCGAACCGGAGAACGCGGCGTACCAGGAACGGCTCAAGACGATCATGACGGCGCTGGGCACGGCGAAGGGCGAGGGCGAGACCGACCCCGTCGTCATGGGGCTCATCGAGGCCCGCAAACTGCGGGACGAGGTCGGGGACACCATCCGGACCCGTGCGAAGTTGAACCAGTTGCACGCGCAGTTCCCGGACGATCGACGGGTGTTCAACGATCTGGTGGCGCTCGACCTGCGCGAAGGCTTGAAGGACCAGGCGATCGCCCGCGTCGAGGCCGCGCTCGCGAAGTACCCCGGCGACAACCACCTGAAGCGCACGCTTTCCCAGTTGAAGATCGAGGATCCCGTCGAGGCGGCGCTGTCGTTCATCGAGTCGTCGGACTTCCCGCCGGCCACCAAGTCGCTCGAGCGGTACAAGATATACATCCAGGCGGGGCGGAGAGAAGAGGCCGCCGCCGCCCTGGCCGAGGCTGAAAAGGTCGGAAGCGAAGACCCCGCCGTCGTCGACATGGCGTTTATCGATTCGTTGGGACGGAAGGACTTCAGCAAGGCGCTCGCGCTCACGAAAACAGCGGCTCGGCTCGACCTGGACCAGCTGGGCGGGCTGCTCTATCAGGGCCGGCTGCAACTGATCGAGGGCGAAGACAACCCGGAAAAACTCCAGGCCGCGGTCCGCACCTTCGAGGATGCGGTGAAGCGGGTGCCCCTGAACCCGACCATCCGAAAACTCCAAGCCCAAGCCTACTCGCGCGTCGGGCGGAACGCGGACGCCGCGGAGGCCTACAAGCGGGCCCTGGAGGGGAAGCCCGATGACGTGGTGGTCTCGCGCGACTACATCGGCGTCCTCCTGCAGTTGAACCGCGGCAAGGACGCCCTCGAAGCGGTCTCTCCCGACACCGGAATCCTCAAGTTCTTCCCTTCCAACCGCGACATGCTCCTGCTCTGGATGAACCTCGAAGGCCGCTACGGCGATCGCGCCAAGGCGCTCGAAGCACGCGAGGCGATGTACAAAATCGAGCCCGCGAGCACCGAGAATACCTACCAACTGGCCGACTTCTATGTGCAGGACCAGCGATGGGACGATGCGGAGCGGATCCTCACGGACCTCGATCAACGAACCGACGTCAACCGGCTCGGCCTCGCCATCCTCCGCGCCAACATGATGGCCAGCCGGAGCGATATCGACGGCGGTGTGCAGGTGATCCGCGCGGTGATCACGGACGACACCACGCCGAGGCAGAAGACCATGGCGTACCTGGCGATGGCGGACTTCCTCCGCCGGAACGGGAAGGCCGACGAGGCCACCGCGGCGATGCGCAAGGCAAAGGAGACCCAGGACCCAAAGATTCTCGAAGCCGACCGAGCGCTGGGCGACCTCTTTTTCGAGGCGGCCACGATGAAGACGCAGGACGCGGCCAAGATGGAGGACGCCGAAGAACCCGAGATGGCCGAGAAAGCAAAGAAAGAAGGCGAGGCGATGCTTCGGCAGGCCTTGGAGAACTACGAGACCGTGTACGCCGCCGCCAAGGACAATCCAACCGACGCCATGATGCTCGGCAAGCGCATGGCGGAAACCCATCTCCGCCTCCACGATTTCAAGCGCGCCAAAGACCTGGTCGCGACGGCGGCCGCTCACGATCCGGATGACTTGCAGGTGCTCCTGCTCCAGGGCGCCATCGCATCGGAGGAGGGAGATCGCCGGGCCGCCAAGGCCTTCTATGACCGCGCGGTCACTCTCAATCAGGACAACCCGAACGCGTTCTTTCAGCGCGGGCTTTTCAACATGAGCGTGGACGACCCCGAGGTGCGCCGATCGCTCCTCCCCGACATCCTCCAAGACCTGGAACAAGTCACCAAGCTGCGCCCGGGGCTCGTCACGGCATGGACCCGACGCTACACGCTCCTCAGAGAGGCGGAACGGAACGACGAGGCCGTCGCCGCCCTCAGGTCCGCCATCGCCTCCAACCCCGACGTCGACGATCTCCGCCTCATGCTGATCAAGGACCTCGCTCGCGAGGGCATCAAGCCGGGCAAGGAACAGCTCCTTCAGGAGATGCAGACCGAACTGATCCGCGCCGCTAACGAACGAACGGATGAGCTCCGCTGGCTTCGGCTCGGGGCGAGGATCCTGTCCCAGCCCAACGTCGCGCGATACCGCGAGGCCGCGGAACTCCTGGAAAAATACTATGAAAAAGACCCGCTGCCCGAGGTGGCGGCCGAGTTGCTCGACGCCTGGCTCCGCCCCGGCCTCAAGCCAACGCGGCAGAGAATCCAGCAGCTGCTGATCGAGTTCGACACGATCGCCAAGGCCGACAACCTCTTCGACATCATGCTCAAAGCCCGCGCCCGCACCTACACGGCGCAGAATGATCTGGCGGAAAAACACCTGAACGACGCGATGGCGATCATCGGGGACGACGGGCAGGGTGCCCAGTTGTTCACCACCTATCTGATCGCCGCCAAGGGTTCGGCACAGAGCGCCATCGATTGGTTGAAGGGCAAGATGCGGCAGGGACCGATCAACCCGCTGCTCGAAAACTGGGTTCTCGGACGGTCTCGGGGCGACGAGGAGCCGGCCAAGATCATCGAGAAGGGTCAGGCGATCCTGGCGCGCTGCAAGGACCCCGTCTGCCAGGTCGAGGTGCTGCGAACGCTCAGCGCGTCGTACTACACGAGCGACAGGTTTCAGGAATCCGCCGACGCCGCGCTCCGCGCGATCAAGGTGCTGGAACAGGACCCGAGGCACGGGGGCAACCCGGTGTACATGGAGTTGCTCAACAATCTGGCGTACACCCTGGTCACCCAGTTGGACAAGCCGCAGGAGGGGCTGCCCTATGCGGAGAAGGCGGCGGAACTGATGCCGGGTTCGTCGACCGTGCTCGACACGCTGGGGTGGGCGTATTTCAAGACGAAGAACTCGACGAAGGCCGTCTCGACCCTCGAGAAGTCGATGCAGATGTCGACGAACAAGAACGACGGGTTCATCGCGGCGTTGCACCTCGGTCTCGCGCAGCTGTCCGTGGGCGACAAGGCCGAGGCCGGGCGATCCCTCCGCAAAGCCGACGAGTTCGCCGCCGATCCCGATCCGAATATCACGTCGGACGAGGTCCCGGAGTACAAGGTGCTGCTCGATGAGCTGCGGAAAGGCGTCGAATAGACCGAAGTAGAGGAACCCGATAAGGGCGTGTTGTCTATTCGGGTTATGTAAGGTATGCGGTGCTCGGAATCTCTTGAACAGTCGGTGGGCCGGATCGTATAGAGCCTTCCCGTGACAATCGACATTGAAGGGACGCACGGGCCTTTCAACCCGGATTTGAGGAGGTCGATCCAAGACTTTCGGGATCGACCGCGTGAAGTGCCGTTAGACGGCGTGCGTGCGTTCACGCCGCGTCGCTTGGGAGTGACCAAACATGACCACCGCCCCGACCATCCCGACCATCCCGACCCCGACGCCGACCTCGCCCGCGCGGCGCCCCGCCGCGGGCACGGCCGCTCCCGCCTCGGCCACGCTGGCGGTCATCGACCCGATGAAACTCCTCCAGCAGTACTACCCCTGGCTGATCGCGTCCGGGGTGTTTGGGGTTCTCTTCGGCCTCGGCGCGTTCTATTTGCTCAAAGCGGTCTACCCGATCTGGGAATCCGAAGTCCAGTACGAAGTGCGCGCCGTCGCGGAGAACTCGACCGACCCGATCTCGGGGCGGGCCGGCACCCGCGAGGATATGGAAGCGTACATGAACACCATGGCCCGCATCGCGCGCTCCGACGGTGTTCTCTCGAAGGCGATCGAAGAAAAGGCGGTCCGCGAGACGGCGTGGGCCAAAGCATACACCAACGCGAGCGGCAACATCGACCCCGTCGCCGCGCTGAAAAAACTCCGCAAGATCGTGAGCACCCGCGCGGTCCCCGACACCAACATCATGCTGCTTGTCGTGGGGACGCATCACAAGGACGACGCCCCGAACATCGCGACCGCGATCTCCAACGTGTTCCTTGACGACACCGGCTCCCGATCGGGCAAGGACATGCGCGACCTCATCCAGCAGTTCGAGACCGTCGCCCGCGACCTGGGCAAGGACGTCGAGCAGATCGACGCCCGCATCGAAGCCTTGATGGCGAAGGAGAAGATGACCTCGCTCCGCCAGGAGAACACGGTGGCCTACTCCGAGGTGGGGAACCTCCAGCCCGCGCTGGTCCGCATGCACGAGGACTTCGAGTCGACCAAGCAGCAGCACAAGTCCTACGAGGAAATGCTGAACAACCCGGGCGGTCCGCTCTTCCCCGAGGCCATCCGCGACGAGGTCCAGAGGAAGCCCATCATCCTCGAGCGCGAAGCCACCATCGCGTCCCTCAAGTCGGCGCTCCGCTCCGCGCGCGAGACCTTCGGCGAGAACCACCGCGAGGTCATGCTCATCAGACGCCGCCTGAGCGCCGAGGAAGCCGAACGCGACAGCATGCAGACCTCGCAGATGTCCGAAACCTTCACCACCGTGGTCGACAACCTTTCCAACAGCCTCAAAAATCAAGAGGCGAGCATCTCCGAACTCGAGGACCGGCTCTCGGTCGCCACCCAGAAACTGGAGAGCACCACGCACGCCCTCAAGCAGTTCGAGGACTGGGCCGTCGAGCGCACAGAGAAGGTCGAGAAAAAAGCGGACATGGAAAGAAACGTCTCCGAGATGCGCCTCCTCCAGTCTCGCGGCTCCCGCGTCCGCGTGCTCCAGAACGCCCAGATCCCCGACCAGCTCGCGTTCCCGAGGATCATCCCCACGACCATCCTCGGCGCCTTCCTCTGCTCCGGCCTGGTGGCGGGGTTGATCACGCTGAAAGAGATCCGCGAGCAGCGCATCCGCGGGCCGCACGACGTCGCGCTCATCCCCCGCACGCGCGTGCTGGGGCTGATCCCCGAACTTTCGATGGACCCCACCGCCCCTGAGCGAACCGAACTTGCGGCGCGGGACCGGCCCGCCGGGCTGATCGCCGAGAGCGTGCGTCAGATCCGTGCCAACCTCATGAAGGAGTTGAACACCCGCGGGCTGCGCTCGGTGATGATCGTCAGCGGGCTTCCCGGTTCCGGCTCGTCGTCGCTCATCTCCAACCTCGCGGTCAACGCGGCGGCCACCGACCTGCGGGTGCTGGTCATCGACGCCAACCTCCGCCGACCGGCGATGCACTCGATCTTTGGGACAAGCGACGGCCCGGGGCTCACCGACCTGCTGCTCGGGAACGCGACCGTCGAGCAAACAATCCATGCGACCAGCGTCCCGAACGTGTCGCTGCTGCCCTGCGGCAAGCGGGACGTGCCGGTGTACGAGCGCTTCACGGGGCAGGTGATCGCCTCCATCTTCCGCGACCTCAAGCAGCGGTACGACCTGATCCTCGTCGATTCCACCCCGGGCGTCGTCGCGGGCGACGCGCTGGCGATCGCGGCCCACTGCGATGCCACGGTGATGGTGGTCCGCGCACTCTGCGAGAAGCGAGGGCTTGTCGCGCGGCTGCGGAACCAGTTAGGCGACACGGGCGCGGAGTTCCTGGGCGTCGTGGTCAACGCCGTCAAGCCGAGCGCCGGCGGGTACTTCAAGCGGAACTTCCAGGTGACGCACGAGTACGGCCGCGAGGCCGCAACCGTCAAGGACAAGAACGGGAAAGCGAGCGAGGCGAAGCCCGAAGCGGCGGCGTGACGCCCGGCGTGAGTTCGGATCAACGCTCGCTATTCTTCACGGCGCAAGGAGCGCCCGAGTGAGCAGAACGAGCGACGAACATCCGCGCAGGAAGCGCTGCCTGGTGACGGGCGGCGCCGGGTTCATCGGGTCGCACCTGGTGGATCATCTTTTGGCGCGGGGCGACGAGGTCGTTGTCGTGGACAACTTCTCGACGGGACGGCGCACCAACCTGCCGACCCCCGACCAGCAGCCGCGATTGAAGATCATCGAAGCGGACGCGTCCGACGCGGTCCAATCCTTCTCGGCGGGCGTGCGGTTCGATCAGGTCTATCACCTCGCCGCCGCCGTCGGCGTCAAACGCATCATCGAGCAGCCGATCGAGTCGATCGAAACCAACATCGCGGAGTCATCGGCGGTGCTGCACTATGCCGCGTCGTACTCGGTTCGCGGTCTGACCCCGCCGACGGTCCTCATCGCGTCGAGTTCGGAGGTCTACGGCAAGGGAACGAAAAGCCCCTTCAGCGAAGACGATGATTGCGTCTACGGCCCCACCACCGCGCTCCGCTGGTCGTACGCCTGCACCAAAGCGATCGACGAATACCTCGCCCTCGCCCACCACGCGCGGTCGGGCCTGCCGGTGGTCGTGGCACGCTTCTTCAACACCGTCGGCCCCCGGCAGGTGGGGGAATACGGCATGGTCTTGCCGAACTTTGTTGACGCCGTCCTGGCGGGCCGGCCGCCGGAGGTCTACGGCGACGGCACGCAGACCCGATGTTTCTGCGATGTTCGGGACATCGCGCCGATGTTGCCGAAAATGCTCGAATCAGATTCATGCCACGGCCGAGTCTTCAATCTCGGGTCGGATTCACCGATAAGCATGATGGACCTGGCCCGGTTGGTGTCGCGCACTCTGAACTCCACGATCGAGCCGGTGATGATCCCCTATGATCGTGCGTACGCTCCCGGCTTCGAGGACCTTCGTCAGCGGAGGCCCGACCTCCGCCGGATCAGGGGAGCCGTGGGGTTCGAGCCATCGATCGATCTGGCACGGACCATCCGTGATGTTGCCCGCACCCGGGGGTGGTGTGCGTCCGATCAATAAATGAACTCAGCGCCCTGACAGACCCCCCCGATGCCGAACCCAATGCCTTTGATCCTCGCGCAGCAAGCCCCAGGCGCTCCCTCGGGGCTGGGATCGGTCGCGACCGAACCCGCGGACCTTGAAGCCGCGTTCGAGAGCGCGCTGCCGGTCCCCTCGGTGGAGACGGCCCTCGATATTTTTCACGGGTATATCGGCGTCTTCATCGTCGCGTTTCTCGTGACGCTCATCGTGACGCCGATCATGCGACGGCTTGCGATCGCCAACGGGATCGTCGATCGGCCGAGCGAATCACGAAAGATTCACCGCGTCCCGATCGCGTACCTGGGCGGCGTGGCGGTGTTCCTGGGGATGCTGGCCGCGATCACGTTCAGTTATATCGCGCCGGACCTCGTGATCGGGGGCAAGACCATCAATGTGTTCGAGCCGCACGAATCCCGGTTCGAGCAGTCGCCCGTCCCGATCTCGGTCCTCGTCGGCATGTTCGCCATCATGTTCACGGGCCTGCTCGACGACATCGCCCACCTGATCCCGAGGTCGAAGATCGGCGGGCAACTTCTCGCCGCCGCCGCCCTCTCGTACCAAGACATCGGGACCAAGGTCGCCACCGGGCTGCTCCAGCCCATCGGCGCGCTCTTCGGCAATCAGGACCTTGTGTACCGCATCCCGTTGCCCTTCGAGATCCCCGGCTACGGGTCGTCGCTGGTCATCGACGTGATCTACTGGGCGGGCGTCGTCATCATCGCGGTCTTCGTCCTCGGCGCGTGCAACGCGAGCAACCTGATCGACGGGCTGGACGGGCTCTTGAGCGGCGTGACCGCCATCGCCTCCATCGGTCTGTTGGTCATGGCGCTGTGGCTGGCGGCCACGGACGACGGGAGGCTGGACTCGGCGCGCGTGGTGCTGGCGCTGGCGTTGCTCGGGTCGTGTCTCGGGTTCCTGCCGCACAACTTCAATCCCGCGGCGATATTTCTGGGCGACGCCGGTTCGCTCCTGATGGGCTATGTCACGATTGTCATCGTCCTGATGCTGGGCGACACGGGCCGGACCCACCTCGTGGTCGCCGGCCTCATCATCTATTCGATCCCGATCATCGACACCGTCCTGGCGTTGGTAAGGCGGAAACTGGCGGGCAAACCCTTCTCCTCCGCCGACGACCAGCACCTGCACCACATGCTCAAGCGGTCGCTCGGCGTGCGCGGGGCGGTCCTGACGCTCTACGCCGCGGCGGCGGCGTTCGCGGTCCTCGGCATCTGGCTGAGCATGGGGCGCGTGCGGGTGGTCTGCACCATCGCGATGGTGGTGTGGGCGTTCATCGGCGTCATCGCCGTGAAGGTCGCGCGTCGCCAGGCGCTCGAAGCCCAATGCGCGGCGCTGGCGACGGGGCCGACGCCGCCGGTGCGGAAAGAGGCGGAGCCGCGCAAGCCGTCGCCGGCGCGGTAGTTCGCGTGAAGAGTCTTTGCGTCTACCCGGCCTCGCCGCGGCGAGGCCGGGTAGACGCGCGGCATTCCAAAGTCGGAGGCAACCTCCCCCGCATTCGATGCGAATGCGTCAGGCCGCGCTCCGCGCGCCGGACGGGCGCGCAGGACGAGGGGGCCGATTCCAACCGCGAGTTCGCGGCGGCGTTGAAATCGCGGGGCGCGGCGGTGGACCTGCACATCTACAAAGGGATGGGGCACTGCCTGCCGAGGGCGCGGGATCGGGAGTTTAATGAGGCGGTGGGGTTTGATTCGGGGGAGTAGGGCGGTTTCAATTGAGGTGGGGCAGGCATCTCGAAGAATCGCCGCGGAGACCTGCCTGCTGGTGGAGCAGGCATCCTGCCTGCTCGCTCGAAACAGTTCGGGCAGGCTGGAAGCCCGCCCCACCAAAACTCGGGCAGGCTGGAAGCCCGCCCCACCAAAACTCGGGCAGGCTGGAAGCCCGCCCCACCAAAACTCGGGCAG
>CAMTWL010000036.1:0-33556 GCA_947085435.1 uncultured Phycisphaerae bacterium
GTCGCGATCGCCGCACGCCGGCTCGCGGCGCTCATCGGTCTTGTGTGGACCCTGCGCGCCGCCGCAGCCGCGGCGCGCCTCCGCACACGCCGGATCGGTGAATGGCGCGATGCGGGGGGTTGTTCAACAGGCTGTTAGGGCCAAGAAGAAGCGGGGATAACATGGGCGAAGAAATCGCCTTGGGATTGTGGACCGCGTTTCGATTCCTGCTACTCGCCGGATTCGGTCGAATCCTCTACTTGTTCGGCGCTCAACTCTCCAAGGACAGTCCGAAACTCCGAGCCACCATGAACGCGGCGTTTTGCGCCCTTGTGCTTGGATCGCTTGCGTCGGCCCCTTATGCCGACAGGATCGACGGGGACAGGATGTTCGACTCGGGCGAAGTGTCAGAAACCCGAGAGAAGCCACACCCGCTCAGGATGGGTCTTGGGTTCGGGCTATTTTCGTTCGCCTGTATGGGACTGGCGATCAAGAAATATCCGCTGAACTAGCACCCGACTTGACAGCGGCCCTTGCGGTCAAAACGGCGTTTTCAATAGGTACACACTTCCGAAACATTTCGCCACAGCCCCGTTCGGCGATGCGGAACTTGCATCCCGCTGAAGAGTGACGAATCCTCCTGAGCCCGCGCCAGCGGGCGGCAGGATCGTTCCATGTCCGTTCCCATCCCGCACCGCGCATCTCGAACGCACGTTCTTCACGCGATCCGAATAATCGCAATCATTCGCCCTCATTCCCACTCCAAAAACAAGCGACCCGCGAACGTTTCGTCCGCGGGGCGCAGGAGGAGAGAGAGATGATTCGTCTTGAGGGTCTACGTCTGGCTATCCGGTCATACGTTTGATGCCTTTTCCGTGTTCGCTAATCCAATCATTCAATACAATCGTTACCAAGTCAAATCCAAACCGGTGGTGTACTCACAGGTGTTCCCGGCCCGCCGACTACCACGAATGGCGTTCCGAATCTCGCACCAGATGTCCAGCACCGTCACATGGGCAAGCGACGACCCAACAAAAAACCGGCGCGAAATCGCGCCGGTTCGTATTTCAATAGGGATTGAAACCCCTCACGACGCCCAGCGAAGCCGCCAACCCTTCTTCGGCTCCGATCCCTCCGCAATCGGGAGCAATCGGGGCAGCGCCTCCCCCATCGGCTCGCCCGTCGCAGCGTTCGGGTCCGCTTCTTCGAGCAGAATCGCGTTCAACTCGGCCCCGATCCGGTCCGCCAGGTTCGAGAACCGCATCCGTGCGCTCCCAAGCCGGACTTCCAACCCAGCAATCACCGGCACCGCCCGCACCCGCTCCCCCCGAACCACGCAGCCGTGCGTGGAATCCAGGTCTTTCAGCACCCACACCTCGCCGACGGGTTCCAGCGTCGCGTGCTCCCGCGACACGTCCATCAGCGGCACCTGAATATCACAGACCGACCCCCGACCCACATTCAGCGGGCGGGACCCTGTGAGTTCATAGCGTTTGAGTGTCTTGCCTTCTTTTGACGAAATCGTGACTTCGAGCATGCGCTTTCTCCCCTGTGCGCGCTTGCCCATCTTGACTCAACGACCGGGACTCCATACCGGCACCATCATTGTTCATTTGAATTGTGTCCGAGACAAGCCATGAATCGCACAAATCTTTAGCGATAATCAGGCTCTTTGGTCACGCGAAGCAAGTTGTCCAGTATCTGTTCGGTATCCACCCCCTCGGACGCGGCGGTGTAGTTCAGCACCAGCCGATGCCGCAGCACCGCCGGGGCCAGCCGTCGAACATGCTCCGCCGAGGGCGTCGGCTCGCCTTCGAGAACCGCGAGGCAGCGCGAGGCCAGAATGAGCGCCTGCCCGGCGCGCGGGCCGGCTCCCCATGAGATGTAGTTGCTGATGGAAGCCGGGCACGCTTCGTCGCCGGGGCGGGTGGAACGCGCCAGGGCGACGGCGTACTCGACGACGTACTCGCTGACGGGGACCTGGCCGATGAGTCGCCGAAGGCGGGCGAGTTCTTCGCCGCCGAAGAGGGGTTGCACGAGCGCCGCCCGCTCCGCGATCTCGTCACCCGCCGCGACGATGCGGCGCTCTTCTGTTGCTTTCGGATAGGTCATCCGCAGGCCGAACATGAAACGATCGAGTTGCGCTTCGGGAAGGGGATAGGTTCCCTCCTGCTCGATGGGGTTCTGCGTTGCGACGACGATGAAGGGCGATTGCAGCCGAATGGTGCGCCCGGCGATCGAGACCTGCCGCTCGGCCATCGCCTCCAGCAGCGCGGCCTGCGTCTTCGGCGGCGTGCGGTTGATCTCGTCGGCGAGGACGATGTTGGCGAAGATCGGCCCCGGCATGAAGTGCATGGAGCGCGAGCCGGTGGTGGGGTCGGATTGCAGGAGTTCCGCGCCGAGGATGTCGCTGGGCATCATGTCGGGGGTGAACTGGATGCGTTTGAAGTCGAGGCTGAGGGCCGACGCAAGCGTGCGGACGAGGAGCGTCTTGGCAAGCCCCGGCACGCCGACGAGCAGCGTGTGCCCCTCGCAGAACACCGCGACCAAGAGTTGCTCGATGACCTCGTGCTGCCCGACGATGACGGTGCGGAGCGCCTCGGTCAGTTGCGCGTAACGCTGCGCGAGGCGATCAAGTTCCTGAACATCGCCAGCGGCGTCGTGCATCCAAGGATGGTACCGGCGCGGTCTTTCAGAGCCCGACGCGCCAGCGAGGGAATGATTCCTCCGCATCACCACTCGACGCCTCGGGCAAAATGCTAACGCCGAACGCCACGCGGTTCGGGAGTGATGTGTCAGCGTGCCGCTGATTCCCTTAAGAAATCGGTGCCCCGGCGGCGGAAGGTGTCGTCAGGAGTCTCCACGACGCGCGTCGGGCGCGGAGGATACCGCTCGTGGTTTTCAAGATCCGTTGGACGGCCGCGCCGATTACCGAAGACGGTAATCGGTGGCACGGGATCGGCGAAGAGGGGCCACCCGCCGCCCACCGATTACCGAGGACTGTTCCCGTGCCACCGGTTACGGTCTTCTGTAACCGGTGCTGTCCCGGTGGACGCTGGCTTCGCGAAGACACCGATTACCGAGGACTGTAATCGGTGGCACGCGCGGTTCTCGATGATCTCGTTCCATAACCGGTGCCACCCGCCCACCGGGTATCCGAGCGAGCGAATCGTTCAGCGGCGGCGGCGGCCCGCGACGAGGGCGCCGAGGCTCAGCAGCATGGCCGCGCCGGGCGTCGGGATCCACATCTCGATGTTGTCCACGCCGAAGGGCGAGGGCCCCATGTCATCGCCCCAGATGTTGAGGCGGCCGATCGTGACGTCGGACCACACGCCGAAGAAGACCTTGGCAGGCCCGAACGGGATCGGGCCCGGGATCGCGAACGAGCCGAGGAAGTTGTTGCCATTGTCGTAGACGCCGATGATGAACCCGCTGTTGCCGAAGCCCTGGTAGCGCGAGAGGTCAACGCCGACGCCGGTCTTGTCAGGCGTCGTGAAGATCAGGTCGAGGCTCGACAGCAGGTTGTTCAGGAACTCGTCGGAGCCGACATTGACGCTGTTCGACCCGATGAATCCGGGGCCGGCCACATAGAGCGAGTTCTGGCTGGTGCCGGGGTTCGGGAACGGCGCGAGGGGCGCCGGCGTGACGTTGGTCTGGATGATGAGGTTGGTCTCCTCGATGCCGTTGGGGAAGAAGGGCCGCGGCACGCCGTTCTGGAGCGAGTTCGGGAAGAAGGCCTTGCCCATCGGGCCGATGGTCGATTCCTCGAAGGTCTCGACGCCCTTGAGAACCTTCCCATCGGCGGCGTTGAAGATGTGGAACGCGCTCTGATCGGTGAAGTACGTCACCGCGCCGAACGAGGGCGCGCCAATAAACAACGAGGCGGCAAGGGCCAATCGGACGTGTGACATGTTTCCTCTCCTTCCGGGCCGCGTAGCGCCTGTCCACGAGACGGGACGAACCGCCCGACCGCATGTTGGCAGTTTGCCCCACAATAGGGCGATTGTCAAGGAAATTCGGTGACAAAATCAGGGCAATCGCATTATCGGCTACCGCTTACCAAACACTCGGAAATAAACCTCGTTGGCAGAGCAGGAACAGGGTGTGTTTGTCCGCGAAATGGATAATGCGATTGCCCTGGTGACAAAATAGGGATTCCGCCTAGAACGGCGGCCATGGGCGGGTGGCACCGTCCACTGAATCCCCCCTGTCCGTTCGGGTGCCACGCGTCGAGGTGTTTTCGCCTCGACCGTGCTTCTCCCTCTACCGATCCTGCGGCCATCGGCTTCCTCTGCCGCGCCGGCATTGAGGCGAGGGGTGGTATCCAGTGCACAAAGAAGATGTGTTGGTGTTGGTCCTGTCCCAGGGTTCCGCGGCGGGGCACCGGACCTCTCCCGCTCATCGCGGGAGAGGACAGGGACCGGTCGCTGGCGCTCGCGGCTCGTTCATACGTCGGAAAACAAAAGGCCGCAGCGCCTCCAGGCGTCGCGGCCCTTACAAATCCAAGGAGAGTTGGTGAGGCGCTACCACATGCTTCTCAGGGCAGAAGCCACACGATCAGGCGGCCTTGCGGCCGTAGCGGCGGTTCGAGTTCGTGCGCGAGGCGTTCGTGCGGCTGAAGAACGAGAAGGGGTAGAAGTTCGAGTTGAACTGGCTGGAGTTCCGGTTGCCGAACTTGCTGGCGAACTTCTTCGTCGGCTTCGCGTAGGCCTTGCGGGCGGTCGGCTTCTTGGCGTACTTCTTCGCGTAGGTCTTCTTCGCCGAGGTCTTCTTCGGGGCGTAGCGCTTGGTCGTGTTCTTTTTCGAGAACTTCTTGAGGGTGCGCTTGGCGCCGGCCTTTTTCGAGAAGCGGCGGGTGGCCTTCTTCGCGGTGCGAGCGGTGCGGCGGGTGCGGGACTTGGTGGGCGACTTCTTGGCGAAGCGGCTGGTGGTGCGGCGCGTCGTTTTGGCCGTGCGACGCGCCCTGGTTTTCGACGACTTGCGACGGGTGTTGCTGCGGGACTTGTTCATCGGCATGGGTTCGACTCCGTTCGGAGCCTCCGGCGTGGCGCGCGGCCGACTGTGCCGGGGGCGGATGCGAGTGTCGCCCGCGACACACTCAACGGGCGGCCGGGACGGGTCTTTCCCGAGCGGGAAGAAGGCCCCAGCGTCGGCGTGTATCGGCGTGCGGGCGGGGCGGAATGAGCGCTTGAGGTCTGGTTGCGATTTATTTTCAGATTCCATTTGAGTTGGTCGCGCGAGTCGAAGCAACGGCCGATCACCATCAACGACCTATACTCTCGCCCCCCATGCGTGCGGATCGCGGTTTTACGGGGGCTGATTCGGTTTGGCGAGGACGACACGGGCTGAAAGCCCGTGCCACCGGGAACTGGAGAATCGGAACATGCCTTGGAAACTCCCGGCGGTGTGGTCGCCGGAATCCTGGAAAGAGCGTCTCGCGGCCCAGCAGGTCGTCTACCACGATCGCGCGGCCGTGGACGCCGCCGTGGGCAAGTTGCGGTCGCTGCCGCCGCTGGTGACGTCGGGGGAGATCGAACGGCTGCGCTCGCTGATCGCGGGGGCGCAGCGGGGCGAACGCTTTTTGTTGCAGGGGGGTGATTGCGCCGAGACGCTGGCGGATTGCCGGGCGGATTCGATCGCGAGCAAACTGAAGATTCTGCTGCAGATGTCGCTGGTTTTGGTGCATGGGCTGCGGAAGCCGGTGATCCGCGTGGGGCGGTTCGCGGGTCAGTATGCGAAGCCACGATCGAGTCAGACGGAGACGCGCGACGGCGTGACGCTGCCGTCGTACTTCGGCGACCTGGTGAACTCCGTGGAGTTTGAGGAGGAAGCGCGGAGGCCGAACCCGCATTTGATGGTGCGTGGGTATCAGCACGCGGCGATGACGCTGAACTTCATCCGCTCGCTGATCGACGGCGGGTTCACGGACCTGCACCACCCGGAGTATTGGGACCTGCGTTTCATGGAGCACGCGGGGCTGTCGGCGGAGTTGCGCGAGCAGTACCAGCGGATGACGCGGGAACTGGGCGAGGCGCTCCGGCTCACGGAGATCCTGGGCGAGGCGTCGATCGACGATCTGACGCGCGTCGAGTTTTTCACGAGCCATGAAGGGCTGAATCTTCAATACGAATCCGCGCAGACGCGGCCGGTGCCGAGGAAGAGCGGGTATTTTAATCTCACGACGCACCTGCCTTGGATCGGCGAGCGGACGCGGAGCCTGGACGGGGCGCATGTGGAGTATTTCAGGGGTATAAGGAATCCGATCGGGGTGAAGATCGGGCCGGCGTGCAAGCCGAGCGAACTCTTGGAACTGATTGATGTGCTGAACCCGGACAACGAGGCGGGTCGGCTGGTGGTGATCCATCGGATGGGGGCGGGGAAGATCAAGGAGGCGCTGCCGGCGCTGCTCGGCGCGGTGAAGGATGCGCCGACGCTGAAGCGGCATGTGCTGTGGGTCTGCGACCCGATGCACGGCAACACCCAGAGCACCAAGAGCGGCGTGAAGACGCGGAGTGTTGATGATGTATTGAAGGAGATGGCGTTGGCCGGCGAGGTACACCGGGCGGCGGGAACGATCTTCGGCGGGCTGCACCTGGAGTTGACGGGCGAGGACGTGACGGAGTGCGTGGGCGGCGCGGCGGGGATTTCGGAAGATGATCTGACAGCGAACTACGCGAGCCTGTGCGATCCGAGGCTGAACTATCAGCAGGCGCTGGAGACGGCGTTCGCGGCGGCGCGGGGGATGCGGGGGTAGCAGGGCAGAGATGAGGGATACGCTAAACTGTAATATGAAGGGGTATCTTGCCGAATGATAAAACGCGTTCACATCAAGGGCTACAAGTCGCTCCGCGATGTCGAGGTGCAGTTCCCAGGAAACCTTTGCGTCATCGTCGGGCCCAATGCGGCGGGCAAGAGCAATCTATTGGATGCGCTTGGGCTAGTGTCAAGTCTTGCTCTAGCGCCAACACTTGAAGAAGCGTTTCGAGAACATCGAGGCCGGATCATCGAGGCGTTCTCATTCGACGAAGAGGGGCTACGTGGCGCCCTTCAAAAACCAAGTCTGCGCTTTTCAATCGAGATAGACGTTGAGCTGAGTCCGAGGGTGATCACAGAAACGGAAGATGAGATATCTCGCCGCCGCAAGGCTTTCGACTCCGCGAAGGAGGAGTCCCCAAGAGTGACAGAAAAGTTGCTCCGATATCGATTGGAAATCGAGTACCGCCCCCAAGACAATGCTCTCGGCGTCGTGGACGAACGATTGGAGGCCCTTAAAAAGAGTGGGTCAGAGCCAAAAGAATCGCGGTCAGCCTTTATCTCTCGCGAATCGAAGGGAGAAAGCCCGAACGTGTTTCGAGTGCGAATGGAGGGTCAGGGCGCGAGGCCGATGGAGTTTGAAACCGGCCTGCCCTACACGATTCTTTCTCGATCGCATTACGCTCCCCACTACCCACATCTTGAGGCGATGAAGAGGGAGTTGGCCGGATGGCGATTTTATTATTTCGAACCGCGCGAAATGAGGGCCGACAACGATCTCAAGGTCACATCAGTTCCCACTCGCTTCGGGGGAGATTTGGCCTCGTTCTTCCACAATCTCGAGCGTCGTGACCCAGCGCAGTACGACGCTACGAAGCGGGCTCTCGGATTGATACTGCCCAGTATTCAGGATCTTCGGGTCGAACGAGGCGATGACGGGCTTCTTCGATTGTTTATCAAGGATCGTGGGACGGAGTATTCGGCTCGCGTGATGTCAGAGGGCACGCTGCGCGTGCTGGGACTTTTGGCAATCCTCCAACCAGCAACGCCTGCAACCGTGGTCGGTTTTGAAGAGCCCGAGAATGGGGTCCATCCCAACCGAATTCGAGCGATGGCTCGCGTGCTGGAGAATGTGGGCGAGGCACATGCATTTCAACTTATCGTGAATACGCACAGCCCACTTCTTGCCGAGAATCTTCCACATGACTGCTTGCTGCTCTGCAGACGAGGAGACTCAGGAACAGAGTTCAGTTCGCTCGCGAGTCACGAGCCGTTGTATCAGCCTTCTGCCATCACCGAGGCATTGGACGCGCCCGAAGACACCCCGACCAGTCTGCAGGAGCGCATCGTGCGGGGTGATTTTGGTGCCTGACAAGCCAACGATTCCCTGCTTCGTCGAGGACGATGCTCATCGAGCGGTGTTGGAGTCACTCTGGAATCGAATCCGCAAGGAAGAAGGCTTCGCAGCGCTTCGCCTCGATGTTCGGATTGGCGGCGGCTACGGGCCCGTTCAGACTTCACTAAAGAAATTCCTCCGGGATCTTTCAGGAATGCCGGGAGTAGCGAGTCCATTCATGATCGTGATGATCGATGGGAACTGCCACGGTCCGGCGGAGAGAAAGAGGGAAATGCTTGACATTGCAGACAAGTTGGGGGTGGCAAACGATCATCTGGTGTTTGGTGTTCCCGACCCGCACATTGAACGGTGGCTACTTGACCAATCGGCGTTGCAAACGGTTGTTCGCGCAGACATCCGAGTCGACGCGCCTGAGTACAAGTGCGAGAGGGATCTCTACAAGCGGCGGTTGCGAGAGGCATTGAACGGCGTAGGAATCTCGCCCCTTGCCGGCGGTGTCGAGTATGCCGCCACAATCATGCAGCATGTCGATCTCATGAAGCCGGGGTGTGGAGACTCGCAGATACCAGAGTTCGCAGACGGCCTGCGTAGACTCTGCAGGCGCCTTGCCTAAACCATCGGACCATCGACATATGGCCGACTCGGGATGCTCCGCTCTCGCAAAAGAGAATGGGCATGAGGGTCGTATCCAAGGCGTGTGGGCGAGAACTCGTTGTCCGACCGGCGTCCCAAACCCGAACACCGACATGCAAGCGTGTTCATCACCACTTGATTGAATCTGCCAGATCGGCAGGGGCGTATGACATGGTGGGGTTGTTGGCGTGTCGCTTGGAAGTGGCACGGGCTTTCCAGCCCGTGCCGGCCCGCGCCACGCCCTGGAAAGGGCGTGCCACGCGGGGTGAAGATGGGCTGGGAGAAGGGAACACGCATAGGGAGTCACGCGGGTCAGGCACGTCGTTCGCAGGGAGAGATTATTCGGGAAGGCGTGATCGCCGACCTATAATCTCGGCCTCACGGCCCCCGCCCTCGGTGCGGGTGAGTCGGAGCGGTCGGCGGCGCGGCGTGCGAGTTGGAAGTGTGGTGTGGCCGGGGCGGCTCCCGGCCGATGAAGTCGGGCAACAATCCCGATGGAGGCCCTCGATGTTTGAGAGGTTCACAGATCGTGCCCGCAAAGTCATGGCGCTCGCCAACCAGGAAGCCCAGCGCTTTAACCACGAATACATCGGGACCGAGCACATCCTGCTCGGGCTCGTGAAGGAAGGCTCCGGTGTCGGCGCGAACGTGCTGAAAAACCTGGACGTCGATCTGCGCAAGGTGCGGCTGGAGGTCGAGAAACTCGTCCACGCCGGCCCGGAGATGGTCACCATGGGGAAACTCCCCCAGACGCCCCGCGCCAAGAAAGTCATCGAGTACGCCATCGAGGAAGCGCGGAACCTGAACCACAACTACGTCGGCACCGAGCACCTGTTGCTCGGGTTGCTGCGCGAGCACGACGGCGTGGCGGCGCAGGTGCTGATGAACCTCGGCTTGAAACTGGACGAGGTGCGCGAGGAGGTCTTGAACCTGCTCGGCGCGGGCGTTGACAAGGAAGAGCCGGAGAACTCGGGCACTCCGCCTGCGGGCAAGGAGGGCAACGGCGGCGCGGCCACCCCCGCTCGGGGCGCGCAGGCGAAGAGCAAGACCCCGGCGCTCGATTCCTTCGGGCGCGACCTGACGGCGCTCGCACAGGAAGGGCAGTTGGACCCCGTCATCGGCCGCGAGCGAGAGATCGAGCGCCTGGTGCAGGTGCTGTGCCGTCGGACGAAGAACAACCCTGTTTTGCTGGGCGAAGCGGGCGTTGGCAAGACCGCGATCGTCGAGGGGCTTGCGCAGCAGATCATCAATCAGGAAGTGCCGGACCTGCTGCACGATCGGCGTGTGGTGGTGCTGGACCTGGCGATGATGGTCGCGGGCACCAAGTACCGCGGCCAGTTCGAGGAACGGATCAAGGCGGTGATGAACGAGGTTCGCCGGGCGCAGAACCTGATCCTCTTCATCGACGAGTTGCACACGCTGGTCGGCGCGGGCGGGGCCGAGGGGGCGATTGATGCCTCCAACGTTCTCAAGCCGGCGCTGGCACGCGGCGAGATCCAGTGCATCGGCGCGACGACCTTTGACGAGTACCGGAAGTACATCGAAAAGGACGCGGCCCTCGCGCGTCGCTTCCAGTCGATCACGGTTGACCCGCCGACGCCGGAGCAGACGGTGCGTATCCTCATGGGGCTGCGGGACCGTTACGAGAGCCACCACCGGGTTCGGTATACGGACGGGGCGATCAAGTTGGCGGTCGAGTTGTCGGGCCGGTACATCACGGGGCGGGTGCAGCCCGACAAGTCGATCGACGTGATCGACGAGGCGGGGGCGCGGGTTCGTCTGAAGACGATGACCAAGCCGCCGAACCTGGCGGAGATCGAGGGTCAGATCGAGCAGTTGTCGGTGGCGAAGGACGAGGCGGTGAAGGGGGCCGACTACGAGAAGGCCGCGGAACTCCGCGACAAAGTCGAAAAACTCCGCCGATCGAAGGAGCGCTCGGTCCTCGAATGGCGCGAGAAGAGCAAGGAATCCGGCGGCGTGGTCGATGAGAACATCATCGCGGAGGTGGTGTCCAAAATCACGGGCGTGCCGCTGACCCGGCTCGAAAAAGAGGAGGCGGCCCGGCTGCTCCACCTCGAGGACGAACTCCACAAGAAAGTGGTGGCGCAGGACGACGCCATCAAAGCGATCTCGAAGGCGATCCGCCGGGCCCGCGCCGGCTTGAAAGACCCGAAGCGGCCCATGGGGTCGTTCATCTTCATCGGCCCCTCGGGCGTCGGCAAGACGTTGCTCGCCAAGGCGCTCGCGGAGTTCATGTTCGGCGACGAGGACGCCCTCATCATGCTCGACATGAGCGACTACATGGAGAAGCACAACGTGTCGCGGCTGGTCGGCGCGCCGCCCGGCTATGTGGGCTATGAAGAGGGCGGGCAGTTGACGGAGCGGATCCGCCGCCGGCCTTACGCGGTGCTGCTGCTCGACGAGATCGAGAAGGCGCACCCCGACGTGTTCAACATGCTCCTCCAGATCATGGAGGAGGGGCGGCTCGTGGATTCCTACGGGCGTCACGTCGATTTCCGCAACACGTTCCTGATCATGACCTCGAACATCGGGGCCGACCTCATCAAGGGGGGCGGCGGGTTCGGGTTCACCAAGCGCGACCCCGAGGGCAACTTCGAGGGCATGAAGACCCTCCTGCTCAAGGAGATCGAGCGCTACTTCCGCCCCGAGTTCATCAACCGCCTCGACGACGTGATCGTCTTCCGCCCGCTGAGCAAGGAGAATCTCATCACGATCGTGGACTACGAGACCAACAAGTTGCGCAAGCGGCTCGCGGAGCAGGGGTGGGAACTGATCCTGGACCAGTCGTCGAAGGACTTCCTGATCGAGAAGGGGTTCAACCCCGACTTCGGCGCTCGGCCCTTGCGGCGCGCGATCAGCCAGTACATCGAGGACCCGATGTCGGAGTCGCTGCTGACGGGCGAGTTCCAGGGCAAGGGGCGCATCCTCGTGACCAAGGTGGGCACGGCCGAGGCGAACGACGAGAAGTTGGTGTTCAAGGGCGAGGAGACGCCGAAGCCGGAGGAGGCGAAGGCGGTGGGGGCGGCGGCGGAGAGTACCTGAGGCTCTATGTTTTTGTGAAACAAATGAAGCCCGCGGGCAAGGGTCCGCGGGCTCTTTTCATTCCGGCTCTGCCGATGCATCCGCTATGCTCGCTCCAAGGTTTTCGCGGCGACCGATTCTTCTGGTGTGGAATCTTCGCGTCCTATGGTCTTGAGCATGAACCTCGATCAACTCAAATCGGACTGTCGATCTGGCGAATCCGAGGTGTTCGAGATGAAGCGGTCGACGAGTACGTTGCGGGTGGCTTTGCACACCGTTTGCGCCTTTCTCAACACGCGGGGTGGTCGGCTCGTGATCGGTGTCGAGCCTTCTGGCGATCTCGTTGGCCAGCAAGTCTCAGACAAAACCATCGAAGACGTCGCTCGTGAGATTCAGGAGATTGATCCTCCCGTTTTTCCCAGCATCGAACGAGTGGTGTGCGGCGATGGGCGGGAGGCCATTGTGATTTCGGTCGCGACCGGAACCAGCCGCCCTTATTCGGTTCGGGGCACGGCTTACAAGCGAGTCGGCAATACGACCGCTGAGATGTCCCGCGAGGAATACAACCGGCTGCTTGTGGAGCGGCTACACGGAACCCAGAGATGGGAGAATGAAGCGGCCGATTGCTGGACAGTCGAAGATTTGCATGAACCGACCTTGCTCCGAACCGTGGAAGAATCGATTCGGCGCGGTCGGCTGAGCGATCCGGGCACGCGCGATCCTGCGTCACTGCTCCGTGGACTGGGCCTTTTGCGCGAGAAAGTGATCCTCCGCGGCGCGGTGGTTCTCTTTGGGCGCGGGAGCCGCATCGAAACCCGTTTGCCGCAGCTTCTGCTTCGCGTTGCGAGGTTTAGGGGCACCGATAAGTCGGAGTTTTCTGACAACCGTCAATACTTCGGCAACGCATTCAGACTGATGACCCTCGCAGACCGATTCCTTCGAGATCATCTGCCCATCGCCGGCAGGATTGTGCCCGGTCTCTTTGAGCGGACAGATGATCCGCTGTATCCCCCCTTGGCGCTCAGAGAGGCGCTGGCGAATGCGGTTTGTCATCGCGACTACAGCATCGGAGGTGGGTCCGTCGCGGTCGCTATCTACGATGATCGCCTGGAGATCACGTCATCCGGAACGCTTCACTTTGGGCTGACTCCCGAGGCCCTGTTTCTCGCGCACGATTCTCTCCCTTGGAATCCCTTGATCGCCGGTGTTCTCTATCGGGTTGGGCTCGTCGAGCGGTGGGGTCGTGGAACGCTGGTCATGGCGGAACTGACCCGGAGCGCGGGGCTCCCGCGTCCCGACATTGAAGAGCAGGGCGGATGCGTCACGGTGCGGTTCAAGCCGAGTCGATATGTTCCACCCGAGAAAGTCCACCGCACTCTGTCCGACCGGCAACGGAAAGTTCTTGGGGCGCTCGCCGATTCCAAGAATATCTCACTTCGGGAGCTCCGAGCGAGGCTCACCGGCAAGGTTCCCGATTGGGCGGTGCAGGAAGAGCTGGCAAATCTCAGAACTTTGGGGCTCATTTCGACTGCCGGGCATGGGCGAGGCGCTTATTGGTACCTCACAAAATAGACCCGATCGGACCCCTAATTCCCCCCTTATTCCACCCCTTATTCCACCCCTTATTCCGCGACACAAATCCTGCCTATCACTCCGTCACCGGACTCGGACCCGACCTCCCGACTCCCCAATGTCATCACCCCCCCGGCACATAATGCAGCGGCCCGCCCGGACCCAGCGGCAGGCCCAACTGCGCCCACGCGATCAGGAACGCCGTCCACAGGACCGCGAAGACGATCGAGTACGGCAGCATCAGCGCGATGAGGCTGCCCATGCCCGCGCTCTTTGAGTATTTCTGCATCACCGCGAGGATCAGGATCATGTAGGGGTTCAGCGGCGTGATGATGTTGACCACGCTGTCGCCCACGCGGTAGGACGCCTGCGTGAGTTCCGGGCTGATGCCGACCATCATGAACATGGGGACGAGGATCGGCGCGAGCATGGTCCACTTGGCGCTCATGCTGCCGATGACGAGGTCGGAGGTGAGCGAGAGGCCGACGACGCCCGCGAGGAGGAGCGCGGGGGAGAGTTGCAGGTCCACGAGCGCTCTCCCGCCGGTGAAGGCGAGCATCTTGCCGAGGTTGGTGTAGTTGAGGTACTCGACGAACTGGGCGGCGAAGAAGTAGAGGGTGATGACGGCGGCCATCGAGGCCATCGAGTGGATGAAGGCGTTGGCGATGTCTTTCTGGGTTCGGATTTTGCCGATCGAGATGCCGAAGGCGAGGCCGGGGACGAGGAAGACGAAGAAGATGAGCGGGACGACGGCCTGGCTCCATCGTGCGGGGCTTCTCGGGTTGCTCGGATCGGCGACGCCGTGGAGCGGCGCGCCGGGGATGAAGATGAGGCACGCGGCGACGGCGACGGCGAGCGCGGCGGTGACGATGGCCCACTTCGCGGCGCGGCGCTCGCCTGCTGAGATGGCCTGATCGGCTTTGAGTTCGGCGTGGTTGGCGGGCGGGCCGCCGAGTTCGGGGGGGAGTCGATTGAGCCTGGGCTCGACGTACCACGCGGTGATGGGCCAGGCGATGAGGGTGAGGAAGAACGCCGAGGCGGCGAAGAAGTACCAGTTGCAGATGGGATTGACGTGGTAGGCGGGGTCGAGGATCTGCGCGGCTTGGCCGGTCAGCCCCGCCATCACCGCGTCGATGGAACTGATGAGGATGTTGGCGCTGAACCCGCCGGCGAGGCCCGCGAAGACGGCGGCGATCCCCGCCAGCGGCGAGCGCCCGACGGCGGCGAAGAGCGCGGCGGCGAGTGGCGGCAGGATCAGGTACCCCGAATCGCTGGCGATGTGCGAGAGCGTGCCGAGGAAGATGATCGTCGGCGTGAGCAGCGAGAGCGGGACCGCGGAGGAGAGCCATTTCAGGAGCACCTCGAACATGCCGACGCGTTCGGCGACGCCGATGCCGAGCATGCAGACGAGGATGAGGCCGAGCGGCGCGAAGGAGGTGAAGTTGCGGACCATGCTGGAGAGGGCCCAGTAGATGCCCTCGGAGTTGACAAGGCTTTTGCAGGCGAGGGTCTCGCCGGTTTCGAGGAGGCCGAGTTTGGGTCGGCCGTGCTCATTCAGGACGGGGGTGGTACGGGGCGCGCCTTTTTCATCGAGGATCGGCGAGCCAGCGGAGTCGAGGAGGGGTTGCGTGGCGACGGTTGGTTTGACAAGCGCGACCTTCCATCCGGCGGCGGCGCCGATGCCCGAGAGAACGACAACAATCGCGGCGCAGGCGATGAAGATGAAGACGGGGTCGGGGAGTTTGTTGCCGATCCACTCGATGGTGTCGAGGAATCGGGAGGTAAGGCCTGGGGTGGGGGGTGGGGCCATGGTGGGGAATGTAGTGTGGAGGGGGGGCGGGCCGATGGTTTGATGGTTGGGGCGACGCCCCCAACTTCGGCCGTACATGTGGTTTCGGTGAGACTGCTGGGGCAAGTCTTTACAATGCCGGGGTCGCCGCGGCGGGCCGATCTGACCGAGCGAATGAGGAGCAACCGATGGCGTCTTACACTGCGGGCAACGGTTCTCAGAACTCCGATCGCGATCTTCCGCCGGCGGAGGTTGATCCCGCCGGCGGCAAGCGCCTGATGGGGCACCCGCCGGGGCTGTTCCTGCTCTTCTTTGTGGAGATGTGGGAGCGGTTTTCGTATTACGGGATGCGCGGCCTGCTGGTGCTCTATCTCATCAAGGAGTTGAACCCCGCCGCCGACACCGGACTCTTCACCAAGGAGATCATCAACCCCGGTCGGCAGTGGAGCGAGGGGCAGGCGAACACGCTGTATGGCTGGTACACGGGGCTTGCGTATCTGTTCCCCGTCGTGGGCGGGATCCTCGCGGACAAGTTCATCGGCACGCACCGCTCGATGGTCCTCGGCGGGCTGCTGATCGCGCTCGGGCACATCGTGCTCGCTTTGTCCGGCTTCGGCGAGATGGCGAGCAACGACACCGGGATGTCCATCTTCATCGGCGGGCTGGCGCTCATCATCCTGGGCACGGGGCACTTCAAGCCGTGCGTCTCGACGATGGTCGGGCAGTTGTATAGGGCGGGCGATCCGGCCCGCGACGGCGGGTTCAGCATCTTCTATATGGGCATCAACCTCGGCGCGTTCCTGTGCGCCTTCGTCTGCGGCACCCTCGGCCAACAGGTCGGCTGGCACTGGGGCTTTGGCTCGGCCGCGGTCGGCATGATCGCGGGGCTCGTCATGTACATGATCGGCCGGCCCATGCTGCTGCGGGGCATCGGGTTGCCGCCTGCGGGGAAGCCGAATATCTCGATCCTGCTGTTCCTTGTGTCGTGTGCGATCGCGGCCGGTGTGGGCTTTGCGTACAAGGCCGGGGCGTTTGCGAGCATGAACGAAGGGATGGCGTGGCTGCAGAAGCCGGAGCGGGCGATCCTTGCCTATGTCATCGTGTACGGCGGGCTGGCGGTGGTGGTCGGGGCGTGCGCTTGGTTCGTCTTGATCCAGAGGCCGGGGGACAAGGGGCCGACGGCGTCGATCTTCCTCTTCATGCTCTTCAACGCGTTCTTCTGGATCGCGTTCGAGCAGGCGGGGTCGACGATGAACGTCTTCGCCGAGCGGAGCACCGACCGCCACGTCTTCGGCTACGAGTTCCCGGCGACGTGGTTCCAATCCGTCAACGCCGGCCTGATCTTCCTCTTCGCCCCGCTCTTCGCCTGGCTCTGGCTCTCGCTCGGCCGCAGGAGAATGAACCCCACCCAGCCGATGAAGATCGCGTGGGGGCTGATCCTGCTCGGCCTCGGGTTCATCTTTATGGTCATGGGCGCGATGGGGAACAAGGATGGGACGCTGGTCTCGCCCTGGTGGCTCTTCGGCGCGTACTTCCTGCACACGATGGGCGAACTGTGCCTCTCGCCGACCGGGCTTTCCTATGTGACCAAAGCGGCGCCGGTGCGGTTCGTTGCGCTGTTGATGGGCATCTGGTTCATCTCGTCGTTCATCGCGAACCTCGGCGGCGGGCTGATCGCGGCTCAGGTCGAGGCGGTCGAGCGCGGCGAGATCACGATGCCCTGGAGTTTCGGCGGGCGGGCCGATTTTTACATGCTCTTTGTCGTGACGTCGATCGGCGCGGGCGTTGTGGTGATGGTGTTCACGCCGCTGCTGAAGAAGTTGCTGCGGAGCCAGACGGATTGAGTCTGCCTTCGAGTCGTTGATGATTGAAAAGACCCAGGGCGACGAGCCTTGGGTCTTTTTATTGACTCGGTGCGGCGCCGGTCGCGGGGGCGGGCTGGAGTCGGATGGCGTCGGTGCCTCCGAGTTTGAGTTTGACGACGAAGAAGTAGATGACGCCCGCGACGAGGAAGAGGGCGACGGCGAGGATGAGGAGGGCTTTTCGTCCGCTGATGGTGGCGCGGCGCGGCGGGGGCATGGGGGGAGCGTAGTCGATGGTGAAACGGGTGCCACCACCTCCCGGCGCGCCGGGATCCTCGGCGGGTGGTGGGTTTCCGCGAGAGCGCACCACCGACCCGAAGCGGGATCGGCCGTGGCACCCCCGAGCGCCCCCTCCGGCCTCGCCCCCGGAATGACTCGGCCACCTCCCCCGCGAGGAGCGGGGGAGGAGGGGAAGGCACGCGATTAGACTTCGAGCATGTCCGCGTCGCCGCGTGAGGTTGCTGTTTCGATTGTTCGCGTGCTGCGCGGGGCGGGGCATGTGGCGTACCTGGCGGGCGGGTGTGTGCGGGACGAGATTCTGGGCAGGCCGCCGAAGGATTACGACGTGGCGACCGACGCGACGCCCGAGCGGATCGGTGCGCTCTTCAAGCGGACGCGCGAGGTGGGCAAGGCGTTCGGCGTGATGCATGTGCTGCTGCACGGCGTGACGGTCGAGGTGGCGACGTTCCGCAAGGAGCATGGTTATTCGGATGGGCGAAGGCCCGATGCGGTGACGTTCACGGGGGCTGAAGAGGATGCGCACCGGCGAGACTTCACGATCAATGCGCTCTTCATTGATCCGCTGGCGGCCGCGAGCGATGTGCATGGCGTGCGCGTCGGGGGCGCTGTGATCGACTTTGTCGGCGGGCTGGCGGACATGCGGCGTCGGGTGGTCCGCGCGGTGGGCGACGCGGAGGCTCGGCTGGCGGAGGACAACCTGCGTGCGCTGCGGGCGGTGCGGTTCTCGGCGCGGCTTGGGTTTGCGCTGGATGATGGCACTGCGGAAGCGATCCGCAAGCACGCGGGGGAACTGGCGGGGGTCAGCCGGGAGCGGATCGGGGATGAGGTGCGGCTGATGCTGCGCGATGCGAGTCGGCAGCAGGCGGTCGGCTTGATCGAGGCGCTCGGGCTTGATGCGCCGGTGCTGATGGAGGCGGCGCGCGGCGGCGGAGCGTTGCACATTCTCGGGTCGCTGGGCGGTGAAGCGGAAGTGGCCATGGCGCTGGCGGCGTGGACGATTGATCGAGCCGCGCCCGCGCTGCCTGGGAAAGAGGCGGTCACGCGGCTGCGGCGGGCGCTCTGTCTGAGCAATGATGAATCGGACGCGCTGCGGGACCGGCTGCTGGGCGTCAGGCGCGTGTTGCGGGACTGGGGGACATTGGGCGTGGCGGGTCAGAAGCGGATCGCGGCGGCGGAGTGGTTCAGCGATGCCCTTCGGCTGGTCCGGGGGATTGATTTGGCGGCGGGCGAGGCGGTTCGGGCGCGGGTTGAAGTTCTTGCCCAGACCCCCGGCGGGGTCGCGCCAACGCCTTTGGTTGCCGGGGATGACCTTGTCGCCGCCGGGATCGAACCCGGTAAGGGTTTCGGCGGGTGGTTGGAGGCGGTGTACGACGCGCAGTTGGAGGGGCGGATTTCCAGCCGGGAGGAAGCGCTGGCGATGGCGGTTCGGCTGGCGGCGGAGGGGTGAAATCACCAGCCATGGAGGCCGGCGGGGTGGTTTCGGAACCGTCGGCGGTTCCGGCTCTATAATCGGATGAGAATCCGTGGGATCGACGGATATCCGAGCGCTCGCCCACGGCCGGGAGATTTTCGAGGAAACCCGCGTCGGCCCGCCGCGTATGGTGCGGCGGTGGATTGTTTTCCCGGGGCTTGGGATCAGACGCCCGCATGAAGCCGGCCGAGTGTGCGCCGCGCCCGTTACAAGGAGACCTTGGATGAACCGACTGGCACGACTGATGGGTTCGCTCCGCGGCTTCACCGTTCCCGCGATGGTCTCGCTGGCGGTGATAGCGAGCGCGAGTCAGTGGAGCACCGTTTCCGCGGCCGACGAGTCCAAGCAACCCGCGAAGGATGTGCCGGCGGCGAACCCCGCGCCCGATCGCGTGGTCCTGCGGAGCGGGAAGATCGTCGATGGCTTGATCTTGGAAGAGACCGACACGCAGATCACGATGACGGTCGTGATGAGCGGCATCTCGGCCAAGGCCACGTTCCCGAAGTCCGACATCCTCGAGATCAAGCGCGGCAACAACGCGAAGCCGGCGGGCGAGGTGGTGGCGTCGAAGAGCGTCGAGGTGAAGCCTGTCAAGAAGAAGGGCGACAAGAAGGGCGACGAGAAGAAGGCCGACGAGTCGTCGGTGGACGAGGATGATCCCACGCTCACGCGGCTGTACGTCGTGACCCTGAAGGGACGTTTCGGGTTCGACATCGCCAAGACGACGCTGGTAAACGTCTTTGAGGAGGCCGACAAAGAGTTGGGAGACGCGGTCGAAGGCTCGGGCATCATGGAGGGCAAGACCGTCATCGACCCCGCGAAGCGCGATCGGAACATCATTGTTCTGAAACTCGAGACCGGCTCGGATGGGCGGGCAGATGTCTTCTTGGCGGAAGACCTCGTCCCCGTGGTGAAGGAGCAGATCGTCGATCGCGGCCGGCGCGTCATCTTCTGGATCGATCGCGCCACCGGCTCGGCGGCGGTGTTCCCCTTCGTCAGCCCCGACATCTACTTCACCCCCGAGGGGCGCCTCGGCGGGATCGCGGACCTTGACGAGTTCGACGTGGGCGACCACCTGGTGAACGAAAAACAAATCTCCCTCCGCATCGGCCACGCCGAGGGATTCCTCATCAAGGGCGGCTACGGCGACCACATCCCCGCCCTCCGCGCCATGCTCCGGAAACAGGAATGGCTTTTCGTGCGCTTCGAGGGGGGAAAGCCCATCTATCTGAATCGCGAACCCGAGGAGAAGGACGGGCCGGATTGGACCATGCTCAGCGACGACGGCGACGGCGACAACAAGGACGAGGCGGTCCTGATCGGCAACGACATGTTCCTCCTCGAGCCCGATTGGGCTGAGAAACTCGGCATCTCGGACGGGACGGCGGAGACGATCGACGATCTGGCGTTCCGGCTCGGTGTGCAGCGCAACTACAAGGCGATGGAGAAGAACAAGGCCCAGAAAGCCGCGGACGCCTGGAAGACCGGGATCGACGAGGCGATCAAGAACGTCAATCCTCGGGAGACCGAGGAGCGTCGGCTGGGCAAGTTGTGGCGCGAGTTCAACGAGGTCCCCGCCGGGAGCGACTTTGAGGAACGGAAGAAAGGGCGGGGCCGCAAGACCACGCTGCTGCGTCAGATCCGCGCGATTGTCACGAAGTACGCCGAGGTGTTCGATGCCAACGGAGGCTGGCGTTCGGAACTCGACGTTAGCCTTTCCAGACTGGCGCAGGAAGCGGAAGCGGACGCCCGTGAGAACCGTTCGCAGAACAACAACCGCCGCTGAGCGGTTGATTTCCACAAGGATGAGATGCCCATGAAACGCCCCCTTTCGATGTTCGGCTCGGTCGCCGCGTCGCTCGTTCTGACGCTCGCGTGCGTGGCTCCTTCGTTCGCCCTCGACCGCATCACTCTCAAGAGTGGGAAGGTGGTCGAAGGCGAGATCACCAAGGAGGGCGACGGCTTTGTGTTCGTCGATGTGATGATCGGGAAGATGAGGCGGGCCGAGATCATCACGACCGACCAGGTCACGAAGATCGAGCGCGACGTGGACGCGAAGGCGGACCCGGCGGGCACGACCGTGGCGACGACGGCGACGCCGATCAAGCCTGTCGGGAAGGAGCCGACCAAGCCCGCCGAGGCGACGCCGGCCGACCCGGCCTCCCCCGAGGCGTCCACGGAGGACGGCGCGACCCGCGTGTGTTTCATCTCCCTCGAAGAGATGGTGGGGACGCACCTGAACGCCGATGCGCTGAAGCACTCGGTCGAACTCATCGAGGACCAGAAGCCCGAGATCATCGTGCTGGTGATCAACTCGGGAGGCGGGGCGCTGGCCGAAGTCGAGCCGCTCTCCGACTACATCCATGAGGAGATGAAGAAGCACTACCGGGTGGTGGGGTGGATCCAGTCCGCAATCTCCGCCGCGTCGATGACGGTCTTCAACTGCGAAGAGATCTACATGATGAAGGAGGGGAACGTCGGCGGCACCGTCGCCTTCCAATCGGGGGGGGGAGGGGGGGCCAAGGCCCTCGAAGGCGGGGAACTTGAAGTGGTCCTCAAGGCCGGCGAGATGCTCTCGAAGCGCGGCAAGCGCAACCCGCTGATCATGCGCGCCATGCAGGTCTTCGGCGAACTCTCCGCCGACATCGACGAGAACGGAATCGTCACCTGGCACGCCGGGACCGATGGTGAGTTCCTGGTCAACCCGGACGACCGCATCCTGACGCTGAACTCCAACGACGCGAAGAAGTTCGGTGTCTCGCTCGGCACGGCGGACACCAAGGACGAACTCCTTCGTCTCATGGGCGTGAAGGAATGGAAAGAGGTCTGCCCCGAGGCCGACGAGTACCAGCACGAGTTCCGCGAGAACGTCACCAAGTTCGAGGCGCTGGCGAACAAGTTGATGAGCGAGTTTGACCTCGCCAGGTCGGCCGCGGGGCAGGGCGGGGGCGACGAGAAGCTCCGGCTGATGTACCTCGGCCGGGCCGAGAAGAAACTGAAGGAACTCCAGTCGGCGGTGCGGAACGCGCCGTCGTTCGAGAAGTACTCCCAGTTCAACAAGGAATGGTTCGAGGAGCAGTTCGATCAACTGAGGAAGGCGAAGAAGCCACAGGGGTAAACGATTCCGAGATGAAGTATCCAAGGGGTCCGGCCGACGCCGGACCCTTTTTTTCGTAACTCTTCAGCGGAACGCAACGACTTCCAAGTCTTCTCCAAATCGAAACGTGTTTGTTTTGTTCCAACTGCCTGGCCCGCCGCGGCGGGTGTGGGATTGCTTTCCGGGGGTGTCGAATCCCGGCGCGCCGGGACACCCCCGGCTACGGTAGACCAGCCCTCCGGGCTGAAGACCAAGGCATTTCAACAGAGTGCGAACCTCTGCTTGCAAACGGCGGAAGAGTTACCTTTTTTCTTGGGCTGAGCGCCAGTCGCTTTCGCGAACCTCTATCCTTCACCCATGCTCACGAACCCCCTCGTCCCGAACCCGCTCGACGCCTCGCGCTGGGAGAACATCGAGCCGATCTGCCGCGTGCTGCTTGAGAGGCCCGTCAACTCCGCCGCCGACTTCGAGCGGTGGCTGCTCGATCGGAGCGAACTCGACGCGGCGTGCTCGGAATCGCGCGTGGCACTCTCGATCGCCATGACCTGTCAGACGGACGACCCCGAGAAGGCCGGCGCGTACAGCAAGTACATCGAGGAGGTGCCGCCGAAACTCCGCCCGGCGTCGTTCGAGTTGGACAAGAAGCAAGCGGCGCTGCACACGCGGTTCCCGCTCGACAAGCAGCGATACGAGGTGCTCGAACGCTCGGTGCGCACGGATGTGGAACTCTTCCGCGCGGAGAACGTGCCGCTGATGACGGAACTGGAGCGGATGGGGCAGGAGTTCCAGAAACTCGCGGGGGCGATGACCGTCACCTTCGACGGGCAGGAGCGGACGCTGCCGCAGATGGCGCCGTACCTGCAATCGACCGACCGCTCGGTGCGTGAGTCCGCGTGGCGGGGGGTCGGCGAGCGCCGCCTCCGCGACAAGGACGTTCTCGACGGCCTCTTCGACACCATGATCGCAACACGCGACGCGGTCGCTCGCAACGCGGGCTTCGAGAACTTCCGAGGCTACGCCTTCCGCTCCATGCGCCGCTACGACTACACGCCGAAGCACTGCGAGGACTTCCATGCGGCCGTCGAGAAGCACGTCGTCCCCTTCCTCCGCCGGCTCAATGATCGACGGAAGCGGAACCTCTCGCTGACCAGCCTGCGGCCTTGGGACTTGTCGGTCGATGAGAAGGGGCGCGCCCCGCTCAAGCCCTTCACCGACGGCGGCGACCTGGTGCAGCGCTCCCGCCGTGTTTTTGCGCGGATGGATCCCGGCCTCAACGAGATGTTCCGCTCCCTCGGCGACAACGGCACCCCCGGCAAGTGCCTCGACCTCGACGCGCGCAAGGGCAAGGCTCCCGGCGGGTACCAGGAGATGCTGCACCGCTCGCGGCGTCCCTTCATCTTCATGAACGCCGCGTCGGTCCACCGCGACATGGAGACGCTGGTGCACGAGGCGGGGCACGCATTTCACAGCATGTTGTGCAAGGACGAGCCGCTGGTCGCGTACCGCGAGGCGCCGATCGAGTTCTGCGAGGTGGCGAGCATGGGGATGGAGATGCTGACGATGCCGCTGTGGGACGAGTACTACCACTCGCCCTCGGAGCGGAGCCGGGCGGTGCGCGAGCACCTGGAACGGTCGGTCGAGATTCTCGCGTGGATCGCACAGATCGACGCCTTTCAGCACTGGGTCTACCTGAACCCGAAGCACACGCACGATGAGCGAAACGCGCACTGGCTGCACCTCGACGCCCGCTTCGGACCGTCGGTCGATTGGGCGGGGCTGCCGGAGGCCCGCGCGTGGCAGTGGCACCGCCAACTGCACCTCTTCCTGCATCCTTTCTACTACATCGAGTACGGCATCGCGCAACTGGGCGCGCTCGGGCTGTGGCTGCACTCGCTCGAAAAGGGCCAGGCGTCGGCGCTGGAGCGCTACAAGCGCGCGATGAAGATGGGAGGCTCGCGGCCGCTGCCGGAACTCTTCGAGGCGGCGGGGCTGCCATTCGACTTCGGCGACGCGACGATCGCGCGGCTGGTTGGGGCGGTGGAGCGGGAAATGGGGAAGGTTTCTGACTGAGCCGCGACCGTAAGGGAGCGTGTCATACGGATCCCACTTGATCCCCGCGCGAGGTCGTGATCGGAGTGTCGGCGGTCGACGCCCCCTCCGCCCTCGAAGACTCCCGCCACGGCGGGCAAGCTCGCACCTCCCCCGCTGGGAGCGGGGGAGGAGGCTCAGACGCCGCGCGAGGAACAACTGGGATTCGTATCACGCGCCCTGACCCGCGTCCTTACGGGCGCGGCTCTGTTGCCAGTTGGTGCCTTGTCACGTCCCGGTACTCGCCGCAGCGTTCGAGGAGTTCCTCGTGCGTCCCCGTGTCCACGATGCGGCCCGCGTCCATGACGACGATGCGTTTGGCGCTGCGGATGGTGGTGAGGCGGTGGGCGACGATCAGGATCGTGCGCGAGCCGGACATTTCTGATACCGCCGCCGCGATGTTTGATTCGCTCTCGGAGTCGATCATGCTCGTCGCCTCGTCCATGATGAGGATGGCGGGATCGCGGAGGAGCGCGCGGGCGATGGCGAGACGTTGCCGCTGACCGCCGGAGAGGGTCAGCCCCGCGTCGCCGACGGGGGTGTCGTAGCCCTGCGCCTGCTGCATGATGAAGGTGTGGGCGTGGGCGCGTTTCGCGGCGCTTTCGATGTCCCGCTGCGTCGCGCCAAGAGACCCGTAAGCGATGTTGGAGGCGATCGTGCCGCGGAAGAGGATGGTTTCCTGCGACACGGCCCCGATCTGCCGGCGGAGGCTGCGCAGCGAAACGGAAGCGATGTCCACGCCGTCGATGCGCACGCGGCCTCGGGTCGGCGCGAGCAAGCGCGGCACGAGCGAGAGGAGCGTTGTTTTGCCGCAGCCGTTGGAGCCGACGAAGGCGACGGTCTCGCCGTGCTCGATCACGAGGTTGACGTCTGACACCGCAGGAACTGCCTTTGTGTCGTAGGAAAACGAGACGGCTTCAAACTCGATCGAGTGGTTGTGTCTCTTGAGGCGCGGCCGTCGATCGCGGCGCGCTTCCTCCATCGGCATGTCCATCAGTTCCTTCAACCGCCCCGCGGCGGCGTCGGCGATCTGGAGTTCCTGGATGACCGTTGTCAGCGGGCGGAGCGCGGCCCCCGCCATGCCGAGCGAGCCGAGCGAGACGAGGAACTGCGTGGGTGCGAGTTGGCCGTCGATGATGGCTTTGGCGGCGATGAGGGCGAGGCCTCCGAGTGCGAAGACGGCGATGACTTCGAGGAGCGGGCTGGCCAATGCCTGCGCCGTGCGGGCGCGCAGCGTCTCTCGCAAAACCTCCCGGTTATGCCGGGTGAACCGGCCGATCTCGGCCCGCTCCGAGGTGAAGACTTTGACGACGCGGAAGCCGCGTGTGACCTCCGAAGCATCCTCCAGAAGTTTCGCCTGGCTCCTCATCGCGCCGCGCGACCCCTTGCGGATGCGTTTGCCAGTCTTGCGGATGACGATCGCCAGCAGCGGCGCGACGAGCACCATCACGAGGCTGAGTCGCCAGTCGATGATGAACGCGACGACCAGTGCCGCGGCTCCGCGCGAGGCCTGCGCGACTGCTTTGCTCGTC
Organism: uncultured Phycisphaerae bacterium; assembly: GCA_947085435.1. Lineage (GTDB taxonomy): Bacteria > Planctomycetota > Phycisphaerae > Phycisphaerales > UBA1924 > JAEUIV01. Next base: position 25,416 of record CAMTWL010000036.1, read on the forward strand.
AGCGCCTGCAGGCCGCGCGCCAGCGCGCTCGTGTCGTTGACGATCCGGCTGGTCAGGTCCTGTCCATGACCCGCGACGATGACCCCCAGCGGCAGGCGGACGAGTCGCTTGAACGCGGCGCGGCGGACCTCGGCCGCGACGTTCGTCGTCAGCGTGAGCGAGAGATAGGAATGCGCGAAGTTGGCGATCGCGCCGATGAGGGTCATCGCGCCGAGCGCGAGGACGATCCACAGGACGGCGTCGAATCGGCCGGTGGGCAGGCGGGCGATGAACTCGTCGGAGAGGCCGCCGGGGAGGAGCCACTCCGGTGCGTGAGCGTTGAGAGATCGGGCAAGGTCGGGGAGCGTCGCGTGCGCCTCGCCCAGGATGTTGTTCAGGACGGGGACAAGCCCGGCCAGCCCCGCGCCCACGCCGGTGGCGGAGACGAACGCCATGCCGAGCGCCCCGGCGACCATCAGGCGCCTTCTCAGCAACCGCTTTGCGAACATCCAGAACGGGCCCATTGGGCGCAGTATCCGCGAAACGGGGCGAGGGGACCAACGGACCTGTATCGGGTGCCACCACCGATCTCGCCACGGCGAGTCGGTGGTGCGGATGGCCAAGATCGAAAGTCGCCGCGAGATCGCACCACGGACCCGAAACGGGATCCGTGGTGGCACCCAACGGTGGATCATCGCGTCTGCGCAAACAGCACTCGCCCGCTGTCGGTCGCCGCGTCCCATACTCGGAGTCCGGCGTGCTCGAAGACGGCGATTGCGTCGGAGGTCGCGGGGCGATTCGGGTGGCCCAGGATCGCAAGGCAACCGAGGCGCGCGATGAGGCGCGCGATCGGCTCGTGCGATTCCTTGAAATAGAGGACATCCGCGCCGAGCAGCACGTCGGGTTGCCACTTCGGGTCCGGCTTGTCGCGCCAATCGAACCGCGCCGTCGTCACGGACACGCCGTTAATCGTTGCGTTCCGCGCTGCCGCCGCGACCGCTTCTTCGCTGTAATCGGTCAGGATCACCTCCGCCCCGCGCCTGGCGGCGACGATGCCGACCAGCCCCACGCCGCAGCCGATCTCGACCACACGAACCCCGACACCAATGAAAGCGCTCCGCGCAACGTATGCGGCGAGGGTCATCGAAGTTGGCCACAGGTGCGCCCAGTACCCGCGCTCCGCGTCGCCCGCCAGTGCCGCTTCGCGCACGAGCGCATCGGCCTCGCCGGAGGGGAGCGCTTCGATCACCACCTCGATCGCGCCGAACCGCAGCCGTTGCACTCCCCCACCGCTCACGGCAGCCGCTTGGTCACCTGGATCAGGTGAAAGCCGAACTGTGTTTTGACCGGCGGCGAGGTCTCGTTGATCGGGATCGTGCCGAAGATCACCTTGTCGAACTCCGGGACCATCTGCCCCGTGGCAAAGACCCCGAGGTCGCCCCCCGACTTGCCCGACGGGCACTTCGAGTGCGACTTGGCGAGCGCGGCGAAATCGGCTCCGGCGTCGATCTTGGTCTTCAGATCGTTCGCTTCTTTTTCGGTCGGGACGAGGATGTGACGGGCGGCTGCCTTGGGCATTTTCAGGTTCTCCTTTTGTTACCACCATACCTTGTGGATGCGCGGCGGACCAGCGAAAAGGAGCGGAAGACATGCGAGGGAAGCCGCCGAATCTTTGCTTTTGTGGCGATTGTATTGATAGATGAAAGCGATGAACGCCGCATGTATCAGAGAGCGATCGGACCCATAGACGGGTGCCCCCAGGCTCCCACCCGGGGCCTGCGATGGGGCTTGCAAGCGAGGCGAATCGGTATGTTCCGGTGTCGCGCACGCTCGCAAGAACCAGGAGGCCTCGAATGGACCGGCGTCAGACAGACCTCTGGAACAAACTGCAAACGTTCGAGTTCGATGATGCGGCCTCGTCGCTCACCTATTCCAAGCGGCTCGCGCGGGAGAACGCCTGGACCCTTGCGTACGCGAAGAAGGTCATCGAGGAGTATCGCCGCTTCATCTTCCTGATGATGGAGGCGGGGCACCCCGTCACGCCGTCGGATGAAGTGGATCAGGCGTGGCACCTGCACATGGTCTACACCCGCTCGTACTGGGACGACCTGTGTGAAGGCGTGCTCGGCCGATCGCTCGACCACGGCCCGACCACCGGCGGCGAAGCGGAGGACGACAAGTACGAGGACTGGTACGAGAAGACGCTCGAATCCTACGAACGACTCTTCGGCGAGAAACCGCCGCGCGAGGTGTGGCCGTCGGCGAAGGAACGGTTCGCGGGGCGCTACGTCCGAGTGGACACGCGCCGGCACTGGGTCGTCGGTACCAAGGGACTCGCCCACAGCGTGATGTGGATGACCGCGATGATCATCGGGTGCGTGATCACGGCGATCATCGCGACGAACACCCGCTCGCATAGCGGGTTCATGGTCCTCATCATGGCCGGGCTGATCGCGGCCGGGCTGATCGGATCGTTCATCTTCCTCTGGCCGCAGGCATTCGCGGGGCATCGGACGCAGGCCAACGGCGGCACCGGGTGCAGCGGCGCGGTCTTCGGCGCGGGATGCTCGGGGAGCAGTGGATGCTCCGGCGGGGGCGGGGGCGGCGGCGGCGGTGGTTGCGGCGGAGGAGGAGATTGACGCGAAGCGGCCGGTGCGCTGCTACGCTTTCTTCAGACGCGATACGGATGGGAACAAGGAGCGACACCATGAAGAGCGATGTCGGCGTGTGGCTGGATCATTCCGGGGCTGTGCTGATCGAGATGCAATCGGGCCGCGCCGTCGCCATCGGCCGCGTCGAGTCGGACGTCGAGCCCAAACGTGCCTCCCGACACCACGCCAAGCGCTCTTCCTCGACCCACCGCGCCTTCGGCCCCTCCAAGCACGACGAGAACCGCCGACGCGAGCAGATCAAGGCCTACTACGGCCAGATGGCGCGCACCCTCCGCACCGCCGGCCGCGTGCTGCTGATCGGCCCCAGTGTCGCGAAGTACGAACTCGCGGACGCGCTCAACGGCAAGAAGACGAACGCGCCGCGGGTGGTCGCGGTCGAGGCGTGCGACCGGATGACGCCGCGACAACTGGCCCGGCACGTTGAGGCGTTTTTCACGGAACATCCCGCGAAACGCGCGGGGACGCGCTGACCGCGCCTCTGCTTCGCCGGGTGCCACCACCGAGCCCGCCGCGGCGGGTCGGTGGTGCGGACGCCAATACATCGACGACCACCGCGAGAAACCACCACGGACCCGAAGCGGGATCCGTGGTGGCACCCATTCTCAAACTACTGCTTCACGCCGTCGCGCTTCGCCAGCCGCTTCGCGAGTCTCGCGCCGGAGTTGAGCGCCCCCTCCATGTACCCCATGAAGGCGTAGGAGCAGTGCTCGCCCGCGAAGTGCAGGTGGCCGAGGCCTTCGCGGAGGCGCGGGCCGACGGTTGTGACCTCGCCCGGCGCGGGGAAGGCGTAACTGGCGCCCGCCCAGGTGTCGCTGGGCCAGTCCATGAACCGGCCGCTCTCGAACTGGTCTTTGAAGCCTGGGTAGATGGCTTCGAGTTGTTCGCCGTAGGCGGCGTCGGCGGCTTTGCCCTTGTTTTTGCGGCAGTTTTCCGAGGCCTTGCCCCCCGAGAACGCGACGAGGACCGCGCCCTTCGATTCCGGCTGCGCGTCGGTGCCGTCCCATGTCATGGAGACATCGCCGTCGGTGAGGGCGTCCGGCGCGAGGCCGGCACCTTCCCAGAAGCGCGATTTCACCTTGGCGAGGTACTTCACGTTCGAGCCCATCTGCACCCTGAGGATCGCGGGCAGCGCGGGCGAGAACTCGATCTTGTTCCACACCGTCGGCGGCACGGCCAGCACCACATCGTCGCACTCGATCGTGCGCCCGTCCTTGCACTCGACCACCGCGCCCTTGTCCGTGACGCGCACGGCGCGGACGGAGAGGCCGGTGATGACTCGGTCGGAGCCGAGCCCTTCGGCGAGTTTGGTTGCGAGTTGCTGGTTGCCTCCTTTGCAGCGGTAGACCTCGCTCTCGGTCCAGTACTTTTCGACGCCGCCGCCCGAGATCATGGCGAGGGATGCGAGGTAGGACTGCATGGCGGGGTCTTGGCCGTTGTCGGCCATGGACTGGACGGCGAGGCCTTGTTTGCAGAGCGGGCCGACCTGCTGCCGCGCGATCCACGCGGCGATGTTGTCCTTATCAAGTTCCGCGGCCTTTGGATGCTTCCAAGGCTCGTCGGCGTTGACTTCCATCGCCGCCTGATTGAGTCCGGCGAAGGCGGCGTCCATCTCTTCCCAGAGGGTGTTTGATTCGGTGCCGGTGAGTTTTTTGCCGTCGAGGGTGATGGGGTAGTCGAGGTCGTAGTCGCTCATGTCGTTGAACTTCAGGGCGAAGCGTTCGGCGTAGCCCACCCAGCCGGGGTGGTTGGAGCCGATGAGTTCGCCGCCGCCCTCGACGGTCGCCCCTTCGATGTAGTCGGAGAATGACACGACTCGGCCGCCGACGCGGCCGCGGGCTTCGACGACGGTCACGTCGTACCCCGCGGCCTTCAACTCGAAGGCGCACGAGAGGCCCGCGAACCCGCCGCCGATGACGACGATGCGCTTGGCGCCCTGCTTCGGCTGACGCGCGAGGGCCGACCCGCCGCTGATGAGCAGGCCGGCGGAGGTGGCGAGGGTGAGTTTCAGGAACTCGCGGCGCTCTTCGAGTGTGATCGGCGTGCCGAAGCGGCGCTGCAGGAGGGCGTAGAGGGATCGGGACATGGCTAACTCCTCTCAAAGACGTTTACCGCAGAGACGCAGAGGACGCAGAGGAAGACAATAAAAAAAAGGTGTTCAACTCAAGAGAGTGTGAATGCGATTCCGCCATATTATCGGGTTTCGCCTTTTTCTTCTGTATTCAACCCGTATTTCCGCTCTGCGCTCTCTGCGTCTCTGCGGTGAATCCGTGCGGTTCTTATTCGTCGTTGGTCGGGCCGACGGCGAGCATCCACAACTTGAAGAAGTTCATGATCTGCTGCTTGGAGAGTTTGTTGGCGTTGAGGCCGAAGATGACCTTGCTGCTGCCGGGGGTCTCGGAGCCTGAGATCATGGAATCGACGTATGAAATCCGCCCGGTCATGCAGGGGATGGTGTTGTCGACGGCGAAGAAGGCGTCCTCCTCGCTCATCGCCTCGAAGGCTTTGGATTCGTTGCCTGCGGTCTTGTTTTTTTCTTCGTTCCAGCGGAGGTTGAAGTCGTAGAACCCCTTGCCGTTGACGGCGCGGTCCGAATCTTCGACCCACTTGATGGAGCCGGTGACGACGTCCTCGAACTCCTTGCCGTCGAGCATGTAGCGGAAGCGGATGCCGTCGGTGTACCAGTTGCCGGTCTCGTAGTCGTAGTCGAGTCGGCCGGTGACCATGGTGCGTGGATAGATTTCCGCCCGTCCTTTGGCGAGGGCGATGGACTCGAAGCGCATCGGGTCCGACTGTTTGACGGTGATGGTCACGGTCTTGTTCCCGACGAGGCGTTTAAAGGAGTACGCGGCGAGCGTCTCTTTCTTCTCGGCCTTACCGACCAATCGGCCCGCGAAGGGGTCCTGGAAGGCGCTCGCCTTGCCCACCGCGTCCACCGCGATGCGGAGCGGCCGCTCCTTGGCAGTGCCGCCCGCGAGGTCGAATGCGCCGGAGGCGGTGTCGATCGGCACGAGGCCGACCCACTTGCCGACGGTTTTCTTTTGCTTCATGTCCTTGGGATTCAGAACCGAGAGGTCGATGCTGAAGCCGAGGGAGGCGTCCTGCTTGCGGCGCTGGAGCGTTTTGGTAAAGAGGTTGGGCTGCCGCGTGATCTCGCCGGTGAACTCGGTGGTCTGGGCGACGCGGAGGCTGAACTTGTAGATGTCCTGCGCGCCGACGGCGGCGGAGCCTTCCTTCAGGTCGCCGGACGAATCGAGTTTGGTCCGGGTGCCGAAGTCGATGTCCATCGTCCCGGCGATGACATTGTCCTCGGTGAGCGGCTCGGACTGCGCGAACGCGGCGGGGACGATGAGCGCGAGCGAGGCCAGGCCGATCGTGGCGTTCCGACGGGTGCTTTTGAGAAGGGACGTAAGCATGGTGAATCCTCCGTGAGGTGTGCGGAGCGCGGCGGGGGGCACAAAGCCGCGCTTCCAGGTTCTTGGCAGTTTACCACGGCGGGTTTCGCGGGGTGCGCCTGGGCCGACATCGCAAGAAAACCGGCGGCTCCCGCGCCAACTTCAGCGCCGACGCTCGCGAAGCCGTCCAACCGCGCCAGGATGAGTCAACGCCGGAAAACGGGAAGCCCCCCACCAGACGCCCAACCCGTGCGAGATAGCGCATCGCGCTCGTCCACGGCTCCCCGCGTACCATTGCGAGTCCAAGCGAGCCTCGCGATGACCACCCACACCGCTCCGACAAGCACTTCCCCTACCCCCCACACCCTCGACTTCGCCAGGGCTTGGGACTACTCGCCCGCACCCGAGACCGCGAAAGTCGCCATCGCCCCGCGCTACGGCCTCTTCATCAACGGCCGGTTCACAAGCCCCTCCAACACCTTTGCAACGATCAACCCCGCGAACGAAGAGACCCTCTCCGAAGTTTCCACTGCTTCCCCGAAGGATGTTGACCGCGCCGTCTCCGCCGCGCGGGCCGCGTTCCCCAAGTGGGCCGCGCTGCCGGGGGTCGAGCGGGCCAAGTATCTCTTCCGCATCGCGCGGCGCATCCAGGAGCGCTCGCGCGAACTGGCCGTCCTCGAAACGATGGACGGCGGGAAGCCCATCAAGGAATCCCGCGACGTCGACCTGCCGCTGGTCGCGCAGCACTTCTTCTATTACGCGGGGTGGGCGGACAAACTGCGCTACGCCTTCGGTGGGTATTCCGGTGGGGCGGGCTTCTCGAAGAGTCGCCGCGGAGACCAGCCTGCCTTGTCTCCCTCTCCCATCGGCGTCTGCGCCCAGATCATCCCCTGGAACTTCCCGCTGATGATGGCCGCGTGGAAGATCGCCCCCGCCCTCGCCTGCGGCAACACCGTCATCCTCAAGCCTGCGGAAACCACATCCCTCACCGCCCTCCGCCTCGCCGAGATCTTCGAGGAGATCGGCCTCCCGCCGGGAGTCGTCAACATCATCACGGGCGACGGCTCCACCGGCGCAGCCCTCGCCAATCACACGGACATCGACAAGATCGCCTTCACCGGCTCCACCGAGGTCGGCAAACGCCTCGCCAAAGTCGCGGCCCAGCGCGGCATCGCGATCACCCTCGAACTCGGCGGCAAGTCCGCCAACATCATCTTTGACGATGCGTCGATCGACCAGGCCGTCGAGGGGATCGTCTCCGCGATCTATTTCAACCAGGGGCACGTCTGCTGCGCCGGCTCGCGCCTGCTCGTCCAGGAAGGCGTCGTCGAAGAGGTCATCGCCAAACTCCGCATCCGTCTGCAATCCCTCCGCGTCGGCGACCCGCTCGACAAAAACACCGACGTTGGGGCCATTAACTCGAAGATGCAGCACGACAAGATCAACGAGTACCTCAAAATCGGCGTCGATGAGGGGGCGACGCTCGAACAGCCCAACGCCTGCACACTGCCGAAGAAGGGCTACTACTGCCGCCCGACGTTCTTCACGGGGGTCCAGCAGTCGCACCGCATCGCCCGCGAAGAGATCTTCGGCCCGGTCCTCGCCGTCATGACCTTCCGCACCCCCGACGAGGCCGTCGCCAAAGCGAACAACACCCCCTACGGCCTCTCCGCCGGAGTGTGGACCACCAAAGGCTCCAAAATCTTCGAGACCGCCGGAAGACTCAAGGCCGGGGTCGTCTGGTGCAACACCTTTAACCAGTTCGACGCCTCCAGCCCCTTCGGCGGGTACAAGGAATCAGGATTCGGGCGCGAAGGCGGGCTGCACGGGTTGCGGCCGTATGTCAAACTATGAACTCAGTGGGTCTGTCTTCCAGCCCACAAAGCGGGTGCCTCCCGGCGCGCCGGGATTGCCCCGGGCGCAGCCCTCACCCTTATACACATCTCGGCGTCGCGACGAGCTTGGGTTGAGCGGCCGTGATCCGCGTCGATCCCGCGGCTTTTTTGCCGGAAGTTTCGACGCAAATCGGCTGGTTTCGTGGCCTTTCGAGGATGGGTACAAGGGTGAGATCGCCTCGCCCCAGGTACGCGGCGCGCCA
>CAMTWL010000037.1:0-86572 GCA_947085435.1 uncultured Phycisphaerae bacterium
CGGAAAAATGGGTATGCGCGCCGCGTACCGGGGGTGAGGCACCCCCGGCTACTACAGATGACCCCGATGGGGTCGCGGAAGATCGGTTGGTGCGCCGCGTACCGGGGGTGAGGCACCCCCGGCTACTACAGATGACCCCTCCGGGGTCGCGGAAGATCGGTTGGTGTGCCGCGTACCGGGGGTGAGGGTGAGCGGTCGCCGCGGCGACCGAGCGGAACCCCCGGAGTGCGAGCTCCCAAACCCTCTTCTGCTCGCCGCGGCGATCTCCACGATCGTGAGAATCAGAATCCTCTATCATTGCTGATCGCGGCAACCCGCTACGCTATTAGGCATCCAATCGTCCTCTGGTCGCATTCCATACGGAGATTCACGCTTGAAACGCATTCTTCCCGTCGTTGTCGCCGTCGCCGTTGTCGGTTCGCTCGCGCTGACGGCGCTCATGGCCTCGGAGCCCGAGCCCAAGCCCGCCGAGACGCAGCCGTCCGCCGCGATGCCCGGCCCGAAGGTCGGCGACGCCGCGCCGGATGCGCAGGTCGCCAAGCCCAACGGCGACCCGGTGCAACTGGCCGACCTCTACAAGCAGGGGCCGATCGTCCTTGTTTTCTATCGAGGCGGCTGGTGCCCCTATTGCAACAAGGCGCTCGCGGGATGGGATGAGCAACTGTCGAAGATGACCATGAACGGCGCCATGGTGATCGCGATCACACCGGAGGGGCCGGAGTTCATCACGAAGACGGCCGCCGATCAGAAACTCCGCTACGCGATCGTGTCCGACTACAAGAGCGAGGCGGCGGCGGCGTTCGGGATCGGTTTCGAGATGCCGGCCGAGATGCAGGAAAAGTACAAGGGGTACGGCGTCGATCTGTCGGAGCACAACTGGGATAAGTCGTGGAAGTTGCCGCACCCCGCGACGTATGTCGTCGATCGCGAGGGCAAGGTCCGCTACGCCTACTGCAACGAGGACTACAAGGTGCGGGCCGATCCCGCGGAGGTTCTTGCAGTGCTGAAGCAGTTGGCGGAGGAGAAGGCCGCGGCCGCGAAGAAGAAGTGAGCCACAAGACAAAGACATTCACCGCGGAGGCGCGGAGAGCGCGGAGGAAGGCACTCAAAGGGTTTTTGATTCAGCCGACTTGGACTCGGAATTGAGTGGGTGAGCGGCGGCATGCTTTGATCCGCTTACCGCCTTCCTCCTTCCTCCTTCCGCCTTCCGCCCTCCGCCTTCCGCCTTTTCCTACAATCCCCGGCGGAGGCCCGCCATGTCCACATCCGCCCCCGTTGCATCGAAGCGTGTGATCCGTGCCCCGCGCGGGAATCGGCTGACCTGCAAGACCTGGCAGGCCGAGGCCGCCATGCGCATGCTCATGAACAACCTCGACCCCGATGTCGCCGAGCGCCCCGAGGATCTCGTGGTCTACGGCGGGCGAGGCAAGGCGGCACGCGATTGGGCGTGCTACGACGCCATCATCGAAACGCTGAAGCGCCTCGAACCCGACGAGACGCTCCTCGTTCAATCCGGCAAGCCCGTCGGCGTGGTGCGCACGCATGAGGATGCGCCGCGCGTCCTCATCGCCAACTCGAACCTCGTGCCGCACTGGGCGACGCAGAAACACTTCGACGACCTCGAAGCCCGCGGCCTGATGATGTTCGGGCAGATGACCGCCGGATCGTGGATCTACATCGGCACGCAGGGCATCCTTCAAGGCACCTACGAAACCTTCGCCGCCCTCGGTCGAAAACATTTTCCGAATCTCGTCAACGATCCGCGCGGCCCGCTCGCCGGCAAACTCTGCGTCACCGCGGGCTGCGGCGGGATGGGCGGCGCCCAGCCGCTCGCCATCACGCTCAACGGTGGAACCTGCCTCATCGCCGACGTCGATCGCGCCAAACTCGAGCGCCGCTGCCACGATTCGTACCTCGATGAGATCGTGCCTGCATCGACTCCCCCTTCTGCTGGGAGGGGGCCGGGGGGAGGGACACCGGCCGCGTGCGATATCGAGGGCATCGACCAGGCCATCAACGCCGCCGTCGAGTACGCGCGTCAGGGAAAGAACATCTCCGTCGGCGTCCACTGCAATGCCGTTGATCTCCTGCACCGGCTGATCAAGCGGGGCATCCCGCCGGATGTTTTGACCGACCAGACGTCGGCTCACGATCCGCTCATCGGCTATGTGCCGCAGTGCATGACGCTGCGCGAAGCGGAGAGGCTCCGCGCTGACTCGCCGACCGAATACGTCAAGCGTTCGATGGCAAGCATGGACGAGCATGTTCGCTCGATGGTCACGCTGATGGACATGGGGGCCGCGACCTTCGACTACGGCAACAACATCCGTCAGCGCGCCTTCGACAACGGGTTCAAGGACGCTTTCAAGTTCCCGGGGTTCGTCCCCGCGTATATCCGCGATCAGTTCTGCATCGGCCGCGGGCCGTTCAGGTGGGTCGCACTCAGCGGCGATCCGGAAGACATCTACACCACCGACGCCGCCCTCATGGACCTCTTCCCGAAGGACGAAGGGCTGCATCGGTGGCTGAAGGCGTGCAAGGGAATAGGCACTAGGCACTTGGCACCAGGCGCTAGTGCCCAATGCCAAGTGCCTAGTGCCTCTCCTCGTTTCAAGTTCCAGGGCCTCCCCGCACGCATCTGCTGGCTCGGCTACGGGCAGCGCGAAAAGGCCGGGCTGTTGTTCAATGACCTTGTGGCGCGCGGCGAAGTCTCCGCGCCCATCGTCATCGGACGCGACCACCTCGACTGCGGCTCGGTCGCTTCACCAAACCGCGAAACGGAAGGCATGCTCGACGGCACGGACGCCGTCAGTGATTGGGCCCTGCTCAACGCGATGGTGAACATCGCCAGCGGCGCATCATGGGTGAGTTTCCACCACGGCGGCGGCGTCGGCATCGGCTTCAGCCAGCACGCGGGCCAGGTCATCGTCGCCGACGGCACGCCGGACGCACGCGAACGGATTGCGCGGGTGCTGGCGAATGACCCGATGATGGGAGTCTTCCGCCACGCGGATGCGGGGTACGAGATCGCCAAGCGCTGCGCGGCGGAGCATGAGATTGATGTGCCGATGGGGGAGTAGTGTCGCCAGTCAATCTCCGCTCCGGATTTGTTCCAATGTTTTGCCATCTCATAATCACAGCGAGTTCGCACCCCACATGCGCAGTTCGGCGTTATTCGCCCCGAACACATTCCGCGCGGCGATATCGCCGAGGAGAAGCCGCCACTGAGCGAGTCTCCGAGCAAATCGGCGGCTGATTCCCCGCTCGGGAATCCCCGCGATGTGCTATTCTCCGCACTCGAATCGGCACGCCGGATTCGTAGGAGAAACCATGTGACGCAGACATTGTTGCCCCTGCCGCAGATGCGGGCGCTGGGCGAGACCCGCCGACCGGATGCATGGTGGCTCCAGCCGCTGCTGGTTTTCCTGGGCTTCTCGGCCTTCATCGTCTATTCAACCTGGGCCGCGTTTCAGGGGAATCACTACTGGCACGCCGCCGGCGGCGCGAACTACCTCTCGCCCTTCTATTCACCCGAGATCTTCGGCGGTTCGCCGCACGCGCTCTTTGGGTCGAAGCCCGATTGGCTGCCGTGGCCCGCGTTCATCCCCTTCTCCCCCGCGTTCCTCATCCTCTGGGCGCCCGGCGGGTTCCGCTTCACCTGCTACTACTACCGCGGCGCGTACTACAAAGCCTTCTGGGGCGACCCCTTCAACTGCTCCGTCGGCGAGCCGGGATTTCGAGGAAAGAAATACCGCGGCGAGAACAAGTTCCCGCTCATTCTCCAGAACGTCCACCGCTATTTTTTCTACCTCGCGGTCCTCTTCATCTTCCTGCTGTCCTACGACGCGGTCATCTCGTACATCTGGACGGCTCCGGAAGGTGGCAAAACTTTCGGCATCGGCGTCGGCACGCTCGTGCTGACGATCAACCCGATTCTTCTCGGCGCGTACACCTTCGGCTGCCATTCGCTCCGCCACCTCATCGGCGGGAAGAAGGACTGCATCTCCTCATGCTCCGCCGCGCGGCAAGGCGCATACGGCTGCGTCTCCGCGCTCAACCGCAAGCACATGCTCTGGGCCTGGCTGAGTTTGTTCTGGGTTGGGTTCACGGACCTCTACGTCCGCCTCTGCTCGATGGGCATCATCACCGATTTCCGGATCATCTGAGACCACATGAACTACGAAACGCATGAGCATGACGTGATCATCATTGGTGCGGGCGGCGCCGGCCTCCGCGCCGCCATCGAGGCCTCGGCCGCCGGCTGCACCGTCGCGCTGATCTGCAAGTCGCTCCTCGGCAAGGCGCACACCGTCATGGCCGAGGGGGGCATGGCCGCCGCGATGGCGAATGTCGACGACCGCGACGGGTGGAAGGTCCACTTCGCCGACACGATGCGCGGCGGGCAGTACCTCAACAACTGGCGCATGGCCGAACTCCACGCCCAGCAGGCGCCCGACCGCGTGAGGGAACTCGAAGCGTGGGGCGCGGTCTTTGATCGAACGAAAGACGGCCGCATTTTGCAGCGAAACTTCGGCGGCCACCGCTACCCGCGGCTCGCCCACGTCGGCGACCGCACCGGCCTCGAGATGATCCGCACACTCCAGGACCACGGCATCCACCAGGGAATCGACGTCTACATGGAGATGACCGCCCACACGCTCCTTCAGGAGAGCGGTCCAGGCTCGCGCGTCACGGGAGTCTTCGGCTACGACCGCGAGCGCGGCCGATTCCGCGTGTGGAAAGGGAAGTCGATCGTGCTTGCGACGGGCGGCATCGGCCGCGCATTCGCGGTGACGAGCAACTCGTGGGAATACACGGGCGACGGCCAGGCGCTGGCGTATCGCGCGGGGGCCGACCTGCTCGACATGGAGTTCGTGCAGTTTCATCCGACGGGGATGGTCTGGCCACCGTCGGTAAAGGGCATTCTCGTGACCGAAGGGGTGCGCGGCGAGGGCGGCGTGCTGCGGAACAAGGACGGCCACCGCTTCATGTTCGACGACATCCCCGACAACTACAAGAACCAGACGGCGAAAGATGAGGAGGAAGGCTGGCGCTATGTAACAGGAGATAAGAACGCCAATCGCCCGCCGGAACTGCTGACGCGCGACCATGTGGCGCGGTGCATCGACCGCGAGGTGAAGGCCGGGCGCGGCTCGCCTCACGGCGGGGTCTTCCTCGATATCGCGTGGATCAAGGAGAAGATGCCGAACGCCGAGGCCCACATCAAGAAGAAACTCCCGAGCATGTACCACCAGTTCATGCAACTGGCGAACCTCGACATCACCCAGGTGCCGATGGAGGTCGGGCCGACGACGCACTATGTGATGGGCGGCGTGCGCGTCGACGGCGAGACGCAGATGAGCACGGTGCCGGGGCTTTTCGCCGCGGGCGAGGTCGCGGCGGGTCTGCACGGGGCGAATCGGCTGGGCGGCAACTCGCTCTCCGACCTCGTCGTCTTCGGCAGGATCGCGGGGGAGCACGCCGCGAAGTTTGCCAAAGCCAACCCCGCGTCGCGTGTTCACGAGGACCAGATCGAAGAGGCTTCACGCCGAGCGCTCGCGCCGTTTGAAAAAGGCGCGGGCGGCGAGAACCCCTACACCATCCAGCACGACTTGCAGGAAACGATGCAGGCGAACGTCGGCATCGTCCGCACCGAGAACCAGATGGCCCGCGCGCTGGAAGACATCCAGAAACTCAGGGCGCGGGCCGCGAACGTCGGCATCCCCGGCAACCGCGAGTACAACCCCGGCTGGCACACCGCGATCGACCTCGCCAATCTTCTTTGCGTCGCCGAGGCGGTGACGCGCTCGGCGCTCGACCGCCCCGAGAGCCGGGGGGCCCAGTTCCGCGACGATTACCCGACGAAAAGCGACGAATGCTCGAAGTTCAACATCCTCACACGGGCCGGTTCGGACGGCGCGATGCGCGTGGTGCGGCAGCCGGTGACGCTGGTGCGGGACGATCTGAGGCAGGTGATCGAGGAGAACAAGTAATGCCCCCCGTCACCTTCCGAATCACCCGCGGCGACCAAGCCGGAACCCAGTTCAAGGACTACACCACCGACGCCAGCGAGGGGATGGTCGTCCTCGACTGCGTCCTGCGGATCCAGGCGGAGTCGGCGCAGGATCTCGCCTGCCGGTGGAACTGCAAGGCGGGCAAGTGCGGGTCGTGCTCGGCGGAGATCAACGGTCAGCCGAGGCTCATGTGCATGACGCGCCTCGACATGGTCGACACCACCAAGCCCGTGACGATCGAGCCGATGAAGGCGTTCCCGCTGATCCGCGACCTGGTGACCGATGTGTCGTGGAACTACCGGGTGAAGAAGATGATCAAGCCCTTCAAGCCGCGACCCCCGGATGCCCCCGACGGCACCTGGCGGATGCAGCAGAAGGACGTGGACCGCGTGCAGGAGTTCCGCAAGTGCATCGAGTGCTTCCTGTGCCAGGACGTGTGCCATGTGCTGCGCGATCACCACAAGCACCCGGAGTTCGCCGGGCCTCGGCACTTTGTCTACGCCGCGGCCCTCGAGATGCACCCGCTCGACACCGAGGACCGGCTGGGCCAGATGAAGGATGAGGGGGGCCTTGGGTATTGCAACATCACCAAGTGCTGCACCAAGGTGTGCCCCGAGCACATCACGATCACCGACAACGCCATCATCCCGCTGAAGGAGCGGGTGGTGGACGAGTTCTACGATCCGCTGACGCGGCTGTTCAGGATGTTCAAGAAGTAGGCACTGGGCACCGGGCAATGGGCATTCGGAATAGAGGCTTTTTTTCAGCCGTTTGCGAACCGAGATTCGTGATCTGTTGAGATGCCTTTGTTTTCAGCCTGCAAGGCTGGTCGTTCGTAGCCGGGGGTCAGCGTCCCGGCGCGCCGGGATTCGAGCGCCACCCCCGGTCAAGCACACCGAAACATCTTCTTCACCCTGGAAGGGTGATCGTCGATCGGGGTTTGTTCCAACGACCACCCCTCCGGGGTGAAGATGTTTTTCTATTCGCCCTTCCGGGGGTGTCGAATCCCGGCGCGCCGGGACACCCCCGGCTACGAACGACCACCCCTCCGGGGTGAAGACGGCGCTGTTCGGCGATTCATTCACAGGCTCGAAATGGGCGGGAGCACAGACCGAGCATCACTCCTCCTCCGCCTTCGGCTTGTACTCCGCGACGACCTGCGCCTGCACGTTCGGCGGTGTGCGCTCGTCGTGGCTGTAGTTCATGACGAAGGATCCCTGACCGGCCGTCATGCTCTTGAGTTGGTTGGAATAGGCGTTCATCTCCGCCAGCGGCACCTTGGCGTAGATGACGCACATATCGCCCGGCAGGTAATCGGTGCTCTGCACCTGGCCTCGCTTGCCGCTGAGGTCGGAGGCGATGTCGCCCATGTTGTGGGCCGGCGCGGTGATCTCGACATCGACATACGGCTCCATGAGCGCGGGGCGCGCCTTGGCGACCGCGTCCACGAACGCCTTGCGCCCCGCCGACACGAAGGCGATTTCCTTCGAGTCTACCGCGTGGTACTTGCCGTCGTAGACGCGGACGCGGACGCCGGTGAGCGGGTAGCCGGCGATCGCGCCTTCGGTCAGCACCTGGCGGACGCCCTTCTCGACGGCGGGCAGGTACTGGCGCGGGATGGAGCCGCCGACGGTGTCGTCGACGAACTCGAAGAACTCTCCCGTTTCCGCGTGCGGCTCGGTCATCGGCTCGATGCGCAGGTAGACCTCGCCGAACTGGCCCGCGCCGCCGGTCTGTTTTTTGTGCCGCTGGTGCCCCTCCGCTTTGGCGGTGATCGTTTCCTTGTAGGCGATCTTGGGGGTTTTGGTCGTCACCTCGACGTGGAATCGGTTGTGCATCTTTTCCAGGAGGATTCGGATGTGCAGTTCGCCCATGCCGCGGGCGACCGTTTCGTGCGTCGCGTAGACGCGCTCGGAGATAAAGGTCGGGTCCTCGTCCATGAGTTTCTGGAGCGCGCCGCCGATTTTGGTTTCATCGGCGCGGCTCTTGGCCTCGACGGCCACGCCGTACATGGGCTTGGGCATCGCCAGGGGCTTGGCGTGCAGGCTGTCGAGGTCGTGCGAGGCGTGCAGCACGCCGTTGAAGTGCAGTTCGTCGATCTTGGCGAGGGCGATGATGTCGCCCGGGATAGCCTGCTGGACTTCCTTGGTGTCCTTGCCGAAGACCTTGAAGATGTGGTTGATCTTGATGGGTTTTTTCGAGTCGTTCAGGAAGAGGCTCGACCCCGGCGTCAGCGTCCCTTGATGCACGCGGATCATGGCGAGTTTGCCGACGAACTGGTCGGTGGTGACCTTAAAGACGTGGGCGACGGGTTCGAGCGCCGGGTCGGGTCGGGCGCGCCAAATCTTCTCGGAATCGCTGTCTTTTTCGGTGATCAGGAACGGCGCGGGGTTGCCCTCGGTGGGGTTCGGCGCGAGTTTGGCGATGATGTGCAGCAGGTCGTCCAGCCCCGCGCCGGTTTTGCCCGAGCAGAAGACGACGGGGATCAGGTGGCCCAGGCGGAGCGATTTCTCGAACGCATCGTGCAACTGGTGGGCTTCGAGTTTCTCGCCCTGCTCCAGATAGGTGGTCATCAGCGCGTCGTCCACCTCGACCACCTGCTCGATGACGGCCTTGTGTCCCTCGGCGACCGAGCCGAAGTCGGTCGCGCCGTCGGAGTGTTCCCACAGGTCCACCACGTCGCTGCCGCCCTTGGTGGGGAGGTTGATCGGGATGCACTCGACCCCCAGCACCTCTTGAATATTGGCGAGCAGCGCTTCGCAGTCCTTCACATGGTCGTCGATTTTGTTGACGATGACCATGCGCGGGATGTCGTGGTCCTGGGCGAGTTTCATCAGGCGTCGGGTCATGGTCTGGATGCCGCGGTCGGCGCCGATGACCACCGCCACCAGTTCGACGGCGGGGAAGACGGAGATCGCCTGCCCGATGAAGTCGGGGTAGCCCGGCGTGTCGATCAGGTTGATGTGGGCGCCTTCGTGGTCGAAGTTCACGAAGGCGCCGTTCAGGCTGTGCTTGTGGTGCTTTTCTTCGGGTTCGTAGTCGCAGACGGTGTTGCCCTCGTCCACCGTTCCCATGCGTCCGACGAGTTTGAGTTTGTGGAGGATGGCTTCGACGAGGGTAGTTTTGCCCGAGCCGTTGTGGCCGACGAGGGCGACGTTGCGGATGTCCGCGGTTGTGTATGCCGACATAGGGGGGCCGCTCCTGTATGGGTGGTTCACTCGGCTGCAAGGAGAACGACCGATCGGGTGCGGGGATGCCCCGCGCCGGATCGCCTGAACCGCCCACCGGCGGCCGAGCCCACCAAGGCCACAGTCTACGAAACCCGAGGGGATGGGCGGTCGGGTGCCTACCGGGATTGGGCTTTGGTTCGCGCGGGCTGAGTTTTCGGTCGTGTCTCAGTTTGAAATGTGGCACGGGCTTTCCAGCCCGTGTCCCCCGCGTCACGGTCGCCGCGGCGACCGTGCCACATTCGTAACTCTTCAGCGAAATGCAAAGACCTCTTCTCCAAACGGGCCCGCGGTGGTTTGTTCCGATCGCGTGGCACCCCTTCGGGGTTCGGAAGAGGGTGTGGGGTTGCTGTCCGGGGGTGTCGCGGACGCCACCCCCGGCTACTGTAGACCAGCCCTCCGGGCTGAAAACAAAGGCATTTCAAGAGAGCACGAACCTCGGGTCGCCGCAGCGACTCGAAGATTTGCAAACGGCTGAAGAGTTACCCACATTCAAACTGAGACACCACCGAGTTTTCGACCGTGCCTGCCGGTAAGATGGCGCGATGCACGGAGTGCAGACAATCGCCATGGTGGGCGCCTTGGCGTGGATCGCGTGGTGCGCGTTCGTTCGCTGGCTGCTCCGGCCCGGGTTTCGGGGAGGCGATCCTGGGGCGTGCCTCGCGGTTCGGCTCACGCAGATGTATTCGCGGTTCATGCACGCGCTCCGCGTGGAGGGGCGCGGCAATATCCCCAGCCGACCGCCGAGCGGTCTTTGTGATCGTCCGCTGGTAATCGTGGCCAATCACACGTCGGGGGTGGACCCGGCGTTGATTCAGGCGGCCGTGCCGTATGAGATTCGATGGGTGATGGCGGAGGACATGCGTGCTCCGCGGTACGAATGGTTCTGGCGGTTCATGCGGATCATTTTCATCGACCGCGAGGCGGGCGAGGCGAGCGGGTTGCGCGAAGCGCTGCGGCATCTGAGGGCCGGCGGGACGCTCGGGCTGTTCCCCGAGGGAGCGATCGAGAAACCGCCGCGGGCGCTGCTCCCGTTCAAGGAGGGCATCGGGTTGCTGATTGTGCGCTCGCGGGCGGTCGTGCTGCCGGTGGTGGTCGAAGGGACGCCGGTGGCCGCGACGGCGTGGGGGGCGCTGAGGAAGCGCAGCCGTTCGCGGGTACGATTTCTACCGCCGATCGATTTCGCGGCTCTGAAGATTCCGCCGGAAGAGATTGCCCGCGAACTCCGCCGGGTTTTCGCGGAGGCGACGGGCTGGCCGCTGAATGAAACGCCGCCAAAGTACGAAGGCGGCCGATGGTGGTACGTTGATGACGCGGGCGTTTACCGTCCCGAGACCTGAAAGCCAAGAGAAAGACAAAGACATTCACCGCGGAGGCGCAGAGAGCGCGGAGGAAGACAAAAAAGGGATCTGGGTTCAAGATCAAAGGCAAGGGCAAGGAAAAAGGCATTTACCGCGGAGGCCCGCCGCGGCGGGTGAACTCAGAGGGCGCGGAGGAAGACAAGGAAATAGGTTCAAGGCAATCACAAGGCACCGAACCCAAGACCCAAGACCCAAGACCCGAAACCCTAGACATTAGACCCTGAACCCTGAACCCTGGACCCTGAACCCTGAACCCTGAACCCTGAACCCTGAACCCTGAACCCTGAACCCGTACCCCCCATGCTCGCACGCATCACCGGCATCCTGGAACGCATCGACGAGAGCACGGCTGTCGTCGTCATCCCCGGCGCGCAGCCCGGCTTTGACTGCGCGTATGAGGTGATGCTGCCCGCGTTCCTAGCGCAGTCGCTGGCGGAGCAGGTCGGCAACGCGATCACGCTGCACACGATCCAGTCGATCGAGTCGCCGGATCAGGGGGCGAGTTTCGTGCCTCGGATCATCGGGTTCAGCGCCACCCCCGAGCGGAGGTTCTTCGAGTTGCTGACGACCGTGAAGGGCGTCGGCACGAAGAAGGCGCTCAAGGCGCTCGCGGCCCCGATCAACGAAGTGGCCCGTGCGATCACGCTCCGCGATGCGTCGGCGCTGGCGCGCCTGCCGGGCATCGGCAAGCGTCTCGCCGAGACGATCATCGCCGAACTTCACGGCAAGGTCGAGGCCTTCGCGGGCGAGGCGATCGTGGAGGGGAAGCCGGGCGCGGCCGGGGCGCGCGTGAGCGCGCAGGAACCCTTCCATCGCGCGGTCGCGGCGCTGGTACGCCTCGGCGAGTCGCCGATGGACGCGGACCGATTGGTCAGGCGTGCGATGGAGGGCGACGCGGCGCTCGCCACGGCGGACGAGATCGTGTCGGCGGCGCTGGCGTCGAGGTGATGCTGCGAGCCTATTGCTCGTGTCCACAACCAAATCTTTGTAAGTTCGGCTTGGATATAGTTTCTCCGATGTGGTCGCTCGTGGGCGAACCTTCGGAGGCATTGAATGCAGGCCGAGCAACTTCGAGAAGCACTTGACAGCGATCCATTCCGCCCTTTCAGGTTACGGTTCGGGAGCGGGAAAGTGGTGAAAGTTGCCAACCCGGGGCTGGTTGCGATCAGCAAGTCGGGCCGGACGGCGTTCGCGTTTCATCCTCAGGATGACGGTTGGGACATCATCGAGACCATGCTCGTCGAAGCGATCGAGTTCCCGCCGATCTCAAGGAACGGCCACGGCAAGCGGAAGTGACCCACGCGGGTTTCGTGGGGGCGTCGCGCGCCGGGTTATTGATCTCTGCGCGGATAAAGGTGCGGTAACTCTTCAGCCGTTCGCAGACCGAAGTTTATTCTCCGTTGCAACGCCATGCGCCGGAGCATCACAAGGCATCTGAGCGTCGCACGATTCGTCGGGTTTTCCGGCGCGCCGCGCCCGTTCATACGAGCCCCGAACGAAGTGAGGGGCAGGCCGTTCCGCTCACTTCGTTCGGGGCTCGTATGAACGGACACCTTCGGCGTCCGGTGTCGGCTGGGCACATAGGGAAACGACACTAAACTGCATCCGTAACGGTGAATTGTGTAGGTTTTTCCTTGCATCCCTCCTGATTTGGTGTATGGATTGGTTAGAGAAGGAAAAGGTTTCACCGATCCGGTTGTGGAGTTGGCGGGCGACCGGGGTGCCGGGTGAGACGAGAGACGCGGGGATGGTCCAAGAGGATCGTCCGGTGAGGTGGTTCAGCCGGGGCTTTCGGCCGCGACGCAGCGCGCCGCGTGTCGGGTTTCGAGCGTGAGCGGTCGGAGGCGCGCGAAAGCGCTGGCCGCCTGAAGGTGCGCCCGTGTTTCGGGCGCGTCCGAGGCTTTGATCCTCGGTGGAGGCATACCATGAAAGGTCGGAACTTTGCGTTGGCGCTGGCCGTCGTGATCGGCGCTGCTTTTTCGCCCGCGGGAACGGTGCAGGAGGCGCGGGCGGACCTGCCGTCGTTCGTCGTGCGCGTGTGGGAGTATCGGTGGGGCGGTATCTGGCGGACCGAGTACCGCAAGCGCGAGATCGCGCGCTGGTATCGGCACTACAGCTGGCTGACGGACCTTCGGCTGTGGCTGAAGCGCCGGGCCGAGGGGGTGTGGATCACGGGCCAGGCGTTGAACCAGTTCTCGTGCCACAGCCATTGCGTGCTGAAGAGCCCCAACGGCCGGGGGACGTGGCGCATCTGGCGCTGGTTCGTTCGGACGGACATCCGCAGGTTCCGGGCTCACTACCGCGTGTTCTGGGTGGGCGTGGCCAACGGCGTGGTGCAGGAAGCGGCTCCACCGCCGGGCATCGTCGCCCCGCTGAACCAGCGGTTCATGCTGACGATGGACCACCTCGAGATCGTTGCTCCGATGGAGCCGGCCGACCCGAATCCCCTCACGCCGTTCAACGAGGGCGTGATGATCATGGACGAGACGGGGGCGATGCACTTCCTCGGCGAGCCGGGGTTTGAGGTGATGCCCGACACGGCCGGGAACCCCGGCGGGTTCACGCTGGCGACGACGGCGTTGTCGACCAACGACCTGCCCCCCGCAGCGCAGCGGATCCGCGATGACCCGATGCCGGTCCCGCTTGGAATGGCGGAGATTCATCCGGGCGTGATTGTCGAGTGGCTTGTGGACGAGAACGGGAACATCGTCGTGCCGGCAAGCGGCCCGGCGAACGTCTCTGCGACGGGACCCGGCGGACCCATCCCGGACTTCGGCATCCCGACCCCCGGCCAGCCCGGGGTGTTCACGCGCACGCTGAACGTGCCCGAGTCGTGCCCCATCGAGTTGGTGCAACTCTCGCTGGTGAGTCTGAACCACACCTGGGTCGGCGACATCGTCGGCACGCTGACCGGCCCGAACGGCAACACGGCCACGATGGTTTTCCGTAACGGTCAAAACGGCCTGGCCTCGGCCGGTGATTCGTCGAACTACGGCGGGAACTACAACTTCCGAGATCCTCCTCCTGCTCTGAACATCTGGCAGGCCGCCGCAGGCGGAACCTCGGCGTTCAACATCCCGTCCGGCACCTACTTCAACTCCGGCGCGTGGCAGAACCCGGCCCACAACCCGCCGAACGGCCCCGGCCCGAACAACGCCTTCGCCACCAGTTTCAACGGCAGCAACGCGATGGGGCCTTGGACCCTCCGTCTGACGGACAACGCCGGCTCGGACATCGGGAATCTGGGTTCATGGGTGCTCAATGTTCAGTGCACGCAAACCCCGGCTCCCACCAACATCCTCGACGACAGGGTTCTGGGCGGTCAGAAGCACCAGGCTCTCGCCGGCCAGCCGACGGGCATCGAAGGCTTCGAGTTGGACCTTGACGAAGGGAACACGCCGCTGCAGTTGCACTGCTGGATGCTGGACGCCAACGGCGAGGTTGTCGGCGCGGCTCCCGGTCAGGTGGTGCTCGGTCCCCCGGCGGACATGAACGGCGACGGCCTCGCCGATCCGGATCGCCCCATCGGCGGCCCGATCCCGATGAACCCCACCGTGCGCGACGAGAACGACGTGCTCTTCCCGGGCATGGCCCCTGTGGACTTCGGCGTGGTCGAAGAGGATGCGCCGACAGCGGCGGAACTCGCCGATTTGAACGCACGTTTGCAGATGCAGGGCATCCCGCCGATGGCCCCGCCCTTCCAGTGGTGCATCCGCTCCGTGCGGGCGAGGCACATCTGGGGCATCGACCGCCGATTCGTCATGGACTGCTGGCGTCACCATTGGACGTGGTTCCTCCGCCAGCACATCACCCTGACTGTCGGAACTCACCGCATCTGGCTCACGAAGGTCGCCCTCTCGTTCTTCAACTACTCGGGCCATCACTTCGTGGCGGGGCTGCCGCCGCAGTGGCGGATGATGACGTTGGTGAACCTCAGATTCTTCCGCGTCTGCTACCGGGTCTACTGCCCCTATCCCGGCGTCGTGCGGATCAAGTTGGAACAGGTCTACTCGGTGTTGCCCTTGGACCCCAACAATCCCAACAGCGACCTCATGCTGCTGACAACGCAGAGCAACGAGAACGCGCTGTTCCAGGAAGTTCCGCCGTTGGTGCTGGCTGGCTTGCAGCCCGATCCGCTGCCGGTCGGGCCGGACGGCGTGTTCATCGAAACCCTCGACCCGGTCATGGCGACGCTCGACATGGGCGGCGGCGGGACCGGCGTCTTTGACGGCAACATCGCGGGGCTTCCCACCGACGGCTCGATGAACGAACTGACCCTCGTCGGCAACCGCGACTTCCAGCAGGCGGCGAAGAACAACCAGTTGCAACTCTACTGCTGGCCGCTCAACGCCAACGGCACCATCAAGCGGACGACCTTCGTGGTCGAGTGCGACCAGGGTCAGGGCTGCCAGTTGCCCGATGAGCAGGGGCACGGCGCGGGCGGCACCGTGGCGGCGGCGAGCACGCCCTCTGCCGGCTTTGTCGTCGCGGACAACTTCCGCACGACGAGCGACCACCCCATCCGGCACGCGTGCTGGTGGGGCAGCAACTACAGCTTCAATCCACCGCAAGGCCCATGCACCCCCGCCGGACCCGACAACTTCACCATCACCTACTACAACGACGCGGGCGGATTGCCCGGCGCGGTGCGGGCTTCGTTCCCGGTCGCCGCGACCAAGTCGCTCACGCCGCGCATTGTCAACCCAGGCGGGCTGAACCTCCCGGTGTTCGCCTACACGGCGGACCATCCGCCCGTGCCGACGACGGCGGGCGAGTGCCTGTGGATCTCGGTGCAGAACAACATCGGCGGTCCATGCGTTTGGATCTGGCACACGGCCCCGCCGGGCGATGGGTATTCGGTGGCGAACCTGAATCAGCCCGCTGATTACGACTTCGCCTTCTGCCTCGATGTGCCGATCGGCGGCGGCTCGTGCGGCCCTGTCCCCCGGCCGGGCAAGGCCGACTTCGACGAGAACGCGAAGTCTGAGTTCGTTCTGTCGGCCATTGGCGCGCTCCGAGGCCCGGGTGGTCCGCCGATCCAGACTCTCACGTTCACCGAGGACCCGGCGCCCGCGCTGCCGGCGTTCGAGGATGACCTGGGCAACCCCATGCCGAACCCGACGATGACCAGTTACATCGTGTCGGTGGTGCCGGCGTGCTGCCCGGGTGACGCGAACAGCAGCGGCGTGGTCAACTTCGCCGACATCACCTCCACCCTCGCCAACTTCAACAACGTCGGCCTCCCGGGCGTTCAGAACCCCGGCGATGCCAACTGCGACGGCGTGGTCAACTTCGCCGACATCACGATCGAACTGGCCAACTTCAACTCCATCTGCCCGTAGCGGGCGTCAGTAGCCCTTTGAAGTTTCAGTAAACCCAACCGCCCCGCGGAGCGATCCTCCGCGGGGTTTTTGTTTTGGATACGAGCCCATCGCGCCAGCGAAGAAAACCCGAGTTGTTCGGATCACGGATGACTCTCGGGTGAATCACCGTCCGACACTTCGCCCAAGGCGGCTTAGTGTCGGCTTCTCAGACGGATCACAGGTGATCCTCGGGCGTCGGGGAACGGGGCGTGGGCCGCGTCTGCTGGGGATCGCCTCGCGGCTGCGGAGGGTAACGGTGGTTCTGTCGCCCCTCCGGGGCTTGGGAAAGAGAGGTTGTATGGGCTCTGAACCCCGGGTTTCGCTCGAAGACTCGCTTCACCCGGGGCTACTGGCTTGCGCCCCTCCGGGGCTGAAAGGCGCGCAGAGTTCCAGCGGTGGTGCCCGACAATCATGTGGGTTCCGTTTCAGACACCCGGTTCACTCTTCGGATGCGTCAAGCCGCCCGCTATCTCGTTGCCCGCTTTTCGCGGGCGTCGCGCACGACCCGCAGCGCCTCCCCGATCGCCCTCGGCAGATCGTCGTTCACGACAAACGTGTCGTACACGCCGCAGCCCTTCGCCTCGGCGATCTCCTCGCGGGCAACCCTGTAGCGGCGCTGGATGACCTCCTCGGTGTCGCGCTTGCGCGCCCGAAGCCGTTCGAGCAGCGCCTCCTCGCTCGGCGGCAGAATGAACAGCCCGAACGCGCGGGGCATCTTTGCTTTGACTTGCTTCGCTCCCTGCACGTCGATCTCCAGGATCATCAGCCGTCCGCGCGCGAGTTGGGCATCGACGGGGCCTCGGAGCGTGCCGTACTTGTTCCCGGCGTAGACGGCGTGCTCCAGAAACTCCCCCGCGGCGACGCGCCGATCAAAGTCGGTGTCGCTGATGAAGTGGTAGTCCACTCCCTCGACGTCCACGTCGGAGCGGGGGCGGGTGGTGGCGCTGATCGAGAAGACCGAATCGGGGATCGAGCGTTCGACGGCGCGGGTGATGGTGGTTTTGCCGACGCCGGAAGGGCCGCTGATGACCAGGAGCATGCCGTTGTCGGTGTCGGTGGCGAGGCGGTGGCGCGGCGGGGTGGTCATTGGGTCAATGTAGCCGATGCGTCGTGGGCGCTGCCCATCATTTACACTCCTCGGATGCCCGACCCGGCGGAGATTTCGGTCCACGACCTTGAACCCGAGCCCGATCCGCCGGCGCTCACCGGGGCGGTGGTGCTGCGAAAGGAACCCCACGACCTCTACGCCGCGCTGGGGTCGGAACTGCTGCTGCACGCCTTCAACTGCGTCCGCGCCTTCGGCGATTTTCACGTCGCGCTCTCGGGAGGCGGCACGCCGCTGCCGTTCTATCGGCGGCTGATGTCCGACCCCATGTTCCGCGAACTTCCCTGGAAGCGGACGCACCTGTGGCTCGTGGACGAGCGCCGCGTCCCGCCGGAGGACGAGCGCTGCAACTGGACGCAGATCGCCGGCTACATGCTCGACCATTCCGACATCCCCGCCTCGCAGGTCCATCCGATGGATCAGATGAGCGACCGCGCGGCGGAGACCTATGAGGAACAACTCCGCGAAGCGCTCGGCTGGCGCGAAAAGGGGCAGGACCGCCTCGACTTCGTCCTGCTCGGCATGGGCAACGACGGCCACACCGCGAGCCTGTTCCCGCACTCGCCCGCGCTCGCGGAACGCTCGCGGCTGGTGACGATCAACGCCGGCCCGAACGTCACGCCGCCAGATCGCGTGACGATGACGTACCCGCTGCTCAACAGCGCGCGACTCATCGCGGTCCTGGTGACGGGCAAGGGGAAGCGGGCGGCGCTGGCGCGGGTGTCTGCGGAGCGGGATAGAGTTGACGCGGATCGTGACCTTCCCATCCTCGGCGTTCGTCCGATGGGAGACGGGATCATCCGGTGGTATGTGGACTGGGAGGCGTGCGGGGAGCGGTGATGGTCGCGCTGCGCAAGGGGGAAACCTGATGCCCAAGATCAGCGAGTTCTACGGGATCATCATCCTCATGCACACAAACGACCACGCGCCTCCCCATTTTCATGCGCTGTATGCCGAGGACGAGGCGGCGATTGACATCCGATACCTTGGTTTGTTGAAAGGGCGGCTGCCGCCCAAACAACTGGGGCGTGTGATCGAGTGGGCCGCCACTCACCAGGCTGAGTTGCTCGCTGATTGGGAGAAGGCTCGACAAGGACGGCCGCTCGACTGGATCGATCCGTTGCCCTAGAGTTTGCACATGTTCCCTCGCGTCGTGGAAACTCGGGCATTGAATGACTGGCGGCTGTGGGTCCGATTTGATGACGGAGCCGCTGGCGAGGTCGACCTGTCGGAGGTCGCGGGCAAGGGGGTGTTCGCGGCGTGGAATGACCCCTCGGTGTGGAAGGCGGTCCGGCTCGCCTACAACGGACGATCGGTTGAGTGGCCCGGCGACATCGACATCTGCCCCGATCTTCTGTACCACGAAGTGACCGGCGCTCCGCTGCCCGGGTCGCGGGTGCGACCCGATTCCGATGCCGCATGACGAGCGCGTTGCCGGCGGGCCACCACGGGACTCGCCGCGGCGGCTTCGTCCCGAGCGTATGGAGCCATCGAACGTCTATGGTCCGCGGAGGTGCAAGGGCACCTCCCCAAAGTCCGCCCGGATCGTCGAACGAATCCCGCCCCGCCCGCGCCAATCGGTGATGACCTGGAGCCACGCGGGGTTCATGAGTTTCACGAGGTCGTCGCGGATGCGGTTCGTCACGGCTTCGTAGAAGATCCCCTCGTTGCGGAACGACTGGTAATACAACTTCAGGCTCTTGAGTTCGACGCAGCCGCGGGAGGCGGGGTCGTTCGCGCCGCGCGGCTGGTACCGCAGCGTCACCACGCCGAAGTCGGGGTGCCCCGTCTTGGGGCACACGCTGGTGAACTCCTCCGCGACGTGCTCGATGACGAGGGGAGCGTCGGTGGGGGTGGGGAAAGTTTCGAGGAGGGAGGGGTTGGGCATGGTGTGAGCGGGTGAGGAAGTGAACGTTCGAGAGTGGCCGTCAAAAAAGTCATTCACCGCAGAGACGCAGAGAACGCAGAGGGGAACCCAAAGGAATGATGGAGTGAGGGGCGGCAAGATTCCCGACTCCGCCAATCCTCCCTTTCTATTCTCAGCCCTTTCTTCTCTGCGTTCTCTGCGCCTCTGCGGTGAGTGTCTTTTTCTTTCTCTGCCTCACGCCCCCGCCGCCACCGCCGGCTTCAGACTCGCCGACGCCGCACGGCGTTGCACCGGCTGTGCCCGCTGCTGCCCCGGCGACGCGAAATGTTCCTGGCTCCCCGCGAAGTCCTCGCCGAAGCGGATGAGGCGGAACGAGTTCCCGATGACGAACACGTCGCCCACGAAGTGATAGAACGCCGCGAGCCACAGCGGGAGCGCGCCCGTCGCGGCGGAGATCAGCCCGATCAGCGCGATGACGATCGCGGCGGCGATGTTCTGGCCGATGATAAGTTTTGACCGGCGTGCGAGCATCATCAGGAACGGGATGCGCGAGAGGTCGTCGTTCATCAGCGCGACGCCCGCGGAGTTGGTGGCGATGTCGGAGCCGGAGAGCCCCATCGCGACCCCCACATCGGCCGCCGCGAGGGACGGGCCGTCGTTGATGCCGTCGCCCACCATCATCACGCGGCTGCCGCCCCGCACCAGCGCCTGGATCAGGTCGTGCTTTTCTTCGGGCAGGCACTCGGCCTCGATCTGGTCGACGCCGACGGACACGCCCACTCGCTTGGCGACCGCGAAGCGATCGCCGGTGAAGAGGAGCGTCCTGCGGATGCCCAGTTCGCGGAGTTTTTCGACGACTCCCTTGGCGTTGTAGCGGAGTTTGTCCTCGAGGCCCACGGCTCCGAGGTAGCGCCCGCCTCGCATGATGTGGACGCCGGTCATGCCTTCGATCTTCTGTTCGACCTCTTCGATCATCGGGATGGAAGCGGGGTGCAGTTCGCGGAGCCACGTCGCCCGGCCGGCGATGAGTTCGCCCGTGGGGGTCTTGCCGCGCACGCCTCGGCCGTGGATTTCCTCAAAGTCGCCGCCGGTCGCGGGAATGATGCGGGCCTGCTCGGCGGTGTGAACGATCGAGCGGGCCAGCGGGTGATTCGAGTGCTGCTCCGCGTCGGCGGCGGCCTGGAGAAGTTCCGCGCCCTCGACGCCGGTCGCCGGGGCCAGCCGGCTGACGGCAAACTTGCCGGTCGTGAGCGTGCCGGTCTTGTCGAGAACGATGGTGTCGATGTTCGCCGC
Source organism: uncultured Phycisphaerae bacterium (assembly GCA_947085435.1). Taxonomy (GTDB): domain Bacteria; phylum Planctomycetota; class Phycisphaerae; order Phycisphaerales; family UBA1924; genus JAEUIV01. Next base: position 20,231 of record CAMTWL010000037.1, read on the forward strand.
GGCTTCGAGGTACGAGGTCTGCTTGATCATGATTCCCAGCCGCGCGGCGGCGGCGAACGCGGCCATCATCGCGGTGGGGGAGGAGAGCAGCAGCGCCGACGGGCACACGACCACCAGCACCGTGATCGCCTTCTCCATGTCGTTTGTCAGGTACCACACCAGCGCCGACGTCACGAGCGCGACGGGGACGAAGTAGCGGGCGACCTGCTCGATCATCAGTTGCCGAGGCGTGCGTGCGGCTTCCGCGGCATGGATCAGGGCGGCGACCTTGCCGATCGTCGAATCCTCGCCGATCTGCGTCGTGCGGAGGTCGATGATGCCGGTGATGTTGGTGGTGCCGGCGTAGACGGCGCTGCCAGGCTCCACCTCGACGGGGGCCGCTTCGCCCGTCAGGCTCGCCTGGTTGATCATCGACTTGCCGGACGAGACCACGCCGTCCACCGGCAGGTTCTCACCCGCGCGGACGCGGACGATGGTGCCGACCTGCACCTGCTCGATGGGCACTTCGCGTTCGCCCGATCCTTCGACGATGCGCGCGGTGTCGGGAGTAAGTTGCACGAGTTGCTCGATCGCCCGGCGAGCGCCCCACGCGGTCCGCCGGAGAGCCTGATCGGCGACGAGCAGGATGAACGCGAGGTACGCCGCGGGCTCGTAGGCGCCGGTGGCGATCGCGGCGAGGACCGCGAGGGCGGCCAGCGTGCTGCTGCTCCACTGGCCTCGGAAAAGTTCCTTGCCCGCGGAATAGAACAGCCCCGCGCCGAGCAGCAGCGCCCCGAGCAGCGCGGGGATCTGCGAAATCTCCGGGTCGGAGAGCGCAAACCAGCGGCAGAGCGTCGAGATGAACGCCAGCACTCCGCCGACGAAGTAGACGAGGATCCATCGTTCGAGTTTCAGTTCATGGTGCGCGCAGCATTCGACGCCATGCTCGTGCTCGTGATCGTGCGGGGTGTTCTTGACCTGTGGGAGCGAGGTGTGAGTGGCCATGCGGACTCCGGGATTCCGGGGGGAGGTGCGGGGACGAACAGATATAGTACGAGCGAAGCGGAGATGAGTTCCCCTGTCCCGTAATTACCGATCCAACGCATGACAACCCCCCAACTCCCGAACCCCCCGGATATCGCGGTCTTGGGCGACGGCCAGATGGGCTTGTTCTGCGCCGGCTTGCTTGGATTGTCCCCCCGAGTCGGGAGAGTCTCGCTCTGGGGGCACGAAACGAGGCCGATCGAAGCGCTGGCGCAGACGCGCGTCTCGCCGCGGCTGCCCGATGTTCGGCTCCCCGATCGCGTGGTGGTGACGACCCACGGCGGCGACGCGCTCACCGGCGCGGACCTCATCATCTCCGCCGTGCCGACGCAGTTCTCGCGCTCCGTCTGGGATCGGTTGCGCGGCTGCGTGCCCGAGGCGCGGCGCGGCGCCATCGTCAGCGTCGCCAAGGGGATCGAGAACGGCACGCTCCTTCGGCCGACGCAGGTCATCTCGGAGGTTCTGCGCGACGATCCGGACGGCATGCCGCGCGCGTATTGCGTGCTGAGCGGGCCGACGATTGCGCCGGAACTGGCGCGCTGCCTGCCCGCGACGATGATCGCGGCCAGCGATGATGCGGCGCTCGCGGAGCGTGTGCAGACGCTCTTCTCAACGCACTGGCTCCGCGTCTACACCAGCGGCGATCCGCTCGGCGTCGAGATCGCGGGCGCGACGAAGAACGTCATCGCCATCGCCGCCGGCATCCTCGACGGCCTGCACGCGGGCTACAACGCCAAGAGCGCGCTGCTCGCGCGCGGCCTGGCGGAGATCACCCGCCTCGGCGCCGCGATGGGGGCGAAGCCCGATACCTTCTTCGGCCTCGCCGGCATGGGCGATCTTGCGACGACGTGCTTCAGCCCCGAGGGCCGCAACCGCACGCTTGGCGAGGCGCTCGGCAAAGGCGAAAAACTCGAACACTTCCTCGGCCGCACCGCGTCGGTGGTTGAAGGGGTCACGACGGTGACGGCGGTGATGGAACTGGCCAAGAAGTACCGCGTCGAGATGCCGATCGCGGACGCGGTGCATTCGGTCTTGTATCTGGGGGTCGATCCGATCGAGGCGATCCAGAAGTTGATGAGCCGGGAGTTGAAGGCGGAGCGGGTGGGGTGAATCGTGCGAGGGGAAACTTCGCCGTCGCCGCTTTTTCAACAGTGGCCACAGCGAATCGTCAGTCCTCCGACTCTGGGGCATCCGCCGCGCCCGAGGCTTTCTCAAAGACCCCTTCAATGTACTCTTGATCCTGCTCTGAAATCTCCATGCTCTGACGGTATTCCAGCGCTTCGGCGTCAGCGGTGTAACTCACGTCACCGTGCTGCTTCTCGACGAACAACTTGATGTCATCAAGAACGGCCTTGAAGTATTCCTTGCGTGGATTGACCTTGTTGATCCGATGCTTGTGGAACTCCCTGTGCAACGCCTTTTCGAGCGCCGGAGCATTGTCGGAAGAGATCATCATGTGAACATCGAAGGGGAAGGGTACGGAGGCGTCGCTCAGTTCGGAGACCCGGTCCAAGGGTTCAAGACGACGGGTCATGCCGATCTTGAACACTCCCTCTCCGAAGGCTCCGATGTTTGAGATCACATAGATATGCCCCGCCTTGGTGATCTGGGCTTGGGCGATCGCGCGTTGACTCCGGGCCTCAGCCTCCGCGAGCCGGGCTTTCAACCGATCGACTTCCTCGCTGTGCGCGTCTTTGGCTTCTTCAAGCGCCTTGGACAGCGCGGCCTGGATCGCGATCCGTTCCCTCTCCAGCGTGGCGAGTTCCTTGTCGATTTCTTTTTGACGGAGTTGCTCCTCGCGGATACTGGCCTTGATTCGGGCTTGCTCTTCACGTTCCAGTGCTTTGCGCACCTCCATCTCGAAGTCCGCTTTGAGTTGCGCGAGGAGTGTCTCTTCCTTTTCTCTGGGGACATCGAACCCGATCTCTCTCGACCATTCGATCGCCTTGACGAGCTTCTGTTTGTTTGCAGCAAAGTTGTTCGCCGAGATGGATTGGCCCACCCACTTCTCGACGTCAGACAGGTACCGCTCGGCGAGGGCGGCGGATCGCTCTTGGACTGCACTTTGCGAGGTTGCCTGCGTGTCACGATCAAGTTGCACCTTACGGACCATGATGTCTGTCGCCTGGAGGTGTTGCTTCAGCAACTTGTTCTCCTCCTCAAGCTCGGAATACGCCACTGCGCGACTATCGATCGATCGCCGCGCATCAGCCAAGCGGGTTTCAGCCTGTGCAATCGCGTCCTGCGCTCGCCGTATCTGAACGGTCTCACTCGCCGCGTCGGCTCTGATCCGCACTGCCTCCGCCGAGGCGTCGCTGAGAATCTGATCCGCTTCCTCCTTTCTCTTGGCGATTTCCGTTGTAATTGCCAGCACTTTCTCCGCGAGCTGCCTCCTAGACGATTCCGCCTTCTCAGTGATTTGTTGTGCCTTCACCAGATCTGACTTGGCCTTGTTGCGCTTCCCCTCCAGATTGACAAACACAACGAGGGCGCCAAACACAAATCCAGCGATAACTGCTACGGCATAGATCATTGGTTGTACTCACCCGAACTCTGGGGAACCTCGGAACACCACACCATCGCGGCAACCTGTTCACAACGCTCGCATTGATGCGAGGAAAGGGCTGAGCGCTTCTCTCGGACGGACTCTGCGCCGCACTTGATGCACTTGCAGCGCACCTTCGAGTCCAGTCGAGCCCGTAGGTACAGGCAAAAAGAGTTGCCGCGTCTTTCGCGAATGAAGAACCCCATCGTCTCCTGACACTCACAGATACCCCTCCACTCCGATTGTTCGCCTCCGAGCTCTGATTCCAGGCGATCTTGACGAGCACCTGCATGGCGCTCAATGTGATCCCACAGTCGATGCAACTTGCCGAGCGTTTCGTTGGCTCCTGTCAGCCTCGTGGCAAGATCGTCGGTGGCATGTTTGTCGATGCTCTTCCGACTCTTCAGCAATGCACCGAGTTGCTCCAGCGCCTCATTGTGGAGCAAGTGGGGCGCGATTCGGAGTACCAAGTCGATGCAAGGCAGACTCCGGAACTCAGCGTCCTCGAACTTCCGCTCATACTGCATCATGGCTTCAACGTGCTGCCATGCTTCCGCGGCACACTTGATCGCGTCCGTGAATCGGCCCTGCGACTCAGCCTCCCGCGCGCGGGCGAGGCACTCGTCGTACTTACCCTGCGCGGCTTGAAGTTCTGCCTTTGTCGCCAACTTGCCTCCCGGCATTTGTTTGGCATTTTAAATTCGCGCCCGCCTCGCCACAATTACATGCACAGGGTAGCAACCCCCTCCCTCGCGGTCGGGGTTCCAGGGGCTTCTGCGCGACCGCTGATTACTTATCCGAATCCGGCAGCCCCATCCCTTTCCGATCGGGATACGCGGGTCGTGGCGGTGGGTGGTAGCCGGTGGTCTGGATCTCGCCGAGGAGGTGGGTGATGGCGGTGTCGAGTTGTGGGTCGGCGACGATTCCCATCGGCGCGATCATCTTGGCCGGGTCGTCGATGACGTCGATGTCGGGGTCCACGCCGTGGCCCTCGATGCCCCAGGTGCCGTCGGTCTGGTAGTAGCCGAACGTCGGCACGTTCGGCCCCGTGCCGTCGATGAGTTGCGGGTTGCCCGAGATGCCGACGAGGCCGCCCCATGTTCGGCGGCCGATGAGTTTGCCGAGGCCCGCCTGCTTGAAGAGCGCCGGGAACATGTCGCCGCCCGAGCCCGCCTGCCCGTTGATGAGCATGCACTTGGGCCCCTGGTGCGAATCGCGGGGCCAGGCCCAGTCCTTGCCGTCGCGGCGGGCCCAGTAGTTGGAGCGCGGGCGATTCAGGAGTTCGATGAATCGGTTGGGGATCTGGCCGCCGCCGTTCCAGCGGTCGTCGATGATGAGGGCCGCCTTGTGCCGCTGGCCGTAGAACTGGCGGACGAGGTCGGACTGGCCGGGGACGCCCGTGTTGATGACGTAGATGTAGCCGATCTTGCCCTCGGATTTCTCCTCGACATAGCGGCGGTTCATCTCGATCCAGTCGCGCATGCGGAGCGTGCCCTCGTTGGCCATCGGCTTGACGATGACCTCGCGGGCCTTGTCGTCGATGACGGGGGTGGCGCTAACGGTGATCGACGTCGGCTTGTCCGTCGTGCCCAGGAACGAGGCGAAGATGTCCTTTGATACATCGATCGGCGCGCGGTTGACCGCGAGGATGAAGTCGCCCTCGTTCACATCCACCCCCGGCATGGCGAGGGGCGAGCGGGCGTCGATGTCCCACGGCCCGCCGCGGAGGATGCGCTGAATCCGGTACGCGGTGATGCCGTCCTGCGTCTCGATCGCGAAGTCCGCGCCGAGCATCCCCACCGCGACCGTCGGCCCGGCGTCCGCGTCCTGCACGCGGTAGTAGGCGTGCCCCACGTTCAGTTCGCTGATGAGTTCCGCGATGACAAACGTCACGTCCTCGCGGCTGGCGCAATCATCGAGCAGTTTGCCGTAGGCCTCCTTCGACGCCTTCCAGTCCACCTGGTGCATGCCGGGGTCGTAGAAGAAATCGCGGAAGATGCGCCAGCAGTCGGTGAACATCTGATGCCACTCCTCGCGCGGGTTGACCATGAGCGTCATCGCGTTCAGCGGCACCTTCTTCTCCATCTTCTGGTCCGGCGCTGAGTCCACCACGGCGTAGTCCTCGCCCTTGCGGACGAGCAGTTTCTTGCCGTCGGCGGTCAACTGGAACCCGTCCACCCCGGCGATGACGGTCTTTTCTTCTTTCTTGGGTTTCTCGTCGAGGAGGTCGAAGATTTTGATATCGCCCGCGCCCGCGTCGTCGTCGCCGCCGCCGCGTGGGCGTTCGCCGGCGCGCATGTAGACGAGTTTGCCCGAGTCGTTGATGCTGAGCGAAGTGAAGTTGCCCGCCTTGATCGGCAGTTCGATCGCCCGGCTCTCCAGGCCCTCAAGATCGATCTTCACCGGTTTCTTCTCGTCCGCTTCGCGCTTGGCTTCAACGGTGCCCGAGCGATCGCCGGGGGCGGTCCACGTTGCTTTCAGCGTCTCGCCCTCGATGGTTGCCTTGACGCTGTAGGTGACGTCGCCGCCAACCGCGTCGAAGGTCAGCGTCTTGGTTTCTTTGTCCCAGGTCGCGTTCCGGACCTTGAACTCTTCGCCCACGGCGCTCGTGGTGCCCGTGATGGCCCCGTCGTCCGCGACCTCGAACTTCAGCGTGATCTCGAACGGCTCGCCGGCGCCTTCTTTGCCGGTGCCCTTCCAGGTTCCCGCGTAGGCCGGCTTGTCCTTTTTGTCGGCGTCCTTCTTCTCGTCTTTCTTGTCGTCCTTCTTGGCTTCTTCCTCGTCGCTCTTGGGCGCGAGGGGGTTCTTCACTTCTTTGTTGAGCGGGATCGCGTAGATTTTTTCGCCGCCGCGGTAGACCCAGGTGCCGTCGATGTCGCTGTAGGTCGGCTCGAAGGTCCGGCTCGACGAGAAGTAGAGGAAGTCCCCCTTCTGATCGAACGCGGGCCACGACGAATCAAACATCTCGCTGGTCGCGGGGGTCAGCGTGCCGGTCGCCACTTCGTAAAGCCAGATTTGACTTTGGGTGTTCTCACCGCCGAGCGTGATCGCGATCCACGCGGAATCACCCGACCACGAGAACGGCTGAAGATTCGCCCACTGCTCCCTGGCAACCAACTTGGTGGTCCCGTCGGCGGAGCCGTCGTGCTTCTTGCCGCCCAGCGTGTGCAGGTACAGCGTGCCGATTTTGTCGCCGAACACGATGTGCTTCGAGTCGGGCGACCACCTCTGCATATACCGATACGCACCGCCGTCCTTGGTGAGTTGCTTGGGCTGGGTCTTGCCGTCGGCGTCGATCAAGTACATCTCGTACTCGCCCGTCGCGTCGGAGAGGTAGGCGATCCACTTGCCGTCGGGCGAGAACATCGGGTCGCGGTCGGCGACGCCGCTGGTGCGGGTGAGGTTGCGGGTGACGCCTTCGATCGCGGGGACGGTCCAGATGTCGCCGCGGGCTTCGATGGCCACGCGCTTGCCGCTGGGTGACGGGACGACAATCTGGATGAACTTCGCGGCGTCAACGGACTGCTCGCGGAGTTTGGGGCGGTCGCCGGGGATGATGACCTCGACCTTGCGCGTCTTCCCGCCGCCCCCGCCCCCGGATAGGTCCATCAGGTAGAGGTCTTCGCCGTTCTGGAAGACGATCTCGCCCTTGCCGCCCTGGCCGGGGCCGATGGAGGGCCACTTGATGTCGTAGTCCTTGAAGTCGGTGGCCTGCGAGCGCTCGCCGGACTTGATGGTGTAGGACCAGATGTTCAGTCGGTGGGCCGGGCCGTCGTCGCTCAGGTAGTAGAGCGTCTCGCCCTTGCCCGGCTGCCACATCGGGATGGTGTCCGTGCCTTCCCAGTCGGTGATCTTCTTCGACGATTGGTCCTTGAGGTTGAAGAGCCAGATGTCCTGCGCCCAGCCGCCGCGGTAGCGCTTCCAGGTGCGGAAGTCGGCGGTGGAAGGCGTGTAGGCGAGCCATGATCCATCGGGCGAAACGGTGCCCATCGCGCCGTAGGGAACGGGGAGTCGCGTCGGCTGCCCGCCGCTCGTTGCGATGGTGAAGAGTTGTTCCTGGCGTTGCAGGCCGCCTTGCCCCGCGGCGAAGTAGATGACTCTGCCGTCGGGCGTCCAATCCGTGATGACCTCATTCGCCGGGTGATAGGTCAGCCTCGCCGACAGCCCGCCCTCGGCGGGGATAACGTAGACATCGCGGTTGCCCTCGTAGTTGCCGACGTAGGCGATGCTCTTGCCGTCGGGGCTGAACTTGGGGAATGTCTCGCGCCCGGGCGGCGATGCGAGCGGGCGCGCCATGCCCCCTTCGCGCCCGACGAGCCACAGATCGTTCGCGTAGACAAAGACGATGTCCTTGGCGCTCACGTCCGGCTGCTGGAGCATCTTCGCGCTGGGGCGTGAGCCTCCCTGAGCGAACGCGGCCGAGGCGAGAGCGAGCGACGAAAGCACGAAAAAGAAAGAACGGCACGAGCGCATGCGCGGCATCTCCAGATGCGTCCGACCCCCCCCCAGAGTCTCGGACGCGGGGGGAGAGTGTAGCGGGAGGGGTTGAACCCTCCGGCCTCCTCTCCCGTGGCTTTGCACGGGAGAGGATTGAAGTGAGCGATTATGTTGAAGAGCCTTTGCTTGCAGCCTGAAAGGCTGATCGTTCGTAGCCGGGGGTGGAGTCTTCGACACCCCCGGAAAACAAAGTTGAATAACAGTCTTCACCCCGCGGGGGTGGTCGTGCAAACTCTCGCGCATCCACGACCACCCCCGCGGGGTGTAGATGTTTTCATTGGTTCGTGTTCCGGGGGTTACGCTCGAAGACTCCCGCCGCGGCGGACAGGCTGCAAACCCCCGGCTACGGACGACCAGCCCTTCAGGCTGCAGTCAATGGCACTTCAACACATCGCTCACCGCCTCGCCCCCGAATTAACTCGGCACCTCTCCCGCTCCGAAGACTGCGCGGGAGAGGAGGGCACCCAATCAAGGCATCGGCGGCACCGTCACCTCGGCGGTCGTTGTCGTGCCAGTCCCCGGGCGGACGAACGCGACGAGGATCGTCCCCGACAGCGTCGCGCCGCGCGTGATCGTCATGCGTCCCACGCGGACGTAGTAGCCGCAGGGATCGTTGGGGAATCGCGAGACATCCTTCACGGAGGGGAGCGCGCTGCTGGCGCCGAATCCGGGGACGACCCAGAGGCCGCGCACGCCGGTGGCTGAGAACGCGAGGATTCCGGGCGGAAGGATCAACTGGGGTGAAGGCTGGAAGCCGGGGGCGTTTGCGGCGGGGAACTCGGTCAGGCCGGTGTCGATCGCGACGTAGGAATCAAACTTGAGGCAGGGGAACGGGGCAACCTGCGCCAGAGCGGGGCGCGTGTTGCTGCCGACGGAATGCTCGAAGAACGTGCCGTTGGTCAGCGCCAAGGGGGGTGAGCCGGAAACCTCCGCGCTGACAAACTGCAGGTTGAAGGGCGGGATCGTGGACGCTGAGTCGGTCGTCGCCATCCGGAGGTACAGATCGGCGGTCCGGAAGTTCGCCAGGTCGATCTCTTCGTCCGGCTCCGCGCACGCCATGTTGTCGATGGGACGCCAGACGGCGGTGATGCCGGGCGCCTGGTTCGCGCAGGTGTTCAGAACGAGGGGAATCGTTGCGAACGATCTCGTCGCGGGGGCCGAGGCGGTGGTGCCCTGCGCGTTGCTTGCGACCACGCGCCAGTAGTACGTTGTAGCAGTCTGGAGCGGGGCGCCGGTGATTGCGAATGAGGTCGCGCTGGTGACTTGGAAGAGGAATGGGCTGCCGAAGTCGGGGTTATCGTCAACGCTCAACAGATAGCCCGTGGCGAGGCTTGAAGCCGTCCACATGAACGTGGGGCTCAGTCCCACGTTCGTTTCGTCGGCGATGGGTGACTGAAGGTTGAACACCCCAGGCGGCGTGCTGCCGCCGGAAGTCGGCGCCGGCAGACCGAAGGCCGCGTTGAACGCCCAGACGGTCGAATCAAACGCGAGATCGACGACGAATGAACGGAAGGACGTGGTGCCGGGCACGCCGGTGTCGACGTTGAGTTTTCCGCTGAGACCGGTGATCGACGTGGAAGCCGTGAAGCGACCGACCAGGACGTAGTAACCCAGGTCTCCGAAGGTCTCTTCGTCCCGCACGCCGGCGACGCCGGTGAAGTTGAAGAGCGAGCCGTTGGCGCGGGTGGTGGTGAAGACCGGGTTTTCGGTGGTGCCTCCGATGAGGCTGAACGCGGAGCCGCTGTTCAAGTATGTATCAAACTGAACACAAGGCCCCATGCCCAGGGCGGCGGCGGTGGGCAGGCCGTCGCCCGTGCCCGAGGCTTGGAAAAATGTTCCGCCGACGATGGTCAGCGGATTGGTCTCGGTCGAGATGCCGAGGATCGGTGCGGCGGCGTCGAGGCGGGCATACAGGTCGTTGGTACGGAATCCGGCGAGTGCCGTGCCGCAGGCGCGATTGTCGACGGGGAGCCACTTGAATGATGCGACGGTGGCGGTGGGCCTGACGCTGCCGCTGCCGCCGGTGACGATGGGGCCGCTACCGCCTCCGCCGCCGGTTGATCCACCCGTCGAGCCGCCGCTGTTGCCGGTGGACCCGCCGGCGGTTCCGCCGCGAGTGCCCCCCGATGTGCCGGAGTTGGTGTTTCCTGTGGTGTTGCGGGGCGTGCCCAGCGGCCCGCCGCCGCTGGCGTAGCGTCCGCCCGGCGCGTAATCCGCGAGCCAGGGGTTCGACGCGATCAGTTGTTCGATTGTCGGCGCACCGTTCGGATTGCTGTTCGCGCTCTCCGCGGCCACGCTCGTAGGCGGCGCGGACCTGCCCCCGCGCTGATGAGGCGGAACTCCCCCGCCTGGGCGCTGCGCCTGCTGAAGGCGCTGCCGACGTGCGTTCTCGAGTTCCTGCCGGCGCTGCTCGAGTTGGGCCTGGGCATTCTCCTGCGCGGTGCCGCCGCGCGGCTGATTTGTAACCGCGCGATTCGACGCCTGCCTCGGCGCGCCGGTCGTCGTCGTCGTCGTCGCGGGCTGCGCCGCCGCCACCGGCACCGGTTTGGACAACTCTCCCCTCATCGCGCTGTTGTCCGCGCCGCCGCCGCCCGCGATGATGGGCCTCCGGATGTCCACGGTCTTGGTCGGTTCCGGAGCCCGCAGCGGCCCCTCGCGGCGCTTCATGCTCGGGACGTTGCCCTTGTCGATCGGCGCGAAGTTGTTCTGAACCATCGGAGCCGGATCGCTCATGCCCCCGTTCGAGGACTGGCCCCTGCTCGCGATCGGCGAGGACGCAACGAGTTCGCCCGAAGACTCCTCAACCGGCGGTGCCGAACGCGAAGGCATCAGCACCGCGGCCCCCGCGGCCACCGTCACTCCCAATCCCACCATGACCCATATCTGTTTCATGCTTGAACTGATCCCATTCTCACTCGCGGCCGTCGCGGCGGCAGAGTCAATCAGCCGAGCGCCGCCGCACACCTCTTCATACGCTCACATCCCGTCATCGTCGCAGATTCGTCGGCCGGATTGACATAAAAATCGGTCCGATCGCCCCCTTGACCGCTGAATCACCACTCCAATGCGGCGCCCCGGCCCGGTAAACCGTTTGCTGGCACCCTCCGACGATCCTAGACTCCTCGCGTCTCCGATTCCTGACAAAAACCTATCAAACACAATGCCGATACAGCACACCGGCACAAACAAACCGCCACCATGACCCCCACCACCATGACCCCAGCCCCCAAAGCCAAGGCCTCGGCCCGCATGAGCGATTCCCTGCCCGCCGCCACCATCACCAAGTGGCTGCGAGACATGATGCTCATCCGGGAGTTCGAACTCCGCACCATGGCCGCCTACCAGCAAGCCAAGATCGGCGGCTTCTGCCACGTCTACATCGGGCAGGAAGCCACCGCCGTCGGCACCATCGCCTCGGTCAACCACGACGACCCCGTCATCACCGCCTACCGCGACCACGGGCACGCGCTGGCGCGGGGCATGTCGTGCCGCGCCTGCATGGCCGAGATGTACGGCAAGACCACCGGCTGCGCCAAGGGCAAGGGCGGCTCCATGCACATGTTCGACAAACCCAACCACCTCTACGGCGGGCACGGCATCGTCGGCGCGCAGACCGGCCTCGGCCTCGGCCTCGCCTTCGCCTCGCGCTACGAGTGGGAAGTCCTGAACAAAGGCTCGAAAAAAATCTGCCTCTGCTACCTCGGCGACGGCGCGCTCAACCAGGGAATCTTCCACGAATCGCTCAACCTCGCCGGACTCTACGATTCGCCCGTCATCTACATCGTCGAGAACAACGGCTACTCGATGGGCACCAGCATCGAACGCGGCACGACCATGGCCCACGACCTCAGCGTGAAGGCCGCCGCCTACGGCATCGACTTCATCCAGATCGACGGCATGGACATCTGCGGGATTTACGACCAGTTCAAGCCCTTCGCCGACGATCTGCGCGAACGCCAGCGCCCCGGCTTTGTCGATCTGAAGACCTACCGCTACCAGGGCCACTCGATGTCCGACCCGCAGAAGTACCGCACGAAAGAAGAAGTCGCCCAGTGGCAGCAACGCGACTCGATCGACCGGCTGGCGCATCTGCTGTTGAACAAATCCGACAACGAGCCACGCGCGCAAGCAAGTGGTTCTTCGGGTGATCGCTCCGCTTCCTGGCGAGGCTCCCTCTCCGAAGACGCGTACAAGCAGATGCAAAAAGACATCCGCGACGAGGTCCGCGACTCCATCGACTTCGCCGAGAAGAGCGACTCGCCCGACCCCGCCGCCGAGTTGTACACGGATGTCTACGCCAACCCGCAGCCGAACCTCTCGCCGATCGGCGAGTACCGGCACGGGGCGAGGAATCCTCTGCTGTAACGGAGATATGCGATGCAGTCGATCGAGTTTCGCGCGGCCGTGACGGCCAATCCCTTCCGCCCGTTCCGGGTTCACCTCGGCAGCGGCCAGACGCTCGACGTGCATCACCGCGATTTCGTGCTGGTCAGCCCGAGCGGACGCACCGCGTTTATTTACACCAAGGTCAAAGACGGCGAAGACGATATGACGATGGTGGACATCATGCTGATCGAGGCCGTGGAGCTCATCCGCACGAACGGCACGAACGGTGCCGGGAAGCGGAAACGAACTTGACGGAACCCTGCTGAACCGTGCCCCGGCCCCGCCCTTGCGAGGCTCCACCCGTGGAAAGCCCGCACCGGGCCGCGTGGCCCGAGGCAACCGCGCACCAACCCCGCCGGCTCACTCCGCCGTGACTTTTTTGGCCCCCGCGTGAGTGATCCCGGAGCCCGTCGCTTCCAGAAGAGCCGCACCATCGTGTACGTCGCACCTGGCACGCGGCCACAACCACGAAGGAGACCTCGCCATGACAATCGGACGCACGCTCTCGCTCGTTCTCGCCGCGGGGAGTCTGACGCACGTCATCGCGCCGCAGGCAGCGCACGCAGTCAACTTCAACCCCGTCTACGCGGAGGTGCCGGGCAACCTGTTCAACCAGAGAGGTGCCGATGGGCTACTGACCCCTCTCGCCCTACAGCGCCGCGGCGCGTTCGAGGCGGGGCTGGCCATCCTCAGACAGTCGCTTCCCAACGTCGGCGCCGTGCTTGGTGGTGATGGCACGATCAACATCGCCGCCGAGATGATGCCCTTTCTTCCGCCGATTCCCGCAGGTGCGCTTGCCGGAGCTGCCCCGTTCGGGTTCGATGCGAACGTCGCCGGGGGCGCGGGGGGGAACCCCGCGAACACCGCCTATCCCTGGGCGCTGCTGAACTACCGTCTCAGGAACAACCCCGTCAGGCCCACCGTCCCCTTGGCCTCCGGCAACCGTTCGGTCATCGACATCAGTTTCAACAGCACGTCGCCCTGGTACTACGGCACGGACGGGAGGCCGGGCGCCGGCCAGTTCGACATGGCGGGCACCGCCGTCCACGAGGTCATACACGGCCTGGGGTTGTTCGACTCGTTCACTGCCAACCAGTCTGCCACCCAGTGGGGCGTCGGTGCCGGCAATCTGCAGACCGTCTACGACGCCTTCATGCGCAATGCCGCGGTGGCTCAGTTCACGGGCCCCGGCACGGCGAACCCCGCCCCTTTGGGAACGACGACCAGCGGCGGCGTCACTTGGGCCGGCACGAAAGGCAGGCACGCCAACGGCCATCCTGATGCCAACGGCGTTTTGAATCCCAACCCATCGCTCTTCTCCCCCAACCCCTTCCAGCAGGGCAGCAGCCTCGCGCATCTCGACGAGGCCACCTATTGGGGTGCCTGGGAGATGATGACCCCGACCGCCCCCGCCGCGGGCGAGCCGATGCCGCACTATCTCAGCCCCGTGGTCCAGGGGATGCTGATGGACATCGGCTACACCATTGTCAATGCGGGGGGAGTCGAGGTGGGAATGAAATCGCTCCGCAAGTTCTGGGCCTCGGCCGTCGCCGGCAACAGGGACTGGTCAGCAGCGTCTGCGTGGTGGGATCCGGCCGCCACGATTGCCGGGAGTATCCCCGTCGCCTCCGACCGCGTGATCCTTCAACAGCCACGCATGAACAACCCGACCGACTCCGTCGTCACACTGAACGTGAACGCCACCGTCCAAGAGGTGGTCAACATGAACACCCTCAACGTCAGCGGCGGGAACCTCACGCTGACCGTCCAAGGCCTCACCAACGGCGGCAAGATCAACGTCTCGAACGGCAAGACGATCACCACCACCACCATCGACAACATCAAGGGCGCTTACCTGCCGAGGCGCCCGGGTGGAGCGCATTTCGTCTCCGAACTCACCGTCTCCGGCGCCAACAGCAAGATCGTCGCCTCCGACAAGGTCAACAACAACGCCAAGATCACGATCAGCAATCAGGGCCGCCTCACCGCCGCCAAGCGCTTCAGCAACTACAACGAAGCCGGCACGACGCTCGACATCGCCACCGGCGGGCGCGTCGTGCTGGACAGCGTGCTCTCCAACGGCTCGGCCGCGAAGATCACGATCAAGGACCCGAACAGCCGCCTCCTCGCCTACAGCGACTTCACCACCAACGACGGCACCATCGAAGCCTCCGCCGGCGGGCAGATCGGCCTCAAGTCGCTCACCAACATCGGCACGCTGACCGTCAAAGGCGGCTCGAACACCGCCGGGAACCAATCGCGCGTGTGGGTCACGGAAACCGCCGTGAACCACGGCACGATCAAGGTCGAGGGCGAAACGCCCGGCCCGGCCCACGCCACGGACTTCCACGCCGGCAAGATCACCAACCACGGCATGTTCGATCTCGTGGGAAACGTGGACCTCACTTACAACAAGCTCGACAACCTCGGACAAATGAGCTTCGTGGGCGGCGTGCCGCGGCCCGCCGATGCCGCACGCGGCCTCGCTGACGATTACGAGGGCATCGCCTTCGGCGGCGACATGACCAACGAAGGCACCGGCGTCCTCGCCGGCCCCGGCCTCATGATCAACTCCGGCGACTTCATCAACTACAGCATGATGAGCACCGAGTGGGACACCCGCGCCTCGACTCTCGTCTTCGTCCCCGGGAATGCCGGCGAGGTCTCCGACCTCCGCACCAACTCCGCCGAGCACAACAACTCTCTCGGCGGGTTCGACGGCGGACGCATCTACGCCGAACGCATGGTCATGGAGGACATGGAGCCGATCACCCTCCGCCCGCCGGTCCTCTCCCCCGTCGATGATCCGATGGACATCACCGCCCGCGGCACCACCGGCGGCATCATCCCCACCCTCGACGTCTTCAACGGCGTGATCTACCTCCTCGGCACTCTCGACACTCCCTCCAACGGCCTTTCCCAACTCCGCTCCAATATCAACGCCGGACTCGCCCGCATCTTCGACAGCACCAACCCCGGTCGCCCCGTCTTTGAAATGATAGGCCCCGACACGGTAAACCCCAACAACATCATCCGCCTCATCCCGGGCAGCCCCGGCGCGCCGGTCGCGGGCTTCTACAACAACTTCGCCCTCGGCTCGCTCGAAATCTACGCCGGCAGCAGCGTCATGCTCCAGGTTCCCGCCCCCGGCGTCGTCGGCCTCCTGCTCGCCCCCGCGACCCTCGCTCTCCGACGCCGACGCGCGAGCGATGAAGCGTGAACCGAGTCTGATCATCTCCTCCTGAAAAAAAGAACCGATCCCGGCGCGCCGGGATCGGTTCCTCTTGTTTTCCGCTGTCACAGGTTTTTCAAGAGGAAAGGGAGTATTCGAGAAGCCGACACTGAGCCGCCCGCCGCGGCGGGTGTCGGATGTCGCTACGCCCGAGCATCACCCGTGATCCTCATCACTCTTTCTTTTCACCGGCTGGCGCGGGCACCGGCGCCTCGGTCGGCACCGGCGCGTCCATCGCCTTCTTCACGTCCTCCGGCATGGCAAACGCATCCGCCGGCAGTTCGATGTTCTGCTTCATCGACTCGATCGTCATGATGTACTGCATCCCCATGGCGGCCGCGATCACCGTCCGGTGCGGCATCGTGATCCCGTCCACTTCCTTGAAGTCGGAGTAGTGCGACTCCATCGGGATATCGCCCATCTGGCTCTTGACGATCGTCATCGTCTTGACCAGCAGCCCGCTCTCCTTCTCGTAGAAGTTGGTCAACTTCTGGCCGTCCTGGGCGATCTGCGTCACCGCGTAGACGGCCTTGCCGTTCACCTCTTCCTCGGACTCGGCCTTCACTTCCTTGAACAAAGTCTCCCAGTTCAACTCGGAGTTGAAGGTGGATTGGCGGAGCATCGCGGCCTTCTCGTCACCCTGGAGGATTCGTGCGCCCTGCATGGTGTCCACGCTCCAGGTGTTCTCGCCGTCGGTCCCCGTCATCTGGCTGCCGAAGCCGGGGATGTCGACCTTCATTATCATCTTGTTCGGCGCGGCATGGATCATCGTCGTCGTCCCCTTGAAGCCCTGCTGCGGAACCTCCAGCGTGCCGATCGTCTGGCGGTTGGTGATCTTCGCGTACGCCGCCCGCCCGCCGGTCACTTCGAGGTACCGCTCGATGATCTCCTTCGCCAACGGTCCCTTGTACTCCGGCTTGGGTGCCTCGATCGCCTCGGGCAAAGGCATCGGCACCGGCGCATCCGGCTTCGGCATCTCGCCCTGTCCCCACACCGATCCCGTGCCGCACGCAAGGGCCAGCATCCCGACAATCGACCAGCCCAGTGAGTTCCGTTTCATCTCAGCGATTCCTTTTTGCACGCCCGAAAGACTCCGCGGCCCGCCGTTGCTTCGGCCTTTTCCTGACGCCGCGGACCCCAACAGGATACCGTCAGTCCCCCGCCGGGTTCCCCTTCGAGCGGATCCACGTCTCCGCTGCCTCGATCACCACGTCCCGCCCTTCGAGCAGCGCTTTCGGGTCCGGACGAACCGTCTCGTCCGGCTCAACGCCGTGCCCCTCGAGGACTTTTCCATCCGCCGAGACGTAATCCGCCGTGGCGAACTGAAACCCGTCGCCGCTCGCCAGTTTGACGACCTGCGAAGGCAGCGCAAGCCCCGACGACCGCACGCCGAACACCCGCGCCCGCCCGATCGCCTGCAATCCTCCCGCCATGATCTCCGACGTTGACATCGAGAGTTCATCGATGAGGATCGCGATCGGCCCCTTGAAACTCCCGACCTGCGGGTTGAGCACGAAGTTGATCACCGCGTCGCGCGAGGTCATCGTGCCGAGTTTCTGGTTCGGCGTTTCCACGAGCATGTTGCCCATGCCCATCGCCATGCCGCCCAGCCCGCCCGGGTTGCCGCGCAGATCGATGACCAGCCCCGGCGCATCCGCGAACTCCCTGACGCGCTCGCGGTACCAGGGCATCACGGTCGCGGGATCAAAGAAGACGCTGAAGCGCAGGTACGCCGCCCCGCCGGCCAGCCGCCGCGCGTCGTACTCAAGGTGAAACGGGGGCAGATGGCCGAAGACCACGGGAGTGCCGGACAACCCGACCGCTTCCAGTTTGATCGTCCTTGCTTTGCCGGAACCATCTTCCAACTTCAATCTCAAGGTCTCGCCGAGCGGGCCGCGCACCAGGTGCCGGAGCGCCAACGACGCCATGCCGTCGCGCTTCACCTGACCCGCGAAGGCCTTGTCGACGGCGGCGAGCACAACGCCGACTTTCTTCCCGTTGGATTCGAGCACGCGCCACCCCGGCTTGATCCCCGCGCGATCCGCCGGCGAATCGCGATCGACGGCGACCACCACGGCGCTCTCATGGATCACTCTGACGTCGAGGCCGACTTCGCCTTCCGCGGGCTCTTCCGCGTTCGACTTGGGGCGCTCCGATTTTCCGGTGACGCCCTCGTATGCATCGCTCGAAATCACGGCGAAGTGGGACTGATCGAGCCGGCCGAGCGCCTCGTTCATGAAGCGCACCGACTCCCCGTGCGTGATCGAGGCTTCAACCCTCGGCCCGAACTCCACCTTCACCGCTTCCCAGTCCACGCCGTTGTACTTCGGATCAAAGTGCCGGTCGCGCACGATGGTCCACATCTCATCGAACGATCGCACCGCGAGGGTGCGATCCTGGGCGGACATCGGTCTTTCGGCGTGCCGTGCCGCGCAGCCCAGCGTCCCGGTCATCACGGTCGCCATCGCCAGACCCAACCGCACACGCATGAGCACGCTCCTTTGAAGATCGGGTGGCATCGGCAGTTCCATCAGGCCCGGAGTGTCCGCGGGCGCTGATCTCGAGGCATCCAGCCTCGCCCCTCGGGTCATTCCGCCGATCAGACCATGACCCAAGAGATGTGTGGAAGCGTGAGCGTTGACGCCTCAGGCTCACGTCATTCGACTCGTAAGGCGTCATTCCGGCGGCAGTTCCGCAGCGGAGCGGAGGACGTCAACGACCGTCGGTGTGATGATCTCGACCATCGCAGCGGGCTCGATTTTGCCGTCGCCCAGGATGCCGACGATCGAGCCGACTTTCTGTTCCAGTTGATGCTCCGCGACGGGGATGACGTAGGCGAGGGTGGTCTTGACGCCCGGGTCGATGGAGATGAGGCGGTACATCTGGGGCAGGCGCGTGCCGTCGTAGACGGTGCTGGGGTAGAGGCGGCCGACGGCCTTGTACTCGCGGTTGGCGATGAGGCGGTCGATGGTGAGCCGGTACTTGTCGGCGGCGTTCTTGGTGGCGTCTTCGAGCGATTGGATCTCGGGCAGCAGGTCGCGGGCACGCTGTCGGATTTTCAGAAGTTGGACGCGGGTGTCGATGTACTTCAAGGTCCGGCCCGAGCCCGGCTCGCCGCCCATGTTGTCGCCGAACTGGTTGTATTGCTCGATCAACTCCTGCGGGTCGGCGTCGGCGAGCGGCTTGGACATGATGTCGTCGAACGCGCGATCCAGTTGGCGGATCGTCGGGCCTTTCGGCTCGGGGATCGAAACCGGGGGCAAGGGGACCGGGTCGGCGATGGGCGTGGTTGATGTCGCGGGCGGGGCGGCGGTTTCTGTGGTGTCGGGAGATGCGTCCGGCTCGCTCGGAGCGGGCGGTGTTGTCGCGGGAGTTGACGCCGGAACGGTGGTGGCGGGCTGTGCGATTGGTGTATGAGCCGGAGTCGCGGCGGGCTTCGGTTGCTCGACGATCTTCACCGGGGCGGCGATCTCTTCGGGCTTGGCGTCGCGGACCTCGCGCGCGGAGACGTACCCCTTCGCGCCCGGCGGTGGCACGACGATGTACCCGGCGACCTCGCCCGCGCGGTTCTTGATCGTGCCGACGTACTTCAACTCCACGCCCGGCGCAAGGAACTCCTCGAACACGGCCTTGTACGACTCTTCGATGACCGGGTCCGCCTGGCTGAGCGCGCGGAGGCGCGAGCGACGTGAAAGGACGACCTTGCCTTCGGCTTCCTTGAGGTCGCCCTCATCGGCCTTGACGACGACGTTCGTGCCGGGGAGGTACTCGACGCGAAGCCACCCTTCGACCTCGGCGTCCACTTTCAGGATCATGCCCGGCTTAAGTGTGGCCACGGGGTACCACAACGCACCGGAGTAGCAACGCATCGCGACGCCCTCGGCGATCGGGGTGGTTGTCCGAGCAATGGACGGGGCCGCGCCTTGGGCGAGGCAAATCGTCGCGGAGGCGGTGAGTGTCGCCGCGGCGATGAGCAAGGCCGCGATGGATCGGATTCGGCCTCGAACGACCGGAGAGGTGATGAGCATGTGAAGAGTCCTTCCAAAGATTCCTGGGTCATGCCCCGCGGCATTGCCAGCGCGGGGGAGCGGAGGTCGCACTGAACAGAGATCGTACCAGCAGCACCTTTGACCCGAACCCTTCGGGGCCGGATACTCACCCGCATGCAGTCACCGAGCGTGAAAGTGAAGCGGGCGGGGGTCGTCGGGGCGGTGTTGGCGCTGGCCGGGGGAGCGGGATGCTCGTCGCCGCTGGACGGCGAGTCGGCCCAGACGCTGCGTCAATCGGTCGTCGAGAGCGCCCGCCGGGAACTTCTGGACGCTGAGCGTCGGCCGGAGGTTTCGGCGGTGCGGCGGACGCCGATGGAGTTGTCGTTCCCAGCCGAGCGGATTCAGGAACTTGACACGATGGCGGGGCCGAGGGCGTATGCCGGGGCGGTGCCGGTGATCGGGCCGGGGCTGCTGGGCGAGGCTTCGCCGGTGTTCCTGATCGATCTTCAACAGTCGGTGATGCGTGCCGCGAGGCAGAGCCTGGATGTGCAGCATTCGCGGTTCGATCCGGCGATCAGCGAAGCCCAGACGGTGGCGGCGCGGGCGGCGTTCGACTGGACGCTCTTCGGCGAGGTCGATTGGAGCGCGACCGACGCGCCCCAGGTGCAGGCCTTTGTCGGCGCGACCCCCGTCGGCGTGAGGGTGAGGCAGAACCAGTCGATCGGGTACGAGACCGGGATCCGCAAGCGGCTGACCTCGGGCGGCGCGTTCAGCATCAGTCAGGGGCAAACCTACACCGACGACAGCACGCCCGGCACGACGCTTGCGCCCGATCCATCGGAGCGCGTGTTCCTTGATCTTGCGCTGACTCAGCCTTTGCTGCGCGGGGCGGGATCGGACACGGCGCTCGCGGAGATTCGGCTGGCGGAGAACACCGAACGCCGAGCGATCCAGCAGTACAAGGCGCGGCTCATCAACACCGTAACGGTGACGGAGCAGTCGTACTGGCGGCTCGCTCAGTCGTACCGGGAACTCCAGATCCGACGCCGGCTGCTGGAACGCGGGATCGAGACGCGGGACGTGCTTTCGAGCCGGCTGTCGTTCGACGTGAAGCCCGCGGAGTATTCGGATGCGGTGGCGACGGTGGAACGTCGGCGGGCGGACGTGATCCGCGCGGAGAACGACCTGCGGCAGCGGTCGGACGCGCTCAAGGTGCTCATCAACGACGACGAGTTGACGGTCGGGAACGAGACGCAGTTGCTGCCCTCGGACGAGGCGCCGGAGGTGGCGATCCAGTTCAGCCTGCTCGACAGCGTGACGCAGGCGCTTCAGCATCGCCCCGAGGTGCGGCAGGCGATCCTGGATATCGACGATTCGTCGATCCGGCAGGTGGTGGCGGACAATGCGCGGCTGCCGTTGCTCGATATGTCGTTCCGGTCGCGGTTCAACGGGCTGGACCGCGAGACGGGGGATGCGTACGAGCAGGTCTCCGACGGGCGATTCGTCGATTTCCTGGTCTCGGCGATGTTCGAGCAGCCGATCGGGAACCGCGGGCCGGAGGCGGACCATCGCGCGCGGCAACTGGAACGGATGCAGGCGACGGTCGAGTACCGCCGGGTGGTGCAGCGGGTGGTGCTGGAGGTCAAGACGGCGCTGCGGAACGTGACGACGAACTATCAGTTGATCGAGCAGACTCGGTCGTCCAGGCTGGCGGCGTCGGAGAATCTGCGGACGCTGCTTGTCCAGGAGAAGACGATCCAGTCGCTGACGCCTGATTTCCTCGACTTGAAGTTCCGGAGGCAGGAATCGCTGGCGCAGGCGGAGTCGGCGGAGCAGGCGGCGCTGACGGATTACAACAACTCGCTCGCGGATTTGTCCGCGGCGACCGGGACGGCGCTGGAGCGCAACCGGATCAACTTTGTGGTCCCCGATGTCGGCGCGAACGCCGGCGCGGCGCGGTGAGGGGGGCTTGATGGCGGCGGCCTTGCACGATGAGATTGCTCGCGCCGCCGATCGGCTTCGGGCCAGCGGACTCGTCGCGTTCCCGACCGAGACGGTCTACGGGCTTGGAGCGGATGCGCTGAATCCGGCGGCGGTCGATCGCGTGTTCGCGCTGAAGGGCAGGCCGGCGAACAATCCGCTGATTGTGCATGTCGCGGATGTGACGACGGCGCGGCGATTGGTGGCCGATTGGTCTCGCGATGCCGAGCAACTTGCAAAAGCGCTCTGGCCGGGGCCGCTGACGATCGTGCTATCGAAGGCGGGAATCGTCCCGGCGAACGTGACGGCCGGGGGTGGGACGGTTGCGTTGCGATGCCCCGATCATCCGGTGGCGCTGGGGTTGCTCCGGGCGTTCGGCGGGCCGATGGTCGGGCCGAGCGCGAATCCGTCGGGGTTTATCAGCCCGACGTCCGCGGAGCATGTGCGGGCTGGCTTTGCCGACGCGATCGCGCGCGACGAGTTACTCGTGCTGGACGGCGGGCCTTGCCGCGCGGGGATCGAGTCCACGGTGGTCAGCCTCGCGGGGACTTCGCCTTGCGTGCTCCGGCGGGGGGTTGTTTCGGCGGAACAGATTGAATCGGTGTTGAAGCGACGGGTCTTGGTTTCAGAAGGGCCGATTGTGAGCGGGGCGCCGCTGCCGAGCCCGGGCATGTTGGAACGCCACTACGCGCCGCGCACGCCGGCGAGGCTGTTCGATGCGGCGGACTGGCCTGAAATTCTTGATGCGGTTGTCGGGGAGGCGGCGGTGGTGTCTCACCAAAGGGCGCGGGTCGCGCATCGGCCGCATGGGCTGCTGCGGATGCCGATGGACGCGGAGGGATACGCGGCGCGGCTCTACGCGGCGCTGCACGAGGCGGACGAGATGGGCGCGACGGTGATCCTCGTCGAAGAGCCGCGCGGCGAGGGGCCGCTGTGGGACGCGATCCGCGATCGGTTGCGGCGCGCCTGTATCTGACGAGCCCCTCGCGCAAGCGAAGGATCAATCTTTCCGCAAGAACGAAAAAAGGCCCGCACTCCGGAGAGCGCGGGCCTTTGGTGGTTTCGTCAGGATTCGCTGATTCTTACCCGAGCAACTGCAACGCGGCCTGTGGCTGTGAGTTGGCGAGCGTCAAGATCTGCGTCGCCGATGACGCGAGGATCTGGTTCCGGGTCAGCGAGGCGGTCTCGCTGGCAAAGTCGGCGTCGCGGATGACGGACTCGGCGGCCGAGGTGTTCTCGCTGGCGACGCCCAGGCTTCGGATCGTGGCGCCGATGGTGTTCTTCTGGAACGCGCCAAGTCGGCCGCGGAGAGACGCGACGTCGCGGATCGACTGCTCGACAACCTTCTGTGCGACGGCGGTGTCGCCGTTGACGACGTTGAGCGATCGACCGGCACCCATGTCGGCCAGGAAGTAGGTGCTGCCGCCGTCGGTGGCGCGGCCGAGGTTGTTCGACCGGACGTTCTGGATGCCGAGGCTGACCTTGCCCGCGATGTCCACGCGGCCGGCCAACTGGAAGTCGGCGCCGCCCCCGGTGATGGTGACCGCCGTGAGGGCGCCCAGACGCTGGGCCTCGGCGTTGGCGCCGGTGCCGGACTTCAGGTCGATCTCAACATCGAGGAAGTCGGTGTTGATGCGGGCGGTTTTGCCCTGGGTCGTGGCGACGATGCCGTTGATGGTCGCGGCCACATTCTGGCCGGCGTCGGTGACTTTGTTGGAAGCGGCAGTCCAGAGGGTCGGACCCGCGGCGTTGGCGAGGTTATTGTTCGCAACCTGGTAGTTGTAGATGCCCGCGGTACCGACGGCGGTGTTGAGGCCGCCCGTGTTGACGGCGCGAACCGAGATGAACTCATCGGAACCGAACTCCACGCTCTTAAGAGAGATGCCGGTGCCCGAGGTCGCGGCGCTCAGCCCCGTCACGTCGGTGAACGAGTTGATGGCGTCGCGGATGCTGTTGACCGTCGTGCCCGAGGCGAACGAGAGTTCACGCGAGCCCTTGCTCCCGGTGATCTCGATCACGAAGCGTGCCGTGGGCGCGGAGAGGTCGATGGCGCCGCCCAGGGAGAGGAGGAACGCCCCTCGCTGAGCCGACCCGGTGACGACGACATCGACGTTTCGCGTGGCCCCGAAGTCCAGTTTGGCGCCGTTGACCTTGAAAGCGGCGAGGTTCGCGTGGACGGCGGTGGTCGTGAAGTCGAGGTTCCCGTTCAGGAGTTTGATCCCCTGGAACGACGCCGAGCCGGCGACGCGGTCGATGGTCTGGATGATCGAGTCGATCTGGAGTTGGTTCGCGTCCTTCTCCTCCTTCGAGATTCCCTGCTCGTTCGCGGTCTGGGTGAGGAGTGCCTGGAGCTCGTTGAGAAGCCCCGACACTTCTTCCAGGCCACCCTCGGCGATGTTGACCACTTGGTCGGCGCGTTCCGCGTTGGAGATGGCGGCGGTGAGCGACGCCTTCTCCGCCCGCAGATTCTGCGAGGCGATGAGGCCGGCCGGGTCGTCCTTGCCGCGGTTGACGCGGAGGCCGGTACTCAGGCGTTCGAGCGACAGAGCCAGTCCCTTGTTGTTCTGGGACAGCACGCGCTGGGCGATCTGCGAAGCCACGTTGGTGTTGATCCGGCTCATCTGGTTCTCCGTGTCCGCGCGAAATGCACGGCCTGGCGCTGGTCATCCCGTCTGTTTCGTCCCGCCTCCGGCGAGCGGACATGCCTTGCGATGGTCCACACTGACCACACGCCTTGCCTGCCTCGCCGCGACCCCGCTCGTTCTCGGGCGGTCTTCCGCGACGCAGCGATAAGATCGACCCTGCAACGCTCCGCATGAAGCGTTCCGAGAAAAAAGTGATGCGATAACCTCGGGGCGCGCCGGAACAACCGGACCTTGTGATTCTGGGGGGTCTGTTATCCGGGATCGAAGTCCGGAAATAACGCCGCTGCGCTTGTTTCTCGGGGGGAACCGATTGTTCGAGTTGGTCAGCGCCA
Organism: uncultured Phycisphaerae bacterium; assembly: GCA_947085435.1. Taxonomy (GTDB): domain Bacteria; phylum Planctomycetota; class Phycisphaerae; order Phycisphaerales; family UBA1924; genus JAEUIV01. The sequence continues at coordinate 44,860 of CAMTWL010000037.1, forward strand.
AGGCCTGACGATTTTCAAGTCAGATTTTTATTGCGCGCTCAACTGAATCTGTTCACCGGGACATCCGCGTCACGCCGCCACGCTCGCCTTCTTCGACGATCACCCCGTCCGCCTCGGTGAGGAAGAGGCCGTGGCCGACGACGCCGGGGATCGCGTCGAGCGCCTCGCGCAACGCACGAAGGTCCGGCCCGTGCTGCAACGGCGCATCGAAGACCGGGTTGCCGTTGTCGGTGAGGTAACGCCGGCCGTCGGCGGTCGGACGCCACTCGCCGGCGAGCCCGATCGCCTGCAACGCGGCCCGCGTCGCCGCCACGCCGAACGAGAGCACCTCGATCGGCAGCGGAGCCTTTTCTCCGAGGCGAGCCACCACTTTGTCCTGTTGCACAAGGTAGGTCCGCCGAGTCGCGGCCCGGGCGACGATCTTTTCACGCGTCATCGCCCCGCCTCGACCCTTGATCATGCGGAGCGAGCCGTCCACCTCATCCGCCCCGTCAAAGAGGTAATCCACGCGAGCAACATCATCCATCGGCAGCACGCGCAGGCCGAGCGACGCGGCCAGTTCCGCCGAGGCTTCGCTGGTGGCGACGCAGTGGATCAGCAGCCCATCGCGCTCGGCACGGAACGCGAGGGCATGGATCGCGCGAGCGGCGGCCCGGCCGGTCCCGAGGCCCACAACCATGCCGTGCGCAACGGGTTCCACGGCGGCGTCGGCGAGCGGGTCGCGTTCCATAGCGGGGAGTTTACGAAAGGTGGGGCGGGTCGGGTCGGCTTGTATCACGCGCAAACACCGGCACCACCGGGGAGCATCCAAAGGGCGTCGAAAGCGGTGTCGTGGGGACGACGATCATGGTGCAAGGAGCGAACGCGGCCAAACCACCTCGAACCGTCCGTCCGTGTACACCCGCGCCAACGAGTACGCGGCGAGCGTCTCGATCTTCGACAGAATCGTGGGAACGCAACGTCGAATCGTCGGCAAGCGACAATCCACCGAAACCATCATCACCACCCTGATGGGCAGCGCGGCCAGATTCTGTTGAAACTCCAGATTCTGGTCGGTCGTCAACAAGAGATCAAAGCGCTCGGCGGCGGCTCGCAGGAGCGCGCCGTTTCGAATCGCATCGAGGCCCGCTGCTTTGGCTGACTCAACGAAGTGCGAGCGCAACAGCGGCGCGATACTCTTCGGGACGCAATGGTCGAGGAGAATCCTCAAGCAGCCCGGAGCCTCAAAAGCAGTCCCTCGCCAGCCAGTCCGATGACGGCGAGCGCCTGCTCCCGGCTGACGTAGGGGAAGTCATCCAGAAAAACTTCGAGGGGATCACCGGCCCGCAGGTGGTCAAAGAGGATCTTGATTGGCACACGCGTGCCCTTGAAGACCGGCACGCCCCCCATGACCTCAGGGTCGATCATAATCAGATCTGACGTTGCCGCGTGACTTTGGTCGCCGATAGTTGGCATGGCTTGAACTCCGCACGGGAAGACCCCCCATACTAGGCTCAGTACACGCGGCGACGCTTGGGCGCGTTTCGGTTGTTTTCGTAAACTATCCCTCCCGCGCCACGGCCCCCGCCGGACCCGCCCGCGCCCACCCGGAGCCTCCCCATGAACGCCGACAGCATCCTGAAAGACGCGAAGACCTCGATGGACAAAGCCGTCGAGTACCTCAAGAGCGAGTTGAAGGGCCTCCGCACCGGGCGGGCTTCCACCGCGCTCGTCGAGTACATCAAGGTGGACTACTACGGGTCGATGACGGACCTGAAGTCGCTGGCCGGCATAAGCGTCGCGGAGGGGACGCAGATCGTCATCAAGCCCTTCGATGCCGGGTGCCTCGGCGACATCCGCAAGGCGATCGAGGCCGCGAACATCGGGCTGAACCCGATGGTGGACGGCAAGATGATCCGCGTGAACGTCCCCGCGCTCTCGGGCGACCGCCGCAAGCAACTGGCCGGGCAGGCAAAGAAACTTGGCGAGGACGCGAAGGTGGCGGTGCGGAACGTCCGCCGCGACGCGAACAAGCACATCGAGCAACTGTCGAAGGACAAGACGCAGCACCTCTCCGAGGATCAGATCGAGGACTTGAAAGACAAGATCCAGAACCTCCTGAAGCAGCACGAGACCGACCTCGACAAGACGATCGAGGCGAAGACGAAGGAGATCATGGAGGTGTGAGGGGCGGATGGGCTTGGGGGCTTGAGGCTTGAGGGCTTGGAATACAAAGCAGGCGGATGAGTATCGCGATTGCGTTGTTTCGTTTTCCAAGCCCTCAGGCCCCCAAGCCTCCAAGCCCAACAAAAAAAGACCCCGAGCGGTGGTGGGAACCGCTCGGGGCCAGAAAGGGGGGGGCTGGGCTCATCCTTATTCAGGGGCCCGCCCCCCGCTGGTGGGTCCAGCATGTCGGTCTAAATTGCCCGCCGGGGCCTCGGGGGATAGGCGGCCGGCGGGCCGTGGCAGAAATCAAGAAGACGTGTGGGGCCGAGGCTGTTCGTGCCGACGATCCCGGTCCTTGGCCTGGGGCCTTTCCGGTCTCATCGGGCGGCTCACTACCCGGGGAACGCATCCTTCGCCCGCGGGTACGACGCGCCAATCCTTCCGCGCGTCGGCCTGTTCTCGTGCCCTTTTTTCTCAACGCCTCCTTGATGCCGCCCGCGGTTCGGAGCGAGGGCGGGCGGCTTGGACTGGTTTCCCCCTTGCTTGCGCGCGGGGCTTGTTTGGTTCCCTTCGCTTGCGCGAAGGGCTCGTATCAACTACACCCCATGCTGTGGCCGCAGTTCAGGCACTTGTAGCACGCGCCGTTCCGCACGGTGATCGTGCCGCAGACTTCGCACGCGGGCGCGTCGCCCTGGCAATCGAGCATGGCGATGCTCAGCGCGTTCGTCGTCACGTTGACGACGAGCGAAGTCTCTTCGATCTGCACCGTTCTCCTGGTTGACTTTGCGGTCGGTTCGGACTGGCCTCGCACTCGGTTGACGTGCCGCATCGGTCCCGCCGCCTCGGTGATCCTCGGCGCTGCCTTCGCTTTCGGCTCGACGTGATCGCGGACCAGGTCGCCAAACCGATCGATGCCGGAGAGCAGTTCCTTCGCCTCTGATGCCGGTGCGTCGGACTCGCGGCGTGGCGCGTTCGCCTCGCGGTAGCCGCCGATGAACTCCATCCCCAGCCAGCGGAAGATGTAGTCCACGAGGCTCTTGGCAAAAGGAATATCTCGATTTGTCGTCATGCCCGCCGGCTCGAAGCGCTGGTGGGTGAACTTCTTGACGAGGCTCTCGATCGGCACGCCGTATTGCAGCGCGACCGAGACGGCGGTGCCGAGCGAATCCATCAGCCCGCCGACGGTCGAGCCTTCCTTGGCCATGGTGATGAAGAGTTCGCCGGGCTGGCCGTCGTCGTAGAGGCCGACGGTCAGGTACCCCTCGTGCCCCGCGATGTTGAACTTGTGCGTGAGCGAGCGGCGCGTATCGGGAAGCCGACGGCGCATCGGGCGGTGCTGGATGCGATCGGTCGCCGCAACGAGCGCCGTCGTATCACTAAGCGACGCGGCCGCCATCGCGGCGTGGACCTCCTCCGCCACTTCCTGCCGCGCCTCGAGGAGATGCACCTCATCCTCCTCTTCGGTCAGCAGGCGCACGTCGGCCTTGACATCGGGCTTCGCAGCAGTTCCCAAGGCTGCCCCATCATCGCTTTTGGTACTCAGAGGCTGGCTCATCTTGCACCCGTCGCGGTACAAAGCGTTCGCCTTGAGCCCCTTCTCCCACGAGCGGCGGTAGGCGTCCTTGATGTCGTCCAGCGTCGCGTTGTTCGGCAGGTTGATCGTCTTGCTGATCGCGCCGCTGACGAAGGGCTGTGCCGCGGCCATCATGTCGATGTGACCGTTCACCGCGATGAACCGCTTGCCCTTCTTGCCGCAGGTGTTGGCGCAGTCGAAGACCGGGAGGTGGTCCTCTTTCATGTGGGGCGCGCCCTCGACGGTCTGCGTGCCGCAGATGATCTCGTTGAGCGCCTGGACCTGCGCCGGGGTCAGGCCGAGATGCTTCAGCAGATTGAATGACTTGTCGGCCTTCGCTTTCGCCGCGTCGATGTGGGCCCGGCCGAGCGCCTCATCGCCCAGAATCCACGCGCCGAACGCGAACGAAATCTCGAACATGCCGGGCAACGATGCGGTGAGGCGCTCCAGGTCCGAATCGTCCAGCCCGGCTTCCTTCAGCCACTGCGCGAAGGTGATTTTGAGCACACCGAGGCCGTCCACCGTGGGCATGGGCACGTTCAGGTCCAACGTTCCGAGGACGTAGGTGAGGAGTTCTCTCACCTGCGCATCGGTGTACCCGAGCGCCCGCAGCGCCGGCTCGATTGATTGGTTGGCGATCTTGAAATACCCGCCGCCGGCGAGTTTTTTGAACTTCACGAGCGCGAAATCCGGCTCGACCCCCGTGGTGTCGCAGTCCATCAAGAGGCCGATGGTCCCGGTGGGCGCGATCACCGTCACCTGCGCGTTGCGGTAGCCGTGCTGCTCGCCCAGGTGGAGCGCATCGTCCCACGCGGCGGTGGATCGTTCCAGCAGCGCGCCCGAGTTCTTGATGTTCACCTTGCCGTGCTTCACGATCGAGTGGTCGATCGGCACCGGACGGATGCGGAGGTTCTCGTACTCCTTCGCGTTGCGCGAGGCGCCCATCGCGGCCCGGCGGTGGTTGCGGATCACGCGGAGCATGTCCGCCTTGTTCTTGGAATAGCCGGGGAAGGGGCCGTGCTCCTGCGCCATCATCGCCGACTGACGGTACGAGCGCCCCGTGAGGATCGAGGTCAACATGCCGCAGACGGCGCGGGACTCCTCGGAGTCGTAGGCGATCCCGGCCTGCATGAGCATCGCGCCGATGTTCGCGTAGCCCAGCCCCAGCGTGCGGTACTGGTACGAGAGTTTGGCGATCTCCTTGCTCGGGAACGCGGCCATGAGCACGCTGATCTCGAGGACCACGGTCCACAGGTCGATCGCGTGTTCGTATCGGTCCACGTCGAACTGCCGCTTCTTCGAGTCGTACAACCTAAGCAAGTTGATGGACGCGAGGTTGCAGGCGGTATTATCCAAAAACATATATTCGCTGCATGGATTACTTGCATTAATTCGACCCGACTTCGGGCAGGTGTGCCACGCGTTGATCGTCCCGTCGTACTGCACGCCGGGATCGGCGCAGCGCCACGCGGCGTAGGCGATCTGGTCCCACAAATCGCGGGCCTTCAGCGTCTTGGCGATCCCCGTGCCGTCCTTGCCTTTGGCGATCCGCCAGCGGAGGTTCCAGTCCGCGTCCTTGTCGAGCGCGTCGAAGAACTCGTCGGGGATGCGTGCCGAGTTGTTCGAGTTCTGGCCGCTGACGGTGTAATAGGCCTCGCCGTTGAAGTCGTAGTCGAGTTTCAGTCCCAGCCGATCGGCCGTCTCGCCGATCGTCTCCTGGTCCACGGGGCTCGCGCGCTTGTCGCGGAGCGATTTCATTCCCTCGACCATCGCCGCCACCTTGATCTCCTCGCGGACCTTCCAGTTGATGAAGGCCTCGATGTCGGGATGATCGAGGTCGAGGCAGACCATCTTCGCCGCCCGGCGCGTCGTGCCCCCGGACTTGATCGCACCGGCGGCGCGGTCGCCGATGCGGAGCCATGACATCAGGCCCGAGGACTTGCCGCCGCCGGAGAGCGGCTCGTTCTCGCCGCGCAGTTTCGAGAAGTTGGTCCCCGTGCCCGATCCATACTTGAAGAGCCGCGCCTCGCGCACCCACAGGTCCATGATCCCGCCGGGGTTCACGAGGTCGTCGTCGATCGACTGAATAAAGCACGCGTGCGGCTGAGGGTGCGTGTACGCATCCGTCGCCTGCTTCACCTCGCCCGTCTCCGGGTCCGCGATGAAGTGACCCTGCGCCGGCCCGGTGATCCCGTAGGCCCAGTGCAGCCCCGTGTTGAACCACTGCGGCGAGTTCGGGGCCGCGATCTGATGCACCATCATGTAGACGAGTTCGTCGTAGAACGCCTGCGCATCCTCCGCCGAATCGAAGTAGCCGTTGGTCTCGCCCCAGTGCTTCCAGCACCCGGCGAGGCGATGGATCACCTGCTTCGCCGATTTTTCTGGACCTGTCTTTGCCTTAGCGGAGCCCCGAGCGCCAGCGACGGGTTTCCCTTCGTCCTCCAACGAGCCCCGAGCGCCAGCAACGGGTTTCCCATCTTCCTCCGACGAGCCCCGAGCGCCAGCAAGGGGTTCCTGGCTCTCACTCCCAACGCCCACCCCATTCGGCCCGCCGTCCTCCGGCACCCCCGCCTTGCGGAAGTACTTCGACACCATGATGTCGGTCGCCAGTTGCGACCAGGTCTCCGGCACCTCCGCATCGTCCATCTGGAAAACGACGGAGCCGTCGGGGTTGGTGATCTTCGACGACCGCTTCACCCACGCAACGGTGGCGAAGGGGTCGGAGTTGGGTTGGGTGAACTTCCGTGTGATCTGCATGGGATGGCGCGCCGCGAGCAAAGGTGATGCGACCGGGAACGCGATATTCGTCATGGAATAGCGGGATGAACCTGAAAGCCAGAGCGGTTAGCGCTTCGAGGCCTTCTTCTTGCTCTTCTTCTTGGCTGACTTCTTCGCGGCCTTCTTGCCGGTCTTTTTCGTGCTCTTCTTCGCGGCGCTCTTCTTTTTGGACGCCTTCTTGCGCTTCGCCGGCCCAGCCGTGAAACCGCCGAACGGGTCCGCCGCCATCGCGAACGGGCTGGGATTCATGTTGGTACCCATCACGCCGCCGCTACTCTGCATCTTCTTCGCCATGTGAATCTCCTGAAAAATAGTCCTGAGTTCGAAGTCCTGAGTCCTGAGTCTTGAGTCCTGAGTCTTGAGTCCTGAGTCTTGAGTCCTGAGTCTTGTGCCTTTTGCCTTTAACCCTTCCAATCTGTCTTTCTCTGTGTCTCCGTGCCTCCGTGGTGAATGTCTTAGTCAACTTTGGGCAGGGTCAGCCCCACCTGGTCCTGATACTTCCCCTTCTTGTCCGCGTAACTGACCGCGCAGACGCGGTCGGCCTTGAGAAACACCAACTGCGCGATCCCCTCGTTTGCATAAATCTTGGCCGGCAGCGGGGTGGTGTTGGAGATTTCCAGAGTCACCTTGCCGCGCCATTCCGGCTCCAGCGGCGTGACATTCACGATCAACCCGCAGCGGGCGTAGGTGGACTTCCCCACGCACAGCACCAGGACATCCCGCGGGATGGTGAAGGTTTCGATCGTCTCGCAGAGGGCGAAGGAGTTGGGGGGGATGATGACGAATGGGTCTTCGCCTCCGCCTTCCGCCTTCCGCCTTCCGCCTTCCGCCACATCGACCTCCACCATGAACTCATCGCTGAAGTTCTTGGGGTCCACAACCGCGATGCCACCCGAGCGAGTGGTCGGCGTGAAAATCTTGAAGCGGGTGCCGACGCGGACGTCGTACCCGTAACTGGAGACGCCGTAGGAAATTTTCCCCGGTCGGCGCGCGGCGTCCGCGAACGGCTCAATGCCGATGAGTTCACGAATCTGGGTGTCACAGAGTACGGCCACCGCCGAACCTCCACCCTGCGGCAGGAACCCACCAGCCGACCCCGCCGCCGCACGCGGAAGCCAGCCCACCATGACACACCACCCGGATCAAGTTTGGTGTATGATCGGTATTGAAATCACCGATCATGCCTCAACTGGTTGGGCAGAGTGTGGACTATACCTCTAGCCGTGGTGCGCACAAGGAAAAACTTGACAAAATGCGCGCTTTTTTGCGCACGCACCGGCCACAAGATCGTAAGTCTTTTATCGACAATGAGTTACGAATATTGCCCTGTTCGAGGTATTCACAACAGATAGCGTGAAAAACCGTTCAAGTCCTGTCGAAACCGCTACGGATGGCGGTGAAGACCTGTCGGTTGCTGTCGGACCTCCGGAAACATTCACCACGGAGACACGGAGACACAGAGAAAGGCAGGAAAAGTGGGTCATAAAAGGCGAGGAGGGTCAAGGATCCCAGCCAATAAAGGGTCTGATCCTTCTTCATCCAAATCCTTTTTCCTTCTCCGTGTCTCCGTGCCTCCGTGGTGAATGCCTTGGTGAATGTCTTTAGGATTGGGGAATGTCACTACTGAACGGCAAAGTCGGCCTCATCTTCGGCGTCGCCAACGATCGCTCCTACGCGACCTTCATCGCGGAGTCCGTCGTCAAACTCGGCGGGCGCTGCGCCTTCACGCATCTGCCCGGCGAAAAAAACGAACGCCGCACGCGCAAAGCGGTGGAGGGGCTGGGCATCAGCGATGCGTGGTTCTTCCCGTGCGACGCGGGAAAGGACGAAGATCTCGACGCGGTGTTCGATGCGTATGGCAAGGCGCACTCACGGCTGGACTTCGTCGTGCATTCGATCGCGTTCGCGGATCGTGAGTGGCTCGTGCCGGGGCGGTTCAACGAGACGCCGCGCGCGTCGTACCTCGCCGCGATCGACATTTCCGCCTATACGTTGGTCGCAATGGCCAAGCGCGCCAAGCCGCTGATGCACGATTCCGGAGGCGGGTCGATCCTGGCGATGTCGTACTACGGCTCGGAAAAAGTCGTCCCCGGCTACAACGTGATGGGTGTCGCCAAGGCCGCGCTCGAATGCACCACGCGCTACCTCGCGGCGGAACTCGGGCAATCGAACATCCGCGTGAACACCATCTCGGGCGGGCCGCTGCGCACGCTGGCGAGTTCGGCGGTGGGCGGGATCGACACGATGCTCGAACACACACCGTCGCGCGCTCCACTCCGCCGCAACATCGAGGGCAAGGAAGTCGGCGGCACGGCGGCGTGGCTGATCTCGGACCTGTCCTCGGGGGTGACGGGCGAGAACATCTACGTCGATTGCGGCGTGAACATCGTCGGGGTGTGATCGCGGTCGGCGTCATTGTCGTGCGTTGCGCGTGGCAGACCCCGCGCGGGCGCTCTTGCCCCTTCCAAAGCCCTAATCCATGCTCCGCGATAGGGATTATTCGTATCCGAAATTGCCATGAATCTGTCCTATTTGTGGAGGTTATGCAAAATATTCCTTGCTTTTCAGAAATATTGAGGAATATTTCAGCGGTTCCATTTATGCAGTCACCCATAGGAGTACCAGAGATGATTCGTTCCCTTTCCTTCGTGGCGGTCGTGGCCGCGCTCGCGGGCTCGGCCCAGGCAAGCGTGATCACCGATTGGAATAGTCTGCTGTTGAACGCGATCCGTCAGGCACCCGCCGGCCCGCCGACCATGGCGCGCGGCGGGGCGATGGTGATGTCGGCGATGTACAACGCCGTCAACGCCGTGGACCAAACCAACTTCTCGTACGGTGGATTCAACGTCCTCGCCGCGGCCGATACCTCCCGCGAAGCCGCGGCGGCGCAGGCGGCCCATGACGTGATGCAGAGCCTCTATCCGGCGCTCGGCGCTCAATGGACCGCCGCCCTCGGCGTGTCGCTCGCCGCGATCCCCGACAGCCCGCAGAAGTCGGCCGGCATCTTCCTCGGCCAGCAGTCGGCCTCTCATTGCATGGCTCTCCGCACCGGCGACGGCTCAAGCCCCAACCCCGGCTACACCGCAGGTCCGGACGTCGGCGACTACCACAACCCCAACCCTGGCGACCCGAACTTCGGCGTCGATCCGCACGGCGGCAACTTCACCCCGTGGGGCATGACCAGCGGCGACCAGTTCCGCCCCACGCGCCTCACCGACTACGGCTCGATGGCCAATCTTCTTGCCAGCCCTGAGTACACGGCTCAGTTCAACGACGTGAAGGCCAACGGCCGGATCGACTCGTGGACCCCCGCGGACGATCAGTACAAGATCGCGTTCTTCTGGGCCAACGACCGCAACGGCACCTACAAGCCGCCGGGACACCTGAACGAAATCACGCAGACCATCGCCGATCGCCAGTTCGCCGGCCTGCCCGCGGACGAGCGCCTGTCCAAGGAAGCCCGCCTCTTCGCGCTCCTGAACATGGCGATGGCCGACGCGGGCGTCGCCGCGTGGGACGCGAAGTACAACACGCCGATCGATCTGTGGCGTCCGATCGAGGGGATCCGCCGTGCCGACGAGGACGGCAATCCCGACACCATCAGCGATCCACTGTGGGAGCCGCTGAATCACGTCGATCCCGATGGTCCCGGCGGCCCGCTGCTGGCCGATCCGTTCACGCCCCCCTTCCCCGCGTACACCTCCGGACACGCGACCTTCGGCGCGGCCCACTCCGCGATCATGCGCGAGTTCTTCGGCAACAGCGACCTGATCGAGGGCGGCGCGCTGACCATCGGCTCAGAAGACCCCTACAGCAACGGGCTGACCCGCACCTTCACGAGTTGGGAAGACATGGCCCGCGAGAACGGCCGCAGCCGCATCTACCTCGGCGTTCACTGGCAGTGGGACGCCGACGACGCGTACACCGCGGGCAACTCGCTCGGCCAGTGGATGTTCGACAACTACCTGCAACCGATCCCGGCTCCCGGGGCGTTGGCTCTGCTCGTTCCCGGCGCGGCGCTCATCGTGCGTCGTCGGCGGGCGTGAGAGTGGATTGATCTGATTTCCAAGGCCCGCGCACATGGGTGCGCGGGCCTTTTTTTCTCGGTGGGTGCCCCGGTCTCGCCGCGGCGAGGCCGGGCCGAACGTGTACGCCGCCCGGCCTCCGCGAGGACGCCAGTGACTGGTGAGCGTCCGTCTTGTGCTGCGCCAACAAAACTCTGCTTGCGCGCCGTGGGGTTTGATACGGAATCCAAGTAGTTCCTGCGCGGTGTCTGAGCCTCCTCCCCCGCTCCCAGCGGGGGAGGTGTTGAGCCTGCCCGCCGCGGCGGGCCTCCGCGTGAGAACTCCTAATGCCTTCCCTCCCCCGAGTAGTTCGGCGATTCCTTCGTGATCTTGATGTCGTGCGGGTGGCTCTCGATCACGCTCGCCCGGCTCACGCGGCAGAACCTCGACTCCTTGCGGAACTCCTCGATGGTCCTGCACCCCAAGTACCCCATCGACGCGCGAACCCCGCCGCACATCTGGTACACAAAGTCCGCCAGCCCGCCGCGATACGGCACCAAGCCCTCCACCCCCTCCGGCACGAACTTGATCCGTGCGAGATCACTCCCCCGCGCCTCTTTCAACTTCTCGCCTTGTCCGTAGCGATCCGCCGACCCAGCGAACATCGCCCCTTCGCTGCCCATCCCGCGATACGTCTTGTACCGCCGCCCCTCGCTGATGACGAGTTCGCCCGGCGACTCATCCAGCCCCGCGAACAGCCCGCCCATCATCACCGTGTGCGCCCCCGCCGCGAGCGCCTTGGCGATATCGCCCGATTGCCTGATGCCGCCGTCGGCGATCACCGGCACGCCCTGCTTCTCGCACGCGCTCGCCGCCTCCATGATCGCCGTGACCTGCGGCACGCCCACCCCCGTGACGATGCGCGTCGTGCAGATCGACCCCGGGCCGATGCCGACCTTCACCGCGTCCACCCCCGCGTCCATCAGCGCCCGCGCCGCGTCGGCCGTCGCCACGTTGCCCGCAACGATATCGATCGCGTGCCGTTTCTTCAGTTCCCTCACCGTGTTCAGCACGTTTTCGCTGTGCCCGTGCGAGGTATCAACGATGATCAGGTCCACGTCCGCGTCGATCAGCATCTGCGCCCGGTCGTATTGATGCACGCCGATCGCCGCCCCGCAGCGGAGCCGGCCGCGTGCATCCTTCGCTGCTTTTGGGTACCGCCGCTGCTGCTCCACGTCGCGCAGCGTGATCAGCCCCGCCAGCACCCCCTTGTCGTCGACGAGGAGCAACTTCTTTACCTTCGCCTTGCTGAGGATGCGAACCGCGTCCGTCAACTTGGTGTCGGGCGGCGCCGTCACGAGGTTCGTCGCGGTCATCACTTCCCGCACCGGCCGATCGTCCGCGCCCGCATGAAACGTCAGGTCGCGCCCGGTGAGTATCCCAAGCACCGTCCCTTTGATCCGCTGCCCGCACGCGCCCCCCGCGACCACCGGCATCCCCGAAATATTGTTCTCGATCATCGTCCGCCGCGCCTGGCCAAGCGTCTCACCCGGCCCGAGCGTCATCGGGTCTGTGATCACGCCGCCCTCGGAGCGTTTGACCTTCGTTACCTCGCGCGCCTGCACCTCGGGGGGCATGTTCCGATGGATGATCCCGATGCCGCCCTCCTGCGCCAGCGCGATCGCCAGCCGCGACTCCGTCACCGTGTCCATCGGCGCCGAGACCAGCGGGATCCCCAGGCTGATCGAGCGCGTGAGTTTCGTGGTCAGGTCCGCGTCCGTCGGCACCACGCCGCTCAGCCGCGGCACGAGCAGCACGTCGTCAAACGTGATCGCCTCAAGGACAAACTTGTGAGCCAGCGGATGAACCAGTTGATTTGGGTGGGCTTCCATGTGGCAATGTTGCCACAGGAAGCCCGGCGAGTCAATTTCACCACGACGGTCGCGGTGAAAGCACGATCATTTGCCACAGATGACCCAGATGGGCCCAGATCAGAAGAATCAGTTGTGAATGAATCGGATGCCCGGGGGTGATCCGATCTTCTGCAATCACTTCAACAGTATTGATCTGATTTCATCTGATTGTATCTGATCTCATCTGGGCTCATCTGGGTCCATCTGTGGCTGCTGATTCGTCTTCTCCGTGCCTACCCCAGCCGTGCCCACTCTCTTTTTCCGGCCTTCCTCTGCGTTCTCCGCGCCTCTGCGTGAGACTCTCTCTCCGCTCAGGCCCGCCCCTCGCCGCCGATCTGCATGCCGTAGAACGAGCGCCACACGAAGAACATCGACACGATGAAGAACGCTCCGGAGAGGATGTGGACGAGGTTCGTGCTCCCGTCCTGCTCCTTGACGATGCTCACCGCGAGTTCCACCGCCAGCAGGCCGAAGAGCGTCGTGAACTTGATGACAGGGTTCAGCGCGACCGACGAGGTGTCCTTGAAGGGATCGCCGACGGTATCGCCCACCACCGTCGCGTCGTGCAGCGGCGTGCCCTTGGCCTTCAACTCCGTCTCGACGATCTTCTTGGCGTTGTCCCACGCGCCGCCCGCGTTGGCCATGAAGATCGCCTGGAACAGCCCGAAGATCGCCGTCGAGATCAGGTAGCCGATGAAGAAGAACGGCTCGAGGAACGCGAACGCCAGCGTCGCGAAGAACACGCCCAGGAAGATGTTGAACATCCCCTTCTGCGCGTACTGCGTGCAGATCTCGACGACTTTCTTGCTGTCCTCGACGCTCGCCTTGTTCGCCCCCTCCAGTTTGATGTTCGCCTTGATGAACTCCACCGCGCGGTAGGCGCCCGTCGTCACCGCCTGCATCGAGGCGCCGGTGAACCAGTAGATCGTCGTGCCGCCCGTGATGAGGCCCAGCAGGAAGGGCGGGTGCATCAGAGACAGTTTGTCGATGTTCTCCGTCAGCCCGTGGGTCAGCCCCACGATGATCGAGAAGATCATGGTCGTCGCGCCGACCACCGCCGTGCCGATGAGCACCGGCTTGGCGGTCGCCTTGAAGGTGTTGCCCGCGCCGTCGTTCTCTTCGAGGAACATCTTGGCCTTCTCAAACTCGGGCTTGAAGCCGAAGTTCCTCTGGATGTCCTGCGAGATCCCCGGCATCTGCTCGATGGTCGAGAGTTCGTAGACCGACTGGGCGTTGTCCGTGACCGGGCCGTAGGAATCGACCGCGATCGTGACGGGGCCCATGCTCAGGAACCCGAAGGCGACGAGGCCGAAGGCGAACACCGCCGGGGCGAGCATCGTGGTGCCCGGGAACATGAGGCTGAACAGGTAGGCGATGCCCATGAGGATGATGATGGCGATGCCCAGCCAGTACGCGGAGAAGTTGCCCGCCACAAGCCCCGAGAGGATGTTCAGCGATGCCCCGCCCTCTCTGGACGAAGTGACAACCTCGCGCACATGCCGGCTCGAAGTGCTGGTGAACACCTTGACGAGTTCGGGGATGACCGCCCCCGCGAGCGTGCCGCAGGAGACGATCGACGAAAGGATCCACCACATCGAGGTGCTGCCCGCGAGGTCCGGGATGAGCAGCCATGAAGCGCCGTAGGTCAGCGCGACCGACACGAGCGACGTCAGCCACACGAGTTTGGTGAGCGGCGCCTCGAAGTGCATCTTCTCGGCGTTCCGGTAGAACGACTTGGCCATCGCCTCGTTGACCAGGTAGGACGCCCCCGACGCGATCACCATCACGATGCGCATCACGAACATCCACACCAGCAACTGCACCTGGATCATCTCCTCCGGCACCGCCAGCAGGATGAACGAGATCAGCGCCACGCCCGTCACGCCGTAGGTCTCGAACCCGTCGGCGGAGGGCCCGACCGAGTCGCCCGCGTTGTCGCCCACGCAGTCCGCGATCACGCCGGGGTTCCGCGCATCGTCTTCCTTGATCTTGAACACGATCTTCATCAGGTCGGAGCCGATGTCGGCGATCTTGGTGAAGATGCCGCCCGCGATCCGCAGCGCCGCCGCCCCCAGCGATTCGCCGATCGCAAACCCGATGAAGCACGCCCCCGCCAGCGACCCCGGCACAAACAACAGGATCATCAGCATGATGAGCAGTTCAACGCTGATGAGCGCCATGCCGATCGACATGCCGGCCTTCAGCGGGATCGCGTAGCACGGGTAAGGCTTGCCCCGCAGCGCCGCGAACGCCGTCCGCGAGTTGGCGAACGTGTTCACCCGGATGCCGAACCACGCCACGCCATAGGAACCCGCGATGCCGACGAGGCTGAAGCCCAGGATGATCGCCACGCGCCAGAGCGGCATGCCGCTCTCGATCACATGGGTGTCCGGGTTCTCGAATGGGACCAGTTTCCCGAAATACACCCCCACCACCGCCGCGATGAACACCCACAGGATCATCAGGAACTTGCCCTGCTGGAACAGGTACGTCTTGCACGTCGCGTAGATGAGTTCCGACACCTCCAGCATCGACGAGTGCACCGGCATGTTCTTCAACTGCCCATAGATGATGACCCCGAAGATCAGCCCGAGCACGCAGACGGCGAGGCCACCCATCAGCAGCGTCCGCCCGTCGATCCCGACGAACTTCGCCTGGCTCAGGTCGGGCAACTCCAGGGCCGCCTCGCCGCCCGTGTGCTGGGGCTTCCTGGCTTCGCCCACCGCCTCTGTCGCGGCGACCATCGCCCCCGCGACCTTTTCTTCGATCGGAGCGGACCCCTGCGCCGTCGCAGCGCTCGGCAGGGCCGCAAACGAGCACGCCGCCGCGACCAGCGACAGCATCACAAGCCGAAGGCGGCGTTTGGTTTCACGCGACCCAACCCCCAGCAACAAAGGCAGCAACATGGCCATCGACATGGTCATCTCCAGGTTTCGTTCGTCACTCAAAGATTGCACGCTCGGGATGAGCCGCGAATCCCGTGGTCGCCCCGCACGCGAATAGAGCGCGAACCACATCACACATGTAACTGATTCGGCTAATCAACGCCCGGAGCATTGATCCCCGACCCCACACCCCCAGCCCATCAATACACCGGCGGGCCGCCCGGACCATCGCGACCCTCGCGCATCCCGGGGCCGCCCATCCCCTTCTTCCCCTTCGGCAGGATGCCCAACTCGGCCATCTGCGTCCTCTTAATGGACTTCCGCAGCGACCGGCGGGCACGCTCGGACGGCTTCTCAAAGAACGCCTTCCGCTTCACGTCCTTCGTCAGCCCTTCCTTCTCGCACATCTTTTTAAAGCGACGGAGCATCCCTTCCGTCGATTCGCCCGCTCTTGACTTGATCCGGATGGCCATGGTCGTTCGGTTTCCTTCTTGTTTCCAGTGAATTGGGGGGGGGGCGAAGTATCCACGATCCGCCCCATCTTGGCAAGCCTCGGCGCAGTTTTTCCTCCCCCGCTCCCAGGATTTCGCGGTTCCTGCAATAAACCGGGCTTGCGAGAAGCCGACACTGAGCCCCCAAGGGCGAAGTGTCGGATGCCCCGGCACCCTCAATTATGCGACCCAACTCCGCCCGATTACCCCTCAACTCCCTGCTACCCTACCCCCCCAATGGCCAAATCACCACCAAAGCCCCGCAAAGCCGTCGCTTCCAAAGCCCCCGCCCGCAAACCTCCCGCCCCGAAGGCCCCCAAGATGGTCGCCGCCAAGACCGGCCTGCCCATACGCACCAAGCCCAAGTCCGCCTCAAAGGTGCGGGGCGACGCGGCCCTCATCCTCGCCCGCGCCGCCGCCAAGTCCCTCGAAGGCAACAAGTGCCTCGACGTCATGATCCTCGACCTGCGCAACCGCAGCCCCATCACCGACTTCTTCGTCCTCGCCACCGGCACCTCCGACCGCCAACTGCACTCCGCCGCCGAGCACGTCGTCGAACTCGCCGAATCCATCAACGAATCCCTCTACCGCTCCAACCTCGACGAAAAACGAGCCGACTGGTTCGTCCTCGACTTTGTCGACGTCGTCGTCCACACCTTCATGCCCGCCGCCCGCCGCCACTACGACCTCGAAATGCTCTGGGGCGACGCCCCACGCATCGAATGGAAAAAGACCGCAGCAAAATCAGACCCGCCCGCCAAACGCAACCGCGCGGGGTTGAAGCAGAGCGATATCCTGCCGGGGCGGAAGCGGTAACGGCTCATTCCGGGTGGCATGTTTGCTGCTCGGAGCAAACATGCATTCGACCGGGCCGGGGGAAGCGGCGATCGCAGCCCCGGCGGGGCGAAAGGCTGTCCCGGCGCGCCGGGACGGGTGGAGCGACGCTGCTTTGAGCGTCGCGGAACCCGTGGACCAAACGCCCCCCAAATCCTCTTCAGCCTGCGAAGCAGGCGGCAGACCTCCGACCCATCAACGCATCATGGGATCACATTCTTGATCCAAGCAGCAAGAATGCCACGCGGAGAGGAGCAAACGGGCCAACTGCCGTTACTCTAGTTGCGTTCGAGGAGCCCCCATGCCCGATCGCACCATGAACATTGCCGGCCTGGTGCAGAACTTCCGCGCGCATATCAAGCAGTACAAGTCCAAGGACACCAAGGAAGCCGAAATCCGCCAACAGTTCATCGATCCCTTCTGGCGCGCGCTCGGCTGGGACGTAGGCGACACCAAAGGCGTCGGCCCGTCGGAATCTGAAGTCATCATCGAGAAGAACGTCGAGACGGTGGACGCGGGCGGGCTGCGTAGCCGCCGACCCGATTACCTGTTCCGGCTCGGCGGGTTTGCGCGCTTCATCGTCGAGGCCAAGAAGCCCTTCATCGACATCGACGCCGACAACGACGCGATCTTTCAGGCCAAGCAGTACGCATGGAACAGCACGATTCCCTTCGCCGTGCTGACGGATTTCGAGCAGTTCCGCCTGTACGACACCACACTCAAGCCGATCTTCAACGACCCGCGCCGCGGCTTGGTCAAGGAGTTCTCGCTCGACTACGACAAGTACGAGTCGCAGTGGGACGCCTTCACCGCCGCCTTCGGACACGAAGCAGTGGAAGACGGCTCGCTTGAACGCTTGCTCGCCGGCATCAAGAAGGTCCGTCCCGGCAGGCGCCTTCGCACCGTGGACCGGATGCTCATCGACTTGAAGGGCGGCGAGCCGGTCGATCAGGTCTTCCTCGCCTACCTCGACACGCACCGCCGCCACTTCGCCGCCGCCATCTACCGCGAGAACAAATCCGCATTCCCCGAGGCCGACACGCTCCACGGCGCGGCCAAACTGACCGAGGCCGTCCAGCGAATCATGGACCGCCTCGTGTTCATGCGCGTCATCGAGGATCGCGGCATAGTCACCTTCGGCGCGCTGCGCGAAATGCTCGAGCGCGTCGGGAGCGAAGGGGGCGAGTTCTACACCGCCCTCTGCGCCACCTTCCGCGACTACGACGCCAAGTACAACGGCTACCTCTTCAAACCCCACTTCTCCGAGGAGTTGGCCGTCGATGGAGCCGTCCTCGCCGACTTCACGCGCACCCTGTATCCCCCCGACGGCCCGTGGGACTTCGCCGCCATCGGCGACGACATCCTCGGCACCGTCTACGAGCGATTTCTGGGCAACACGATCGTCGTCAAGAAAGGCCAAGCCTCGGTCGAAGAAAAGTTGGAAGTCCGCCACGCGGGCGGCGTCTACTACACGCCGCGCTTCGTGGTCGATTCGATCATCCGCCGCGTCATCGGCCCCAAGGTCCAGGGCAAGACTCCCGCAGAAGTCTTGAACGTGAAGATCCTCGACCCGGCGTGCGGCTCGGGCTCATTCCTCGTCGCCGCGCTGCAATACCTCTTCGATTACTGCCTCGCCGCCGTGAGCAAAGACCCCGCGCTCGCCAAGGCGATCGTCCCCGCTCTGAGCGCGGGCAGCGGCACCAAGGGCCGCAAGAAAAAATCGGAAATCGCCTTCCAAGACAAGGCGGGACGCTGGTACCTCGCCCCGGACTTCCGCGCTGCCCTCCTGACCCACTGCATCCACGGCGTGGACATTGACCAACAGGCCGTCGAAGTCACGGTCATGTCCCTCTACCTGAAAATGCTGGAGTCGAGGCTCCCTGAGCACTGGGCCACGCTCTGGGTCGAGAAGCAGTTGTTGCCGTCGCTGGACAACAACATCCAATGCGGCAACTCGCTCATCGACCACGAGGGGTACGACAACTTTCTTGCCTTCACAAAGAAGGGCGCGCTCTACGGTGAAGACAAGGACACCGCCTTCCGCATCAACCGCTTCGACTGGACCAGCCGCACGCGAGGATTCGGTCGGCTTCTTGATACGGAGGCGGTCAAGGAGCGGGGCCGAGCGGGCTTTGACTGCATCATCGGCAACCCGCCTTACATCCGCGTGCAGGAGTTGAACAAGTGGGCGCCGGAGGAGTGCGAGTTCTACAAGTGGAAATACAAGGCGGCCGCCAAGGGCAACTACGACATCTATGTGGTCTTCACCGAGCGGGCGCTGTCACTCTTGGTGCCCGACGGGCTTCTTGGGTTCATCATGCCGCACAAGTTCTGGCAGGCCCAGTACGGCGCGGGCCTGCGGAAGTTGATCGCCGACGGGAAGCACCTGAAAGCGGTCGTGGACTTCGGCGACCAACAGGTCTTCAAGGGCGCAACGACCTACACGGCTATCCACGTCCTCTCGCGTGATGCGAGCCAGAACGGCGTGGACTACGCGAAGGTCGTGGAGTTGGATGACGGGCGCGGCCAGTGCGCCGACTTGGACGCGGGCAAAGCCGCGATCGGCACGCAGCGCTTCGCGGCCCGCAAGCCCGAGGACGCGGGGCCGTGGGTGTTCGCCAACGCCGAAGGTAGCAAGTGGCTTGATGCTGTGCGTGCCGACCACATGACACTTGGACAAATCACGTCCAAGATCGCGCAGGGGCTTGTCAGCGGTTGCGATCCGGCTTTTTACGTTGAGCGGCGCGGCAAGGAGTATTTCAGCGAAGAAACGGGCCGGTCGCACGCGCTCGAAAAGGAGTTGATGCACCCGTTGCTGAAGGGATCGGTCCACATTCGCCGCTGGGCGTTCGATCCAACGACGCTCGCGGTTCTTTTCCCTTACCGATTTGTCAAGGAAGAGTGGAAGTTGATACCGCCCGCCGAGTTGAAAAACGATTTTCCGCTTGCACACGCGTATTTGACCGAGTGCCGCGCGAAACTCGAAGAGCGCGAGAAGAAGGAACGCAAGGATGAAGATGGCGAGACCGTCAAGGGCAAGGATGGGAAGCCGGAATACGACCGACCATTTGCCGGGCGGGACTTCTACCGCTATTCGCGCCCGCAGAACTTCGAGGTGATGCCCGCCGCCAAGTTGCTTGTTCCCGCGATGGGCCAGCGCGCCGAGTACGCGATCGACGAGAAGGGGGCGTTCTATTTCGTTGGAAGCGGAGGCGGAGGCGGAGGCGCGCACGCGGTCATTCCAAGCATCGACATCGACTTGAAATACCTCTGCGGTCTCTTGAACAGCACGCTCCTCGATGCGTTCCTTCAGCGCGTGACCACGCCGTTCCACAGCGGATGGTTCGCGTACAGCAAGGCGTACATCAAGCAAATCCCCATCAAGCTCCCCACGACCGCCGCCGACAAGAGGCTCGCCGAGCGGATCACGCAGTCCGTCCGCGCCATCATGGACTCCAAGGCCGCGCTCCGCGCCCCCAAACTCTCCGACCGCGAGATCAAGCAGCACGAAGCCGCCATCGAAGCCCATGAGGACCGCATCAACAAAGCCGTCTTCGCCCTCTACGGCGTGAAGGGACTTCCGGAATGAGCATCCGCCGCCGCCTCGAAGACGCCCATCTCCTCCTGGCCAACGGTCGGCCTGATGGTGCACTCCTATGCGCATGCACAGGCGGGTGGCACCGATTGGGTGATCTCGTGCCACCGATTCCCCTCAGGAATCGGTGGCGGACGGCCCGTTGCGTGCATCCGCACCGACTCGCCGCGGCGAGTCGGCGGCACGGAATCGCGTCGCCGGGAGCATGACCCGCAGCGCCCCGCCCCCGTGAACTCCTCTCGCTTCGACACCAGATTGTTCAGGCGGGTGTGCGAGGGCAAAGTATTCGGGGTACTCGGTCTTCAGCGCGTCGAAGAAGAGCAGGTCGAACGATGACGGGCCGAACGCTTGCGCGAGGCGCGGCAGGGCGTCCAGCGCCTTCTCGCGCCGTATCTCGACGCACGATGCAACGCCTCCTTCCTCGAATGCTCGCTGCGCGAAGTCGGCGTGCTTGGGATCGGGTTCGATGGTCATCAGTCGGCCGGGGGGGCCGAGGCCGCGCACGATCCAGATGCCCGAGTAACCCGCGAGGGTTCCGAGTTCGGGTCGTGTCTCAGCTCGAAAGTGGCACGGTCGCCGCGGCGAATCCCGTGGCCGTGACGCGCGAGAATGAGGCGTGATTCGCCGGCCGTTGTCGCGGGTACGATGCGCCCGTGCGATTCTTGGCGACCGTCAATCCGATGATCCTCGCGTACGTCGCGGCCGCGGCCGCAATCGTCGCGCTCATCTTCGTGCTGAAATCTCTCCGCCATCACCTCGCCCCGCGCAACTTCGGCGTCGTCGAGCCCGGGTGCATCTTTCGATCGGGGCGATTGACGCCGCGGATGCTCCGCCGAGTCCGCGAAGCGCACGGCATACGAACCATCATCGACCTCGGCGCGTACCCCGCCGGCGCCGACGACGAACTCCTGATGCAGCGCACCTCGACTGAACTCGGGCTGACGCGGTATGTCATGCGAGGCGTGTTCGGCAACGCGACCGGCAACCCCAACGTCTACCTCCGCGCCGTCCGCCTTCTGGCGGACGCGGAGACCCATCCGATCTTGATCCACTGCGCCGCGGGTGCGGAGCGAACCGGCGCGGCGGTGATCCTCTTTCGTCATCTGATCCAGGGAAAACCGATCGACGAGGTGTACCAGGAGGCGCTCCGGTTCCGCCATGATCCCGCGAAAAACGGGGAGATGCGCCGCTACGTCGAGCGGCACGCACCCGCGATCCGCGAAGCCTTCCAGCGCGGCGGCGACATCCCGAGCGCCGAGCCGCCGGACGTGACATGCGCTCCATCGGTGAAAGCATGACGGAGCCCCGAGCGCCAGCGACGGGTCTGTTGAACCTTCTGTTTCGAACCGCGCGCTGGCACTGGTTCGTGGTGCTGCTCGTTTGCGCCGCCGTGTATTGGCCCCGCCTCGGCGCGGAAGGACTAAGCCAAACCGAAGGCCACCGCGCGATCCCAGGCTGGGAAGCGCTCCAGACCGGCCGATGGCTCCCAACCACAATGTTCGACGCGGTCTACGTCCGCAAGCCGCCCGGCACGCCCTGGGCGATCGCATTTTCGTCGAGGGTCTTCGGAGAGACGGAGTTTGCGGCACGCTTCCCTTCCGCCGCGAGCGCCTCGGCGATGGCGCTCATCGCGTTCCTGTTCGCCTCTCGCTGGTTCGGTCGCCCTTGGGGGCTGGCCGCAGGGATCGCGCAGGCGCTCATGCCGCGGTTCTGGACCAGCGGCCGTACCGCCGAGATCGAAGCGATGCTCTGCCTGGGGATTCAGATCGCCGCCTTCGCGCTTGTGCATGTTCTCGTACACCGCAAGGGGACCGCACGGAGCATCGCCTGCCTCTGGGCGCTCATCGGCTCCATCGGACTGATCGTCGCGTTGCTCGCCAAGGCGCACGCCGGGCTTCCGGTCGTCGCCGCCGTGCTCATCGCGGCGTGCATCGTGAAACGTTCCGCGCGGCCGTTGACGAGCCCGGCCGCGTGGGGCGCGATCCTGATCGCGGGCATCGCCGTCGCGCCGGTCGCGTGGGTCCAACTCCGCGCGATGCGGGGCGACGCCGCCGTGTCCGAGGATTTTTCAACATACCTCTGGAACGGCGAGCGGATCATCGAGTGGTTGATCTTCCCGTTCGCGGCGTGGGCCTCGGGTCTGCCCGCTTCGCTCGCGCTGCTCTTTCCCTGGGGGCCCGACGCTCGGCGTGAGTGCGCCGGGGCGCCATTGGAAGAAAAGCCGCGACTCTTCGCGGTGGCGAGGTGCCTGTCCCTCGGATTCGTCATCGCGGTCGGCGCGTACATGCTCTCGGGTGTGGCGAACGAGCGCTACGCGATGCCGGCGCTGGTGCTGCTGCCTCCCCTGGCGGCGTATGTCGCGCGCGGGTGCTTCGAGGTGTTCACCCCGATGCGCCGAAGGATCGCCGGGCTGATGGCGCTCGGATCGCCGCTGGTTCTCCCGACCATTCTGCTCGCGTGCTCATGGGGATTCATCACGGTGATGGAGCCGCATCGCGCGAAAAGCAGCGCCCGCCTCGCGGGCATTTCGCTCGCATCCTCGCTGCCAGACCGATCCGTGGTGTGGTCCGACGGCTGGGTGAACTCGAAGCCGGAGTTGCTCTGGTACGCCGCACGCACCGCCGCACGCGAAGGTCGCCTCGTCACGCCGCTGTGGAAGCGACGCGAGATCGCGGCCGCGGAACTCCCGCCCGCCGGCACGCTCCTTCTACTGAAGGACGCGGAGTTCGCGCGCTACCGCGCAGCCGATCGCGCGGACAATCTCGAGTTGGTCACGACCGGCGAAGCGGACGGCACGCCGTTCTCGCTCTTTCTCGTCCGCCGCGGAACAGAGTAGCGCGACCGCTGTTCCGCAGGTACGAGCCCCGAACGAAGTGAGGGTTTTCCATCGGCAGAATCGGCTCTTCTCACACAGGCTCTTCGCCCGCGGAGCGGGCGATTCCCGGCGCGCCGGGATTGCCCCGGGCGCCGCGGCGGTCGCTGCGGCGACCCCGGGGAATACGGCCCAACGGAAATCTCCGAAAGCCCTCGAAGAGGGCGAAGGGGATCACAAGACAAACGCATGATCCTCGGGCTTCGCGGTACCCGACACTTCGCCCGATGCGGTTCAGTATCGGCTTCTTGGACACCCGGTGCGCCTTTAGGATCCGTATCACACCCGCCCAAACCGATGCAACGCGATCGCCCCCGCCACCGACACATTCAGCGAATCAACCCCCGGCACAATTGGGATCCGCACCATCGCATCCGCCGCTCCGAGCGCCGCCGCACTCAGCCCGTCCCCCTCGGCCCCGAGCATCACCGCCACCCGCTCCGGCATCGGACGCGCCCCGCCAAACTCACGAATGTCCACCGCCCCCGCGTTCGGCGTCAGCGCCAGCACCGTGTACCCCGCCGCACGCACCACACCAAGCCGCGCCCTCCAATCCTCCTCCTCGAACACCGCGAACGGCACCCGAAGCGTCCCACCCATCGACACACGGATCGCCTTCCGATACAGCGGGTCCACGCAAGAGCCGTCGAGCAGCACCCCGCCCACATCAAACGCCCCGGCGTTCCGGAACACCGATCCGATGTTGTCGTGATTGTTCACCCCTTCCAGAACCACCACCGGCCGCCCGCCCGCCCCGC
Source organism: uncultured Phycisphaerae bacterium (assembly GCA_947085435.1). Taxonomy (GTDB): domain Bacteria; phylum Planctomycetota; class Phycisphaerae; order Phycisphaerales; family UBA1924; genus JAEUIV01. Next base: position 68,708 of record CAMTWL010000037.1, read on the forward strand.
TCACCACTTCCGCCCCGGTCAACCCGATCCCGCGCTCCCCGACCGCGAGGCACCCACGATGGATATCAAACCCAACCACCGCGCTCATCGCCGATTGACCCAACACATAGACCCCCAGCCCCGGCATCGCTGTTTCAGCCGCTTCGAGCACGTCGCGTAAACTCTCCAGCGCCGCGTCGGTAACAAGCACCGACCGGGCGCGGAACCGGGACGCCGTCAGAAGCGTCCGCACCACGAACCGGCCCTCCGCGATGAAGGCCCCACGCCCGCGTCGCTGCCCCGTGTCGGTCAGATTCCGGTAGTCGTCCAGCCTCGGGTCCGCGATGTCTTCGAGCCGTTGAATCATCGTCACACCAGATCAAGCGTACACGCAGCAGAGCACACCATGATCAAAAACCTCCCACGCCACACGCTCCTCGCTTCGTTCCTGATCGCGGGATCATCGGTCGCCTCGGCCCAAGACCCGGTCAAGCCGCCGCCGACTCCGCCCGCCGCCCCCGCAAGCCAGGGGTCAAAGCCGGACGACAGCGTTACCATCAATGTCCTCCCGCAAGCACAGATTGCCCCCAAACTCGGCGACGACCTCCGTGTCAAGCAGATCGGCTTCGTCAAGGGGCTTCGATACCTCCTTCCCCTCAAGTGGACCCCTGAGAAGCCGGACAACCCGATGCGCCTCGCACAGGTCCGCATCCCGCCCCTCTCGAACGAACTCCACGGCAACGGTCTCCTCGTCATCAGCGGCGGCATCGGCGGCTCCGTGGACGACAACATCGCACGCTGGGTCGCCCAGTTCAGCGAAACCGAAGGCGTGCCCACCCAGCAAGACCTCCAGATCACCGGCTCGCCATTGCTCATCACCCAGGTCATCGCCACCGGAACCTACAACGCCGGAATGCCCGGCAAAGAACCGGCCCTCCAGCCGAACACCACGCTGTGGGGCGCGATCGTGGAGGGAGGGCCCGAGGGCTTCGTCTTCTTCAAGGCCGTCGGCCCCAAGGAAACCATGGCCGAGCGCGGCGTCGCCTGGGACATCATCATCCGCAACCTGGTGGTCATGCCGAAACCTCGGCAACCGCCCAATCCGCCCGGCCAGCAGCCCGCGACAGACGACGGCCAATCGCCGCCCCCGCCGAACGCGCCCCAGAAAAAAGAATGATTCCCATCACACTTGATTCGCGCGAAACCGGATGCCTCCTCCCCCGGTCCTACCGGGGGAGGTGCGAGCTTGCCCGCTGTGGCGGGAGTCTTCGAGGTCGAAGATCCGCCGCGGCGGGGCGGAGGGGGCGTCAGCCGCCGCACGCCTCAATCACCACAACGCGCGTGATCCAGATGGAACCGGTATGACCCCGCCGCGACGCGCGACCTCTCGCTTCGACCTGTACGAATGGTGCGTCCAGACGCCCGACCTGCAGGCACGCTTCCTCCGCGCCCTCCATCACGGCACACCGACCTCCCTCTGCGAAGACTTCTGCGGCCCGGCCAGCATCGCCCGTGCCTGGACGCTCATCGACCCGCGCTATACCAGCGCGGGCGTGGACCGTGACCCGGAGCCGCTCACGCACGCCAAGCGCCGCGCCCGCGAGCAGCACATCCCGCCCCGCCGCCTCCGCACGCTCCGCGCCGATGCACTGAAAACCACCCACCGCGCCGACATCATCGCCGCGTTCAACTTCGCGGCCTGCGAACTCCACGAGCGCCCGGCGCTGCTCGCCTACCTCCGCCGCGTCCGCCGACGGCTGAAAAAACACGGCCTCTTCGCCTGCGATACCTACGGCGGGCGCGACGCCTTCACCCCATCCTCAATCTCACGCCGCCTCCGCACGCCAATCGGCGTCGTCACCTACACCTGGGAGCAGCGCCACGCCGATCCGCTCACCGCTCGCGTCGAGAACGCCATCCACTTCCGCCTTCCCCGCGGCAAACCCATGCGCGACGCCTTCCTCTACGACTGGCGCCTATGGTCCGTCCCCGAACTCCGCGAAGCGCTCATCGAAGCGGGCTTCAAATCAACCGAGGTCCACCTCACCTACGGCGAAGCCATCGACGGCGAAGGCAACCCGGTCCCCGTCGCCTCACAACCAGGCGAGATCATCGACGAGAACTTTGTTGCGTACGTCGTGGGGCGGACGGATTGAGACGAGGCTGACTGCATGGTTCAATCCACATGCTGGATTCTCCAGGACGTGGCGCGCGGTATGCTGACGGGCAAGGAGCCTATTGGTGCCTGAACCGCTTACCCCCATGCCGACGGATCCTGTCATCGTCCTCCTTGGAGCGCACCAAACCAAGTACTTGGACCTCGTCTACGCGGGGCTTGCACGGCAGACGCGGAAACCCGATCTCATCGTCACCTCATGCGACACGGATGTACCTGAGATCGGCGAGATCGCTCGGGTCTGGGCACCCCTTGTCGGTGTACCCATCGCGTGGGTTCGGAGGAAGCATCACGGCATCGCCCGCCTCAACCAGGTCCGAAACAACGCCGCCCGTTACGTCATCGATGATCTAGGGCTCACCCGTGGCCGACTCATCCAGCTCGACGCCGACATGATCGCTACGCCCACGCTCGTTGAACGTCACGTCGAGTTCGGGCGCACAGCCGAACTCGTCTACCCGCACCGCGTCAATCTCACACGGGAAGAGAGCGAATCGCTCGACGCACGTCGCGTTCTTGCGGGGGAGCAGATGCCCGCCCTCTCGCAAGACGCCGCCGCCGAACTCGCTCAACGCCAGCGTCGCTACCGCCGGCATCTGATCTACCGGCGTCTAGGGCTCGCCCCGCTCCATAAGCCAAAACTGCTCGGGGGCAACTGGTCAGCCTCGATCGAACTCTGGCGCGCGATTAACGGCTTCGACGAGCATTTCCAAGGCTGGGGCTTTGACGACGACGAGTTCGCCCGGCGCGCGGCCCGCGCAGGTGCCCGCTGCGCGATCGCGGTCAACGACATTATCGCATACCACCTCTGGCACCCTACTCGTCAGCCCTCTGGAAGGATGAGCGATAATCCCAACCACCCTCGATTTGTCCGCAAGGATCTTCCGATTGCCGCAGATCGAGGGCTCCGTAACCCCATCGAGCAGCATCCGGTTTCAGTCATGCGGTTTGAGCCCCGAATCGCCTCTTTGCGCCGGTTCCGACAGGTGCTCCCACGAGGTTCGCCTGGTGAGGACGATGGTTCGGGCTGCGCACGATGAATCGAGCCATCTTGTTCATCAAACTGTTGCAGCCGCTGGCGGCAGTGGTAATACTGGATGGATGAAGCGGTTTTGGTGACGCCTGAAGGTGCGATTGGGTTCGGATGGTTTGGAGATTCTCCATTTGCACGATTGGCTCGGCGGATTGCACGCCGTTGAGGAATCAGCGTGGCTCTATCACGCGGCCCGGAACAGAGGGCGAAGCGTTGAGATCGGATCATTTCGGGGAAAATCGGTGGTGATAATTTCCAAGGGAAGCGAGGGCGTCGCACCACGGATGCCGCTACACGCAGACGGTCTTGACGGCCAGCCGGGCGGCGCTGACCGCGCTCCGCACGCCGAGGAACGCCACGCAGGAAGCGAGTGTGAACCGCATGTTCAAGAGGGTTCGGCGCGAGGCGCCGGGGTGCGTGGGGGCGTCACCAGTCGAGGTTGTCGGCGTATCCAAGTTCGACCAGTGCCTGGCCGGCGATGCGCTTGAAGGCCTCCTTCTGCCGGTCGGTGAAGTGGTTCTGCCAATCGCCGCTGATGCCCTTGCGGTTGAAGTCGGCGGAATCCTCTTGCCCCGGCCGCCGGCCCGTGACGCGCTCGAAGCGGTGCCTCTCCACGATCACTCGGAGTCTGGCGTCGGTGACGGGGAGCCCGAAGTGGTCGAAGACGCGGCGCATCCACTCGGTTTCGTCCGACAGCAGGTCCTCGTAGCGAACGAGTAGCGCGCGACTCGGATCGCGGCAGCGCCACCAGCCGAGGGACCACGCCGCGTACCCCGGCAGCACCTCGTCGATGAAATAATCCAACGCCGCAGGAGTGGAGCACCCCGCCAGCCCGCGGTACGCCAATTCATTCGTCCGGTTGAGGGCGTAGAAGACCCAACTGACGGCGACATCGCGCAGGTCGCGGATGGTGAGCAGGTACGGCCGATCGAGAGAATGGACGGCGGCAAGGTTGGCTTCCGTGGGCGGAGTATGGGTCTTCGTGACCGTGTATCCCGCAGGGGGCGGCTCGAGAAAACGCACGTCAATGTCGTGGCAGTGCCACTTAATGTTCGGGGGGTTCCACGGGAGATAGCCGGGCGTTTCCTCGATCATCGACTGGACCCAGGTACTCCCCGACTTCGGGAGCGATATGACAAGCAGGTTGCGGTGGGGGTAGCGGAAGACGCGCTGGTACCACTCGCGCTGGAGCCGCCGCCACGGCTTGCCCCGAAGAGCCGCGGGCACCAGTCGGCGACGCGTTACTTCCTCGGCGCTGCCGGGGCGCTTCAAGGCCTGGACCGACGCTGGGTGGAGCATGCGGGCCATTGTACGGAGCGCTCGACTCGTCCACCATTGCAGCGGCGGCCCGCCCGTGCTAGAAAGGGCGCGATGGTCAAGAGAATGCTTCGCCGGTGGCGGATTCGCCTTGGCCCTGACGGTCGGCGCATCCTCGCGCTCCACGACGACCTCGAGGGGCTCATCTTCGTCGAGGAATCGGCGTGGCTGTATCGCGCGGCGCGGGGCCAGCGGCGGATCGTGGAGATCGGGTCTTATCGAGGCAAGTCCTGCGTGCTTCTGGCGCTGGGATCGGCGGACGTCGGCGGTCATGTCATCGCCATCGACCCTCACCGCAACCTCGGTAGCCACGACCGAATTGCCTACGGCCCGGACGACCACGAGGCATTCCTCGATGCGACGCGACGATACGGCGTCGCCGATCGCCTGACCAAGCAGACCATGACCTCTCGCGAGGGCCGTGAAGTCTACGACGGTGAGCCGATCGACTTGCTCTGGATCGACGGGGACCACAGTTACGAAGGTGTGAAGTACGACCTGTCTGCATGGAAAGGGCTGGTGCGCGCCGGTGGGATCGTGGCGGTGCATGATTACTCACACCATGAAACTGTCCGCCGGGCCTGGAATGAAGAGATCACACCGGACGGGCGGTTCGGGACGAGAAGAATTGTGAGAAGTATCGCGTGGGCGGCGTGTGGCCTGCCTGTCTCCAAATGACCGTACACATCTGAAGCGCGTGGCATGCCTGCTGCTTTGATCTTGTCATTACCCACATCTCAACGCAAGCACTTTTCTAGGGTGCAAAGGCAGGTCGTGGATAGCGAATGACCAGAAGTGATCGGCCTTGGCGCGGCAGAAACACGGGTGCGGTAAAGATGTGGGGTGACCTGACCCAGATTCCGTTGACGGACTTTCAACCAACTCGACGAGCCTCGAACTGTTCGGGGCTCAGGTAATCCAGCGCTGCGTGCAGGCGTCTGCGGTTGTAGAACATCTCGATGTACTCGAAGACCGCCGCGCGGGCCTTTGCCTTGGTGGCGAAGCGCTCATGGTACACCATCTCGGTCTTCAGTTTGCCCCAGAACGACTCCACCACGGCGTTGTCGTAGCAGTTGCCGGTGCGGCTCATGCTCGCCTCCACGCCGCTCGACGCCAGGAGTCCGCGGTAGCGGCCGCTGGTGTACTGCACGCCGCGGTCGGAGTGATGAAGAAGACCCAAGACAGGCTTTCGGGAAAGAAGCGCCGCGTTGAACGCGCGCTCGACGAGATCCGTCGTGTCGCCGCGGCGACCTCCAGCCGACGATCCTGCGGCTGTAGAGGTCCATCACGCCGGCCAGATACAAGAAGCCCTCGTCGGTCGCTATGTAGGTGATGTCGGCGCCCCAGACCTGGTTCGGTGCGGCAGCCGACTCGAAGTTCTGATCGAGCACGTTGGGGGCGATCGGGTTGGCGTGGTCCGAGTCGGTCGTACGCACGCGGAACTTCCTGCTCACTTTCGAGCGGATTCCCAGCCTTTTCATGAGTTTGGCGACGGTCTTGCGGTTCACGATGGTCTTGCGGTGACGCAGCTCGCTGGTGATCTTGAGGCTGCCGTAGATGCCGTTGACTTCGTGATGCACCGCGCGGACCTGCTCGGCCAGCGCGCGGTTGCGGACGGCCCGCGCGCTCTCGGGGCGTTTGATCCATGAGTAGAAGCCGGCGGCGGTGACGCCGAAGACGGCGCACATGGCGCCCACGTCAAAGACCTCTCGGTGATCGCGGATGTAGGCGAACTTCACAGGTGCTCCTTCGCGAAGTAGGCCGCCGCTTTTTTTAGGATGTCCCGCTCCATGCGCAGGCGCGCGTTCTCCTTCTCGAGCTCGCGGACGCGCTGCCCGGCCGGGAGATCGGTCGGGATGAGCGACGTGTCGGCGTTGAACCTTGCCGACTCGACCCACTTGCGCAGCGTGTCGTACCCAACGCCGAGGCGTTGGGCGACGGAACGCATCGTGTGCCGCTGGGCGATGACCTGCTCGACCGCCGACTTCTTGAACTCGTCGGAATAGACCTTCCTCGCCATCGTGACACTCCTTGACCAGGCCAGTTGTAGCCGGGGCGGGGTTGTGTCAACGGAACGTGGGACGGGTCAGTACCCCATCCAACGAACGGATCATCCAGTCAATCGAGAGGCTGGAAACGGCCCGAAGCGCCAATCGCCCGTCTGGAAGTGACACCGAAACCGCCCGATAGACATCCGAATTCACCCGATTGTCATGGGATTGGTCGTTCGCCACCGTCCGAACAGACTACCCCACCTCACCAAGGATTTTTTTTGGGGTTTTCCCTATTCAACTAGACTAGAATGATTCTGAGTTCTAGTCTCAATAGGATTCTCCGTCCGGCCACACCGAAGGACCGCCCATGCTCAAACTCCCTGTCTATCTCGACCACGCCGCCACGACCCCGTGCGACCCGCGCGTGGTTGAGGCGATGCTCCCGTATTTCACCGAAAAGTTCGGCAACGCCGGCAGCCGGAACCACAAGTTCGGCTGGGAGGCGGAGGCGGGCATCGACCGCGCCCGCGAACAAGCCGCCGCGCTCATCGGCGCGAACGAGAAGGAGATCATCTTCACCAGCGGCTCCACCGAGGGGAACAACCTCGCCATTAAGGGCGCGGCGGAGATGTACGAGAAAAACCCCGCCGGCAATCCGGGGGGCAAGCGCGGCCACATCATCACCGCCATCCACGAGCACAAAGCGGTCCTCGACCCCTGCAAGCGCCTCCAGAAAGAGGGCTTTGACGTCACCTTCCTCGAACCGCCGCGCGACGGCGTGATGACCGCGGAGGCCGTCAAGGCCGCCATGCGCGACGACACCATCCTCGTCACCCTGATGTGGGCCAACAACGAACTCGGGACGATTAACGAAATCCCCGAGATCGGCAAACTCTGCAAGAGCCGCAACGTCCTGTTGCACACCGACGCCACGCAATGGGTCGGCAAGATGCCGACCAACGTCGAACGCGACAACATCGACCTGCTCAGTTGGTCCGGGCACAAAATGTACGGCCCGAAGGGAGTGGGGGCGCTCTACGTCCGCCGCCGCAACCCGCGCGTCCGACTCGTCGCGCAGATCGAGGGCGGAGGCCAGGAACGCGGCTACCGCTCGGGCACGCAGAACGTCACGGGCATCGTCGGCCTGGGCGAAGCCTGCGCCATCTGCATGAACGAGATGGACGCCGACGGCGAACGCCTCCTCAAACTCCGCCTGAAGATGGAGCGAGAACTCACGAAGGCCCTCGACGTCACCCAGATCAACGGCCACAAGGACCGCCGACTCCCGCACATCCTCAACATCTCCTTCGGCTTCGTCGAGGGCGAAGGGCTCATGATGGCGATCAAGGAAATCGCCTGCTCCTCCGGCTCCGCCTGCACCAGCGCCAGCCTCGAACCCTCCTACGTCCTCAAAGCCCTCGGCATCGGCGACGACCTCGCCCACTCCTCGCTCCGCCTGTCGCTGGGCCGCTGGACCACCGACGAGCAGGTGGAGTATTCGATCGCCAAGATCACCGAAGCGGTCAAGAAACTCCGCGTGCTCTCGCCGCTGTACGACATGCACATGGAGGGGATCGATATCAGCACGATCCAGTGGGCGGCGCACTGAGTATGACGCGGAACCCCACAAGCCAAGGCTGGATCACAATGGCCTGTTCGTCGCTAAGAAGCGCCGAGTTCCTTCGTGGCCGACCTGAATCCGAGCGTTCCATCATCAACCGTTCTTATTATGCGATGTATCAGGCGGTTCACGCCCTTGCGACCGGTATGCCGAACGGTCCCGCAGCTTCCGAACGCGGGAACTGGCGGCACAAGGAGTGCCTCGGTGTGCTGCATGCCTGTCTGCAACGATGCACTCCCCGGGCCAGACAAGCCAACGGAGTGCTTCGACGCCGGTTTGAGCGTGTACAGCACTTCCGGGGGCTGGCTGACTATGATCCCGCTGCGGAGTTTGGCTTGGAATCGGCCCGGCAGTGCTTCAAGGACGCTGAGATTCTTGTCCGACTTGCAGAAAGGTACCTGGGAGCAAATCAATGATCGAAACCACACGTGAACAAGTCATCGAGGCTGTCAGGGCGGTGAGCAAGGAACATGCGGAGTTGTTGAACCGATTCGCCCTCACGCTTCTTCCCGACGGAGTGGAGCAGAACTATGGGCTCTGGATCGTGCCGGCGTTGGTCAAACCGACAAACACTCCCTACAAGAGCCTCGAACTAAATCGCGCGCTCGAAGACGTGCAACAAAAAATTGAGGGGCTGACCGGAGCCGATGTCAGTGTCTTTCTGAATCACGAGAACTGAGCAAAAGGAGTCCTTCATGGCCTACGGCCCTAAAGTCATCGACCACTACGAAAACCCACGCAACGTCGGAAACTTCGGCACCACCGCCGACGTCAAGACCCGAATGGACATCGGCGTCGGCGTCGTCGGCGCGCCCGAGTGCGGCGACGTCATGCAGATCCAGATCAAGGTGGACCCAACCACCGGGAAGATCGAGGACGCGAAGTTCAAGTGCTTCGGCTGCGGTTCGGCCATCGCCTCCTCCTCCCTCGCCACCGAGTGGCTCAAGGGGATGAGCGTGGACGAAGCCCTCACCGTCAAGAACACGGACATTGTGGAAGAACTGTCGCTCCCGCCTGTCAAGATCCATTGCTCGGTCCTCGCCGAGGACGCGATCCGCAGCGCCATCAGCGACTACAAAAAAAAGAACGGCATCGCGGAATCAAGATCATCCGAGCCCGCCGCGCACTGATCCGCGCCGATCGGACCATGATCGCGCGCAACCCCGCGCAATCGACGGAGATCGACGCGCAATCGGCGCAGAAAAAAACCGTCGATCGAGAGCTCCGATTCTCGATCGACGGCGTGCCACGGCTAGGTGCCGCGCTATTCGTTGTGTGAACTCATGCCTGCAGACTGGTCCAACGGGCGATCCCGAAGCCACGCTAGGGTATGCGATGGAAAGGGGTGGTCAACGCCCGAGCACCCCCTAAAAAACATATTTTATAAAGCATTGTCAAATAAAGACTTACAGCCTTTGTCGATTGAAAATCAGCCTCAAAAAGCGGTGGACGTCGGCATCGGGATCGTCATTCGATGCCTCCCTGACAAAATACAGACATCAACCGATCCAGATGCCGCAGGACTTGCCGTCCTGATCACCCAGCGCAAGTCCGACGCCGTCTACCCCGGCTATTGGGAGTTCCCGGGGGGTAAGGCGAACCCGGGCGAAAAAACTGAAGATTGTGTCGTTCGAGAGTTGCGCGAAGAAGTCGGAATCATCGCCGAAATGTTCGGTGTCCTTTCGGATATCACCCACATATACCCCCACGGCACGGTCCGGCTCCAACCGCGCCTCTGCCGGCTCGCGCCCGGCTCGCCCGAACCTCGAAACCTGCATGTGGCGGACCATCGCTGGGTCCGGCCCGAAGAACTGGCGTCGTACCGGTTCCCGGAAGCGAACGCCGGCATCGTGCGCGAGTTGCTCGACGCGATTAGCCGCGGCGTGATCCCGTGATCCGGTCCACCAGCCGCACGCCGAGCATCCGCGTCATGCACAACTCGGCAACGACGTACCCGATCGCGGCCCCCATCAGGACATCGCTCGGATAATGCGCCCTGAACAGCACACGACAGAGACCAACGAGCACCGCCATCCCGATCGCCACGGGCCGCAGCCTCGGATACATGCGCGACAAGCACACCGCCGCGACCACCGCGAATGCCGTGTGGCTCGACGGCATCGACCAAATCTCGGCGACATCATCGGCGAACACCTCCCACGAATGCCGGGGCGGATCACCTTCCTTCACAACGCGGCTGCTCCAAGAGCCCAGAAAGTGCAGGTGCTCACCGGCGAACTTCGGCCTAGGCCTCCCCAGCGCAACTTTGAGCGCGAACACCGCAGCCCAAGTCAGTCCCGCCGCCAGCAGCCAGTCGAGCATCCGCCGGAGTCTCGCCGGGTCCAGCCGCCAGATCAGCAGCGCGCACGCGATCATCGTGGTCGGGCTGCCGAACTGCTGGAGTAGTTCCAACTCGCGCCGGAGGTCGCCGGGGAGTCGGAACCCGGTGATCAAAGTCGAGAGCACGCCGTCGAAAGGAAGCAAAATAGCCGCGAGCGCGACCGCCGCGCCACAGGGCGGCAGCACACGCTTCCACGCCGTCGGCAAGCGATGATCCGCGGGAAATTCCCGCGCCGAAGTCGAGTTGGGTCCGGTCGTGTGCGTCAATCAGGTACTCCGCACGGTTATAGTCGATCGGGATGCCATCGCCGAACGAATCGTGGAGCGACGGAGCGGGCGGACGCTCGGGCGGATGGCTCGGCGGCCTCGCGCTCGTCGCCCTCTGCCTCCTGGCTCTGATGCCCGGCCTGCGCGATCTGCCGCCCGTGGACCGTGACGAATCCCGCTTCGCCCAGGCAAGCCGGCAGATGCTCGAGTCAGGAACACTCGAAGGCTGGGTCGTGCCCCGCGTCGGCGATCGGCCTCGGCTGAACAAGCCGCCGCTGATCTACTGGCTCCAGTCCGCGAGCGCTTCGCTTTTCGGCTCCGAAAACCCCGACGCCGAGCGCAACCCGCTCCGACTGCCGACCGGCAACATCTGGCCCTTCCGGCTCCCTTCAGTTCTCTGCGCGATCCTCGCGGCGCTCCTGACCTGGCGCCTCGGCCTCTCGATGTTCCCCCGCGACCCACGCGTCGGCTGGCTCGCGGGCGCGATGCTCGCCTGCTCCGTGATGGTGATGTGGGACGCGCGGCAGGCGCGGGCCGATCAACTCCTCCTCGCCGTCACCACCGCCTCGATGTGGGCGCTCTGGGAATGCTGGAAGAGATTGGGTGCCACGGCCAGCGGAGCGAGTCTTCGAGCGCAGTCGGCCGTGGCGGGCGCACTTGACCGTCCGCCACGGCCGACTCCTTCGAGGACTCAGTCGCTGGCCGTGGCACCCCTTGCGCTTTGGCTCCTCGTCGCCCTCGGCGTCATGTCCAAAGGCCCGATCACCCCGATGATCGTCGCGCTCACCGCGATCACACTCGCTGCATCAACGCGCCGCTGGCGATGGCTCCTCTCGCTCCGCCCGTTGCTCGGCGTCGTGGTCATCGCGCTCATCGTCGGCCCGTGGGTCGCCCTCGTCGCACGCGAAGTCGGCTGGCAAAACTACCTCTCGATCATCGCCGACGAAACGCTCGGCCGGAGCGTCTCATCCGCCGAGGGACACTGGGGCCCGCCCGGCTATCACCTGCTGCTCCTCCCCGTTTTGTTCTGGCCCGGCAGCATGTTGACCGCCGCGGGCATCGCGCTCGCATGGAAACGCATCCGATCGGGGTCACGCGATCGTTGGTCTCGTTTTTCCGCAGAACGCCCCGCCGAGTTGTTCCTCCTCGCGTGGCTCATCCCGTCGTGGCTCGTCTTCGAGGTCATCAGCACCAAACTCCCGCACTACACGCTGCCGCTCTACCCGGCCCTCGCGATCCTGAGCGCCCGCGCCGTGTGCTTCACCGTGACACGACCCGATGGCCCGGCACTCCTAGGCCTGAACCGCCGACCCGCAAGGATCGGCCTCGCCCTCTGGATCATCATCGGCGTCCTGATTGCTTCGACCGCCCCGACCGTGCTCGCGCGCCTCGGCGGCTTCGTCGCAACCACCCCCTGGAAGATCATCATGGGCGCGGCCGTCGGCGTCGGCGCGGCCCTCATCATCTCCGCCGCCCGCTCGCTCTCCAAGCGCCGCTATCTGCTCGCCCAATCGCTCGCCGTCATCGCATCGATCATCGCCTCGGCGACCACCTTCGGCCTCGTCCTGCCGCGACTCAACGCGCTCTGGATCAGCTCCAGGCTCGTCAGCGCCATCGACTCGATCGACGCACACGCGACACGCCCCCTCGCCGCCGTCGGCTACCACGAGGACAGCCTCACATTCCTGACCCACGCGCGCGTCACCCGCCTCCGCTTCGACGCGCTCCCCGGATGGCTCGCGTCACACGGGAACGGCCTTGTAATACTCCCCACCACGCGGGTCGAAGCGGCGGAGGAACTCCTCGGCCGCCCGCTGACGATCCTCCGCCGCACCACCGGGTTCAACTACTCCAAGGGCGAATGGGCCGACCTGGTGATCGCCGAAACAGCCCCGATTCCGGCCGCGCCCGCCGGGTAGATATCATCGCTGTTCACTCAGGAGACTTGTTTGTCGATCGCCGCCGGACAGAGCGAACCTGGCATCGTGGCCGCCGACCATCCCGGCAAGGGGACTCCGCCGCCGTCCGCCGACCGCAAGCGTCGCCAGGGGTTCGTCGGCTGGCTCGAATCGTTCATCAGCCGCCTCAGCACGCGCAACAACTTCTGGCACCGCGTGTGCTCGCTCATCTGGCTGCCGTATGCCTTCAAGAGCGGCATCCAGATGAAGCGCCTCGACGCCAAGACCTTCACCGCGATCCTCCCCTTCCGCCGATTCAACCGCAACTGGTACAACGCCATGGCCGGCGCGTCGCTCCTCGCCAACTCCGAGATCGCCGGCGGCATGTACCTCTTCGCGGAAGTGGGGGGCGAATACACCGTCGTCTGCAAGGAACTGAACTACAAGTTCCTCCGCCCATGCTTCGGCCCCGCTGTCTACAAAGTGAACCCGGTGCAGGACCTCAAGGCCCTCATCGAAACCCACAACGAGTTCAACATCGAACTCGACCTCGATGTCCTGCAGCAACGCCTCCCCGTCCCCGGCCGCAAGAAGCCCGTCCGCGACATGCGCGTCGGCAAATGCACCGCCGTCTTCCACGTCACCCCCAAAGCGCAGCACGAAGCAAAGGAAAAGCGCGGGCGCGAGGCGGAGTGAATACGAGCCCTTCGCGCGAGCGAAGGAAGACTGAACCCGCCTTCGCTTGCGCGAAGGGCTCGTAGCGCGAAGGGCTTGTAGCGATCTGCAACAATCTCCCGCGCATGACCGCCCCGTCCGCCGCCAACTTCTTCGGCATCCTCTGGCGCGCCCTCTTCCTCGCCTGCTCGTGGACTTGGTGCATCGGCATGTGGTTCCCCGTCTACATGGTCAACGATTGGGGTTGGCCCGGATGGGCCGCGTTCCTGGTGCCGAACGCGATCGGGGCGGCCCTCGTCGGCTTCCTGCACACCGCGCAATCAAGCCCGCGATTCGTCGCGGCGAATCTGCACGCGATGCGCGCCTTCAGTGTTGTCACGATTCTGTTCCATGTGTCGTGGCTGACGTGGCTTCTGTCTTACCTTTTTTCCCGATCATTCATCGGCCAAGGGTGGGTCGGCGGCGCGGTCGCCGCCGGAACGGTCCTCGCGGGTGCGATCCTTTCCTTGGGGAAGAAGTGGGCCATCCCTTCGCTCATCGTCTACACAACGAGCGTCCTCGCCGCGCTCTCGTCGTGGCGCACCGGTGTAACACTCCAGTTTCCGCCTGAAACCGGATCGCAATCGTTCAACGGCCTGATGTTCGCCCTCCCCATGCTCGTCCTCGGCTTCGGCCTCTGCCCCCACCTCGATCTCACCTTTCATCGTGTGCGACAAGATGCGCCGGGCATCGCGGGGTCCGCCGCATTCGCGCTCGCATTCGGGCTTTTCTTCCCGGCCCTCATGCTCTACACACTCCTCTACGCTGGCGGCCTCCGCGCCGGAACGTGGAGTCTTTATCTGTGGGCACATTTCACCGCTCAAGCAGCCTTCACCATCGCGGCGCACCTCCGCGAACTCCGCCCAAGCGGCCTCGCCGATTGGGGCGCACTCTGGCCCAAGCGCCACGTTCAACTCCTCGTCACCATCCTCCTGATGTTCGCGTCCGCCGCCCTGCCTTGGACCCCCGACTACAACGAAGGCACGCCCGCCACCCGCCTCGCTTACGAACTCTTCATGTCCTTCTACGCACTCCTCTTCCCCGCCTACGTCTGGATCATCAGCATCGACCGCGGCCTGCCCCGACGCGCCTGCATCCGCGCCTGGATCGTCGCCTGCATCCTCGCCGCGCCGTGCATGTGGGTCGGGTACATCGAACGACACTACGTCTGGCTTTTGCCTGCTGTCGGGATCGTTCTCATCGCGCCCATTGTCCTCCGTTTCGTCACCCGGCGCGAGCCCGCCTGAGAAGCCGCGACTGAGGAGTCTTCGACGAAGACGCGGATGCTCCCCGCGCCGAAGCATTCCGCGTCTTCCTCGCAAAGCCTCGTCAGACGCGGCTTCTCAGTTGTGCAAAAGACGGGTCTTTCACCTAGAATCTCCGCACTTTCCCGCTCCCTCTCCCCCTCGGACAAAGCACCAAACCATGCCCGACGAAACCCCGCCAACCGCCGCCCCCGCCACCCCCGAAGGCCAGCCCTACATCGGCCACGTCCTCGACATCGCCATCGAGGACGAACTCAAGGACTCCTACCTCACCTACGCCATGAGCACCATCATGGACCGGGCCCTCCCCGATGTCCGCGACGGCCTCAAGCCCTCGCAGCGACGCATCCTCGTCGCCATGAACGACCTCAACCTCCGCCCAGGAAAAAAACACATCAAGTGCGCCAAAATCTGCGGCGACACCTCCGGCAACTACCACCCGCACGGCGAATCCGTCGTCTATCCCACCCTCGCCATCATGGCGCAGGACTGGAAGATGCGCGTCCCCATCGTCGATCCGCAGGGCAACTTCGGCTCGATCAACCCCGACCCGCCCGCCGCGATGCGTTACACCGAGGCGCGACTGCACTACGCCGCGGGCGACATGCTCGAAGACCTGAAACTCGACACCGTTGATTTTCAGCCCAACTACGACGACCGACTGATGGAGCCGACGGTCCTGCCGGGCAAGTTCCCGTACCTCATGATCAACGGCGGCGTCGGCATCGCCGTCGGCATGGCCACCAGCCTCCTGCCCCACAATCCGGGCGAAATCCTCGACGCAATCATCGCCTGCATCGACCGACCCGAGATCACCCTCACCGAACTCATCGGCATCGTCCCCGGCCCCGACTTCCCGACCGCCGGCATCATCTGCGGCAAACGCGGCATCGTCGAGGGCTACGCCACCGGTCGCGGCCGACTCGTCGTCCGAGGCACCGTCCACGTCGAGGCAATCCGCGGCTCGCGCGACCGCCAGCAACTCGTCATCGACACCATCCCCTATCAACTCGGCCTCCTCACCGTCGTCAACAGCATCACCGACGCCGTCAACAGCGAGAAGATCAAGGACATCACCGACGTCCGCAACGAATCGGGCCGCGAGGCCCAGGTCCGCGTCGTCTGCGAACTCCGCCGCGGCGCCGACCCGGCGGTCATCGAGAATCAACTCTACGAGTTCACCCCGCTCCAGAGCACGCTCAGCATCATGAACATCGCGCTGGTGAACCGCCAGCCGCGCACGCTGAGCCTCCGCGAGATGATCGATTGCTACGTCAGCCACCGCGTTGATGTCGTCGAGCGCCGCACCCGGTTTCTCCTGCAAGAAGCCAAGAAAAAGGCCCATATTCTGGAGGGCATGATCTACGCCGTCTGCGACATCGACGAGGTCATCAAACTCATCCGCTCGTCCCGCACGCGCGAGGAAGCCATCGAGAAACTCGCGGCCCGCGCCCTCCGCATCGCCTCGGACCACAAGCACGCCGCCAAAATCCCCGCGCGCCTGATGGACGCCGTGAGAGCGGCCGATTCCGCCGGCGGCGCGCGCCTCTCCCGCGTCCAGGCCGAGGCCATCGGCGCCATGCGCCTCATCCAGTTGGTCGGCCTCGAGATCGAAAAACTCGTCGCCGACTACGCCAAACTCGTCGCCGAGATCGAAGCCCTCGAAGCCATCCTCGCCGACCGCGCCATCGTGCTGGGCATGATCCGCGCCGACTGCGTCGAGATGAAGGCCCGCTACAACGCCCCGCGCCTCACGAAGATCGAAGAATCCGACGCCGACATCAATATCGAAGCCCTCATCCGCCAGGAGGACGTCGCCGTCACCATCAGCCACGACGGCTGGGTCAAGCGCGTCCCCCTCACCACCTACCGCGAACAAAACCGCGGCGGCCGCGGCATCAAAGCCTCCGACGCCAAGGAAGAGGACTTCATCGAGCACGTCTTCGTCGCCAGCACCCACGACGACCTGCTCTGCTTCACCAACACCGGCCGAGTCTTCAAGGTCAAGGTCTATGAAGTCCCCGAGATGGCCCGCACCACCCGAGGCCGATCCATCATGAACCTCATCGAACTCCGCGCCGCCTCCGAGGGGGCGATCGCGGAAAAGGCCGTCGCTTTCATGCCCATCAGGGACTTCGAGAAGAGCGAGGACTACCTCGTCTTCGCCACCGCCCAGGGCAAAATCAAGCGCTCCAGCCTCCGCCTCTACCAGAACGTCAACAAGTCCGGCATCATCGCCGTCGATCTCAACGAGGGCGACCGACTCATCGGCGTCACCACCACCAGCGGCACCGACCACCTCCTCCTCGGCACCGCCCAGGGCATGTCCATCCGCTTCATGGAGAGCGATGCACGCCCGATGGGTCGCGGCACCGCGGGCGTGAAGGGCATCGAACTCGCGGAAGCCGACGAAGTCGTCGACCTCGTCCGTATCGAGATGCGCGACGAGAACGATCCGCTCTCTTCGGTCCACCCCGAGGTCGACCTCCTCACCGTCACCCAGCACGGCTACGGCAAGCGCACCGGCATGATGGAGTACCTCGTCGCGGGCGAGGGCGAAGCGGGCGCGACCGAGTACCGCGCGCAATCGAGAGGCGGCAAGGGCCGCATCGACATCCGCACCGAAGGCCGCAACGGCAAGGTCGTCGCCATGAAAGCGGTGAAAGAAGGCGAAGGCGTCGTCCTCGTCTCCGAGGGAGGCCTCCTCGTCCGCATGCCCGTCTCACAAATCTCCCGCATCGGCCGCAACACCCAGGGCGTCCGACTCGCCAACCTGAAAGAGGGCGACCGCCTCGTCGCCGCAGCGGTAGTCCCGCCGAGTGAGAGCGCACCGGACGAACCGCTTTCTGCAACACCCTCCATTTGATCTACACCGGGTGACTTCAGGCTGAAAGCCGGGTAGTTCGTAGCCGGGGGCAGAGCAGCCTGCCCGCCGTGACGGGAGTCTTCGAGGAGCGCCGCTCCCGGAACGAGACATCATACGGATCACGCCTCATTCTCGTGCGGACGGCCACTTGGTCCCCAGGGATCGACGCGGATCTCGGCGGCTCAACCTAAGTTCGTCGCAACGCCGAGATGCATAAATGGGTGAGGATCCCTCGCCCCCGGTACGCGGCGCGCATACCCATACTCCGCGACCCACCAGGGCTAATCTGTAGTACCCGGGGGTGCCTCACCCCCGGCGCGCGGCGCACCCACCACTCTTCCGTGACCCCGGAGGGGTCATCTGTACTAGCCGGGGGTGCCTCACCCCCGGTACGC
>CAMTWL010000038.1:0-19994 GCA_947085435.1 uncultured Phycisphaerae bacterium
CGGGCCGTCGCGATCGCCGCACGCCGGCTCGCGGCGCTCATCGGTCTTGTGTGGACCCTGCGCGCCGCCGCAGCCGCGGCGCGCCTCCGCACACGCCGGATCGGTGAATGGCGCGATGCGGGGGGTTGTTCAACAGGCTGATAGGCGCGGCGGAGAACCTCGGTCGCCAGTGGGTCGGCATCGACATCTCCCCCACCGCCTGCCGCGTGATGGCCAAGCGACTCCGCGATGTGTGCGGCGTGCGCGAGGACGAGAAGCAGTGGCTCGCCGGCAAGGGATTTGTGGTCCGCGAGCTTCCTTATTCGATCAAGCACCTCCGCACCATGCCCCCATTCGAGTTCGAGAACTGGGCGGTCATCGCGCTGGGCGGCATCCCCAACAAAGTGCAGGTGGGCGACATGGGCATCGACGGTCGAATCTTCCGTGGGCACCAAGCCCGCCGAAACAGGTCCAAAAGCGATCAAAGGCTGGGGCGGCGGCCCGACCGGTGCCGACATGTTCGGAGGCGATTGGTTCCCGATCCAAGTCAAGCAATCCGACCGGGTCGGCCGGCCGGACATCGACCACTTCGAGGCCGTCATGCAGCGTAACGAGCGGCAGCGCGGCTTCTTCGTCGCATTCGGTTTCTCGTCAGACGCGGAGAAGGAGTGCGCGGCCTTCTACAAGAAAACTGGCCGCATCATCAAGTGCATCACCGTGCAGGAAATCCTCGACGAGCAGCACGTCGCGAAGATGTAGCGATTCTTCACCCCTCCACCCGCCACTCGCTCCCCTCCCGCACCACCCTCCGGTACAACGTGTCCCTCTCCACCGGCTCGAACCCCGCCTCGCGGATCGCCTTCTGCAAGTCCCACACCGTCGTTTCCTGATGCGTGGAGGAGCCGCCGACTTTCGTGATGTCGTACCACACCACCGTGCCGTCGAGGTCGTCGGCTCCGGATTGCAGCATCAACTGGGCCATGCTCAGTGTCTGCATGATCCAGAATGCTTTGACGTGCGGGAAGTTGTCGAGCATGAGGCGCGACACCGCGAGTGTGCGGAGGTTTTCGATGCCGCCGGGGCCGGGGAGGTGTTCCAGTTCGCTGCCGTCCGGGAAAAAAGGGAGCGGGATGATGGTCTGGAAGTAGCCCCCTGCGAGCCCACGACTCGCTCCGCTCGTCGTGGGCGTGGGGAGCGTGATTCCCCTGCGCGTCAGGGTGATCGCACCCGTTTCATCGGGTTGATAGCCCAATCGCAGCAGCGCTTCATCCTGCGCTCGGCGGAGCATGTCCATGTGGACCAGTCGGTCCGTGCGGTCCTCGATGTGGCCGTAGAGGATGGTGGCGTTGGTGTTCAAGCCGAGTTCGTGGGCGACGCGGTGGACATCGAGCCACACGTCGGAGCGGATCTTGCCCTTGAAGGCCTCGTCGTGGACGCGGTCGTCAAAGACCTCCGCGCCGCCCCCCGGCAGCGAGCCAAGGCCGGCTTCTTTCAGCCTTTCGAGAACCCAGCGGATGCCCGACTTGCGGTCGATTCCGGGGGACTGCTTGAACACCTTGGCAATCTTCGCAAGGTGGACAATCTCCACCGCGGTGAACGCCTTCAGGTGCAGCAGCGGGGCGGTTTCGCGGAGCGCGCGGAGCAGGTCGGTGTAGTACTCGAAGGGGAGTGTCGGATGCAGGCCGCCGACAATGTGCATCTCGGTCGCGCCGCTGGCGATTGCTTTGCGGGCCTCTTCGCGTGCGTGGTCGAGGTCGCGGGTGTAGGCGCCCTCGTCGCCGGCCTTGCGATAGAACTCGCAGAACTTGCACGAGAGCGCGCAGACGTTCGAGTAGTTGAAGTGGCGGTTGATGTTGTAGTACGCCGCGTCGCCGTGGAATCTCCGGCGGACCATGTCGGCGAGTTCGCACAGCCCCCAGATATCGGGCGTCGTGTAGAGGCGGTCGCCGTCGTCGAGTGAAAGTCGTTCGCCGCGGGTGATTCGGGTGCGGACGGCTTCCAGGGCCGCATCCTGCCTCGGCGGCGGGCGTCGCGGGGGCGATTCGATCGGCGATTGGAGGGTGGCTGGCGTCACGTTGGTTTTCAATCTTAGTTGAAATCAGCGCGGCATCATAGCCCGCACAATCCGTCCCGCTCCCCCCTTCATCGCACGGTGCCGACTGGGTGAACCGTTCCGTAACTCCTGATATTGAAGGGACTTGGGTGCGTCGAAAACAATGGATGTGAGGCAGGAGCCCAGTCCATGGACGAATCAGCCGCGCCCGCACCCCCCGGTCCGATCGAATCGGTTTCAGCCCCGCCGCCACCGGAACAGGCGTCGGTGGTGATGACGACCGAGCGGCTGTGCGCGGCGTTTGCGTCCCTGCAATCCGAACTCGAATCCCTTCACGCGGTCACCAGCCAGCATGACCATCGCGCAACGGAACTGGACGCACGCGACGGCGCGCTCCGCGAGTACGCGGCTCAACTCACCGACCGCGAGTTCCACCTCGCGGAACGTCACCGCGAACTCAACTCGGCGCAGGAGCAACTCCTCGCGGACGCCGGCACCTGGCGTCAGCGCGAGGCCGAGATGCTCGCTCGTGAACGGTCGGTCGGCGAACGCGAGTCCGCCCCTCCGATCGCTCCCGCCAGGCATCAAGCGTGCGACGAGCCGCACGTCGCGACCCGTCGGGCGAGATTGAAGAAGCAGCGAAGCCTCCTCTCCGAGCGAGCGGCCCAACTTGTCCGCGCGAAGGAAGCGATCACCAGCCGCCTCGCGGACACGGGGCGAACGCGTCACTCGCTCCCTTTGGCGGGTCAGCCGGTGCGGCCGAGTCCGATGCCCGCGACGGCGGCGCCCATTCATCGTCCGATGACGGCTACCTTTGGCGCGGGGATGCTCGCGGCGTCGCTCTCATTCGCGGCGATCGCGGGCGTGTCGTGGTGGGTCGCGGGGATCGTCGATCGGCCGCGTTACCTGGCCCAGACCACGATCGGGATGGCCGATCAGTCGGCGAACGTGGAGCCGGAGTTGGCCGAGTCCTGGTCCTCGTTCCACCTGGAACTGGCGAACGATCCGCAACTCCTCGCGCAGGCGGCCGAACGGTTGAAGCGGCGCGGGTACGCGGAGTTCGGCACGCCTTCGGACGTCCGGCGGTTGATCGTGGACTCCATGACGATCGACGCGGCGACGCCGGGGCGGCTGAACCTGTCGATGGTCGGCGAGGGTCGGCTGCGGACGCAGCGGATTCTGGAAACATACACGTCGATCCTTGTAGGCATGGCCAACGACAGCCGCGAGCGCCGGGCGGACCAGTCCAGCACGGCTGTGGTGGCCGACGCGACGGCGGGCGAGGAGCCGGCGTCGGATCATCGGCTGCCGATCTTCGCCTTGGTCGCTGGGGCGATGGCGTGCGTCTGCACGGTGGTCGGGCTGGCGGGAGTCGGGATCGCGGTCGGTCGGCGTGAGCGTGGGGCCAAAGACGAAACCGCCGTCGAGATCGACGGCGGCGAGGATCGTTGGTCGATCAAATAACGCGAAGTCGTTCAGACGCCCGAGGCGACGAGCAACGTCTCCGGTCGGGCACCGTTCGGTTGGGGGGCCTGTATCTGCAACTGACGCAGCGAACGCACGTCCACATGCTCGAGAGCGATGAAGAACGTGCCGGCACCGGCCTCGAACTCCTTGATCTGTCGGGCGCTGCCCGCGGCGTCCTCGACCACGAGGCGGTAGGTGCCGCTCAGCACCTGCATCCCGCTGCAGACGAGGTAGGCGGTCTGAGTCTTTGAATCGACGTAGAGACCCGCGGAGGCCTTGCCGTCGTAGTCCTTTGCGGCGGGGGTGAAGGCGACGTGTTTCATCGAGGGGCGGGTGAGCATGTTGATGAACTTCGGGCCTGACTGGCGCACGAGCGCGTCGGTGGTGCGACTCGACATCGCGGTATCGGTGATGCTCTGAACCGTGCGGCTGAGGTGCCACGAGGAAAGGCCGAGGACCATCGAGGCCGTGGCAAATCCGATGCACGCGGCGCGCCACAGTGGCGCCGACGACCACGCGGCGAGGCCGTTGGGCCCAATCCGGGCGATGGGTTCCGATCCGACCGAGGCGATGGCCTCGCGCACGGCGGCGAGCACCCGGCCGCGAAGCCCGGCGGGTGGATCGACCTGGGGCAGGAGGCGGTCAATGTCCGTGGCGCGGACCTGCTCCGCGCGGATCTGCGCCTGGATGTGAGGCGGGGCCGCACGGAACGCCTGCTCGAAGTCCAGCCGCTCCTGCTCGTCAAGCAGGCCAAGAACGTCAAGGGATGCCATCTCAAAAAGGTCTCTGGAAGTCATGCTGTCAACTCCTCCCCAGCGTTCTTTTCCCGGAGCCTCACCAAGGCCCGGCTGAGGGCGCTCTTGATGGTTCCGAGCGGGATATTCAGGTCCTTGCCGATCTGCTTTAGTGTGTGCCCATTCAGGTACGCACGCTTCACAACCGTTTGCTGCAACTCCGGGAGTTTCTCGATCCGCTGCATCACGGCGACGAACCGCTCATCCTGCTCCATGCTTGGGTGGCCCTGGTCCGATGCGACCGGAGCGGCCGACAAACCTTCCTGGAGGGCTGAGGTCTTGACCCGCGCCTTCACTCTCCTGAGACGATCCACCATGTGCCTTCTGGCAAGAAGCATGACCCAGGTCACCAAAGCCGATCGCTTGGGGTCATATCGCCCGGCGGTTCTCCACAGCCGCACAAAAACCTCCTGGACCACATCTTCCGCGTCGGACCTCGTGGGCATTGATTGGTAAGCCATGCGGTACACAAGAGATGCGAATCGGTCGTACAAGCCAGCGATAGCATCCGCGTCGTCGCTCGCGACGCGCTGCATCAGGTCCAGGTCATTCTCGGCCGAAGGCAGTGGCACGGCTGCTCCAATGGGTCCAGCCCGCAATCCGACAGGCCATACTCTATGACCTCATACGAGGGAATGCTTGCCGGGGATGCTCGATGCAGAACAATTGGCTGATTTCAGTCGGGGTCGTTCGTAGTTTGGTCGGTCCATTTTCACCAGTCCACCAAAAATACATGACGATTGGGGTTCGTTCGGCCGAGAATCTTCAAGAAGAGACAATTTTGGAGGCGTGGCCTTGGCACCAAGCCCGAACAACCAGTATAGTGTCCAAAGGGTCCGAATCTCGGACTCGTTGCCAGGAGGCGAATGCGCCCCAGTCGTGGGCGAGGCTGCCATGAGGGGAATGGTCACCAGATCGGGAAACCACACGAGACGAGCGCTGCGCCTCGAGCGCGGGTTCTCGCTCGTTGATCTTTTGGTTTCCATTTCGGTGATGGTGATCCTTCTGTCGATCCTGATGCCGGCCCTGCGCATGGCCCATGAATCGGCGCGGCGCGTCAGGTGCATCTCGAACATCCACCAGATGGGCATCGCGTTCGGGATGTATACCGACGACTACAAGGGGTACTTGCCGCCTTCACGGTTCAACGAAGAACCCCCGGCGACAACCGCCGGGCGGGGCACCTCGGCACAGTCGGCCCCTCCAAGCGAGCACCAAACCGAAGACGGCGTCGGCTCGGACACCATGTTCCTCCGCTACCGATCCACGAGCCCGTTCTCGAGCGAGCCGCTGTGGGACGGCCTCGGCATCCTTATCGGCGACAACTACCTGAATCACCCGGGCGTCTTCTACTGCCCGAGCCATCACGGCGATCATCACTACTCAGACTACTCAGCGGAGTGGGTCAACGGCGGCGGAACCATCGCGGGCAACTACCAATATCGCATCCCGGAGGGGATCACTCGCATAGGCGACCTCGATCGAAGAACCGTGATCGTGGCCGACGGCATGCGCACACGCCTGGACTACAACCACGTCATCGGGAACAACTACATGAAGGCGGACCTCAGCGCCGGGTGGTACGCGGATGTTGAAGGCCTCGTCTTCCGAGCGATCCCCGAAATGCCCCGCATCCGCACCGGCGACGGCCCCGGCGAAAACACCTACAACCCGTGGGAACCGCTCGACAACACCAACTGAGCGCCTCGTCGATGGGTTGTTTCAACGCCAACTGATCGGCTGCGCGCACGCTTCCTCGGCTCCGGTGTCATACGCATCACGAAATGTACTTGTGCCACGGGCTCGCCGCGGCAAGTCGGTGGTGCGGGCGTCTTGGTGCGCTCGTTCACCGTGCGCACCACCGGCCGAAGTCCCGGCGCGCCGGGAGTTGGTGGCACCCGAGGATCGCCTTCCGGCAACCCGACGCGCGAGTTTCACCGGTGATCCGTATGATCCGAGTCATCCCGACCGTGCCCTGAGTTCCCGCCACTTCGTCGCCGCTTCCGGCTCGCGGGGGTACAGCGGCACGAGCGCGAGCGGGTCGATCGGCGCGATCTCCGCCGACGCTTCCAGCACCGCGACCGCATCAAACCGCGGGCGGACCACCAAGGCTCCCGCCGGGACAACTCCGAGCGTCCGCATCGACGCCTCGAGCGCCGCGTCGCACACGATCACGTCGGTGCCGGTGAGTCCAAGATCGCGGATCGGCCGCAGCGCTCCCTCTTCAGTCGGAACCGAGGCCGCGCCCGCCGCGTACCGCTCCGCCCACACATCGTCGCGCTTCCACGCGAGCAAGATCAGCGTCCCGCGCTCGGCCCGCAGCACCTGATCAACCCGTCGAATCAGCGCCCGCGCCGTCGGCACCGCGATGCACTGTGCCCCCGTCGCTTCGCACACCATCTTTACAAACGCCACGGCGACGCGCAGCCCGGTGAAGCCCCCCGGCCCGACGCTCACCGCGACGCGCCGAAGATCGCCCGGCACAAAGCCCGCCGCGCGAACCACCCGATCAATCGCAGGGATCAGCCCCTCATCATCGCGGTTCGCGGAGCCAACGCCCTCGAACCCGATGACCTCCACCTGTCCCCCTACCCCAACACTCCCAAGACACACCGAGACCCGCGGCGGCTCCGGGGTATCCCCATCAGCGACCGGGCCGGGGTTGCTGGCTTCGATCGCAAGGGTCAGAGAATCGGTGATCGTCACACCGGCAGTCTAGGGACACCCTCCGCCGGCCCGATGACCAGGGGGTACACTTCCCGCGATCCCGAAGGCCGTGCTGGAGCAAACTCCTTGGCGAGCGAGTCCAAAATCAAAGACATCGGCATGGCCTGGGTCACGGGCATCCGCCTCCGCGTCATCGTGTTCGTCATCGGAGTGCCGCTGGCCGCGTTCGGTGCCATCACCCTCGGCCCGGCCTGGCTCACCCTCCCCATCGTCGGAGTCGCCGTCGCCATCGTCACCGTCTCGGTCAACAAACTCACCCAGCGCCTGAGCGAGAGCGTCTGCTTCACCTGCGGCCAGGGGCTGAGGGATGTGCCGCCAGGCGAGCACGGAAAAGTCTGCCCCGGCTGCGGCTCGCCGAACCAGCATCGGCCGATGAGGCTCGCAAAGCGCGAAAAGCGATCGACGCATCGCGAAGTGTAGAAAACAGAGCGGACGCCGAGGCTGAGTCTTCGAAGCCTCGGGTCAGTCAGCGCCCGACCCGAGGCTTCGTCCCGGCGCGCCGGGACAGCCTCGGCGTCCATCGCAACCTCAGGATTATCGATCACGCGCCATCCCCGGCGCCTTCCCATACGTCAGCGTCCGCCAGACCCATTCCATCGGCCCAAACCGGTACCGGCTCAGCCACCACATGCTCCAGATGATCTGCACCGTCCAGATCGCCACGACCACCACCGCGATCTCGGTGCGCGTCAATCGGCCGAACATCCCGAAGCCCCAGCCGAAAAAGATCACGGCGCACAGCAGGCTCTGCGTCAGGTAGTTCGTGAGCGCCATCCGCCCTGTCGCCGCAAGCCCCGGCACGATCCATGCAGTCGCGGGCGAACGGAAGAGCAGCACCAGCGCCCCGAGGTGCCCGAACGCGACGAACACGCTGCCCAGGTAGTTCCACTGCCAGCCGGTCACGAAGGTCATGATGAAGTCGAACCCGTTCGCCTGCGCCTGCAGGCCGCCGAGGAAGACGATGGGCAGCCCGATCACATAGCCCAGCCCCATCATCCAGGCGTAGGCACGGCTGGAGAGCGAGCCGGAGAAGACCCCCCACCGCATCATCGCTATCCCGATGAGCATGTACCCCGAGAATCGCCAGATCGAGAACATCCAGAAGGGCGGCCCGATCTGCATCTCAAGGGCGGAGGGGGCACGGCGACCAACCACATCGATGAACGTGCCGCGGTTGGCCCTCTCCTCCTCGGCACGCTCCTCTTCGGTCGGAGCGAAGTCTTCCCGCATCGATGCCCACGTTTCGAGCATCTCTTTCTGCATCTCGTCCGGCGTGCCGCCCGCGTCGAGGACCGCCTGCCCCGCGACCGCCTGCCCCCGGACGTACCACATCCCGGCCCCGGCGCCGCTGCTCGTGACGGCGCCGAAGAGGAAGAGCGCGAGACCGACCGCAAGGACCCACGCCGTCGGCAGCCTCCGCAGCGGATAGATCAGCGCCCCGCACACCGCATAGGTCCACAGGATGTCGCCGAACCAGAGCAGGTAGCCGTGCAGCAGCCCCATCACCGCCAGCACCGCGACCCGACGGTAAAAGATCGGCGTGAGGCTCTTCCCCGATCGGATGGCCCGCTCGCCCAGCACCACCAGCCCCGCGCCGAACAGCATCGAGAAGATCGACTGCATCTTCATGTCGAAGACCAGCCGGTTGAACCACCACAGCGCCCGGTCGGTTCCCTCGAAGCCGCCGACGCGGGGATCGAAGAAGTCCGATTCCGGCAGCGCGAAGCCCGGGATGTTCATCGCCAGGATGCCCAGCACCGCGAAGCCGCGGATCGCGTCCATGACCTGCGAGCGTTCGCCGCTCCCGATGGGTGTTAGCGCCGCGGTGCCGTCAGCCATGCTGTCATCTCCCCTGTCGCCGAAAGATCCCGCACCGCGAGGTCCGCACCCGATGCAACGAGCGCCTCGATCGAGAATCGGCCGGTCGCAACGCCCAGCGAGCGGCAGCCGTGCGCCCGCGCGCACGAAATATCGTGCGGCGTATCGCCCACGATCGTCACGTCCGCGGGATGGACCTCGCGCCCGAACCGCTCGCGGTAACGGCGCATCCCCACCGGCGGCAGGTGTTCCCGCGCCGGCGGCGTGTGCGGCGAGTCGCACCCCCACACCTGGATTGGAAAATCATCGGGTTCGATCCCGCTTGCTCGGAGTTTGATCGCGCCGGTTTCAGGGAAGTTGCCGGTGAGCAGCCCGAGCGTGTGCGTCGCCGCCCGGCGGAGTGCCGCAAGAAGTTCGACCACGCCGGGGCAGGGATTTGCGACGCCCGGCCTCGATAGGAGCCGGGTCAGGTGCTCGCGATATCCGTTTCGGAAATCCTGGATCGCGGCGTCAGTCACCTCGCGCTCGTGGGTCCGCAGCAGGTCGGCGATGATCAGCGGGTCCAGCCGACCCGCATACTCGGCCCGGTTCTCGTCGAACATCGCCCCGAATCGCTCCCGCCCCGCCTCGCCCATCGCGGCGATGCCCGTCCGGGAAGTCGTGATCAGCGTCGCATCAATATCAAAGAGAATCAGCACGTTTCCCCCATCTCCCTTACATTATCCTATCGCCGAACCTCGAAACCAGACTCACCAACCGGATTGCCTACTACGCGATCCACCGATTGAATGTTACAAGCCATCCGTTCTTTGATTGATTCTAAAAACTGCTCGACTTCAGACTCATCCCCCTCGGCCACCACATACACCGAGCCATCCACCTCGTTTCTCACCCAGCCGGCAACCGAAAATGATGCGGCGATGCCTCGCACGGTCGCTCGGAATCCAACCCCCTGCACTCGGCCCTTGAATCGCGCCTCGACACGCCTCATCCGCACGATCCTACAACGCTCGGGGATGATCCCAGCGCAGGAATCGCTCGGGTTTCGTCACGCAGGCCAATAAACGACAGCATTTGCACGAAAAATGCTGCGGAAAGGCAGCACGCCGGAAACTTAACCGTTGAATTTGATCCGTTCTTGAGCCGTCCCGTTTGACTCGCGCTTACATTGGGTTAACGTTTCGCCTGACCGTCGCGTTCCCATGTTGCCTACCGATCGGCGATACCTAACATCGACCAATCAGGCACAGTAACAGGCTCCTGAAGCCTCTCTCGCCCCGGTCGGCCTTCGGGTTCTTTCTCCCCGCAGGCCTCGGTCGGATTTGTCAGAGCCAACTTTGTTGTGGCCAAGTCGGCATCGTTTTGATCGCGCGGGGTCGTGGCGGTGAGTGGTTGTTTATTCACCGCGGTGGGGACTGTCCCCAAAATGGACTGAGGGTGCGGCGAAACCGGAGTGGAAACGTGGCCAAGATCGGCCCGGACATCGACAACAAACGGCGAGTGCTCGAAGCAACGGACATCGTCCGTCTCGTCGGTGAGCATGTGACGCTCAAGCCCAAGGGGCGCGAGTTCGCGTGCGTCTGTCCATTCCACAACGACCACAACCCCTCCATGTACGTCGTCCCCGCCAAGCAGATCTTCCATTGCTTCGTCTGCAACGCCGGCGGCAACGCCCTCGACTTTGTCATGCGCTTCCACGGCATGGGCTTCCGCGAAGCGCTCGAGATGCTCGCCTCCCGCGCCGGGATCGAGATCAAGTTCACACGCCGCGCCGACGCCCCGCAGGACGAAACGCTTTCGACCCGCGAGCAGATCGTCGAAGCGAACGCGCAGGCGCTCCGCTTCTTCCGCGGCATCCTCCTCCACCCCGAACACGGGGCCGCCGCCCGCGAGGTCATCGAACGCCGCGGCATCTCACCCGAAATGGTCGAGGCCTTCGGCATCGGCGCTTCGCCCGACCGATGGGACGGCCTGGTGCAGTACGCCGAATCCAAAGGCCTCTCGCAGCCATCACTCATCGACGCCGGACTCATCAAAAAACGCGAGCAATCCAGCGGATGCTTCGACATGCTGCGGCACCGCGTGGTCTTCCCGATCTTCGACCGCATCGGCCGAGCGGTGGCGTTCGGCGGCCGCAAGATCCGTGAAGAAGACGAACCCAAGTACCTCAACAGCCCCGAATCCAAGATCTTCGACAAAGGCGCCACCCTCTTCGGCTTGAAGCAAGCGCTCCGCTCCATCCAGTCAGAACGCACCGCGATCGTCACCGAGGGCTACACCGACGTCATCGCCTGCCATCAGCACGGCTTCACAAATGTGGTCGCCACGCTTGGCACGGCTCTCACTCCGAAACACGCCTCGGCCCTCCGCGGCATCTGCGACACGCTGATCCTCCTCTTCGACGGCGACGAGGCGGGCCAGCGGGCCGCGGATCGGGCCTTGGAAGTCTTCTTCAACGAGCCGATCGACGTCCGCATCGCCGTGATGGAAGGCGGCAAAGACCCGGACGAACTCCTTAGGAAAGACCCCACCGGCGATTTGTTCCGTGGCGTGCTCGCCAACGCGGTGGATTTCCTCGCCTTCCGCTTCCAGCGCCTCGGGCAGAAACTCGACGATCGCGGTCAGCCCATCGGAAGCAATGCGCGTGCCACCGCGATCGAATCCGAGATCGAACGCCTCGTCGAACTGGGATTGCGCCGAATGCCCCCAATTAGGCAGCAAACGGTCATTTCCCGCCTCACCGCGCTGGCCGGGGTTAACGCGGCGGCGGTCATCGCCACGCTCAACCGAACAGGCGTTCGGCCCATGTCCGGCGCTCGGGCTAACCCTGCGCCCACCTCCATCATCCGCGTTCGGGAAACGTTGGAGCACCTGATCGGCTGCCTGCTTGTCGAGCCGCATTTGGCTGAAACTCATTTTGTAGATGCACAGGACGTCCTCGGAACCGCTGCCTACTCTTCCGCCCCCCTCGCGGCCGTCGCCAAGGCGTTCTCGGCGGCGCTCGCGGGCGGGGACACCCCGACCCTTTCTGACCTACTCCTCGAACTCGAAGACCCGGAAGCACGACAACTCGCCACGACCCTCGCTTTGGAAACAGATCGACTGACGGACGGCGCGCACGACCGCGTCGC
Source organism: uncultured Phycisphaerae bacterium (assembly GCA_947085435.1). GTDB lineage: Bacteria > Planctomycetota > Phycisphaerae > Phycisphaerales > UBA1924 > JAEUIV01. The sequence goes on from CAMTWL010000038.1 coordinate 11,970, forward strand.
GGATCACTGGAAGTCCTGCCTCAACGACCGCGCCACCAAGCAGTCCAACGACACCATCAGCAACACCACCGACGCGAGCGAAAAAATCGAACACATGCGCCGCCTGCAAACCGAGCGCGGCGGGAATCCCAGAGCCATGCCCCGACCACGGGCCATGCCGCTCGAAAAACTTTGAGAAAGACTCACAATCCACCAACGAGGCTGAAAGAAGAAAGAGAGCGCGCCGCACCCATCAAGGGGACCATCGTCCCACCCACCGCATTTGTTTCTCAGCGGAGTTCGGGCAGGCAGGATGCCACAACCCTCCCGGGGCACATGAAGCCTCGGCTCACCGCCCCGGAAGGCGGACCCGCGAAAGCACCGGACGCAAACCGTAAGACCTAGAAAGAGAGCCCACCAATGATCTGCGATCTTCACCCTGCCGTGACTGATCTTGTCGAACTCGGCCGCAAACGCGGCTGGCTTGCCTACGAGGAACTCAACAGCACCCTCCCCGACGCCTTGGTTGACCCCGACCGCATCGACGACGTGCTCCTCCGCACCGACGAGTTCGCCATCGAGATGATCGACGAGCGCGAGTTCCGCGCCCGCCTCTTCCGCGAGGCCAAAAAGAACGGCCAGCAGAACCCCGTCACCAGCGCCGCCGTCGCCGCCTTTGCCCGCCGCGATGCCGAGCAGGTCCCCGCCGAGAGCATCCTCGCCCACGAGGCTTCGACCAAGCGGATCGACGACCCCGTCCGGATGTACCTGACGCAGATGGGCACGATCCCGCTGCTGACGCGCGACGAGGAGATCCGCCTCGCCAAGAAGATCGAGACCACGCGCATGATCTTCCGCCGCCGCACCCTCGAGTGCGACTTCGTTGTCAACATGGCGGTGGACATCCTGGAGATGGTGGACGCCGGCGAGCTCCCCTTCGACCGCACGATGCGCATCTCGACCGCCGAGATCAACGCGAAGGAGAAGATCGCCAAGCGCATCCCCTACAACCTCAAGACGATCAAGCAACTCCTCGAGAGGAACCGCCAGGACTGGGAAGAACTGGACATCGCCCGCAAGTCGCGCGACCACGAGCAGGTGAAGGAGATCACGGGCCGCATCGCCACCCGCCGCCGCAAACTCGCCACGCTCAGCGAGGAACTCTGCCTCCGCACCAGCCGCATCATCCCGCTGCACCGAAAACTCCGGGCGGTGAACAAGAAAGTTCAGGACATCCTGAGCGAGATGAAGAAGGCCGAGAAGTTCCCCCAGCGCTACGACCCCGACGATCTCGTGGTGATGAAGGAAGAACTCTCCGGCATCCGCACGCTCGTCCTGATGGAGCCCGAGACGCTCGCCGAGACCGTGAAGCGGCTCGACACTGTTTTCTGGGAGTACGAGCAGGCCAAGCGCGACCTCTCCGCCGGGAACCTGCGCCTCGTCGTCTCGATCGCCAAGAAGTACCGCAACCGCGGCCTCTCCTTCCTCGACATCATCCAGGAGGGCAACACGGGCCTGATGCGCGCCGTCGATAAGTACGAGTACAAGCGCGGCTACAAGTTCAGCACCTACGCCACCTGGTGGATCCGCCAGGCCATCACCCGCGCCATCGCCGACCACGCCCGGACCATCCGCATCCCGGTCCACATGATCGAGACGATGAGCAAACTGCGCAACATCCAGAAAGCGCTCCTCCAGCAACTGGGCCACGAGCCCACGATCGAGGAACTGGCCGAGGCCGCGGGCATGAACGTGCAGGAAACCCGCCGCGTGATGAAGATCAGCCGCCACCCGATCTCGCTCGACCGCCCCGTCGGCGAGAGCGAGGACTCCTACTTCGGCGACTTCATCGAGGACGAGCGCCAGGACGCCCCGCAGAACGTCGCCGCCAACGACATGCTCAAGCAGCGCATCGAGGGCGTCCTCAAAACCCTCACCTACCGCGAGCGCGAGATCATCAAACTCCGCTACGGCATCGGCGACGGGTACACCTACACCCTCGAAGAAGTCGGCCGCATCTTCAAGGTCACGCGCGAGCGCGTCCGCCAGGTCGAGGCCAAGGCGCTCCGCAAACTTCAGCACCCCGTGCGCAGCCGCAAACTCGCACCCTTCCTCGACGGCGCCACCAAGGCCGAGGTCGATATGACGATCAACCCGCCCCCGCCCCCCGCCCCCGTCAGCGGCCCAGGAGTCCCCGGCGGCACCGGTGTCCCCGGCGCTGTCGTCACCATCCCCATGATGGACACGGAACCGGCGACGGCGGACCTGTAATACGGAGTCCCACATTGAAAGGGGTGCCACGGCTTGTCCCGCTTCTGAGCGGGCAAGCCGTGCGAGCGGGCAACGTCTCGCATCGCGCGGCCTTGCAGCCTCCTCCCCCGCTCCCAGCGGGGGAGGTGCGAGCTTGCCCGCCGTGGCGGGAGTCTTCGAGGGCGGAGGGGGCGACCCGTCAATCACAGCGTTGCACACGATTCAAACAACGTGTCTATAACCCGTCGCTGGCGCTCGGGGCTCCGTTGAGGCCTTCACTACGGGCACATCAAGTTGAAACTGGCCAGCACCGCCGTGATGTCGGCGAAGTTCACCGCCCCGCTGCCGTCGGCATCGCCGAGGCACCCGCGCACCGCGAGGACCGCCGGATTGCTGATCGCCTGACCGGCGGTGTTGGTGACAACACAGTCGTAAACGCCCACATCGAACAAATCCGCGGCAATGATGAGCATCGGCGAGTTCGCGCCGGCGATCGGGCCGCCGTTCACGAGGGAAACGCTGTCTTTTCGCCACTGGTACGTCGGCCCCGGGGTGCCGCTGGCGTTGATCAAAAACTGCGCGATCCCGCCGCCCGTTGGCAGGAGGACGACGCAGGCCGGCTGGGCCGTGACCACCGGATCGAAACAGCCGCCGAGAGAGAGAATCCAGACCGCGCCGCGATTGAGCCCGCCGTCGTCGTCGTACGCCCCGACGGCGAGGTCGGCGACGCCGTCGCCGAAAGAATCTTCATCGTCCAGCACCCCGCTAAAGCCACCAAAGGTGTCGGAGATTTTGGCCTCGCTCTGGACCATCTCCCCGTCCGGGCAGTTCGGGAGCCCGGCGTGTGCCGCGCTCATCACGAGCGCGAGCGACATGAGGGCGATCCGGTATCCGAGAACGTTCGCAAGAGGGTTCGCGCACGGCTTCATCGGCTTCTCTCCTTCTTTGAGTCCCCTCCGAGGGGATGGCGGCACCCTACGCGGACGCCGCACAAAAAACGCTACCGTGCGAACGGGGGAAGAGCAAGCATTTCCTCGGGTTCCACCACCTCCCGGCGCGCCGGGACTTCGGCGGGTGGTGCGGGCGGGTGCGGTCGTCCCTTTCCACTCCGCACCACCGACCCGAAGCGGGATCGGTGGTGGCACCCGTTCGTCCCTCCGTTTTTCGCTCTTCGCTTTACGCTCTACGTTCTACACCCGCCACAAACTACTCCCCCACGTCAACCCCGCGCCGAATCCCAGGAACATCACGAGCGATCCCTCCTTCACGCGTCCCTCGCGTCGCAACTCGTCGAAGAGCAACGGCACCGACGCCGCCACCGTGTTGCCGTAGTGTTCCATGTTCACCGGCAGTTGTTCGCGCGAAAGCCCGAACCGCTCCCGCGCCGCTTCAAGAATTCTCGCGTTGGCCTGGTGGCAGACATACAAGTCAACATCGCTCGCCTTGATCTCGGCGCTCTTCAGCGTCGCTTCGATGACCTGCGGGAACTTGGTCACCGCGAACTTGAAGACCGCCTGGCCGTTCATGTGGACGCGGTCGATGCCGCGCTCATCGAACTCGGCGGGGTTGTAGAAGTTCTCGCGTCGCGTCGGGATGTAGAGGTGGCACGCGCGCCCGCCGTCGGCCCGCATGGTCTGCGCCTGCATCCCGATGCTCGGGTCCGGGTCTGCCCGCAGGATGAACGCCCCCGCCGCATCGCCGAATAAAATCGCTGCATTCCGGCCGTAGGTCGTGAAATCGACGTGCCGCGTGATCGTGTCCGTGCCCACGATCGCCACCGTCTTCGCCTGCCCGCCGCGGATCAACTCGTGCGCCATGTTGAGCGTGAACACGAACCCGCAGCACGCCCCGTTGATGTCAAAGGCTCCGGTCTCGCCGCAGCCCGCGTGATGCGCGATCAGGCACGCCGCCGACGGCGTGGGCATGTCCGCCGTCATCGTCGCCGCGATCACCAGGTCAACATCCGTCGCCTTGACCTTCGCATCCTCAAGCGCCAACAGGAGCGCCTTGGTCCCGAGCGTCTCGCTGGATTCACCGGCATCACGGTCGAAGATACGACGCTCACGGATCCCCGTCCGCTGGACGATCCACTCGTCGGAGGTGTCCATCAGCCGTTCGAGGTCGGCGTTCGTCAGTTTTTTCGATGGCACGACAGCGCCGGTCCCGACGATGCGCACTCCCACCGGATTCCGCGGCCTCGCCTTCGGTGTGCCGGCCGTCATGCGACCTCGCTTCGCTCTCCCCCGCTGAAGACCCCGTCGAGCGCCGCCAGCCGCTCTGAGATCGCGTGGTTGACCCCCGACTTCACATACTCGACGGCGTTGCGGATGGAGTTGCGGATGGTGCGCGCCTCGCTCGACCCGTGGCAGATGATGCACACGCCGTTGACCCCGAGCAGGGGCGCCCCGCCGTACTCGTGGTAGTCGTTCTTCTTGAAGAGTTGCTTCAGCACCGGCTCCAGCCGCAGCGCCAGGTCCGGGTCGGTCGTCATCACCTCGTGGAAGAGCATCTTGAAGATGCTGATGGAAAGCCCCTCCGCCAGTTTCAGCATCGTGTTGCCAACGAATCCATCGGTCACGACGACATCGGCGACGCCCTCGAACAGGTCGCGTCCCTCGACATAGCCGATGTAGTTCAGGTCGGGCACGGTGCGGAGGAGGTCGCGCACCTGCTTGATCATCCCCGTGCCCTTGGCTTCTTCGGAGCCGATATTCATCTGCGCCACGCGCGGCCGCTCGATCCCCAGCACGCGTCGCGCATACACGCTGGCCATCACGCCGTACTGCGCCAGGTGCATCGGCCTCGGCTCGGGGTTCGCCCCCACATCGCACAGAACCACCGGCCCACTCGTGCTCGGAATCGTGCAGGCGATCCCAGGCCGATGCGCGCCGGGAAGCCGCCGCATGTACATCGTCGCCGCCGACACGCACGCCCCGGTGTTCCCCGCCGAGATCACAACATCAACCGGGTTCGCGGTCTTCTTGGCCGACCCCAACAGCGCCATCTTCACGATCGATGAGTTGGGCTTCGAGCGCACCGCCTCGACCGGCGATTCGTCCATCCCGATCAACTCGGACGCGTGCTCGATCAACAGCCGACGGTCGTTCACGCCGCGCTCGGTCAGAATTTCCTCGATGACCCGGCGATCGCCGACGAGGATCAACTCGTCCGAGGCTGCGATCAGAGGCAACGCCTCGATGCAGCCCTTCACAATGGCATCGGGAGCATGGTCGCCACCCATGACATCGATGGCGATTCGCATCTTGGGTTAGTCCCTGCTCGGCCCGATCCCCAACTTCGGCACGCTGATCACAAGCCCGGGACGGACATACCCGGACTGCTTGCACGCGCGATGGTGCTGCTTGGGCATGCCCGACAGGGGGCACATCGCCTGAGGAGTGGCCACGAGAGCGTGGTGCGCACGCCGGCGACGCTTGCGGCCGGGAGATACTCGTTGGACAGGATTCATGGCGAACAATCTCCAAAAGCCGAGCCAGGGCGGGCACCCGCCGCAAGAAAAGGAACCAAATCGAACCGCAGAAGGTAACGGACACAACCCGAATTGTCAACGAACTGCAAGGGACACGGCTCACCGGTCCGTTGCCCGCACGCTCGGGATGAGGTCGCCCCAGCGACCGAATCCCGTGGTCGCCCCGCCCCAACCCTGATACACTTCCCCCAATCGCGGTCAGATGGTTCTTTCTGTTCGGTCTTTGATCGCACGCCTCCCTAGCTCAGTTGGTAGAGCAGCTGACTCTTAATCAGCGGGTCGAAGGTTCGAGTCCTTCGGGGGGCATTTTCGTCGGCTGCCGCGCTACACCGCGCTGCGATTCCTAACTCCGTCAACCGCAAGGGTTTGCCGCCACCGATCACGCTCGGGGCGTTGTCGCGTTCGCCGCGCGATGCCGCGCTAACTTTCCCCGCTCCGTCCTCAGAGTGCGGGCCTTTTTGCGTAGTTGCTGTCTGGCAACTAATGGCATGGTCGTCGGTGCCGGTTGCCCGCAGGGTTTCCGCTTCTCTCGCGGGGCGGGTGTCGGCCTTGGGCATCCCGTCCAACACCCGCGCCAGATTGTGCATCCCCACGCGGGCGTAGGTCTTTAGCGTCAACTTCGGATCGGAGTGCCGGGCCAGTTCCATCGCTTCCTTCACGTTCGCGCCGGCTTCGACCACGCGCGAAATGTAGTGAACCCGCAGCCCGTGGAAGTCCACCACGCGACCCGCCGCGTCGGCGTGCCGCAGGTAGTCCGATGCTTCACGCTCGCCCCGCTCGGCTGGGGTGCGGGCTTCGTTGATCCACGCCGCCCGCGCCGTGTCCATATCCGCTTGCAGCAGCAGCCCCGCCTTGCCGTCGGGCAGCGGACATACTCGCCCGCCTTGGGCCTTGGACGCCAGCCAAGGGCGCAGCAAGTCCGCAAGGTCGGGGCGGATCGGTTGAACGTCCCGCCGCTTGCGCTTTGAGTACGCCGCTTCCACGATCACGCTTGGCGTGTCGCCGCTCAGGTCGAAACTCTCGGGCGTCAGGCTCGCCACTTCGCCGACCCGGAATCCCGTACCCGCCGCGATGCGATACGCCCATGCCCGCTCGGGGCAGGTCATCCGCACCGCCACGATCCGCCGCTCACCCTTAGCGTTCCGCACCGCCTTCGCCACCATCACGCTTGGGGATCGCGTCGCCGCTTCGATGATCCGGGCCAGTTCGTCGGTCGATACGTCCCGCCGCACCCGCCGACGATCGGCGTCCAAGTTGCGTGCGCCGATGCCCGCCAGCGGGGTTGCCGCCAGCCGGTTCGATCGAACGCACCACCGCCCGAACGCCCGCCACGCCGTCGCCGCCGCGTTGAACGTCCGCGCGCCCGTGCCGCGTTTCTCGGCTTGCTCGGACAGGTGCGCCGTCAGGGCGTGGGCGTCAATGCCCGCCAGCGTCCGCCACTCCAGCGCGCCGGCCAACTTCCGCAGATACCGCATCGTGCCTTCAACGTGCCGATCGTCGCGCTGCAGGGATTCCAGGTGCGCCTCGTAGTCGTCGAAGTGCGCCGACAGGGGCCGCGTCCGCTCGGACGCCAACCGCTCCGACACCGGATCGACCAGCCCGCGCACCCGCTCCAGTTCCTTGTCGCTGAACGCCGCCGCGATGCGCTCCGCCAGTCGCTTGTCCGTGGTGCCGCTCGCCCGTCCGCGCCGTTTCCCTTCGTGGTCAAACCACGCGATCATCCACCGCTTGCCGCCCTTGCGCTTGAATACACTCGCCATGCGTCACCGTCCCTTCGTGGTCTTGCCCTTGGGTTCGATCGTGATACGCAACCCCAAGTAGTCCGCCAGTGTTTCGATCGTGTCCACCGTCATCCCGCGTTCGCCGTTCACCAGCCGCGACAGTTGGCCCGCCGATACGCCCGATTCCTTGGCGATCCGATAGCGGGTCTTGTCGCTTGCCTCAACCGCTCGCCGGATCGCATCCACAAGTCTGGCCATGCCCAAAGTGTACCGCCGTAGTTGTCTGCAAGCAACTACACCCAATCGACTCCCCGACCGCCACCAGCCACGCCGCCGATCCGGGGTGCGTCGGCATCCCCAGCCCGTCCGCGACGCCCAACCGCTCGCCGAAGACGTAGCCCGCGTCGCCGTGGGCATACGGGGCGTACCCGTTCACCAGCAGCCCTAGCAGCCTGTTGAACAACCCCCCGCATCGCGCCATTCACCGATCCGGCGTGTGCGGAGGCGCGCCGCGGCTGCGGCGGCGCGCAGGGTCCACACAAGACCGATGAGCGCCGCGAGCCGGCGTGCGGCGATCGCGACGGC
>CAMTWL010000039.1:0-18586 GCA_947085435.1 uncultured Phycisphaerae bacterium
GACCAACGCCCACTGCTCGTCGGTGAGCTCATGCCGTTTCAGACGCGCTGGTTTCCGTGACGATTCCTTTGCCATCACCCACGGAAATCGGCCAGAAGCGTGGTTTTCAGACAGAACCTAGGGTTCGGGGTTCGGGGTGCGTCGACTGAGGGTGAGAATAGAAAATTATGCGAACCGATGCAGCAGAGGGCACCCTGTCAAATCTCAAAGACTAGACCCCGAACCCTGAACCCTGAACCCTGAACCCTGAACCCCTCTCACTCCACCACCGTGCGTTTGAGTTGCTCGCGCTGGACCTGGGCGACGTACCGCAGCAGTTGATCGACGACGAACTTTTCGTGTTTCGCGCTGTGGCCGAACTCGAACGACATGCCGGCGTAGACGCGCTGGGCGGAGTCGATGTGGGTGTGCTTGAGCCGGGCGGTGACGCCGAGGGGCGCGGGGACGTACGGCTGGAGGTAGATGCGGACCCAGTACATCGTGGCGGAGTCGAGCCTTGACGACTCTGAGTGCTCGAAGAGGAGGCCCGCGCCGCCGCCGCCGATGTTGACGAGCAAGGCCTGGCTCATCGGCCCGACTTCGGGCATCACGCTCGCGGCGGGCTTCGGCGGCCCGAGGCCCGATTCCTGGTCGATCAAGTCGAGGATGTGGCAGCGGTTCGAGGTCTCCGCGATGATCGCGCTGCCGGGATCGAGGAGCGGGTAGACCTCAACGCGGGGAAGAGTCAGCCCGACGGTGGAGATGCGATAGAAGTTTCGGCGCTGGCAGCGCTCGACGTTGTCGGGCATGGAGAGGCGGTAGCCTCGGAGGGTTCGTCCGCCCCCCCCGGCTGCGGTGATGTCCGTTTCACCGAGGTTCGTCGTCTTAAACATCCACCGGTTCTGTCCGATGGCGATGAGTCCCACGAGTTGGATGTTCGGTTGCAATCGGACGGCGTGGCCGAGGGCCATGGGCTGCTCGACGACGATCTCCGAATCGCTCAGCCCCATCACACGCACGCGCCAGATCAGGCTGGCGTACTCGCCTCCGCCCGCGTTCGCGTTCTCCGCGTGCCGCGGGAGGGTGATCTCGATGGCGCCGTTCTTCAGGAAGAGGTCCTGAAGGCTCTGGCGCCAGTTTTCGGTTCTGGATCGTGTTGCGGGCAAAGGCAGCCTCCGCGGCGGGAATGCAAGCAGCCGCCGTCGATCGGGTGATCGGGCGGTGGCGAGCGTTTCTTGATGCGGGGAAGCGGGGGCGGGCGTTCGTCGCGCGGGGTGCGTGGGTGGGGCGGGCTGCGTGGCGGTTGGGGTTGATTCTCGGACGCCCCCGCGCCGCCGCGGCCGCAATAGGAACAGACATTCACCGCACAGGCGCGGAGAAAGGCGTTGATGGGGTGATGGGGTGAATCGTGTGTTGCCTTTGTCTTCAGCCTGCAAGGCTGGTCGCTCGTAGCCGGGGGGGTGGAGTCCGCGACACCTCCGGAAATGAAGACTGAAAACCCTCTTCACCCCGCAGGGGTGGTCGTGGGAACGCTCACGGATCAACGACCACCCCTCCGGGGTGAAGAAGATTTCTTGTTCGCTCGTTCCGGGGGTGTCGCGGACTCCACCCCCGGCTACGAACGACCACCCCTGCGGGGTGAAATCACTGCATCACGGCATTACCGAATCACCCTATCGATGTCTTTCTCCGCGTTCTCCGCGCCTCCGCGGTGAACGTCTTTTCTTCCGCGGTGAATGCCCGTTGGGCGCTCAGATCGGCCGCAGCGCGTCGGCGACCGCCTCGGCGAGCGTCGTCGAGACGGACATGATCGTGTTCAGCCGCGTGAGCCGGAACACGTCGAGCAGTTCCTTGTGGTCGGCCGCGATGCGGAGGATGCGCCCCGTGGAACGTAGCGCCTGCTGCAGTTTGATCAGGTGCCCAAGGCGCATCGTGCCACAGAACGACTTGCCCGTCAGGTCGATGATGTAAATGCGGTCGCGATCCGCCTTGACCTCGTCGAACAGAGCGGACATGATATCCTTGCTGTCGTCGTTGACCAGCCGAAAGGTGGGATAGTCGCTCTCGATGGTCGGGTCGAAGCGGATCAACACGACATACGACGGGATCGCGGGCAGCATGGAGAGAACAGACATGCGCGGCTCCGGGGGCAGGGTCTAGGGTCTAGGGTTCGGGGTTCGGGGTTCGGGGTTTGGAACTCGATGCCTTCTGCCTTGAACCCAATCTCTTCTTTTTGTCTGCCTCTGTGTCTCCGTGCCTCTGTGGTGAGTGTCTTTGACTTCGATTGGGCTTACTCGGCGGGGAGAGGGGGCATCGTAGCCGGGGCCACCGCGTTGGTCGATGCCCGAACCTCAAATGTTCAGTCGAAAATTTCGTCGTTCGCTGCCCTCCCCGCCTCGGCGGGCTGGGTCAGGTTCCGCTTCACGAAGATCGGATTCACATGCAGCGTCGGCTCGGCGTACTTGATCCGGTAGGGTCCATTCCCGATCCGCTCGAAGGCCGAGGCGGCGTTGGCCTTGCTGTACTCAAATCCGATCGACCGCCGCCGAAGTTCTCGGGCCACGGTGCAGGTGGTCCCCGACCCCAGGAACGGGTCAAGGACCAGTTCGCCCTCGTTCGAGCAGGCGCGGATGACCCGTTCGAGGTAGACCTCCGGGATCTGGTTGTCGTGCCCCGGTCGGCGTTCCTTGTTGTTGCCTTGGATGCGGCCCCAGTTCTTGCCGTACCACACATCCAAGGGGACGCGCAGGCCGCTCTCGCCTTCTTTCTTGTTGTAGGTGCGTTTGTCGGCGTAGGTGGTGGCGCGGTCGGAGGGTTCGAGGATCGGCTTCACGTTCCAGGTGCGCTTGAAGGGATCCTTGCAGAAGTAGAAGACGTGGACCTTGGAGTTGATGAACTTCTCCAGACGGTTCTGCCCGAAGCGGTAGTGCCAGATGCACCAGTTCACCATGTGCATCTTCCGTTGCTTCAGATGGACGCAGACCTCCGCGGCCCAGTCGTCCGGGATGTTCACCCACAGCGTGCCCTGCGGCTTCAGCGCCCCGATGCACAGGTCGAGCCAGTCGTAGGTGAACTTGAGGTAGTCATCGTCGGGGATCGAGTCGTCCCACACGGTGTTGTCCGTGGGTGCATCTTCTCGCCACGTCGAAGACTCGCCGTGGCGAGGCGAGTCTTCGACGTGCCGGTCGTAGTCGCGCTTCCAGTTGAAGGGCGGGTCGGCGTAGATGAGGTCAACCTCGCCCGCCTTGCACTCGGGGACGCTCGCAAGGAGGTCGCGCGAATCGCCGACGTAGACGCGGGTGTCGGGGGACTTGAGTTGGAAGGCTGGCTTTGGGGCGGCGGGGCGGGGCATGGGGGGACAGGGTAGCGGAGGGAGAAATCAAGTGGACGCCGGGCGCCACATCGATGATGACCGGCTCGTTTTCAAGCGGGCAGTGGTGCCATTGCCGAACCCCTTGCGACACTGGCTCTACCCCCACCGTATCTCTTCAGCCGTCTGCAAATCTACGAGTCGCTGCGGCGACCCGAGGTTCGTGCTCTCTTGAAATGCCTTTCCCGGCGCGCCGGGAGCGACACCCCCGGAAAAGCTACCAGCCCGTTTGGAGAAGAGGTCTTTGCATTCCGCTGAAGAGTTACGATTTCGCATGGTAGCTAACCCCGAGCCGCTTGGCCGCCGACTACCGAGTGTGCCGCTGCGCGGCAACCATCTCGACGGCCCCGCGATCGAACTCTTCCGAATAGATTTTTTTGCCCATCGTGACGCTCCTTCCACGGCCGCCTTTGCAGCCGCCGGGGTGTGTGTCAACCGTTTCCGGGTCAGGTCAGTTTTGCTGCTGGCGTCCATCCAAGCATCTCGCAGGTCTTCGGCGTCGATTGGGTGGCTCTACCACTCGTGACGGATACTGGAGCAGCCTGGTGTTGCATTGGAGCCTTTTTCCTCACCCGCGAAAGGTACCAACGTCGGACTTCCCACATCCCGCGGCGTCGCCTCACTCCCCCGCCGGCAGGTCCACCACCGTCGTCACCGAACCCGTCGTGATGAGCAGCTTCCCGTCGAGCAACCAGCACGGCCCCGGCTCGTTCTGCGAACCAATGGAGATGTCCACACGCGACAGAATCTTCAGCGAGCCGACCGCGAAGGTGTTGAGGCTCAGCGTGGACTGCCCGTCGGCGGCGTTCTGGTTTGACGGCGTGAGCGTGACGGCGAAGCGCTCGCCGAAGCCGGAGAACGCGGTGCCGCCGTCGCGTTCGTTGGTGTCGAGCCCGATCAGGTCGCCCTTGGGATCGAAGACCGCGAGCCCGAGTTCGGTGGCGAGTCCCGCGTTCTTGCCGAGCGCGCGGAGTTGGATGGTGCCGAAGCCGCCGGAGAGTCGGTCGCGGGTGTCGAGGGCGTTCTCGCGGACCCCGCCGTCGGAGGTGCGAACTTGGAAGAGGTCGTTGTTGTCGGTGCGGACGATGACGCGGCCGGGCATGGCCCACGCGGCCAGCGAATCGGCCAGCGGCCGCGCGGTGGCGCGCCAGCGTTCGCGTCCCCGGTAGGCGTCGAGCGAGACGACGGCATCGCTCAGCCCGACGATCGAGAATCCCTCCGGCGCGAGGGCGACCCAGCGGACGCGTTCGGGCGTCTCAAAGCGGTGCAGCGCCTGCCCGGTGCGCGCGTCGAGCGAGAGGACGAGGCCGGTCATCGGGTCGGCGGCGTGGGCGTCGGCGATGGGTTTTTCGAGGTCGATCGCGCCGTCGGCCCCGCCGATCAGGAGCGTGCCCGCTTCCAGCGCCGCGTCGTGCATCCGATTCACGGTGGTAGCGCTCGACCACAACAAACGGCCGGTTTCGAGGTCGAACGCCGCCGCGCGTCCCATGCGGTCGATCAGCACCAGCGTCCGCCGATCGAAGAGCAGGCTGAGTTCGATGACCGGCACGCGGCTCTTCAACGGCGTGTCGATCAGCGGGATGAACTCCTTGGTCGCGTCCGCGAGCAGGTCGTCGATCGGCGCTCTCGGGAACACCGTGCGGAACGGCGGCGTCTCCCACTTCGTCGCGCCGGTGCCGAGGTCGCGTCGGATGATCGAAAAATCCTCGCGGCTCTCCGGGCCGATGCTCGTGGCGAAGCAAACCCCGGTCGGGTCCATCCACAGGTATTCCTCGTCCTTGACTCCGCCCCATTGCTTGATGACCGGGCCGGGGCCGACGGCCTTGAAGAGCGCCACCTCGTCCTCTTCCGAGATCATCATCACGCGGTCGGTGACGACCCGCGGTGCATCAATGGCGACGGGTTCGAGCACCGACCAGCCGAGCATCGGCTCGGCCCCCGTCGGCTCGGAGCCGATGCGAGGGCGACGGTCGAGCGCCTCGATGTCGCGCCGCAGCGAGGCCGCGAGTTCCGCGTGGTCGAGCGTCCGGCCGTGCTCCGTCAGCCTCAGCGCCGAGTGGTCGCGCGAGAAATCGTCGAGCGTTGCGAGCGCGGGGTAAACCAACCCGGAACGTGAGAGATGTTGAACCAGCCGTCCCGTGAGTTCGCCGACGAGCGGATCGCCCGTTTCCAGCGCCTGGTTCGCGGCAGCGAGACCCTCTTCGAGCGCCTGGGCCGCGAGTTTGGACTTCCCCCGCGTCGAATAGCGCGACGAGGCTTCGAGCCACGCCGTCACCGACGCCCGGGCGACGGGGTACCGCCGCGCCAGCGCCTCGAACGGCTCGGGCTCCAGCGCCTGCGTCAGTTCACCGAGCGCGCGATCCGCGTCGCCCTGGTACGCGGCGTAGAGCGCCACCCCGTTGGTCTGGATCAGTCGTCGCAGCCGCCGCGTCGCCTCGAAATCCGCCGAGACGATCGTCTCCCCCTGCGTGAACGTGGACGAGGCCAGTTCGGGGGCATCCAGGACGCTCTGGTACGCCTCGACCGCGCGACCCGGCTGATCGGTCGATTCGTGGAACCGTCCCGACGCGAGCAAGTACGCGACGCGCTCGCTCGCGCCGCTGGCGCAGCGATCAAGTCTCTGCACGAGCGCGGCGCGCAGTTCGAGCGGGAGCAGCGCCCGCCCCGCCGACTCGGGCGGAGGCTCGACCATCGAAAAAACCGCCTTGAAGAGCCGCGATTGGTCCGCGCCGAGCGTCGCCGAGAGCGGGTCGCGCTCGACCGCGTCAAGCGCGCGGTCTACGGCGGGGAGGATGCCCTCCGGCCGACCGGCGCGATACGAGAGTTCGGCGTAGGTGATCGCGGGCATCGGATTGTCCGGCTCCGCGTCCATGCGCTCGTGGAGCATCCGAGCCGCCACGTCCCACACGAGGTAGGTATGCACTTCGCGGTCGTCCACCGCGAGCAACTGACCATCGAGCGGGAGTACGTTGCCGGGCTTGTCGAGTGCGAGGCGGAGCGTCGGTTCCTGGACTCGCTTTGGATCGTAGATCGCAACACCCTCGATCACCGGCACCATGATCTGGTCGCCGAACGCGAGCACCCGCCCTCGGACCTGCCCCGCCTGGAAGCGCGCGCACCTGGTGGCGCTCGAGTCCGCGCCGAAGGACGCCAGTTCGGTCGCCACGAGCGACGTGGACGACACGCACACAAGCATCCCCCCGCAGATCAGGAGATAATCGGGGTTGTCGAATCGTGACGCGGCGCAGCGGGCGGTCACCGTGCCGGTGAGAGGATCGAGCCGCACCACCTCCTGCCGATCCGGCGTCACCGCAAAGACCGCGCCGTCCAGCACGATCGGCGAGTTCGATTCCCAAGGCTGGTCCGCGTGCGACTGCGTCATCGGCATCCCGGCCCATCGGCGTATCCACTGGATGCGCCCCGCCGCCGTATCCACCGCCGCGATGAAGCCGAGCCGGTTGACGACGTACAACACCCCGCGATGAACCGTGGGGGCGTCGATCACGGCGGGACGCAGCCCGTACGCCAGCGAACCGCTGCTCCCCAAGGGACGCGACCAGCGCATGTCGCCCGTCTTCGCGTCGATGCCGACGACCGAGGAACCTTCCAGCCGCCGCCGCTGCAGGTCCTTGTCCACCATCGCCACCACCATCCCCTGATCCAGGATCACGGGCCCTCGCAGCCGCGAGTCCTCCGACTCGTGAATCTTGTAGTCGTCGAGTAGCCGCGTCCACCGCACGCTCCCGCTGCGCGGGTCGATGCACATCAGCGAACGCTTGGGCGTCTCGGTGTTGTTCTGGATCGCCAGCCCCATGAGCGCGACGACGTAGGTGGAATCGGCCGCGACGCCCGCCAACTCCTCGAATCCCGATCCAGGTCCCACGGCGTAACGCTTGCCCTGCGTCGGCTCGATCTGCGCACGCCACTTCCGCGAGAGCGTGAATCGGTTCCACGCCGTGACCGTGTGCGTGTCGTTCGCGTACACCGTGTCGCCCACCGCCGTGGGGATGGAGTTGAGCCAGATCGCTCCCTCGCGCGGCGTCGGATTCATGTTCCGCAAATTAACCGTCGAATCGATCGGCAGCCGGTCCCCCATGTCGTCGGACCAGAGCGGGCGAGGCAGGAGTTCGGTGAGGTCGGTCGCGGCGGCGGGAGTGAAGGCGTTCAGCGCCGTGGCGATGTCGGGCATCGACGCTCGCGCGCCCTCCCACTCCGGGAGCGCCGCCTCACGACGCCAACGGACCAACCGAAGCGTTGTCGCGGGCGACGCATCATCGCCGAGGTACGACGCCGCCAGCGTCAGGAGTTCCGCGGCATCGCGGCCGAGGCCGCCCGCGCGATCGGGATGCTGCTCGAGTTGCCCAAGCGTCCGCGCCGCCGCATGGAACTGGGCGGCTTCGATCTGCCGCTGCGCCAACCGAAGGGCCGCTTCGTACCCCGACGCCGTCAGCAGCCGGGACCGCTCGACCGCTTCGAGTTGGTCGCTCCCGAGTTGCTTCTTCGCCGTCGGGTCTTCGAGCGCCCGATACCGGTCGAGGAGCGGCCGATTCGCAAGCAGCGCCGCGTGTACCCGGCTGCGGACGGTGGTGAAGAGGTCCGGCTCGCCCGGCGTCGCGAGCAAACGCTCACCCTCGCCGTCGAGGAGCGATTGGAGCACCCGCGACGCCTCGTCGAGATTCCCCACGGCCGCGAGTTCACCGGCGCGGATCAGCCCGTCGTACGCCAGCGGCGAGTCATCCACGAACACCGGACTGGCCGGCTGGCCGAGCGACCATCGCTGGACAGGTCCGATCAGCATCACCGCTGCGATCAAAGCGCCAACGAAAAAAACCCGGCGGGTCCGGGAAGCCGCCTGAAATCGTGGGGTAGGTCTCATGATCGGTCCGCGCATCCAGCCTTCGCTCATCGGTTCAAACCGCGACTCCCCCCGGATCGTCCCGATCGGCCCGAATCCGAAGTCTATGCGGGGCCTGCAAGGGTTGCGATCATCCGTCGGGGGCGCGACAACCGATACAGACCGATCCCCAGCGGGCTGCATCGCCGCGTGCCGCTGGACCGTTTGCTTCTGCCCGGCCTGTGTGTGGCGGCCGGCGGCCATGGATCGCGGCGCGCCCCATTCCGGGGCGGGAGGCGGCATGAGTGCTCTGCCAGGTTCTTCGTTCGTGCTCTTCCCGCCCGGGGAGACCACCCCACTCTGCTTTTCGGCGGAGTCGCACCGACCGCGCGCCCGACGCATCACCATCCTCATCGTCGCCATGGTCATGATGGGCATCGCGGACCTGTTATGCACCCTCACCTACATGCGCACCAGCGGCATGCTCGAAGCCAACCCGATCGCACGCTTCATCCTCACCACCAACGCCGTCGAGGGCGGCTCGGCACAACTCGTCATGTTCAAGGCCCTGACCATCGTGCTCTCCTGCGGGGCGCTCTACCTCGCCCGAAGGCACCGACAGGCCGAACTCAGCGCCTGGGTCTGCACCGCCATGATGCTCACCCTCACCCTCCACTGGATCAACTACAACCGCTCGGTGAGCGCCTTCACCAACGACATGGCCGTGCTCGCCATGTCGGGCGGCGAGTTCGAGCCGATGTGGGTGAAGTTGGATGAGTGATCGCGGGGTGTGGTCTTCGACCGCATTCACCACGGAGACACGGAGACACAGAGAAAAAAAGAATGTTGGGGTGAGCGGGTGTCTTCACCCCTCCTGGGCGAAATCACCTCGTCCTCCCACCACCCCTTCACTTCTCCGGTTTCCCTCTGCGTCCTCTGCGTCCTCTGTGTCCTCTGCGCCTCTGTGGTGAATGATTTTTTCATTCGATCGTCGCCGATCCGGTCTCTCCCTCTACCATGCTGGCGTGACCAATCGTCCCCCGCTCATCGCCGTCACCATGGGCGACCCCGCCGGCATCGGCGCGGAGGTCATCGTCAAATCCCTCGGCGATCGCACCTTTCGCTCCGCCTGCGGCGCCCGCTTCTTCGTCTACGGCGAAGCGGCCCCGATGCACAACGCCGCCCTCGCTGCGGGGATCGATCCCTTCTGGTGGCAGGTGCCCCACGGCTCGCCGCTCCTCGAAACAGCGCTCGCCCACGATGTCGTCTTGCTGGATCATGCCCCATCGGAGCCCGAAGCGCCAGCGAGGGTTTTCTCCGCGACACCCAGCCCCGCCAAACGCTCGGGCCAATCTTCCTTCCAGTTCCTCGAGCACGCCATCGCGGACACCCTGCGCGACGCGACCGATCCGCTCCGACCCGTCGCCGTCGTCACCGCACCGATCAGCAAGGAAGCCTGGGCCCTCGCGGGGCACGCCCAGTACCCGGGGCACACCGAACTCCTCGCCGCACGCTACCACTCGAAGCGCGTCCGCATGATGTTCGTCGCCCCCAACCTCCGCGTCATGCTCGCCACCACGCACGTTCCGCTCTCCGAGGTGCCGGGACTGCTCACCATCGGCCGAATCTCCGACACCATCGAACTCGCCCACGAATCCTGTCAGCGGCTCGGCGTCGAGCGCCCCCGCATCGCGGTCTGCGGCCTCAACCCGCACGCCGGCGAAGCGGGCCTGCTCGGTGACGACGAGGAACGCATCATCTCCCCCGCCATCCACCTCGCCCAGACCCGCGGCATCGACGCAACCGGACCTTTCCCCGCCGACACGATCTTCAACGCCGCGCTCAAAGGCCGATACGACATCGTCATCGCGATGTACCACGACCAGGGACTCATCCCGGTCAAACTCCTCGCCTTCGATCGCGCCGTGAACTTCTCCGCCGGCCTCCCCGTCGTCCGCACCAGCCCCGACCACGGCACCGCCTTCGACATCGCAGGAAAAAACCTCGCGGACGCGGGATCCATGCAAGCGGCGATTGAACTGGCGATCAACCTCGTGAATGGACGAGCACACGTCTAACCAGCGATGCACGATTCGACGCTTGTTATTGCCGTGACAGTTTCCCACAGCAGGGGCCGTCCCCAGCCCGTGAAGCGGGCGTTGGTCCCTTGCCCCGGGCGCTGCGGCGTTTCGACGCAAGCCCGGGGACTACGAAATGGAAATGCCTCTCGGAGCCATTAAAAAGGGCGAAGGTCAGCAACGCCAGGAACGATCGGCCCCAAGAATCGCCGGCGTCCGACGCTCAGATACCGATTCGAAACAGACCTCACGCCGCGCCCGCAATCACCCCGTCGCCTGCCGTGCCCCGTCGTCGCTCGGGATCTCGACGATCAACCCGCCGCACTTCGCGTCCGCCGGTCGGCAGGCCTGCATCAGGTGCAATCGGCTGCGAACCCCCGCATCGCGGAAGAGTCGCTTCAGATGCGCCCGCACGCTGTGATACGAAAGCCCCGTGCGGTCGGCGATCTGGTCGTCGTCGAACCCTTCGAGGAGTTGTTCCAGAATCCCCCGGCTGAGAGGCCGCAGATCGTTCATCCACGCCGGCTCCTGACGCCATGAACCGGCCCAGCACTGCGCGATGAACGGTGCCAGCGCCCCGGCCTTGGCCAGCGTCGTGCGCTGAAACGTCCCCGCGCCCTCGACCTGGTGGATCGCCAGCAGCAGTTCCACGCCATCAGACCGCCGATACAGCGCCACCGCCTGGTCGGCCATGCCCTGAGGCTGCGGGAGTTCCTCAAAGACCTTCGTATCCCGCGGGTCGCGCTCGGCGATCAGGTCCGGGCGGTGATACAGCCGGCCGCGCCGGAGGCCCGACAGCCGCAGCGCCATCGCCTGCTCGTCGAACTGCCAGCGCGTCTGCTCCAGAAACCGATCCCGTTGATCCTCGGTCCAAGGCCCACGCACATGGCACACCGTGCTCGCCGACTCCACTCCCCGCTCGAACACCGCCAGCACCGCGACGCTGACATCGAGCGAATCGACCGCCGCATCGGCCAGTTGCTTCAGCAGCGAGGCATTGGTAAGCGAACGATCGGCACTGATCTGCCCCAGGCGAAAGATCGCGTCATTCAAACTTCTAACCGCCATCATGTTGCGCTCCTGCACCGCCACGAGTTTGCTGCTCCTTGCACCAAAACGCTCCGGGGGCACGCCTTGCTTTCTCCGACAACCGCCGTCAAAGCCGACCGCTTTGACGGCCCGAATCCCCTCCGAGGGGCCTACAGCGGCCGCCGACGGCCACCTCCAGGTGGGCCGATGCCGGTCGCTCGAACATCCCGCAACCCTGCGGTGTAATCTCGGAAGATCCCTCTTCCGCCGATCCGACGAACTCCGCCGAACCCTTGTTCGCATCGGGCGGGCTTCGGGTTGGTCTTTTTCGCCCGCAGTTCCCTGCAAGCGGACCTCGCCTCAGCCCGATCCGACCCGAACTGTATCCCCATACGGCACAACCCGACGACCGGATTCGGCCTTTTGGCAGATAGACTGCAGAAAAGCAGTTTTCGTAGTTTGTACGGTTTTTTCACATTCTACTCGAACGGAACCTGCAAACCGATGTTTCAGATGAGGATCGGGTGTCGGTTCGAGGAAAACCGTGTGGGCCTCGGCCAAATCGACCTATTGGTTCTTCGCCAGTTGATCCCCCAGCAAGCACCCGAAAAAGAAAATCGTGGCATCATCGGAAGGCGTGAGTCCGCGCAGGGCGGACACCGCAGCGCGAGCATCACCCACGAGCCGGCGGACCTCCGCGCGGGAAAACGGGGTGGCGAGGTCGTAGTCGGCGCGGTGCCGTTCCTCCTGGAGATCGACAAACCGGCCGCATACGAGTACGAGGTCACTCACTGGCGCGACCGATGAGGCCCGCATGTGGCTTACGAAGCTCGGCAGTCCGCCTGGACTCAGGTACCACTTCGCTGCGGCCTTGACAGTCGCGTGGCGAACCGTGCGTCGCAGCCGAGCGGCGATCGCGGTCTGCCCACGCGTTTGGCCCACGACTTCAACCACGACGCGGTCCACGATCTCGTGAAACAGCGCGTAGTACGCCGCAGAGACAGCGCGGCGAAGACTGGCTTGCTTGGGCCGGCCGATCGAATCGAACGAAGCGAGATGATCGGCCTGATCGAGCAGGTCTGACGCGAGGGCCATCAGTTGTCACCCGGATCATTCAGGTCCGCGGGTCGCGCGAATCGCACATACACCCATCGCTCCACCCCCGCTTCGGCGATCGCTTCCTTGCACCGTTGAGCGATCGGGTCCAGATTGGCGGACGTCCAATCACCATCCGATGTTGCATCGTCGAGCAGCGTCGTCACGAAGACCGACGGGTCTCCGGTCTGATCCTCGCCCAGATTGAACTGAAACTCGACAACCCTGGGGTTGCCTTTCCACTGGCGCTTGGTGCCGTCCAGCGCCCTCTTCACCTGTTCGGATTCTGATTCTCTGACCATGGATGCACCCTCAAACCTGCGAACGCCACATTCTAGGCCATCAACGCCGCCACGTCCCCGCCCCGTACACCGCGCTCGAACCCAAATCCTCCGCGATCCGGATGAGTTGGTTGTACTTCGCGTTGCGATCCGACCGGCAGGGAGCCCCGGTCTTGATCTGCCCGCAGTTCGTCGCCACCGCGATGTCGGCGATCGTCGAATCTTCCGTCTCGCCGGAGCGATGCGACAGCACGACCGCGTACCCATTCCTCATCGCCAGGTTGACCGCCTCGAACGTCTCGCTCAGCGTGCCGATCTGGTTGACCTTCACGAGGATCGCGTTGGCGCACTGTTGGTCAAGCCCCTTCCGCAGGAACTTCTTGTTGGTGACGAAAAGATCGTCGCCGACGAGTTGGATTTTCTTGCCGAGCCGTGCCGTGAGTTTCTTCCACCCTTCCCAGTCGTTCTCCGCGAGGCCGTCCTCGATGGAACGGATCGGGTACTTGTCGCACCACCCGGCCCAGAGGTCGATCATCTGATCCGAACCGAGCACCTCCTTGGTGCTCTTGAACAAGCAGTAGCCTTCCTTGCCCAGTTTTTCCGCTTCGTTCCAGCACTCGCTCGCGGCCGGATCGAGCGCGACGAAGATTTGCTCGCCCCACTTGTACCCCGCCTTCTTCACCGCTTGCTCGATGATCTGCAGCGCCTCCTCGTTTGATTTGAGGTTCGGCGCGAATCCGCCCTCGTCTCCCACCGCCGTCGAAAGATGCTGGTCGTGCAGCACCCCCTTCAGCGAGTGATAGACCTCGACCCCCGCCCGCAGCGCCTCGTTGAAGTCATCGAAGCCCCAAGGCTGGATCATGAACTCCTGAAAATCCACCGTGTTGTCCGCGTGCTTCCCGCCGTTCAGAATATTCAGCATCGGCACCGGCAGCGTCTTCGCCGACGTCCCCCCGAGATACCGGAACAGCGGCAGCCCGAGCCCCTCCGCCGCCGCCCGCGCCGCCGCCATCGAAACCCCCAGAATCGCGTTCGCGCCGAGTTTGGATTTGTTGGGCGTGCCGTCGAGCCCGATCATCAGCGCGTCGATCTCTTCCTGATCGCGTGCGTCCATCCCTTCGAGTTCCGGCGCGATGATCTCGATCACGTTCTTGACCGCCTTGCCTACTCCCCTCCCCAGGTAGCGATCCTTCTTCCCGTCGCGGAGTTCCACCGCCTCGTTCTCGCCCGTCGATGCCCCCGAAGGCACCGCCGCCCGGCCGACCGTCCCGCCTTCAAGGTGGACTTCAACCTCCACCGTCGGATTGCCGCGGGAATCCAGAATCTGACGGGCGTGGACGTTGCGGATGGTGAATGGCATGGGGTGTTTCCGAATGCGAGATGACCGGCGAAAGGCGGGATCATACAGCGCGGCCCGGCGCTTGAAACTCCGGAGGGCAGCGCGATGAACTGGAGCGGAAGGATGACTTGCATCCGTGCTGGATATGCCAATGCATTCGCCGCAACGCGGCACGCGGATGTTGCCAGACCCCGCCACTTCGGCGCGGGTCTGGGACAGGCTGCTTTTCCAGCCTCTTGTGCCCTGGAAGGGCACGCGGGTCGCACGAACTTCGGCTTCAGATCACGCTCATCAGGCGTTGCCCGACTCAGCACTACACTGTCGGCACGATGGCCCAGCCGCAACCGAGCATGATTCAAGCACTGCAATCCGTTGGTACGTTCGTCGCTTCTGACCTGACCACCAAGATTGCCGAGATGGAATGGGCGGTAAAGGGCTGCGACAGCGGCCAGTGCAGCATCAAGAGCACCGAGGCAGGGGTCACTTCGGAGCTCCTCTCGGCGGCCTACGCTGTGAAGCGCGCGGCCGCGCAGATTAACGTGCTGGTCCACGCCGTCGGTGGGTTGCTTTTGCTTCCGAAGATCATGGAGCCAGGCGAGAAGATCGAATATGTGTCGTTGGGCGCGGGGAACTCCGGGCGAGACTTTGACCTCGAAACCGATCGACGAGTCGCCGAGTTCAAGTTCATCCATTAGCAAGGCGGCGCCGATACAATCCGACAGAACTCGCTGTTCAAGGACTTTTATCTGCTTGCGGAGCATCAGACGCCGAAGCGCAAAGAGCTTTATGTACTCGGCACAAAGCATCCGTTGAAGTTTTTGCGGGCCGGTCGGGCGCTTCGCAGCGTACTCAGCAAGAACGTCACGCTCTGGGAGAAGTTTCAAGCCAAGTACGGTGACGCATACAAAACCGTGGGCGACTACTACGCCGCTCGGCAACACGAGGTGGCGCTGCGGGACGCTGCGCCGCTCGTGCCGGAGTTGCTGAGTATCGCCGACGCCGCGCCAATGAACTACGATGATGTCGATGGATAGCGACTGGCACAGCGGCCGACGTGAGTGCTGATCCGGTGAGGCGATGCCGAGTGCTTTCGCACTATTTCCTTGCGGATTCGCATCGGGGGCACCCTCAACTGAAGGACCGGATCGCCACTGACCTGCGGGGCAACGCCTGGACTGAAACCGAAATTTCTTCACCCCGCCTGCCCTTTTAGGGCAGAAGAAGAGGAAAAAAAGCAACGATTTCCAGACCCGCGCCGAGGACGGCGGGGTCTGGCAACACCCGCACGCCGCGTTGCGGCGGAAATTACGCTGCTGTTTTGGCGATTCGATCTGTTTCAATTGACGGGGCAACTCGACGTGGCGATCGAACCGCTCGCATCTCGCTTCGCCCGTGCAGGGACACGAGTCTCCAGAATCCGCAAGGCTGGTATCGTTGTCCTCGAGTTGGGAGATTCCAGAAATGCCCGCATCCCGCCCCGAGTTCGACGACCGCATGGCCCGGCTGAAATCCGAGTTGGTGGCCCAGGCGCGCGCCGTCCAATCCGCCATCGAGCAGGCCCTCGACGGCGCCTTCGACAAGGACGCCTCCAAAGCACGCCGGGCCATCGAACTCGAAAACCAGATCGACCGCGAGGACATCCGCATCGAGCGCGCCGCCGTTTCGGTCCTCCACGAAGCAACCATCCAGGGGGTCCGCCTCGACGAGTCCGACGTGCGCATGGTCCTCACCATCGTCAAGGTGAACAACGAACTCGAGCGCATCGCGGACTGCGCGGCGACGATCGCGGAACGCCTCCCCGCCATGACCGCCATCGGCGCCTCGCTCCCGCCCAAGTTCCGCGTCATGTCCAACAGCGTCATCGGCATCATGCAGACCACCGCCACCGCCCTCGCTCACATGGACCTGACCGCCGCCCAGATCGTCCTCGCCAGCGACGACGCCACCGAGGCCTTCAAGCAGGCCATCCTCCGCGACACCATGCGGGAACTCGCGCGGAACGTGCACACCGTCGAGTACGCCATGGCCCTCACCTCCATCGCCTCCAACCTCGGCCGAATGGCCGACCACTGCACCAACATCGCGGAGCAGGTCATCTACGTCGTCACGGGCAAGGTCGTGCGTCACGAGGGTGACAAGTGGACAAAGCCGGAGGAGGTGGGGTGATGGGGTTCAGGGTTCGGGGTTCAGGGTTCAGGGTCTTCCTAGTGCCGAGTGCCTAGTGCCTAGTTTCTTGCCTTCCTCCGCGTTCTCTGCGCCTCCGCGGTGAATGTCTTGGCTTTGGTCTTGGTGGTCTATGGAACTCAAAAGCGGCCCAACACTCTCCGAGATCAAGCAACGCCTCGAAGCATCAGGCCAGGCTCACCTGCTGCGCTTCCACGACGAACTCGACGCCGCCTCTCAACGCGCACTCATCGAGCAGATCGCGGAGATCGAACTCGAACGCCTCCCGCGCCTCGTCGAGCAATACGTCAAACGCAAGCACACCTTCGCTCTCCCGTCGATGCTCGAACCCGCGCCGTATTACGGTCGGGACGGCGGGATCATCACGGGCGGGTCTCCGCGGCGACTCTTCGAGACGCCCGTGCCACCCAAGACATGGAACCGCGAGGACTACAGAAATAAAGGCGAAGCCCTCCTCTGCGCCGGCAAAATCGCCGCCTTCACCGTCGCAGGAGGTCAGGGAACCCGCCTCGGCTTCGACGGACCCAAGGGCACCTTCTTCGGCACCGCCGTCACCAAAAAACCACTCTTCCGCTGCCTCGCCGAGTGGGTCCTCTCGGCCCAGCACCGCTTCGGCACCACCATCCCCTGGTACGTCATGACCAGCCCGCTCAACCACGCGGAGACCGTCGCCTTCTTCCAGCACCACGGCTACTTCGGCCTCAGCGAACGCGACACCATGTTCTTCTCGCAGGGCGTCCTCCCCTCGCTCGACATCGCCACCGGAAACCTGCTCCTCTCAGAAAAAGGCATGGTCGCCACCAACCCCGACGGCCACGGCGGATCGCTCCGCGCGCTCCACACCAGCGGCGCCATCGACGACATGAAGCGTCGCGGCGTCGAGCACCTCTCCTACGTCCAGATCGACAACCCGCTCGCCCGAGTCATCGACCCCGTCTTCATCGGCCTCCACGCCTCCGCCCCCGATTCCTCCGCCGAGATGTCCTCCAAAATGGTCGCCAAGACCGATCCCGCCGAAAAAGTCGGAGTCTTCTGTCGAGGCGACGGGAAAACCCAGGTCATCGAATACTCCGACCTTCCCAAAGCAAAGATGGAAGAACGCGACCACGTCGGCAGACTCCGATTCAACGCCGGCTCGATCGCCGTCCACATGATCAGCGTCGAGTTTGTCTCCCGCCTCAACGCCGGCGGCGAACTTTCCCTGCCCCTGCACCGCGCCGAAAAGAAAGTCCCCTTCGTCGATCCAACCACGGGCCAGCCGATCCAGCCCGCCTCCGCGAACGCGGTGAAACTCGAGGCGTTCGTGTTCGATGCGTTGCCGCTGTGCCGGTCGTCGATTGTGTACGAGGCTGACCGGATCGACGAGTTTGCGCCGATCAAGAACGCGGAGGGGAGCGATTCCCCCGCCACCTGCCGAGACATCCAGACCGAGCGCGCCGCACGCTGGCTCGAATCCATCGGACGGCATGTGCCCCGCGCGACGGACGGCAAGCCGGATTGCACCATCGAGATCAGCCCGATGACCGCGTGGTGCGCGGAGGAGTTGCGAACGGCCTCGCTGCCGCACGCGATCCAACCCCGCTCGGAACTTTCGATCTGATACGGATTCCATTTCGATCACGCGCAAAGAGGTGATTGATACCAACCACATTTGATTCTCGCGCGTCCGATCCGAGCCTTCGCTCGCGGACTCCCTCAGACTCGGCTTCTCAAACGCGCGGGATTCAGGTGGGATTGGTATGAATCGTGCGGCGGCCGGGGGAGGAGGCTCAAACAGCGCGCGGGAACTATTTGGATTCCGTATAACCGGGGCGTGCGCTCCGGTCTACTGGCTGGCGCGCTCCGCGGCTCGATGCGGGGGGTTGTTCGTGCGGCGACTTACTTTCATTGATGGGTCGTCGCGCGGCGGCGGGCGGTAGTTGATGAGCGTTGTGGCCGCTTTGAGCGAGAGTTCGGGGGTGATCTTCTGGGGCTTGGATTCCTGCTGGAGGCGGACGATGGCGCCGGCGGCCTTGCGCGCGGTCTCGGGCTTGTCGCTTGACTCCGTGAGGCGGATGAGGGTGCGCGTGGCTTTGTCGATGTTGCAGCGCGCGAGGAAGGCGGCGCGTTGCTCGTGCGCATCCGAGTAGAATGTGAGGAGCGTTTTGAAGTCTTTTTCGGTGGTGAGGAGGAGTGTTTCGGCGATGGAGAGGCCGAGGGTGAAGGCGATGTCGGCGAGAGAGAGGGTGGGGTCGAGGTAGAGGGTGAGGAGGCGTTCGAGAGAAGGATGGGCTTGGGGGTCGCCACGGCGACTCGCGTCCTGCGAGCTTGCGGGCCTGGGGGCTTGTTGAGCGGGCGGGCCTGAGGGCTTGGGGGCCTGTGGGCTTGGAGGATTCGGATCGGCGGGGACGAGGCGGA
>CAMTWL010000040.1:0-53170 GCA_947085435.1 uncultured Phycisphaerae bacterium
CTTCCGTCGGGCCTTGCGGCCGGTCGTCGTGCGTGCGCGGATCATCCATGAACCTCCCATGCACGCTCCGCGTGCCGGATAGATTCATCGGCTGACTACCGTCTATTGGGATAGGCTCTAAGTCCGTCGCAACGCCGAGATGCGTATAAGGGTGAGGGCTCACGCCGGTGGCTAACGGCTTGCGCCCGCCGCGGCGGGCTGGAAGCCACTGCCGTACGCATTTTGGGCGGGCTGAAACGGCTTCATGCTCGAAGAAGATGCTTACAGCAGTGGCTGAAAGCCCGCCCCACCAACTGCTCCGCTACCAATCCTTCCGGCACTCCTGCATGATGCGGTGGGCGGTGCGGACGTTCATGTAGCCGGCTTCCGCGTCGATGGCGGGCTTTCGTCCGGTGCGGACGGCGTCGACGAACTCGGTCAACTCGAGTTCCAACTGGTCGGCGTCGTCGGCCTTGAGCGGCTCGATGGTGACGAGGTTGCTGTAGTCGAGTTCGGAAAGGTCCGCGCCGGAACGGAGGGCTTCGCGGATTTCCTCGATGGGGAGGGAGTTGGCGGTGCGGCGGATCAGGACGCCGCTTTTCGCCGCGTAGTCGATGCTGACGTACCCGTTCTCGCCGATGATGCGGATCTTGCGTTCGGTTTTGAGGGCGAGTCGTGAGGCGGTCAGGTTGGCGACGGATCGGCCGTGCGCGGTCTGGAAGGTGAGCCGCGCGTTGCAGACGTCCTCGTGCTCGGTGAGGACGTGGACGCCCGAGGCCTGGACTTCGACGGGTTCGATGCCGCCCATCAGCATGAGGACCACGTCGAGATCGTGGATCATCATGTCGAGAACGACGCTCACGTCCACGCTGCGGAAGGTCATCGGGCTAACGCGGTGGACCTCGACGAATCGCGGGACGATGCCGGGTTGGCCGGTGGCGCGGATCTCATCCTGAGCGCGCTGGAGCGCGCGGACGGCGGGGTTGAAGCGTTCGATGTGGCCGACCATCAGCACCGCGCCGCTGCGGTCGGCGATCTCTTTCAGTTTCCGCGCTTCGGTGACGTCGTTCGCCAGCGGCTTTTCGATCAGGCAGGCGACGCCCGCTTCGAGCAGCGGGCCGGCGCAGCGGAGGTGTTCGGTGGTCGGGACGGCGATGCTGACGGCCTGGACTCCGGCTTTGAGGAGGTCTTCCTCGCGGCTGAAATCGCGGCAGCCGTGCTTCTCGGCGACGGCGAGGCGGCGCTCATCGTCCCGGTCCACGACGCCGACGAGTTCGACGCCCTTCATCTCGGAGTACTTGCGAGCGTGGTGGCGTCCCATGCGGCCGACGCCGATGACGCCGCAGCGGAGCGGCTTCAAGTTTGAGTTGGAGTTGAGGCTTTGGATCATTCGTCCTCCGTGCGATGCGTCAGCAGGCGGCCATTGCAACGGAAATCCGGCTCGCCTGCCAGTGGGTTGGGAGGTGTTCGGTTGGCGTGCGCGTTGTATCGCGGTTTATCGTGCGAAAAACGGCGATTGCGAGCGGTGGGCGGGGGTGGGGGGCGTTTTGGATGCGCGGTTCGGCGCGCTTTGGCGCGCGTCGGCGCGAGGCTTGATCGAGTTTTGGCGCGACGTGGGCGCGGCGCGGCGCGGCGAGGGATGATCCCGCCGACACGCATCGGTTCGCAGCGCTCGGTCCCACGTCTGACGTGCGAGGAAAGCGTGCGGCGGTTGGATTCCGTGAGTTGCATGGTGCATTGTGGCGCGCGGCGAAGCGTTGTCCAGCGGCGCGATGGTGGAGTGCGAAGATGGGCGCATGGAATGGCTGATGCCGGAGAAAATGTATGGCCTTGCGATTTCCGCGACGACGAAGTGTCGCCCCTTCAGGGCTTGAAGAGGGTTGAGGGTACTTCTCTCCGGGGGTTGCGCTCGAAGACTCGCTCAACCCCCGGCTACTACAGACCAGCCCGTCGGGCTGAAGAGAAAGGCATTTCAGCAAAGCAACTTGCAGGAGGAAGACAACGGCACAGCCGAGTTGAAAAAGGCATCCGACACGGATGCCTTGAACACAGTTTTTTCGTTTTTCTCCGCGTCCTCTGAGTTCACCCGCCGCGGCGGGCCTCAGCGGTGAATGTCTTTTTTCAGACGGCGGCCGCCGCAAAGAGATCGGCGAACTTGCGATCCGTGCGCTTTTTCCACTCGCCTCGGTGGTAGGCGTCGCTGGCGAGGAGGGGGAAGAGGGCGGAGATTTCGCCGAAGACCATCTGCTCGTGGACGATGCTGACCTTGCCCCACGAGCAGGCCTCGCGGAGGGTCGAGCCGGAGAGTGCGCCGTCGCGGCTGTCGGCGACGGTCATCTGGACGGCATACTTGTGCATGCCGATCTCGCCGCGGGCGTTGCCGCCTTTGGCTTCGTGGAGGAGTTCGGCGGCGACGACGATGTCCTGGGCGAAGTTTTTGGGCACGCCGCCGCCGAGCATGAGGAGGCCGGTGTCTTTGCACGCGAGTTTGATCT
Source organism: uncultured Phycisphaerae bacterium (assembly GCA_947085435.1). Classification (GTDB taxonomy): domain Bacteria; phylum Planctomycetota; class Phycisphaerae; order Phycisphaerales; family UBA1924; genus JAEUIV01. The sequence continues at coordinate 2,475 of CAMTWL010000040.1, forward strand.
GCGTGAGTTCGCGGAAGTCCTTGCCCGAGTCGAACGACACCGCCGGCTTGCCCGCCTCGGCCCGCTCGACCTGGTGCAGCACGATGCCGAAGCCCGCCGAGCAATCGCTGAACGCGGGGACGAAGATCGGGACACGCTTGCGGTGGCACGTCAGCACGATGGACTCATTCTTCGGATGGTTCGCGGCGAGGTAGGCGCCCATCGCGTCGATGAGTTCGCGGCTGGAGTATGGGCCGGCCTCGATCGAGTCGAAGATTTGCTTGGTCGCGTCGTCGCAGGCGCGGAGTTCGTCCTCGTCGATGTAGGTGTCGTAGATGCGGTCGATCATCAGGTCGCGGAGGGTCATGTCGTCAACGGGCGGGGCTTCGGGCGAGCCGGGGGCGATGTAGTGCGTGAAGCCGAGCCCCTCGAAGAAATCCTGGTCGACGATGTTCGCGCCGGTGGAGACGATGGCGTCCACCATGTTGTTTTCAAGAAGCGTAATGATCGCCTTCTTGAGTCCCGCGCTGATGAGCGAGCCGGCGAGGGTGAGGACAACGGCGCATTCTTTGTCCGCGAGCATCATCGAGTAGATGTCGGCGGCCTGCGCCAGCGTGCGCGACGAATAGGCCATGTCGCGGTACGAGTTGATGACGGGGCGCGCGTCGATTTTGGTGATATCGACGTGCTTGACGGGGCGCGAGAGCAGTTCTTTCTTGGTCCACTTCTTGTTTGACATGAGCATTCTCCTCCGGCTGGCCCCCCTGGCCGGTGAAGAGAGTGAAGTACCCCGGGGGTGGCGGGGAGAGGCGGTGAATCCTATCCAAGGGCAATGAGTTGCGGAGGGCTACGACGATTTCTTTTTGCCGTTGCCATTCTTGCCGTTTCCGCTGGTGAACTCGACGGCTTCGATAAGCATGATGTCGATCATCTTGAACTCGTCGCCGGCCGGGTCAACCTTGGTGTAGATGAAAGCCGTGCGGCCGCTCGGGCTGACGAGCACGAAATCGCGGTGCTTCGCATCAACCGTTTGCCCGCTGCCGAGATGGACGCGGAACGGCCGGAAGGGGTTGGCGGTCACGATTGCGCGAAACTCGGTGGCTTGCATGTGGGGATTCCTGTCTTTGCCGCTTGATTCAACTTGCCTTCATGCTTGTTTTGTGTGCTGACGGTGTCAGCCCGGTGAAACCGGAGCGGTACCTTCTGTTTGCAGAGATTTCTCAAGTAACTCGATCTTCTCCTCGAATGCACTCATGAATTTCCGCTTGCCGTCAAACAACGGGTGGCTGCACGCATCCCAGATACTACGGCCCTGCTGCTCATCCTTTACTCCGGCTATGTCAAGGGATCGGATCAGCGTCTCTCTCTCGGGGTCCGACAGCAACGATTCGAACCGTTCTCGGAGCACATAGCGAAGACTCGACTCGTGACACCAAGCCAACCCGGTACGAAGACGTTCCGGAGCGACGCTCGTCAGCCAGTGACGGTACGCATTCGACGCAAGACAGAATCCGATGTCAGCGACTTCCCTGCTCGCAGCCACCAATCGGTCGAAGGCCGCTTTCAGAAGTGGATGGTCATGCTGGTGGCAGATCAGAAGTGCCTCGTAGTTGGTGTCCTCACGGAGCGTACGGAGGATGTTCAGTGACTTTCCGAATCGCTCAACCTGCTCTCTGGAACAACAAATCCCATGGGCGAACTTGCCCCAGAAAGTACTATCAACCACACTGATCGGATCATGACCAAAACCGAACGCTTCACGAAGTAAGGGTTTGAACGGCTTGCAAGCGTGCGGCCAATTGAATGACCCACGATTGCCGTCGCTGAGGAATTTCGCCAACTCAGTGTGCCCGCACGGATAGGTGCCAACCGTTAGGAAGCACAACAGACGGCCGCAATGAAGCGCCGAATAGTAACTGGAGGTCGCGGCCCAGCTTTTCCTACCCTCGCTCGTTAGTCGTCTACCTGTTGCGCGGTCGTGGATGCTGGATATCAACAGGCAGAACGCGATGTACCAAAACCGCGCGACCCGCCTTTTTTCCTCACCATTCGCTTCGATCGGATCGAGAGTGGTCGGTCGGGCCCAGATTGTGCGAATCGGCCATTGCTCAGAAGGAAGAGGAGTTGGTGGTCTCGGGTTAGCCATGTTCACGCCGCCCGGCCGCGCTTGCCGTTCTTCGTGGCGCGGGGCGGGAGCGTCTCGATCGACTGGATCATCAGGATGTCGAGGATTTCCACGCCGTCCTCACCGGCCTCCGCGACGACTGCTTCCCGGCCGTTCGGGTGAATCAAAACAAACTCGGGATGCTTGACGTCGAACATCCGTCCGTTGCCCATGTGCATCCGGAACCGAACAAACGGCGAGGCTTGCAGGAGTTTCTTGATCGCATTCGATGTCACGGGCCGACTTGCTCCATTCTCTTCGTGACGGGACGGGGAATCGTAGGCCGAGGTGATGGGGCCGTAAAGCGATCCCGTTCACTTGATCTTCGTCTTGCGGATTCAAGCCCGCAACGCGGGCGTTGGTTCCTTGCCCCGGGCGCAGCCCGGGGTACTCGGCTTGGAAGAAGCGCAAAGCCCCAGCGGGGCGCCGGTGGGACGGGGTCAGGTCCAGATGTAATCAGGGTGGTACTCGACGCCATGCCGTTGCAGCAGCCCGATGAACTCCTGTTGGAATGTCATCGACTTGTGATGCTCCACTTGGTTCGCGAGGTATTCCTGCACGGCTTCGACGTTGGACTTGCTGACTGAGAATCCGCCATAGCCGTTCTGCCAGGCGAACTCCTCGCTCGTTGGATAGGTCTCTTTGATCCACGCCGAGGACCGGGCCTTTACCACGCGCATGAGGTCCGAGTAGCACTTGCTCGGATGCAGGCGGATCAACAGGTGAATGTGATCCGGTATCCCGCCGGCGCTGAGGAGTGAGGAATCTTCGGCGCGGACGATGCCGCCGATGTATTCGTGCAGGCGAGAGGTGTCGTCGGGGAGAGTGGGAACTCGGTCCTTGGTGGAGAAGACAAAATGGGCGTAGCCCGCGGTGAAGGAGTGCGCCATGCGGTCAGTGTATGAATGCTTCCTTCGCCCCGCTGGGGCTCAAAGAGTGTAAAAAAATATTGCTGTCCCCGGGCTGCGCCCGGGGCAAGGGACCGGCGCCCGCTTCGCGGGCTTATTGATCCATTGCTTCGCAATGGAACCTCATTCCTTTGTCCAAAACCTCAACCCCGCCTGCACCACCGCCGGGACCTGCCCCGCCTCGCTCCTCACCACCAACTCCGTCCCCGGCTCGTGCGCGCCCCATTTCACCGCCGCGAAGCAGATGACGGCGTCGCTGAGCATCGGGCTTCGCGTCGAACTGGCCACCGCGCCGATTGCTTCGGCTTCGGTTCCGGCACGCGAGACCGCGGCCCCCGAAACGGGCTGGCATTCGCGGCCGCTGGCGATTTGTTCCGGCGTGGGTTGAACGCGGAGGCCGACGAGCATCTGCTTCGGGTGGCCCAGCGAGTGCATCCGCGCAACGACTTCCTGTCCCAGGTAACAGCCCTTGGTGTACGAGACGCGTTCGGTGAGGATGCCGGTTTCAGCGGGGAGCGAACTCGGGCCGAAGTCGATATTGAACAGCGGCGTGCCCGCCTCGATGCGTGCGATGTTGTAGGCGTGCCATCCTGCGGGGCGCATGCGGTAGCCGGCGGGAGTAAGCGGCGGCGCGTGGCCCGGCGGATGTTGTTCGTGGCCATTCAGCCCGCGCTCGAGGAACTGCTCGTAGACCGCCGCGACATCGCCGACGTTCATCAGGAGTTCGAGGCCGACCTCGCCGGTGGTATCGGTGCGGTCCACGGCGACGCGCCGCCCTGCAATCTTTACGACGGCGGCAAGCCCCGGCCCGAAGTCTTCCAGCGGCGCGCCCTCGAGGTGCTCGCTTACCGCGCGGAGCAACGGCAGCGCGGTGGGGCCATGCAGCGACAGCCGGTGCATCGACTCGCTCTCGTTCGTCAGCGCGACCTCTTCGCTGAAGATGAACTCGGCGAGCGCCTTCACCGCGCCGGCGGCGGCGAGCACGTCCACGTCAACCAGCATCTCTTCGGGAAGTTCGATGAGGCGCATGTCGGCGTCGATGCGGCCCTTGCGGTTCAGCCAGAACGTGCGGCGAGTCTGGAAGGGCTTTAGCCCTTTCAGTTCCTGCGTCACCATGCGGTCGAGGAAAGCGATGCGGTCCTTGCCGGTGATCCGGATCGTCCCGCGTTGCGGCAGGTCGAGCAGCACGCATCCTTTGCGGATCGCGGCGTACTCGCCTTCGACTTCGCCAAAGGTTTCGACGACCTGGGCCGCGACGCCGACTTCGCCGCCGCCGCCCCCGTAGGGAAGGAAGGAGGCCTCGGCCTGTTGGTGGAGCGAGTTGAGGGGGGATTGGGTAGCCATGAGGATGGGCTTGGGGGCTTGCGGGCCTGGGGACCTGGAAAAAGAGAGAGACACGATGCGACGCGAGACAGCGTTGCACGCACATCGTATTCTGCATCGCGTCGTGCCGCCGATTGCGGCTCTCCAAGCCCACCCCCCCGGTCCCCAGCCCCCAGGCCCATCACAATGAACTTCGACCTCCTCAAGCGTCTGTGCGAAACCCCAGGCATCCCCGGCCGCGAAGAGCGCGTCCGCGAACTCATCAAGAAGGAAGTCAAGGGCCTCTTCGACGATGTCGCCACCGACCCGATGGGCTCGCTCATCTGTAGACGAGCCCCGCGCGCAAGCAAGGGGAAACAGAAGGAGCCGGAGCGACCCACCAAGGTCATGCTCGCCTGCCACATGGACGAGATCGGCTTTTACGTCCGCCACATCGACGAGGACGGCTTCATCCGCGTCAACGCCGCGGGGGGATTCGATACGCGCAACCTGTTTTCCCGCCGGGTTCTGCTCTGCACAAAGAACGGCGGGGACATCAAGTGTGTGATGAACCCCGGCGGACGGCCCATCCACATCGCCTCCGAAGAAGACAAGAAAAAAATCCCCGAGGTCAAGGAGTTCACGATCGACATCGGCCTGCCCGTCGCCAAAGTCAAAAAACTCGTCACCATCGGCGACATGGTCGTGATGGACGAGCCGTGCATCGAGGTGGGGGACAAGATCGTCAGCAAGGCGCTCGACAACCGCGTGGCGTGCTGGCTGGGGATCGAGTCGGTGCGGGCGCTGGAGAAATCGAAGACGGCGCACGCGTGCGAGATTTATTCGGTGTTTACCGTGCAGGAAGAGGTTGGGTTGCGCGGGGCGCTGACGGCGGCGCGGACGGTGAAGCCGGATATCGGCATCGGGCTGGATGTTTCGCTCTCGTGCGACACGCCGGGCGTGCCGAAGGACGAAGCAGTCACCATCCAGGGCGACGGCTGCGGCCTGCACATCATGGATTCCTCGCTCATCTCCGACCACGCCCTCATCGACGAACTCGAAGCGGTGGCAAAGAAGCACCGCATCAAGCACCAGCGCACGATTCTTGCCCGAGGCGGGCAGGACGGCGGGGCGCTGCAACTGGCGAACGAGGGCTGCCGCGCGGCGGGGGTGGTCGTGGGGACGCGCTACATCCATACCGTCACGGAGATGATCCATAAGGGGGACTTGGAGGCGGCGCGGGATTTGTTGGCGGCGTGGCTGCCGGGGGTGGAATGAGGGGATTCCGCCTCCGCTCTGCAACAGCCTCACGCTGCTTGTTCGATGAGTACTCATCAAGATGTCCGCAAGCGACGAAAGTTCCGAAGTCCGGAGCGCCCTTGAGAGGCGTCCGATCGCCGCCAGGGAGCTTCGCTTGGCTGTGAGCGCGGCCGCGCGGCTGGCGCGCATGGGAGTGACTCCGAACTCGTTGAGCATCACGGGGATGGTCTTCGGGATTCTTGCGGGGGTTTGCCTCGCCGCGACGCCGATCGCGGGCGGTTGGGAGCGCGCCCTCTGGATCGGCGCCGCGGTCTGCATTCAGGTTCGGTTGCTCTGCAACATGCTCGACGGCATGGTGGCGTTCAATCTGCGGACCCGCTCGGCTTTGGGAGAGTTGTACAACGAGGTCCCGGATCGGGTATCCGATCTTGCGGGGCTCATCGGGCTTGGGTACGCGCTTCAAGGCAGTGTTGCTCTGGGCTACCTCGCGGGCGCGCTGGCGGTTTTTGTCGCGTACGTCCGCGCCGCGGCAACGGTCGCGGGCGCGCCCCAGGACTACCGCGGCCCCATGGCCAAGCAGCAGCGGATGTTCATCGTCACGATGGTCTCGTTCTATATGGGGTTGATGCCGGGGAGCATGAAGCCCGCATTCTTGGATGGGGGCGGGGGCGCCCCGACCGCGGCGCTCTTGGTTATCTGCGTCGGTTGCGCGATCACCATCGTTCTCCGACTTCTTCGCGCTGCGCGTATCCTCAAGGCGCAGCGGGCAAGCAGCGATTGATCGACAAGCCAGCGAACGATCCTTCAGCAGCCATGTTCAACGACCCATCCCAAACTCGTCCATTCGTCGGCCTCGAAGGCTCGCTGGGCGACCCGGGCGTGCAAATTGTGCTCGGAACAGTGGCGGGGGCATTCGTTCTCGCGGTTTCGGCCATCGCACTGCTTTCGCGCCGAGTGAAGCGCGAGCTCCGCGCCGAGTTGGTCCGGCGTGCCGCGTCCTGGGGCGTCATGGCGCCGATGGTGATCGTCCCCGTGCTCTTCGGCAAACTCCCGACCACTCTGATGGTGACGGCGATGGGGGTGCTGTGCTATCGGGAGTTCGCCAGGGCCACCGGGCTGTTTCGTGAGAAGGTCATGTCCGTGCTTGTGATCGTGTCCATACTGCTCTTCAACTTCTCCGCACTCGACAACTGGTTTGGGCTGTTCATGGCGCTCGGGCCGATGTCGATCGTCGTCATTGCGGCGGGGGCCATCCTCAGCGATCGGCCGAAGGGCTATCTCCAGCGCGTCGGCCTGACCATTATGGGGGCGCTCCTCTTCGGAGGCTGCTTGTCGCATCTCAGTTGGTTTGCCAACGAGCCGGTGTATCGTGCGCCCCTCTTGCTCCTGTTGCTTGCGGTGGGGTTGAACGATGTGTTTGCCTTCTGCATCGGCAAACTGGTGGGTGGCCCCAAGTTGGCGCCGCGGACAAGCCCGAACAAGACCGTCTCGGGGGCCGTTGGGGCGGTCGCGCTGACGACGGCTCTCACCTTCGCGCTTGGGCGCGCGTTCTTTCAGAGCAATCTTCGCGATGCGCCGCACCTGTTGATCATGGGCGCGATGGTGAGCGTGCTCGGGATACTGGGCGATCTGATGATCTCATCGATCAAGCGCGACGTGGGGATCAAGGACATGGGATCGATCATCCCTGGGCACGGGGGTGTCCTCGATCGGTGCAACAGCCTGCTCCTGTCCGTCCCGGCACTGTTCCATTACGTCGCGTACTTTCACGGTGTTGGCGAGGAAGAACCGGCGCGCATCATCACCGGGGGTTGGTAGACCGGCGAACGAACGATGAGCAACTGGCAATACCGACCCGCCGCTGACATCGACCTTCCGCCGATCGCCCGGGCGAAGAGCCTCCGGCGGGAGTCGGGGCTGATCGCCACCTTCGGTCACGCCGCATGGTGGTCTTCGGTGAGGATGTTTCTCGCGGTGTATCACCGTCTCGAAATCCACGGACGGGAGAACATCCCGGCGCAACCTCCATTTATCCTCGTGGCGAATCACACGAGTCATCTCGATGCGCTCGTCCTCGCAGCGGCGATGCCGGTGCGGCTGTGCGATCGCGTGTTTCCGATCGCGGCGGCGGACGTTTTTTTCGAGCGCGCTCACACGTCGCTCTTTGCCGCGATGCTCCTGAACGCACTTCCCATGTATCGGGCGAATCGCGGACGGCACGCGCTCGCTGACCTGCGAGATCGCTTGGTCGACGAGCCTTGCGTGTACATCCTCTTCCCGGAAGGGGCGCGGTCGCGGACGGGCGAGATGCTCCCGGTGAAGAGCGGAATCGGGATGATTGTTGCGGGGGCGCGGGTGCCGGTCGTTCCGTGCTGGCTCGAAGGATGCTTTGAGGCGATGGATCCCAGTCGGAAACTCCCTCGCCCGAGGAAAATCCAAGCCTATTTCGGGCCACCGAGCACGTTTGAGGATGTGCCCAACGATCGCGAAGGGTGGGAGAAGATCGCATCAACGGTCGAGCAACGCATCAGGGGGATGAGCCCCTGAGTTGGGCGATGCGCCGAGCCCACATGGCTCAGCGCTTCATGTTCTCAATCACCTCGTTCCTCATCCTGCACGTCATCGTCTGCATCACGCCGACCATTTCACCGGCGCGCACCTCTACAGAGAGTTCGAGTGACATCTCCGCGCTCACCGCGCGACCCGCTTCGACGTCGAAGATCGTCTCCGCTTCGCCTTTGCCCGGCATGAACTCCAGATCGATGCCGGGTGGGAGGCCGGTGGTGCCGGCGGGCGGCGTATTCACGCGGATGTCGGCCTTGCTCTTGATGGTGGCGATTTGTCCTTTGCCGCGGCGTTGGAGAGTTGCGAGGGTTGAGTCCCACACTGATCGAATCTTGCCGACGATGGGCAGCGTGTGTTCGACCTCCGTGGTCCACGACTCACCGCGGCGGACGGGGCGGCCGGGGAGGAATCGTGGGCCCATTCGGAACATGTCGTCGATGCCTGTGCCTTGTTCGCCGCCGCGGAGTTGGTCGAGGAGGGCGAGGCCGAGGGCGTCTTGTTCTTGTAAGGCGACCAGCGCTTCGATCAGGCGTTCGACTCCTTGGGCCTCGATCATCCGGCCGTCGCGGGCGATGCGCATCGACATTGTTTTGCCGATGAGGCCCGCAAGGGTTTGCTCGCGTTCGTTCGTCCCTTTGTTTTTCTTGGCTGGCTTCGCGCTGTCGAAGGTGAACCGCTCGCCATCCGCGAGGTCGGCGGCGGCTTCGACGCGGCGGAAGGTCATTTCGATTCGAGCGACGCCGTCGGGATCGACCTCGGCAACTTTCATGTCGAAGTCGCAGACGAGGTGCTGGGACTTTGAGCCTTGGTCGATGGGGAGGAAGGGGGATTGGGGGTCGGGTTCTTCTTCACGGCGATTGGCCTGCTTTTTCTTCGCTTGCTTTTCAGGCGGTGCGAGCGGGCCGATGGTTCGCTCCTGATCGATGGTGAGGCGCGTCGAGAGGGTCTCGCCCGGTTCCCATTTGTAGATGAGTTCGCAGGTTTGGGCGGGAGCGCCTTCACAGCAACTCAGGCAGGCGATGATGAGCGAAACGGCGATGATTGCGTTGGTGCGCATGTGGAGGCCTCCGTCGACCCCGATCGTATTCGATGCTTTGGGCTGGGGCAGGTTTCGTGGTCGTTATCACGAAGGCAGGCGACAATCGGGATGGAGTGATTTCCGCGATGGTGCAGCGGCGATCGGCCGGGACCGTGGGAATCGCTCGCCCGTTTCACGGGCGAAGAAGAGTTGTAAGAAATCCTCTTCCAGCGGCTGGCGCCGCTCCCGGCGCGCCGGGATCGAGCGCCCATTTCACGGGCGAAGGCGCATACTCGTCGGTAACAGCCACACGGGCTGAAAGCCCGTGCCACGTCAACTCACCAGCGAATGCACCTTCTCGATCGCCTCGACGACCTGCCGGACTTGGAAGGGCTTTTTCAGGAAAAGGTCGAAGCCCTGCTGGCGGAGGCCCATCGCCTGGCCGTCGGTGAGTTTGCCGCTCATGGCGATGATGTGGGTCATCGCAAAGTCCTCGTTCGTCCGCACCATGTTGGCGACGTTGCGGGCGTCTCCCTCGGCCCCGAGGTGCAGGTCGAGGATCATCACATGCGGCTTGAACTTCTCGCACTCGATGCCCGCCTCGAAGCCGGTGCTCGCGGTGCGGACTTCGTAGCCGGCTTGTTCTGCGAGGAGTTTCTTGAGGGCGTCGGTGATGTCTTTTTCGTCGTCGACGACGAGGACGCGGGTCTTGCCCGACATGACGCCGTCCATGGGGATGCCGTGGGCCTTCATGAACTGCATGAGGTTATTGAGGGGGATGCGGCGGTCTTTGGAGCCGGGGATCCGATAACCCTTGAGTTGGCCGCTGTCGAACCACTTGCTGACGGTGCGGGGTGCGACGTTGCAGATTTTGGCGACTTCGCCCGTGGTCAGGACGTCTTTCTCAGGGTTCATGCACACACCTTTGGCAACAGACAGAGTGACGACCTGGGGCTGCGGACGTTCCGCAAGCGCTCCTCCGAAGTGTGGATCGACCCGAAACGACCCCGGCTTAAACGCGATAAGCGTTCCGAGCCGGAATCCATCATTGGGGTGAGGTTGGTGCTCAAGGTCCGACAATTGCCGAGGGGTGGCGGTCGGGGCGATGTCGTGAACGGGAGTGGTTATTTTCGCGCGAGCCGCGTGCCCCTCCAGGGCACAAAAGTCTGAAAAAACAGGATTTTCCAGACCCGCGCCGAAGCGGCGGGGTCTGGCAACACTCGCGCGCCGCGTTGCGGCGAAGAGCACGGGCGAGCCTCAAAGCAGGCTCGCCCGTGGCACCCGACGTTATGGGGTGGGATCGGCTGGCGGCGCGGTGTCTTCGAGGGGGTAGGGTTTCACGTCTTTTCCCGGCTCCATGCGTGCGTCGTCGTGGTAGTGGATGTAGTTCTCGGGTGGTTCGGGCGGCGAGAGCGCGGCGACGGCGGAATCTTCGAGGCGTGCGACGATTTCGGGTGCGATGGGGGCGAGTTCGATCGGGGCGAGTTTGGGGGCGGCCTGTGCGTACCGAAGATGGCGGGCGGCGATGCGGCGGTCGCGGGCGGCGCGTTCGCGTGCGTTGATGATGGCCCAGCGGGCGTCGACGACGAGTTGAAGGGAAAAGAGGGCGGTGCAGGCGAAGCCCAGCAACCAGATGAACCGTGCGATGCCCTCCGGGAACTGGAAGAGGAAGGCCCATTTCAGATTGAGGGCCCAGAGAGTTTGGATGGTGCCGAAGACGGGGCCGCCGAGAGCGAGGGCCCAGGCCGCGCCGCGCAGCCAACCCGCGAGCCCAAGGCTGACTGACCAGAGCGCGGTGTAAGAGAGGAGCCACGGAACGGCGGGGAGGCCGAGCGCGCCGACGGCGAACGCGGCCCACTTCGCGCCCGATGCCCAGGCGACGCCGGAGAGTTCGAGGTGGCTCAGCGCGGCGACGGCGATCCACGCCGGCTGGGTGAGCGCGACAGCAAGTTTGAGAGGCCAGGCGGCTTCGTCCACGTCGCCGGCGAGGCCGCCCTTTGGAGTTGGTCGATCGCGGAGGAGGATCAGGATTGCGAGGAACCATGCTGAGGCGGCGGCGAGGCCGATGCGGACCTGCACAGAGTCAGCGGATCGCATGAGCGTGACGTGCGAGAACCATGCGAGCGCAAGCCCCGAGAGGCCGCACATGAAGAGCGCGAGCCCGAGCGGGAGGAGGTAGGCGAGCGAGGATTGCCCGATCTCCGTGTTGTCGATGACGCGATGGCCGAGCGAGGAGACGCCGCCCGAGCAGGATTCGCCGCATTCGGGGCAGAGGCCGGTGGCGTCGAGTCCTTTGAGGTTGTAGCCGCAGTGGGAACAGAGGCGATCGTCGAGGATGGTCTCGATGGAGGCTTGGAGGGGGGCGGTGCGTTGTTGTGCGGGGGAGGGCATGGGGCAACTACCCGGCACGGAGTGCCGGGCTACCGGAGACAGCGTTGACGGCGTTGCGGAAGATTCGGAGGCCCGGGGTTTCGGCGGCGCGTTCGGCGGCGGGGAGACGCGTCCAATATGGATGGTTGTGCCACGACAGGAAGCGCTCGGGGTGGGGCATGAGGCCGAAGATTCGGCCGGTGCAGTCGCAGATCCCGGCGATGTTTCCCGTTGAGCCGTTGATGTCGGATTGGTAGCGGAGGGCGACCTGGCCGTGCTGTTCGAGTTCGCGGAGGGCGCGGTCGGTGGCGGCGATAAAGCGGCCCTCGCCGTGGGCGATGGGGAGCATCGCGGCATCGTTGTTGATGGCGGAGAGTCCGGCGGTCCAGATGCAGACGCTGGCGGACTCATAGGTGACGGGGACCCAGTTGTCGATGAATCGGCCGCCGGCGTTGGCGGCGAGCGCGGTGGATTGCTCGTCGCCGCCGGGGAGGAGGCCGGTCTGGACGAGCACCTGGAAGCCGTTGCACGCGCCGATCATCGGGGCTCCCCGGTCGCGTGCGGCGTGGAGGCTGGGGAGGAGGCGTTCGCGGATTTTCACGGCTTGCACGCGGCCGGCGCCGCAGTCGTCGCCGTAGGAGAAGCCTCCCGCGAAGCCGATGAGGTCGTAGTCGTCGAGCGTGGCGGGATGAGCGGTGAGTCGGTCGAGGTGGACGAGGTCTGTGCGAGCGCCGGCGAGTTGAAAGCCGCGGACCATTTCGGAGTCGCAGTTGGTTCCCGCGGTTCGGATGACGATGGCGCGGGGCATGGACGGATGTTATACGGACGCCCCGGTTAAAGGCAGCCGCCCACAAGCGCGACTTCGTGGGCGGACGCCAAGGAGTATGTTGATCGCGGCGTGGCCGCGGGGTCATCCTTCGGCGGGCTCGAACTCCCGGAAGCGGTGCTGCATCTGCGCCTTGAGGCGAGCGAGGATCGAGGAGTGCATCTGGCTGACGCGGGACTCCGAGAGGTCCAGGGTCATCCCGATCTCCTTCATCGTCATCTCTTCGTAGTAGTAGAGGACCACGATCAGTCTTTCGGCCCGCGACAGCCCCTTCGTGAGCAGGTCCTTCAGGTCGCGCCGCTGAATCTCGCCCAGCGGCGTGTCCTGGCGGGCGTCCTCGACCACGTCGATCTCACGCACCTCGCGGCTCGAATCGCTGTTGAAGCAGGTGCGTGAAAGGCTCGTGATCGAGACCGCGAAGCCGTCCTTGAAGATCTTCTTCAGTTCCTCCTCGTCCACGCCGAGGCGGCGGGAGATTTCCTCCACCGTCGGCGTGCGTCCGAGCTCCATCTCGAGCGCGATCCGCGCCTGGTCGACCTTGGCGCTGCGATGGCGGACGAGGCGGGGCACCCAGTCCATCGAGCGCAACTCGTCGAGGATGGCTCCGCGGATGCGCGGGGCGCAGTAGGTCTCGAACTTCACCTGCCGCTCGAGGTCGTAGGCGTCGATGGCGTCCATCAGCCCGAACAGGCCGGCGGACATGAGATCCTCGATGTCCACCTCGTCCGGGAGACGGGTGTAGATGCGTTCCGCGTTGTAGCGGACGAGGTGGAGGAACTTCTCCATCAGATAGTTCCGAAGTTCCTCGGTCTGCGCTTCGTGGTACGTCACCCAGATCTCGCGGATCGGGATCGCGTCCAGTTGCATCCGACGCTCGTGAGGCGTCTTCGGACGTGGCGGGACAACGGGGGCGCGGCCTCGACCGGACGAGGTCTTTCTGCCCTTGGATTTCACTTGAACGCTTGTCATGGTCGGCTCCTTGACCACTCATCTCTCGGAGGCTTCATGGCCTCGTCATGCCGCACGCAGCGGCGGCGGCCCATCCTTGGCCGTCACGCACAATATAACGCGCGAACGGCCCCGCACAAGTTGGAACTGAAAAAAAACTCAAGAAACTGATTTTTTCGCGCCGGCCATTGGGGAGGATCACTCAGCACGCATCCCTCACAACGACCCACCTCCTTGCCCGGACGCGCCCTCGGCAGGCAATCGTCGATGCGCGTCGAGCGCTTCCTGGAACGAACGAGCCATCACCCAGCCGCCGACAAGACCCACGATCTGGCCAACAACAAGCGCAAGGATTGCGGTGCCGAGGATCGCCCCGGCGTCCCGATCCGCCCCAAGTCCGGCCAGCAACGCCACCCCGAAGCACGCGAGGGCGAAGCAACCGGCCACGGCACGCACTGGAAACACTGATTTCACGAATCCGCTCTCTCTTCAGCAAAATGGGGATGGCGCAACGACGCCCGGCGGACTTGTATCGGCGACGCCACCCGTTCCATCAACACCGCATGAGCAAATCCTGATTTCGGCCTTGAATTCAGGTCAGTTTGTGCCGCCAACAAGGTTCCATAACCGCTCGAGCAACCCTCGCTCGGAACGACACGCCGTCGCCTCGCGCAATACATCGCGCTCCAAACATACGGACAAACTCCGAACATCACGCGATGCCTCGCTCCGAGGATGCGCCACAAGCAACGGCCGACGCATCCGAACCGATTGCGGCACCCGCGCATCGAGACTCACCATCCCCGCAAACAGCAAGCCAAACCCGAGGAACCGATCGCACACCGCCGCCATGCGAGCGTGAACCGCAACCGCTTCTTTCCGACCTGACGCCTGATTCACGACCAATCGAATCGAGCGCGGCAACGGCCTCGGTTCCCTGGTCATCAACGTCTTGATCACGCCGTAGGCATCCGCGATTGAAGTCGGCTCGGGCGTTGTCACGATCAGCGTCGTGTCCGCGAGCGCCAACAGATCCAGAACAACCGCGCCAAGACCCGCGCCGCAATCCAATATCAGAACCTCGGCCGAACGCTCCACTTGCGCGAACGCCTCCATGAATCGCCGGCGCGACGCCGAATCCAGGTCCGCGAGCGACGCCACCCCCGAGCCACAGGGCACCAGTCTCAGCCGAGGCCGATATTGGACCGCGATCTCTTCGAGCGACCGTCGGCCGTCGACCACCGCGCCCACATGCCTGCTCGGACTTAGGCCGCAGAGCATGTCCGCGTTTCCAAGGCCGAAATCGCCGTCGATCAAGACTGTTTCGTGAAGAGAGTCCGCGAGCGCGATGGCCAGATTCACCGCGATGTTCGTCTTGCCGACGCCCCCCTTGCCCGAGGCCACCGCGATCACATGCGCCCGCCGAGCGGCGCGCGCGACCGGCTCCGCTCCGAGGGCCAGCGCCCGCAACCTTGTCGCTTGGTCAGAGAGAGCGGTCATCGCGCCAGCGTCTCCGCCCCCATCACCAGCCGCGCGAAGCGATCGGGGGTCATCGCCTCGATATGGTCCGGGACTTCCTGCCCGGTGGTGACGAACGAGAGGCGTGTGTTGAGTCGCTTCAGCACGTTGACCACGACGCCGAAGGAAACCGCCTCGTCGAGTTTGGTCAGGATCACGCGGTCGCAGCCCAGCGGCGCGAAGCGCTCCGCGGCATCCAGCAGCGAAGCCTCGGCCGACGAGGACGACAGGACCAAGTGGGTTTGATGAGGCGCCGCCGCGCCGATGAGGGCTTTGAGTTCGTTCAGGCGCGCCACGTCCCGCGGCGCGCGTCCGGCGGTGTCGATCAGGATGACGTCGCTGTCGGCCATCGCGGCGCAGGCCGACCGCATCTCCGCCGGGGACATCGCAACGCGGAGCGGGATGTTGATGATCCCGGCATACGTCCGCAGTTGATCCACCGCCGCGATGCGGTAGGTATCGCAGGTGATCAGCCCGACTCTTCGCCCCTGTTTCAGCCTGTACGTCGCGGCCAACTTGGCGATCGTCGTGGTTTTTCCGACTCCCGTGGGTCCGACCAGCGCGATGGTGAGGGGCCGACCGTCGATGCCTCGCGCGGCCTTCACCCCTTCGCCGCACACGGGGATCAGCGATGCGAGCCGGCCCAGAACCGCACGCCGAACCCGTTCCGGATCGCGCAGTTCCGCCTGATTCAACTCGTCCCGCACCTGCCCCGCGATATCCGAGGCGATCTCCGACGCGACCGCCGACTCGAGCATTTTTTGGTAGCACTCGAAGAGCGCCTCCGGCATCCCCGGCTGGGTCGGGGCGCTCGCTGAGCGCAACACCTGACCGACCATCCGCTTGATGGCGGCCAGTTCGTCCTCGATCGGTGTCTTCGCGTTCGCGGCGACGATCATCTGCGCGACCTGCTTCAGCGAAGGCTCGGCCGGTGCCGACGACGGCACGAACGCCTCCGGCTTTTTCTCGGCTTTCGATCTCGGAACCATCGGCATTCCGCGCCCCGGCGGCTGGTCCGACGCCGTGATCTCGGTCATCATCCGCGCGCGAAACCCAAAGAGGCCGCCGGACTTGTACGTCCGCGTACTCAGAATGACAGCCTGACGGCCCAGGTCTTTTTTGACCAGCGCGATCGCTTCCGCCACGGATTTGCCGCGATAGGTACGGATCGTCACGAAGCCCTCCATGGCGTGTGTGCTCGGCATCCTGCCGAAAACGATCAACGGGAGCAGGGTACATCATCGGCCCGTGGTTGCAACTTGCTGGATACGGGGTTCAGGGTTCAGGGTCTAGGGTCTCGGGTCTCGGGTCTTGGTTTTTTCCATTCCCTATTCCCCACTCCCTATTCCCTTTTTCCTGCCTTCCTCTGTGTCTCCGTGTCTCCGTGGTGAATGTATTTGTCTTGACGGATTCAAGCCGCGACCTTCTCCGCCGGCATCGTCACCAGCCCCATCGATTCCACCTCGATCCCCGGCACGATCTCGTTGTACCCCAGCACCGCCGCGTTCGGCAGATGGTGCTCCAGAATCTGCCGCACCTGCGCCCGCACCTGGGGCGAGGCGATCACCACCGGCTGGTGCCCCGCGCTCACCACCGGCTTCAGCGCCTCGCTGATCCTTCTCGCCACCGTATTCGCAACCCCCGCCGGGATGCTGAGCGTCGTCCCCGCCGACGAGCGGTCGATGTACCCGCTGATCACGTCCTCGAACGCTGGGTCAAGCGTGACGCACACGAGCCGTTGGCTTGCTTTTTTCCCGGTGCCCGCCCGGGCCGGGTCCGCCGGCACCGCAAACTGCTGGCAGATCGTCCGCCTCAGGGCGTTCCGCACATACTCCGTCAGGACATCCAGGTCCTTGGTCTTCGGGGCCCAATCCGAAAGCGTCTCGATCACCGTCTCCAGATCACGGATCGGCACCCGCTCCCGCACAAGTGACTGCAACACCTTCTGCATCTCGCCCGGCGACACCACCTTTGGCACCGTCTCCTCCACCAACTTCGGCGCCCGCTGCTTCAACTGCGCGATGAGGTTGTTCACCTCTTCGCGCGTCAGGAGCTCGTCCGCGTGGCCGCGCACCACCTCCGACAGGTGCGTCGTCAGCACGCTTGTCGCATCGACCACCGTGTAGTTCAGGCTCTCGGCTCGCGTCCGCAGGTTGATCGGCACCCACCACGCGTTCAGCCCGAAGGCCGGCTCACGCGTCGGCTCTCCCCCGATCGGACCCGACGCAATCCCCGAATCCATCGCCAAAAGCAGCCCCGGCCTCGTCTCTCCCTCCGCCACCACGCTCCCGCGTATCTTGATCCGGTACACGTTCGGTTGCAGCGTCATGTTGTCGCGTATCCGCACCGGCGGCAGCACCATGCCGATCTCCGCCGCGAGTTGACGACGGATCGCGGAGATCCGATCGAGCAGATCGCCGCCTTGCTTCGTATCCACAAGACCCACAAGCCCGTACCCAACTTCCAACTCCATCGTGTCCACCTTCAACAGGTCTTCAACCGGCGGCACCGACGGCGCCGCCGCGAGTTGCGCCGCCGCCATGCGCTCGACCTCGCCCCTTTGCTTCGTGTCTTTCTGAAGGAAGAACGCGATGGTCCCCATGATGCCGCCCAGCAGCAGCAGCGGCGCCGCGGGCAAGGGAGTGAACGCCAGCATGGTCACGAATCCCGCCGCGATGTAGAGCGCCTTCGGGTTCGACCCGATCTGGGCCGTCATCTCGGTCCCCAGGTCCGTGTTCGAGCCCGAGCGCGTCACCACCAGCGCCGCCGCGATCGAGATGATGAACGCCGGGATCTGCCCGGCGAGCCCGTCGCCGATCGTGAGGATGGTGAAGACCTCCGCCGTCTGCAGCGGCGGCCAGCCCTTCACGAGCCACCCGATCATGAACCCGCCGATGACGTTGATGACGGTGATGACCAGCCCCGCGATGGCGTCCCCTCGGACAAACTTGCTGGCGCCGTCCATCGCGCCGAAGAAGTCCGCCTCGCGCCCGACACGCACGCGGCGCTCCCGCGCCTGCTGCTCGTTGATGACCCCCGCGTTCAGGTCGGCGTCGATCGCCATCTGCTTGCCGGGCATCGCGTCGAGCGTGAACCTCGCGGCCACTTCGCTGATGCGCGTCGCCCCCTTGGTAATGACGACAAACTGGATGACGATGATGATCAGGAAGATGACCACACCGACGGCGAGCGACCCGCCCGCGACGAACGTCCCGAACGCCGAGATCACCTCGCCCGCGACCCCCTTCGCCTGCTCCGGGCTCGACGCATCCGCCGTCAGGATGAGCCGCGTCGACGCGATGTTCAGAACCAGCCGCAGCAACGTCGTCCCCAGGAGCAGCGATGGAAACACGCTGAACTCCAGCGTCTCCCGCGTGTACATCGTCGTCATCAGGATCACGATCGCCAGCGCAATATTGAACGCCAGCAGCACATCCAGAATCATCGGCGGCATCGGCACCACGATCACCACCACCAACATCGCAAACGCCAAAGGCACAATCATCCCGCGATGCTTGGCCAAGGCTTGCGCCCAGTAAGGAAGTGGTTTGGTTGCGGCGAGTGTGGGCATGGGGAAGGGTTCGGGGTTCAGGGTTCAGGGTTCAGGGTTCAGGGTCTTGGGTTTGTTGCCTTTTGCCTCTACCCCAATTCCTTTTCTTTGCCTTCCTCTGTACTCTCTGTGTCTCTGTGGTGAATGTCTTTGTCTTTGTCTTTGCCTTGGATTTATCTTGGATCTGGCTTACCCCGCCGCCCGATGCTCAAGCCGGTACACATACGCCAGCACCTCCGCCACCGCCTCGTAGTGCGCGGGATGAATCTCCTTCCCCACCGCGACCTCGTTGTACAGCGCCCGCGCCAGTGGCGGCCTCTCCACAATCGGCACCCCCGCCCCCGCCGCGAGGTATCTCATCTTCAACGCCAGATAGTCGGCCCCCTTCGCCACCACCCTCGGCGCTTTCGAGCCCGATTCCGCGTCGTACTTCAGCGCCACCGCGTAGTGAGTCGGGTTCGTCACGACGACATCCGCCGTCGGCACGGCGGAACTGAGACGCTGCATCGCGATCTGCCGCGCGATCCGCATCCGCCGCCCCTTCATTTCCATGTCTCCCTCGTTGCTCCGCCGCTCTTCCTTCACCTCGTGCGTCGTCATGCGCAGGTCCGTCCGGTGCTGCCAACGCTGGTACCAGAAGTCAACCAGCCCCAGGATCACCAGGATCGCCAGCACCCACAGCGCGAGGTCCCGAACCAGCGCCGCCGAGCGAGCGAAGCCCTGGAAGACATCGAGGTTCGCCAGCGCAAGGATCTCATGGTGCTGCCCGCGCACCACGAAGATCACCAGCGCCGCGACCATCGAGAACTTCAACAGGTCCAGCCCGCCTTTCACCAAGGCCTTCTTTCCCAGCAGATTCTTGAACCCCGTCAGCACATTCAGTTTGCTCCACTTCGGCTCCAGCGCCTGCGGCGTGATGCGCCACCCCACCTGCACGAGCGCCCCCATCAATCCGATCACGCACATGAACACCATCACCGGCCCGGCCACGCGCGCCGCCTCGCCGAACGACACCATCAACTCCGGCACCAACCCCGACAACGAGTACCCGCGCCCCAGCACCCCTTCCGACAGCGTGGCCCGCAGCAACTGCGCCATGCCGCCGAACGCGTACTCCGCGAACATCAGGCTCACGGCGACGACCGCCGTCAGCACCACCGCCGCGGAAAGGTCCGCGCTGCGCGCAACCTGACCCTTCTCTCTCGCCTCTTCCAGCCGACGCTCCGTCGGCTGTTCGGTTCTCTCACCAAGGTCTTCTGCCATCAGTCAAACACCTCACCTGAAACTCACTCACTTCTCTGAAATTTGAAATTTCGAATACCCGCTGTCCGCCTTCCGCCTTCCGCCTTCCGCCTTCCGCCGCTACCCCCCCGCCCAACTCTTCACCTTTTCCAGGTCAGTCCAGATCTCGCTCATCAGCACCTCAAACGTGATCACGATCGACGACACCACCATGAACATCCCCAGCAGGATCCGGATCGGGAAGCCGATGTTCATGATGTTCAGCCCCGGCACCGTCTTCATGATGAACCCCACCGCCACCGATTCCAGCATGAGGATCAGCAGCACCGGCAGCGCCAGCCGCAGCGCGAGCGAGAATCCGGACGATGTGATCGCCACGAGCAAGTCCAGCGGCGTGTCCTCCGCTCCGAATCCACCAAAGGGAATGGTCTGAAACGTCGAGAGCAGGGCCCCGAACACCGCCTCCAGACCGCCGGCGACGAGGTACGACGCGAGGGCCACGAAAAACAGAATCTGCCCGAGCGTGTCGCCCTCGAAGTCGATGGCGGGGTTGTAGACCGATGCGAGGCCGAGCCCCATCTGCTGCCCCATGATGATGCCCGACAACTGAGCGGTGAAAAGCGGGATCGACGCGAGCACGCCGATCGAGAGGCCGATCAAAAGTTCGCTCGCCATCATCGGCGCGAGGTCAAACAGGTCCAGCCGCGCCGGCACGCTCCCCGCGGCGACGATCGTCGGGTACACCGCCGCCGCGAACCCGATCGCGAGCAACGCCCGCACCTGCCGAGGCAGCGTCGGGCTCGACAAGAGCGGCGCAAACAGAAACAACCCGGTCAAACGCGACAGCACCAGCACAAAGCCGGGCAGATGCTCCATGATGGATGGGTCGGGGGTCAATGGTTGGACTTGGGTTGGGGGTTCAGGGTTTAGGGTTTAGGGTTTAGGGTTTAGGGTTTAGGGTTTAGGGTTTGATGTTTTTTGCCTTGAGCCCAGCATTTTTTGCCTTTCTCTGCGCCTCTGCGGTGAATGTCTTTGTCTTTGGGGCGTTCGTCTAGTGCAACCGGAACATCTCGACCGCGAACTCCGCCAGCCGCGCGACGATCCAAGGCAGCATCGCCGCCGTCACGCCGACCATCACAAATATCTTGGGGACGAGCGCCAGGGTCTGCTCCTGGATCGACGTCACGCTCTGGAAGATGCTGATGATGAGGCCGATCACGACGCCGGCCGCGAGAACGGGGAAAGAAATCTTCATCATGATGATGAGAGACTGTTTCACAAGGTCGAGTGTTGCGTCGTCGATGGGCATGGGAGTCGCCGAAGTCCTGAGTCCTGAGTCCTGAGTCCTGAGTCCTGAGTCCTGAGTCCTGGGTCCTGGGTCTTGGGTCTTGGGCCTTGAACCCCTTCTTCCATTTTTCTGTCTTCCTCTGCGTCCTCAGAGTTCACCCGCCGCGGCGGGCCTCCGCGGTGAATGCCTTCTTCCGTCTACAGCCCCGGCTGCACCACCGACTGCATCAGACTCCCCACCACCAACTGCCACCCGTCAACCAGCACGAACAAAAGCAACTTGAACGGCAGGCTGATCAACACCGGCGGCAGCATCATCATGCTCATCGAGATCAACAGACTCGATATGACCATGTCGATGATCAAAAACGGCAGGTACACCCGGAACCCCATCAGGAACGCCACCTTCAACTCGCTCAGCATGTACGCCGGGATCAGCGAGATCATGTCCACGTCGGCCCGCTTCAACTTCTCCGGCTCCGACGTGTCCACGCCTCGATAGTTGAGCACCATGTAGAGCGACGACCAGTTCTCCGACGCCTCGATCTGCGCGAACATGAACTCGCGCAGCGGCCCCTTCGCCCGGTTCCACATCTCCATCTGGTCGGTGATCTCGCCCGTCTGATACGGCGCGATCGCCTCCTTGTTGATCCGGTCGAGCGTCGGGCTCATCACCAGGAATGTCATGAAGAGCGCGAGCGCCGTGATGACCTGACTGGGCGGGATGTTCTGCGCTCCCATCGCCTGCTTCAGCAGCGCGAACACGATCACGAACCGGATGAAGCAGGTGCACATCACCATGATCGACGGCACCAGCGTCAGCACCGTCAGCAGCACCACGATGTTCAGCGACGCGCTCAGGTTCTGGGGCCCGGTCATCCCCTCTTTTCCGCCGGGCATGGCCGCCGCCGCGCTCTCCAGGAGCGCGAGTGGATTGGTCGCGATCCCCGCCGGATCAACGATCGAGTGGGTGGTGTTCGGCGCGGGAGGGCCGACGAAGCCCTGCGCCATCGCCGTCGTCGGCAACATCATCAACACCGCAATCCACCACACCATCATCGAACTCAGAGCCGCGGAGCGGCGGCAGCCGATAGCCCCGGGCGTAAGCCCGGGGCGAGCGCCACCTGCGGAACCTCTTGAACCGCGGAGCGGCGACAGGCCGACATCTTCGCTTGCAAACGCCCTGGGAAACCAGTTCTCGACTTGGTACGACACACTCCTCATGCCCGCACCCCCCGGAACCGCGCCAACCGACCGCGCAATCCCGTGCCGTTGTCGTTTGACTCGCCACGCTCCGCCTCGATGATCGACGGGTCGCTCTCCATCTGGTGCAGCAACTCGTTGAAGCGTGCGGCGTTGGTCGCGCCTTCTTCGTCGCGGGTCTTGATGAGCAGCGAGGCGACCTCGTCCGCGTCGGTGACTTCCGAGAGCGTCGTACAACCCGAAGAGGACTGCGAGAGCAGCAGCACGCGCCGATCCATGCGGAGGAGCACCAGCGTGTGGCCGCGCGACACGGGGTAGCGTCCCAGGACTTCGAGCACGCCCGAGGGTGCCCGTCCGCCGGCACCAAATGAAAGCGAGAGGCTGCCCGAGCGCTTCGAGAGGCGCGTCAGCGCCAATCGAAGCACGACGATCAGACCGACGACTCCGCCGAGCGCGAGCCCGGTGCGCATCCAGCCCGAATCGCCGCCCGACGACGCCTTGGTTGATGCTCCGACCGCTGCTTCTTTCGGCATTCCAAGCGGGCGCGACTCGGACGCGTGTTGGCCGGGCGCGTCGGGCAACAACTGGGCGCGGGTTTCGGCCCCGAGACCGACCAGCAGCGCGGCGAAGACAGTCAATGCGCGGGCTAAGAGTTTCTTTGTCGCCATGTCGCCGTCCTGGCTGTTGGCCGAGCGGGCTCCGCCGCTCTTCGTTCAACGCTGCTTCACGCCGCCGCCGCCTCCGCCGCTGCCGCTGCCGCGAGCGGCGCGATGATCTCGCTGATCCGGACACAGAAGTTGTCGTTCAGCACCAGCACTTCGCCGCGTGCGATATGCCGATCGTTCACGAAGACGTCCACCGGATCGCCGGCGAGTTTGTCGAGTTCCACGACCGATCCCTCGGCGAGCCTCAGCACGTTCTCGACGTTCATCCGCGTTCGGCCGAGTTCGATCTTGACGTTCAGGTTGACGTCGGCGAGCATCGAGATCCCGGCGGGCAGGTCGTTGGTGGAGCCGCCGCCGAAGTCAGGAAGATCGAAAGGCTTGGCACCGGGCTCACCGCGCGGCGCGCTGCCGCTCGTCGCCGCGGCGGCTGACACCGAAGCCGCTGCGGACGCCGCGGGCTCCGGCTCCGGCTCTTCATTCAACGCGGCGATCGCGGCCTGCGCCGCCGCCAATGCCTCGGCGGCCTTTGGGTCGGCCGGGCTTGAATCAGCGGACACCTCGGGAGCCGGGGCCGGTTCTTCGCTGGAGTTTGGCTCTTTTTCCTCGTCGGCCATTCGATCACGCATCCGTCCGCGCACGCTCCCACCCATGACCTCCGTCAGGCGGCGAGACAGCGGCGAGGGACATATCGGCGCTCGGGAGCAGGGTCCGATAGTCTTCTTTGCGCGGTGGGCACACTTCCTCAGCGCACAATCTGCGCGGCGA
Source organism: uncultured Phycisphaerae bacterium (assembly GCA_947085435.1). Lineage (GTDB taxonomy): Bacteria > Planctomycetota > Phycisphaerae > Phycisphaerales > UBA1924 > JAEUIV01. The sequence goes on from CAMTWL010000040.1 coordinate 26,045, forward strand.
CAAGGCCAAGTTTTTTTAGTAGTCGGCGGGGAAGCCGAGGCATTTCGGGATGAGAACTTCCTGGACTCGTTCGTTGCCCTCGGCGTCCTGGCCGAAGACCTTGCGGAGGTACTCCAGGATCTGTCGGCTGAGTGTTTCGCGGCCCGGTTCGGTGTAGTAGGCGTGCTGAGCGCTCGACATGATGGCGCCGATGCCGGTGCGTATCTCGGCCATGCGGGCCTTCATTTCTTCGCGGAGCATGGGGCCCGCGGGTTGCTCACCGTGGCCTTCGGCGGCGGCCTTCTTGCCTTCCTCCTCCTTCTTCGGGGCGACGGGCGTCTCCTCGCCGGCGTGCTTCTTCTTTGCTTTGATGATGACCTCGGTGTCCCACATCCACACGCGGCCCGACGAGCCGTTGGTGAACTTTTCATGCAGGACGGGCACCTCGACGAGCATGTCTCCCTCGTCGTGCTCGGCGTGCTCGAGTTCGACGCCTTTGACCTCGGAAGGACCGCCGAACATCTTGATTCCCGCGACGATGGCCACGGCTTCGACGATCAGCATGACGGCGACGGCGCCGATGGTTTTGATGGGGAGGCCTTTTTTCGGCGGCTCGGCGGCGGGTGGGGAGGCGGGGGGCGGGGCTTCTTTGGCCATTGGAGCGACTCCCGATCAGGGGCGACGGATCACGCGCATGATGCTCCAATGGGATCGGTGGTTGGTGGGGCGGCGCTCAGGGAAACAGGTGGCTTTCGGGGTTGCGAGGGCGTTGCAGACCGGCGTTTTGTCCCATAACCCGTGTCGGCGGATGCGACCGATTGAGGGGGATTGGCGAGGGATTGGGGGCGCGGATCGACCAGCGGTGCGCGCACACGGGTGGTCGATCGAGAGTCAACCGGCGCGATCGGCGCCGGTTGGCGATGGTTAGTCGTAACTCTTCAGCGGAATGCAAAGACTGCGTCTCCAAACGGGCGCGTGTCGATTTGTTCCGATCGCGTGGCACCCCTTCGGGGTTCGGAAGAGAGTGCGGGGGGTTGCTTTCCGGGGGTGTCCCGCCGCGGCGGGCAGGCTGCTCCACCCCCGGCTACGACAGACCACCCCTCCGGGGTGAAGATCAAGACATTTCAACAGACTCCATGCACTCGTTGCAAACGGCTGAAGAGTACGAATATTCATCGTCCGATGGTGAGGAGTTGCTGGATGAGCTGGTCGGTGGTGGTGATGACCCGGGAGGCGGCGGAGTAGCCGGTCGATGTAAGGATCATGTTAATAAATTCTTCGGAGAGATCGACGTTGGAGAGTTCGAGGGCTCCGCCGATGAGCCGTCCGGTGCCGAACTCGAGGGGTTCGGTGATGACGGCGTTGCCGGAGTTTGGTCCGACGCGGAAGAGGCTGCCGCCGGCGTCGACGAGTCCCTCGGGGTTGGTGAAGGTTGCGAGGGCGAGTTGCCCGATGGTTCGGGTGAGGCCGTTGGTGAAGCCGCCGGTGATGACGCCGTTGGTCCCGACGGAGAAGGTCGAGAGTGTTCCGAGGCGTGAGCCGTCCTCGAAGACGGCGGCGATGGAGGATTGTGCGGTGGTGGTATCGGAGAAGGCGGTGACGGCGTCGCCTCCGGCGGCGAACTGGAGGTTGACGGTGAGCGGGTCGTCGGCGCCGGTGTTCGTGCGGTCGAGTTCCATGGTGACCTGTGTGGGCGAGACGAGTTGTCCGAAGTTGTCGAACTGGAGGAGCGGGACTGGGCCGAGGGGCGGCTCGACGCGTGCGCCGACTTCGAGTTGGAGGGCTTGGTCGGTATCGCCCGGCGAGTGGAGGAAGGCTCGCCAGTAGGTTCCGCTGCTATTGGCGGCGACGAGGACCATGGTGAGGTCCACTTCGATGGGGGTGCCGAGGGAGTCGTGGACGATGTAGGTGGTGCGGACGGATTCGCCGTTGGCGGCGGCGGTTTTGTTCATGGTGAAGGGGCTTGCCTTGGCGACGCCCGCGGCATCTTTGGTCACCAGGTTTGAGTTGGTGAAGGTGATGTCGTTGTTGAGGCCGAGGTTGCCGACGAGGTTGACGACTCCCGCGGCGACGGTGTACGAGCCGGGTTCGGCGGCGCCGGTGGGGTCGCCGGCGGTGTAGCCGCCGTCCTGGACGATGCCGAGGGCGTCCCGGACGAAGCGGAAGAGGTCGTCGACGGTGGAGGCGGCGGTGACGGTGAAGGTCGCGTCGGGCACGGCTTTGCCGTTGCGGAGCGCTCCGGTGACGGTGATGGTGTCGGTTGCGAGGTAGGCTCCCGCGCCGACGGCGGTGAGCAATGTCGCGCCGGTGGCGATGCCGGCGGCGGAGAAGCCGAGGGCCGCGCCGGTGGTGGCGACGGTGCCGCTGGCCTTGAGATTGCCGGAGAATCGGACGTTCTGTGTGGCGTTGGCGATGGTCTGCTTGCCGATGGGGACGTTGATATCGACGAGTTGGCCGGTGACGAGGTTGAAGTTGGCATCGACGGCGTATCCCTGGAGGCGCTCGCCTGAGGTGGTGATGAGGTCGTTCTCGGCGTTGAACTGGAAGGCTCCGGCGCGGGTGTAGAACTGCTCGTTGTTGCGTGAGACGATGAAGAATCCGTCGCCCTCGATGGCGAGGTCGGTGTTGATCCCGGTGTTGGAGATGGCGCCGTTGTTGAAGTTGCGTTGGGTTCCCGAGAGGTTGACTCCGAGGCCGACCTGTCCTGGGTTGCTGCCTCCGGTGGTGGCTCCCGGGACGGTTCCGAGGGTGAAGTCCCGGCTTGCGGCGGGCGCGAAGATCATGCGTGTGGACTTGAAGCCGTAGGAGTTGACGTTAGCGATGTTGTTGCCGATGGTCTCGAGTCTTCGTGCGTTGACGTTGAGGCCGGTGAGTCCGGTGAAGAGGGCGATGGTGGAGGCCATGGGTTCGTCCTTGTGATCGGGTGAGCGGGTGATCGGGTGATCGGGTGATCGGGTGATCGGGTGATCGGGTGAGCGGGTGAGCGGGTGAGCAGGTGAGCAGGTGAGCAGGTGAGGGGGTGAAGAGGTGAAGAGGCGAAGAGGCGAAGAGGCGAGTTGTTCGGTCGCCCATTTCATGGGCTGGGGAGAGGTAACACGGGGCTGTTTTCCAGACGCTGGCGCGTCTGGCAACCATCGGGCGCCCATTTCATGGGCGAAGAACCTGACAGGCATCGCGCGCCCCGTTTCACGGCCGAGGAGAAGACTGGTCGTTGGAACTCATGATTTCCGAGAGCGATTGGTTTCGGAGTGTTTGGAGGTTGGCGAGCGGGGACAAGGTTGATTGATTGCGGTCGTTCTTTGAGAAGAGGGAGCGGAGGTCTTTGATGCTTGCGTCGGGGACGCTGATGACGGCGTCGAGGTCGGTGAGCATTCGCGCGTCGGCGGGTGAGTGTGATTCCATGACCATGCGGCTCTGGACGTCGATGGTGAGGGCCTGGCCGTCGATGAGGGCGAGGACGCGGTCGTGTCCGGCGGCTTCGGCGGCGTCGAGGGCGACGCCGAGACGTTTGAGTTGGTCGGGTGTGAGTTCGATCTTTGCGCCGGGTGCGATGTCGACGGGTTGGTTGCTGGCGATGTCGCCGCCTTGGACGCGGCTGAGGAGTTCGGCGAAGCCCAGTTGATCGATGGACGGCTGCGGGGTCGGCGCGGCGTCGGGGAGGATGCCGGAGGCGAGTTGGCGGAGGAGATCGAGTGGGTTGAGGGTCATGGGTTCGGGGTTCGGGGTTGTCGGTTTGCACGCCACAGCGAGCGGAAGAGGAATGGAGGGGCTTGCAGTTCTAAACTGCGTAGTTTTTTCGAAGGGCGCGACGGATCGGTTCCGGGAGCGGATGTGCGATCCTGTCGCCCCTCGCGGGGCTGCCGAAACGAAAAGAAAAGAGGTGTTGATGTGGGTTTTGACCCAGGGTTCCGCGGCGAAGCGCCGCTTCACCCCGCCACGGCGGGCAGGCCTGGGCTACTTACTGACGGCCCTCCGGGCCTTCGGACACAGTGCTGCTGCCAGCGGGGCGGGGTTGCGTTGTTGTGGTTGGTGGTGTGGTGGCGATGAGTGTTGGGTCGCGGATAGTTTCGAGGGCTGAGAGCGGGATGGAGAATGTTGAGGAGAGGTTGAGCAGGACGCCTTCGCGTGTGACGCTGATGGAATCGACGAAACCGCGGGTTTTTTCGCCGGACACGGTGGTTCCTTCGACGAAGGCTCCGACGAGGCCGCTGGCGGCGGTGATTTCGTTCTGCTTGGCGAAGGATTCGAGTCGCTTGGTGAGCGAGAGGTCGGATTCGATGCCTCGGATGGAGCCGAGTTGGTCGAGGAGGTCCTTGCTGTCGGTGGGCTTGGTGGGGTCCTGTCGCGAGAGTTCGGCGAACATGACGCGGAGGAAGTCCTCGCTGGACATGGACTCGTAGGCGCTGGGAACTTGGCGTGTGGCGGAGGAGAGTGAGGTGATGGCGGACATTGTTTGCCTTTCGGGGAGGGTCTCACGCAGAGGCGCGGGGAGCGCGGAGGAAGGCGGGTTCAAGGCAAAGACCAAGCAAAGACATTCACCACGGAGACACGGAGACACGGAGGAAGACAGAACGAAGTGGGTTCAAGGCATGAAGAAGAAGTCAGTTTCAGATTTCAGAGTTCAGATTTCAGAGTCTGGGTTCAGGGTGCAGGGTTCAGGGTCTTTCGATTTTCCACTCTCAAATCCCTTCTTCTTGTCTTTCTCTGTGTCTCCGTGTCTCTGTGGTGAATGTCTTTTTTTTGGGCTAGGCGAAGGTGCTGAGTCTCATGCGGAGGCGTGAGTTGAAGGTCTTGTTTGGTTGGTTTGAAGCGAGGGATTCGTCGGGCTCGTCCTCGGGGAAGTTGCGGTTGTTGGGGTTGTTTGGATCGTCGGATCGGCCTCGGGATTGGGAGCCTGCGGCGTCTTGTTGGTTGTTGTGCGAGGGTGATTGATTCAGGTCCGAGTTGGAGTGGTTGTGGTTTGAGGGTGTTGAGGGTGCGGCGGGTGCGGCGGGTGCGGGTGCAAGGTTGACGGCGAGGCGATCGACCTGGAGTCCTCGGGATTCGAGGGAGGCGCGGAGCATTCCGAGGTGTTCATTGAGCAAGTTCTGTGCCGCGGGTGTGGCGGCATCGATTTTGACGGAGACGGTGCCGGCGTCGAGGGTCATCTGGATTCGGACTTCGCCCAGGCTGACGGGGACGAGTCGGACGTGGACGACCCCGCCGCGCTGCGCGAGTGCGGCGGTGAGGCCTCGGGCGACGAGTTGCGGCGCTGGTGGCGTGTCCTGTGGTGGCGCGGCGGGGAGTGCTGGTTTGGAGTTGGTCGGCGCGGGTGCGGATGATTGGCGCGCGTTCGGGTCCACCGCGGCGGTGGTGTCGGGAGTGCGCGGCGCGGATTCGAGTTGGAAGATGGGGTCGGAGTTGCGCGTGGGCGCAGGCGCGGCGTGCGGTTGCGATTGCGATTGCACGGGCGACGATGGGGAAAGGGGTTCGGGGGCGGCGCGGGGTTGATCGGAAGGATCGCCCTCATCGGCGGTTGCCTGGGTTGCGACCGGATCGGCCGAAGACTGGGTCTTGGTCAGCGGGCGGGGCGGGGCCGTCTCGGACGTGGATTGCCGACGTGGTTGAAGTTGAACCGAGGCGAGAGCGGCCTGTGATTCGGCGGTTTCGATTGGAGCGGGTGGTTGCGCGGCCGGTGGCGTCGCGTTTGGTTCGGTTGCGGTCGGGGTGGCGGGGGTGGTGATCGGCTGCTTCGGCGCGGTCTGGTTCTGGAGCGCGGGCGGCGGTTGAACGGCGGGCGGTCTTGTTGAGTCAGAGTGCGCGGCGAGTTCAGTTTGGAGAATGGTTGGCGGGGCGATCCTGTCGCCGCTGTGCGGCTCGGGAGTTGTGCCGTCGCTTGTCCCCGGGCTTACGCCCGGTGCTACTGGCTGCCGCCGCTCCGCGGCTGAGAGTTCGGTCATCGTGTGGTCGGGTGCGATTTCCTGCGGCGTTGCTTGGGATTCGGCGTCTTTGACTGGGTCGGCGTCGATGTCAGTCTTGGGTTCGCTCGGCGCATCTTCGGCGCGGTCGGGCTTTGGTTGCGCGGCGGGTTGTTCAGGAAGTTGCGCGGAGTCGGCGGGTTGGTCGCGGGTGCCGGCGAGCACCTCGTCGAACGAGCGGGATGGTTGTTCTTTTGTTTTGGGTTGCCCCTTCGGCTCCGCCTGGGAGGGGTGGGTGGGTGCTTTGGTCCTGATCGTCTGCGGCGGCGCTCCACGCGGCACGCTGGCGATCGGGATGGTGGCTTTGGTCATTCATGGTCCCTTGGCCGGGGCGGCCGCGATGGGCTGGGCCGGCGGAGGGGAGGGGGACGCAACGGCCGTGCCACGATTGCGGAGGCGCTCGAGGAGGTCGGAGGCGAGGGCGGGGTTCTCTTTTTCGAACTCGGAGACGATTTTGGAAGCGATGCGCGGCGAAAGGGCGTTGAGGTACGAGACGACCTGGTCTTTCTGGTCGGCGGCGATGAGGGCGGACATCATGTTCTTGGCCTCGGCGGGCTTGACGCTCTGGTAGACCTGGACGGTTTTCTGGAACTGCTCGGAGCCTTCTTCCTCGGCGATTTTTTTGCGCATGGCGGCGAAGGCGTCGACCTGTGACTGGAACTGGGCGCGCTGGCGTTCGAGTTCCTCGCGTTCGCGGACGAGGGTGTTGATGAGGTCGGCGGTCTCGCGCTGGACGCGGCGGCTGTTCTGGGAGTCGATCTCTTCCCTGGCGGATTTGCCGTCGAGGCGCTGCTCGGCGGTGAGGGGGGGCTTGCCGATTTTGGCGGCTTCGAGGGCGGCGGCGGCGGCGGTTTTTTCGTCGGCAGTGATTTTTTCTTTGTCGGCTTGCTCGGAGGAGATCGTGGTGGAGAGGAGGGCGCGGACCTGCTGGACGCGGTCTGGGTTGAGGCGGTCGGTGGCGTTGAGCCAGAAGACGAAGCCGACGAGGGCCAGAAGGTTGGCGACGGCGAGAGTTGAAAAGGTGATCCAGAGTGCTCGGAGCATGGGGGAGTCTCGGGGGGGTCTGGGGTTCAGGGTTCAGGGTTCAGGGTTCAGGGTTCAGGGTTCAGGGTTCAGGGTTCAGGGTCTAGGGTCTTTCGATTCTCTACTCCCTATTCCCTGCGTCATGTCTTTCTCTGTGTCTCTGTGTCTCTGTGTCTCTGTGGTGAATGTCTTAGATGGATCGGCGGAGGGTGGCGATTTCGTCGAGTTCGTTGGATTCGCGGCGGTTTTCGTCGCGTTTCCAGGCTTCGTAGCGGCGCTCTTTCAGGAGTTCGACGGCTCGTCGGCGGGTGGCGGCTTCGCGGAGTTCCTTTCGTGCGGCGTCGAGGCGGTGGTAGAGGCCGGCGAGTTGGAGGGCGAGGCGATGGGTGTGGAGTTGGGCGTGCAGCGAGGCGTTGGCTTGGAGGCGGACGGTGCGGAAATCGACGGGCGCTGTGCCGGAGGAGGTGAGGAGGGTGCGGAGGTCGTCTTTGTGCGATCGGATCTCGGCCTGGCGGCCCGTGACGCTTGATTCGAGTTGCGCGCGCTGGCGCTCGACGGCGGCGACGGCGAGTTGCTTCTGTCGCTCGGCGTGGGTGCGCTGGTCGAGGAGGGGCTGGAGTTTGAAGGTGAATTTCGGCATGAGTCGGAGGAAGGCAAGATGCATTCACCGCAGAGACGCGGAGGAAGGCGGGAAGAAGGGTTTAAGGCATAAAGGCAAGGGCGATTTCAGATTTCAGATTTCAGATTTGAATCACATGGAACTTGTCTTTCTCCGTGTCTCCGTGGTGAATGTCTCTTCACTTGCGAGAAGGTGGGCGGGCGAGGAGTTTTTCGGCTTCTTTGGCGAGTTCGAGGAGTCTTGCTCGGGAGTTGAGGAAGAGTTCGGAGTCGGTGGTGCGTTGCTGGAGGATGGCGTCGATCTTTGGTTTGAGTGTGACGGCGGCGTCGGTGACGGGGTTCTGGCCTTGGGCGTAGGCACCGATCTGGATGAGGTCCTCGACATCGCGGTAGGCGGCGAGGAGGCGGATGAGGGTGTTTTTGGCGGCGAGGTGCTCGGTGTCGCAGATGTGTGAAGCGACGCGGCTGATGGAGTCGAGCGGGTCGATGGCGGGGTAGTGGGCGCGGTGGGCGAGGGAGCGTGAGAGGACGATGTGGCCGTCGAGGATGCCGCGCGCGGCGTCGGAGACGGGTTCGGTGAGGTCGTCGCCCTCGACGAGGATGGTGTAGAAGCCGGTGATGGAGCCCGCGCCTTCGATCGCGCCCGCACGTTCGAGGAGCGATGGGAGGAGCGAGAAGACGCTTGGGGTGTAGCCCTTGGTGGAGGGTGGCTCGCCGACGGAGAGGCCGATCTGTCGCTGGGCGTGTGCGAGTCGGGTGATGGAGTCGATCATGAGCATGGCGTCGAGGCCTTGATCGCGGAAGTATTCGGCGGCGGCGCAGGCGACGTAGGCGGCGCGGACGCGCATGAGCGGCGATTCGTCGCTGGTGGCGACGACGACGATGGATCGTGCGAGGCCGTCTGGGCCGAGGGCGTCTTCGATGAACTCTCGGACTTCGCGGCCGCGTTCGCCGATGAGTGCGATGACGTTGACATCGGCGGCGGTTCGCTTGGCGATCATGCCGAGGAGTGTGGACTTGCCGACGCCTGGGCCGGCGAAGATTCCCATGCGTTGTCCGCGGCCGACGGTGGTGAGGAGGTCGATGGCGCGGACGCCGGTGGGGAGGATTTTGGTGATTCGTCGGCGTGCGAGGGCGTTGGTGGGTGGTGGGTTGACGGGGACGTGGTGTGCGTCGCGCGGGGTTGGTGAGCCGTCGATGGGTCGGCCGAGGCCGTTGATGACTTTGCCGAGGAGTGCGCGGCTGATGGGGACGGTGGGGGTTGCTTGCTCGCCGGTGACGCGGTCTCCCGGGCTGATGCCGGTGGTTGAGCCGAGCATCATGACGATGGCGCGGCCGTGGTCGAAGCCGACGATTTCGCCGGGTTTTTTGGAATGAGAAGTGTGAACGGTGACGAGCGAGCCGGAGGTGAGGGGGAGTTGGTCGACGATGAGGGTGAGGCCTTTGAGTGCGCGGACGGAGCCGGTGACGCGGATGGGTTCGACGCGTTGGACGGCGGAGATGGCTTCGGCGAGTGGCATGGGGGGAAGAGAGACAAAGGCATTCACCGCAGAGACGCAGAGGGCACAGAGGAAGGCATTAAGAAGTGGGGTCAAGGCGAAGACAAGGGCAAATCAAAGACATTTACCGCAGAGACGCGGAGGACGCGGAGGAAGGCGGGGGGAAGGGTTCAAGGCATTAAGGCAAAGGCGATTTCAGATTTCAGATTTCGGGGTTCGGGACGGAACTCGGTCCTTGCAGTTCACAGTTCAAGGTGCTTTCCAGTTTCGGTGACGTTGGATTTCTGCCTTGAACCCATTCCGACTGTCTTCCTCTGCGTTCTCTGCGTCTCTGTGGTGAATGTCTTTTCTTCAGGAGGGGAGGATTGTCTGCACGATTCGGTCGAGTTGGGTTTCGATGGTGGCGTCGACTTCGCCTTGGTCGGTGAGGAGGACGATCGAGCCTCGGGAGAGGGCGGGGTCGGCGGCGATCGTGATGTTCGGCGAGGTGGTGAATCGCTGGAGGAGCGTGGGGAGGGTTGTTCGGGTGAGTTCGAGGTCGTCGGGGTGGGTACGGACGGCGAGGCGCGAAGGGGCGACGGTGAGCGAGAGGGCGGCGGCGAGTTGATCGGCGGCGACGGCGGGATCGGTCTGGATTTTTCGTTTGGTGATGCGTTCGGCGATGGAGATTGCGAGAGCAAGGATGTCGGCGCGTGCGTCGAGGAGGAGTTCGTCGCGGCGGCCCTCGAAGTGGTCGAGGGCGACGGTCCAGCCTTCGAGAGTTTTGGCGGCTTCGGCCTGGGCGGCGGACATGGCTTCGGCGTGGCCCTGCGCGCGGCCTTCGGCGAGGCCCTTTTCGTGGCCGACGGCGCGGCCTTGGTCGAAGCCCTGCTCGTGAGCGCCCGCGAGGATGCGATTGCGATCAACGATGGCGTCGTCGATGATCGCCTGGGCGCGGGCCTTGGCGTTGGCTTCCATGGCCTCGGCGGTGCGGCGGAGATCGCCGAGGTCGAGGACGACCGCGTTTCGCGTGAGTCGTTCGCGGTCGGCGTGTTTGATGACGGTCATGGGAGGGCTCTTTCCGACGGAAGGCGAAGACATTCACCACGGAGACACGGAGAGCACGGAGGAAGACGGGAAGAGTTGGGTTTAGGGCAGGAAGAGGGAGGCGATCTCGGATTTCAGATTTCAGATTTCAGGATTCAGGGTGTTGGTTTTTTGGTTTCTCTTCAGCGGGATGCAAAGACGACTCCTCCAATCGGGCCTGTGTTGCTGTGTTCCGATCGCGTGGCACCCCTTCGGGGTTCGGAAGAAGGTGTGTGGGCTGCTTTCCGGGGGTGTCGAAGACTCCACCCCCGGCTACTGTAGACCAGCCCTCCGGGCTGAAGATCAAGGCAGTTCAACGGAGTACGACACTCGGGTCTCCGCGGCGACTCGTAGATTTGCAAACGGTTGAAGAGTTACGTTTTTTCCACTCTCTACTCACTTCTCACTTCTCACTTCTCACTTCTCATTTCTTCATGTCTTTCTCTGTGGCTCCGTGTTCTCCGTGGTGAATGTCTTCTCTTTTTAGACGACCAGTTCCTCCGCGCCGCCTCGGCCGGCGATGATGATCTCGCCGGCTTCTTCGAGTCGGCGGACGATGTCGACGATTCGTTGCTGGGAGGCTTCGACGTCGCTGACGCGGACGGGGCCCATGAACTGCATGTCCTCTTTGATGAGGGCGGCGGCGCGTTCGGACATGTTGCCGAAGATTTTCTTTTGGAGTTCTTCGGAGGCGGTTTTGAGGGCGAGGGCGAGTTCGGAGTTGTCGACCTCGCGGAGGACGGCCTGGATTCCCTTGTCGTCGACCATTTTGACGTCCTCGAAGACGAACATCAGGCGGCGTATTTCCTCGACGAGTTCCGGGTCGTCGGCTTCGAGTCCTTCCATGATTGCTTTTTCGCTGGTGCGGTCGGCGAGGTTGAGGATCTCGGCGACGGTGGGGACGCCCCCCGCTTTTTCCATGGATTGGGTGAGCATGGTGGCGAGGCGGGACTCGAGTCCTTTTTCGACTTCGCGGATGACCTCGGGGTTGGTCTGCTCCATGTTGGCGATGCGTTTGATGACTTCGATTTGTTTTTGTTGAGGGAGGCCGACAAGGATTTCGGCGGCCTTGTGGTGAGGGAGGTGGCAGACGATGAGGGCGATGGTCTGGGGGTGCTCGTCCTGGATGAAGGTGAGGAGGTTTTCGGATTCGGCTTTTTGGAGGAAGGCGAAGGGGGTTTTCTGGACCTGTGTTTGGATTTGCTGGAGGACGCGTTCGGCGGTTTTGGGGTCGAGGGAGTTTTGGAGGAGGGTTCTGGCGAAGTCGAGGCCGCCCTCGGCGTTCTGCGCGTTGGCGAGCGAGATGGAATAGAACTCGGCGAGGATCTCGTTGCGGAGTTTTTCCTGTACGGAGCCCAGGCTGGCGAGTTCTCGGGTGACGTCTTCGACCTGTTCGGCGGGGAGGCTTTTGAGGATGACGCCCGCGCGTTCCGGGCCGACGGAAAGGATGATGATGGCGGCCTTGGTGATCCCGGGCAGTTCGGCGGAGGATTCTGGGAGTTTTTCGCCGGGTTTGCGTGCCATGGGGGGTTTAGGGTCTAGGGTTTGGGGTCTGGGGGTGGGGTTTACAGGTCACATTTCACAACTCACAACTCACAACTCACATTTTTAATTTCAGATTTCAGATTTCAGACTTGATCACATTCGTTTTTTATCTTGAACCCATTCCGACAATCTTGCTCCGTGTTCTCTGTGTCTCTGTGTCCCGCCGCGGCGGATCTTCGACTCTGTGGTGAATGTCTTTTCAGGAACCCGTGATCCATCGGCCGAGGAGTCTTGCTGCGTCCTCGGGTTTTTCGGAGACAAGTTCGGCGACCTGTTCGCTGATTTTTCTGGTGCGCATATCGTCGTCGGTGAGTTCGACTCCGGTGAGCGCGGATTCGGCTTCGCCCGCTTCGCCGACGAGTTCGCTGCCGCTTTCAAGGGCGGGTGGGAGGCCGACGAGTTCCGCGGCGGTGGGGAGCGGCTCGCGCTTGGCGGTGCGCATGGCGGTGACGAGGACCATGGCGAGTGCGAGGACGGCGAGGCCGCCGAGGGCGATCGTTTTGACGACGCCGTCGATTGCGACGGTGCCGGTGGGGATGCCGAGGATGGAGGCGGGCTGGGCGGCGGGCGCGCCGAGTCCCGCGGGGGCGATGGGGATCATGGAGACCTGGACTTCGCCTTTGACGGTCTCGGCGCCGGCGGAGGTATCGATCTGGAGTTCGACTTCGCCTTTGATGCGTGCGGTCTCGGCGGTGATGATCGGTTGGAGATCGGTGTCGGCGGGTTCGGCGGCGGGGGCCGCGCCACCGGCGGCGGCGGCGGCGGGTTGCCTGCTGCGCCAGACTTCGACGAAGTATGGTCGCGGGATGTTGACGACGGCGTTGATTTTGGTCGGGTTGCCACGGGGATCGATCACGACCTTGTTTTCGCGGCCGAACTCGGTCTGGAACTTGGAATCGCCGGTGTTTTCCTTGCTTCCCGCGCCGGTGCCGGTGGTGAGGCCCGAGATGTCTTCGCGGGTGTTGCTGCGCGGGCCGGGTTCGCCGCCGGTGGATGGGTGTGTTTCTTCGCGGCTCTTGGTCTGCTCGCTGACGAGGAGCGAGATGGAGCCTTTGCCGTCGGGCAGGATGGAGTTGGTTTCGGTGCGGCGTTGGGTGACATCGACCTGAGCGTGGACGGTGACGATGACGCCTGGGATGTAGGAGGAGAGCATCTCCTGGAGTTGCTGTTGTTTGCGTGATTCGACGGCGGAGACGTACTCGAGATAGGTGGAGGCGGCCATGGTGCCCTCTTCGCGGGCCTTGAACTGTCGGTTGGTTGTGCCGTCGATGACTCGGACGTTTTTGGCGTCGATGCCGCGTGAGCCGGCGACGAGTTGGGCGATGCTGTCGACGGTGTTCTGGTCGAGGGATCGTGTGGGGAAGACGGTGGCGGCGGCGGAGGGCTGGGTGTTGGGCTGGCCGAGGGAGCGCTTTTCGGGGAGGTTGAGGATGACGGTGGCGGCGCGGATGCCGGACATTTTGGAGATGATCTGGGCGAGTTCGTTCTGGACGGCGATGGTTTCGAGTTGCTGGTTCTGGCGCTGGCTGAGGGTCCAGGATTGCTTGTCGATGAGGTTGTCGAAGAGGATGCGTGCGTCGCCTGGGAGGGCGTCGGCCTCGGCCATCTGGGCGAGGACGATCTGGCGTGCGCTGGAGGGGACCATGAGTTGGCCGCCTTGATCCTCAAACTTGACGGCGTTGGCCTGGAGGAATCGGACGGCGCGCTGCTGGTCCTCGGCGGAGGCGCCGGGCATGAGGGCGACGAGTTCGTTCTTGCCCGCGTACAACTGGACGAGCAGGAGGGTCATCGCCATGACGACGGCGACGGAGGCGATGAGCAGTTTCTGGCTGGTATTCAGCCTCGCCATGGCGGCGGCGATCTGAGCCATGACTTTCTGGAGCCGCACCATCGACAGGCCTCCGTGCCTTGAAGTCGTGCGCCCTCCGGGCGCGTAACGATCGGCCGGCGCTCCGGCTCAAACGTTCTTCTAGGGTCGGTCCGTGTGGGGTTCGATCTTGAATGTCGGTGCGTAGGGAATGCGCCTCAGCGCATGGGTTGCGCGGGTGACTTCGCGGGGCGGAAGAGGAAAGGCGGAAGATGCAGAGTAGAAATCGTAGAGGCGGTAGCACTGGCGGACGAGCCGCCAGTGGCACCCGGATGAACCAGATCAGACGCGGATTTCGCGGATCTCGTTGTAGGCGTCCATCATTTTGTTGCGGACGTTGAGGAGCATCTTGAAGGCGGTGTCGGCCTTGGCGGTGGCCATGAGGACGGTTTCGAGGTCGTTGCGTCGGCCGGCCTGGAGGTCTTCGATGGCGGTGGTGGCGTCCTGCTGGAGTTCGTTGACTTTCTGGAGGTTTTCGAGGAGGACGTCCTTGAAGGATGGGCCTTGGGTTGTTGGCGCGGTTGGGCGCAGTGCCGGGGCGAGGCCGGAGACTTGTTGGGCGCTGATGATGCCGAGTGGATCGACCATGCTGTTCTCTTGATCGGGTGGCACCCTTTCAGGGTGCGAAGAAAAGAAGAGATTATTTCGGTTTTTCCGGGGGCGGCGCTCGCCAAGCCTCGCTCTGCCCCCGGCTACTGACTGTCAGCCCTTCGGGCTGCAAGGCCTTTCAATACAGACGACTAGGCGAGCAAACGGAGTGCCTGGGCGATCATTGTTTTGGTTGCTTCGGCGGCGGCGACGTTGGCTTCGTAGGCTCGGACGGCCTCGATGGCGCTGATGTTCTCGGTGACGGGGTCGATGTTCGGGAAATAGACGTAGCCGGCGTCGGGGCCTTCGGATTGAGCGTAGGGGTTGCTGGGATCGTAGACCTTGCGGGGGTCGCTGTCGTCGAGGGTGATCTTGGAGACGTGGACGCCCATGCGGCCGTCGGCCTGACCGGATTCGAAGACGGCGATGCGGCGCTTGAAGGGGTTGGGTTGGCCGCCCGAGTCGAGGATGGTGTCGCGGTTGGCGAGGTTGGTGGCGATGGTGTCCATTCGGACACGCTGGGCGACCATGCCGGAGACGGAGATGTCGAGGGTGCCGTACATGGGGGGAGGGCGGAAGGGGAAAGGCGGAAGACGAAAGGCATTTACCGCGGAGGCGCAGAGGACGCGGAGGAAGGCGGGAAGATGGGAAGATGGGAAGATGGGTTCAAGGCAAAGGCAAATACATTCACCACGGAGACACGGAGACACGGAGGAAGGCAGCAAGACTTGGGTTCAAGGCATGAAGCGGCAGGCGGGATCAGGGTCTTGGGTCTTGATTCTCCGATTCCCCACTCCCTATTCCCTTCTTCTTGTCTTTCTCTGTGTCTCCGAGTCTCTGTGGTGAATGTCTTTGTTTTAGAGGCGTTCGCGGATGGCGGTGTTGAGGAGGTCCATTCGGGATTTGATCATGTCGGTGGCGAAGCGGAAGACGGTGAGGTTTTCGACCATTGCTTGCATGGTTCGTTCGAGGTCTCGGTTGTTGCGGTCGTGGTAGAGGATGTTGCCGGAGGAGTGGGTGGGGTTGAGACGGAGGCCGGTGGGGGTGACCTGGACTTCGCGGTTGCCCTTGAAATCGAGGTCGCCTCGGGGCGCGCCGAACGTTGATTGGCGATTGTCCATGGCTTCGCCGAGGGATTTCTGGAAGTCGGCGGTCGAGACGTCCATCGCCTGGAAGTTGGGGGTCGAGAGGTTGGCGATGTTGTGGGCGATGAGTTCCTGGCGACGGGCGGCGAACTGGGCCGTGCGTTCGAGGGCTGGGAGCGCGCCGGCGTTGAAGAGTTGGTCGATGAGCACGGGGGTGTTCTACGCAAACTGCTTGCCAAAGACATTTACCACAGAGGCACAGAGGCACAGAGATGGAGCTTGGATAAAAGCGAGGGAAAGAGTTGGCACAGATGACACAGATGGGCACGGATAGAGGCGGATGGCGGAGTATTCACCACGGAGACACGGAGAGCACGGAGAAAGGCGGGGGAGAAGAGTTGCCACAGATGGCCCAGATAGGCACAGATAAAGGCAAAAGGCATCAAATGGAGTGGTTCAATCCATATTCCAACTCCGTGTCCTCCGTGTCTTGTATGTTCCGTGGTGAAAATAGAGCGCGGGAGTTGCGCGGGGTGTCAGAGGGTTTCTTCGACGAGTTTTTCTTGTTTCCATTTTTTGAGTTTGAGGCCGAGGGTTCGGACTCCGATGCCGAGGGCTCGGGCGGTTTTCTGGCGGTGTCCCTGGAATCGGCCGAGGGTGTCGACGATGATTTCTCGTTCGATGTCGCAGAGGTGCTTGGGTTCGCCCAAGAGGCCGCTCTGGTGATGGACGCCGTTGGTTTTGTGAACGGCGACGGGTCCGGGGATGGCGGTGATGTCGTGCGAGCCGCCGGAGGTAAGCCAGGGTTGGATGAGGTCGGCGCTGATTTCGTCGGTGTGGCTGAGGACGACGGCGCGCTCGCAGAGGTTCTGGAGTTCACGGACGTTGCCGGGCCAGGAGTAGCCCATGAGGGCTTCGAGTGCGGTGTCGGTGAGTCGCTTGGTGGGTCGGCCTTCGCGTGCGCAGACTCCTTGGACGAAGTGCGGGGCGAGGAGGGTGATGTCCTCGACGCGTTCGCGGAGGGCGGGGAGGTGCAGCGGGAGGACGTTGAGTCGAAAATACAAGTCCTGGCGGAAGGAGTTGCCGGCGACTTCGCGTGTGAGGTCTCGGTTGGTGGTGGCGATGACGCGGACATCGACGCCGATGGTGGTGCTGGAGCCGACGCGCTCGAAGGCGCGTTCCTGCAGGACGCGGAGGAGTTTCGCCTGGAGTTGGGGGCGGACTTCGCTCACTTCGTCGAGGAGGAGGGTTCCCTGGTGGGCGAGCTCGAAGCGTCCCTTGCGGAGGCGGTCGGCGCCGGTGAAGGCGCCCTTTTCGTGGCCGAAGAGTTCGGATTCGAGGAGCGACTCGCTCATGGCGGCGCAGTTCATGGCGAGGAAGGGCTCGTTTGCGCGGGGGCTCATCTCGTGGAGGGCGCGGGCGACGACTTCCTTGCCGGTGCCCGACTCTCCCGAGATGAGGACGGTGCCTTGCGAGGCGGCGATGGCTTTGAGGCGTTCTTTGATGTCGCGGATGGGTTGCGATCGGCCGATGATGCGGTCGGGTCCGAGGAGGGCGGGGGAGTTGCCTGTTGCGCGGCCGTCGGCGGCGATGCGGAGGACGGCGTTGTCGCGTTTAAGGCGTGCGTATTCGAGGGCGCGTTTGACGGAGATGATGAGTTCGTCGCCTTCGAAGGGTTTGGTGACGTAGTCAAAGGCGCCGAGGCGCATGGCCTGTACGGCAGTCTGGATGGTGCCGTAGGCGGTCATGAGGATGATGGGGAGGTCTTCGTCGATCTGCTTGGCGCGTTCGATGAGTTCGATGCCGGTGAGTCCGGGCATTTTGAGGTCGGTGACGACGCCGTCGGGCCTGCGCGCGGCGATGGTTTCGAGCGCTTCGTCGCCGCTGGTTGCGGTGATGACGGTGTAGCCCGCGCGTTGGAGGGTTGTGGCGACGCTGTCGCGGAGCATTTCTTTGTCGTCCACGACGAGGATGGTGTGCATGGTCAGGCGGCCTCCGAGGAAAGGGCTTGGGGGGGTGCGGGCTTGAGGGTCGCCACGGCGACTCGCCCGGGGCGAGCTTGGGGGATTGAGGATTGGGAAGAGGGGAGGATGAAGTGGACGGTTGCTCCGCGTGCGGGCTGGTTTTCCGGGCCTGTTTCGGTGTTGTTGTCGATGGTGACTCGGCCGGCGTGGGCGTCGATGATGCGGTGGACGATGGCGAGTCCGAGGCCGGTGCCGGTGTGCCTGGTGGTGAAGAAGGGGTTGAAGAGGCGGGCGAGGGCGTCGGTTGGGACTCCCGGGCCGTTGTCGCGGATGGAGAGGACGATCATCGGTTCGCGTCGGCCTTCGACGGTGGCGACGCGGCGCTGGGCGGCGGTACACCAGACCGCGCGGTCGCGTGGGTCGGCGGTGGATTCTGCGAGCGACTCGGCGGCGTTGCGCAGGACGTTGGTGAGCGCCTGGTGAATGAGGGGGCGATCACAGAGGAGCGAAATCGGGGCTCGCGCGGCTCGCGGGCGATGCAGCGTGATCCGGTGGCGCGACCAAAGATCGGCGCAGGCGTCGGCGGCGTCGTTCACGAGATCGACGACGGGGACGAGTTCCGGGCGGAGTTTCATGTCGCGCGAGAAGGCGAGGACATCGCTTACGACGGCGTCAAGCCCCGAGACGGCGGCGGCGATTTTTCGGGCAATTCCCTGCTCGGCGGGTCGGTCGGCGAGGTCGGTGGCGAGGACGCCGGCGTAGAGGCGGATGGAGCCGAGCGGGTTGCGGACTTCGTGGGCGATGCCTGCGGCCATCTCGCCCAGGGCGGCGAGTTGGCGTGCGCGATTGAGTTGGTCGTGGGCTTCGCGGAGTTCGGATTCGAGACGTGCAACCTCGGCGCGGAGGGTTTCGTGGGTGCCCTGGAGTCTGGCGGTGGCGTCGTGGAAAGTGGCGAGGAGTTCGGCGAGGTCGCTGGCGGTGAGCGGGGCGGGGGCTCGCTGCATTGTGGGTGCGGGGGACACCGATTCCTTAAGGGAATCGGTGGCACGGGCGGGGGACACCGATTCCTTAAGGGAATCGGTGGCACGGGCCCCTTCCTTACGGTCGGGGTTCGTGGTTGTGGTGAGCAGGGCGGTCATCCGCGGCTGTCCTGGAAGATGGGGCCGGTGGCGGGGGGACGCGTGTAGGCGTTGATCGCGCCGCGGACCTGCGAGAGGCTCTCGATTTCCTGGCCGATCTGGGTTCGGCGGGCTTCGAGACGTTTGCGGTCGGCGTCGTCGCGTTCGGCGATCCGCTCGACGAGTTTGGCCACGGTGTCGAAGCGCTGCCTGAGTTCGATACGGTGGCGCGAAGCAAGCGTCGGCGCAAGGCGGTCCCAGGACTGGGTGAAAGGGGCGACTTCTTGATTGGTGAGGGCGATCTGCTCGATGAGGCGCTCGCGGCGGCCGAGGATTTCGAGGAGGCCGTCGGTTTCTTCGGCGTCGATGAAACGAGATTGCTCGGTGGCGAGTGCGGCGAGTTGCTCGTACAGGCCGAGTTGGCGGTCGAGGATGCGAGCCAGGCGGGGTGCCCAGACTTCGGGGTCGGGGCTGGCGGTTGGGCCGTTGCTGTTGAACTGGGTCATCCGTGACCTCGCTTTCGGTGTTGACGGGGCGATTCCATCGCCTCGGCGTTCTGATGGCGCTGTTGGAGTGTGATCGGATCGAGGGCGGGCGGGGGTGCAGAAATTGCCGAGTGTGGGGGTTTTGCCCTGATCCCGCTCCGGCAAAGCAAAGAAAGACATTCACCACAGAGGCACGGAGGCACAGAGAAAGGCAAGAAGGCGGTATGGGTTTCGGACTCAGGACTCCGGACTCAGGACTCGGTACTCATACGAGTTCCATTTCGATTCCTTGCGAGAGCGTGATTGCGGCGTACGTTCGCCCGCGCCCCCTCCGCCCCGCCACGGCGGATCTTCGACCTCGAAGACTCCCGCCACGGCGGGCAAGCTCGCACCTCCCCCGGTAGGACCGGGGGAGGAGGCGAAAGTCAAGGTGCTGCGGCTGCGGTGGCGGCTTTGGCTTCGAGTTGGTCGAGGCGGAGGCTGGATTCGAGCCAGCGTTCCCAGTGACGGCGGTCCATGGGGACGGCGGCTCCCTCCCAGGTTGATTCGGGGATTTCCTTGAGTCGGGCTTTGGCGCGTTCGTGTGCGGTTCGTGCTTCTGGGAGTCGGCCGAGGGCGGCGTAGCAGTTGACGATCTGGACCATCGGGACGAGCGAGGACGGTTCGTTGGCGAGTCGTTGGGCGGCGGCGTCGTAGTGGCGTATGGCGAGTTCGTAGTCGCCCAGGTCGAAGGCGCAGTCTCCGCGGTAGAGGGTGGCGTTGCGGAGGATGATGCGCTGGAGCGGGGTGAGTCGTGTGGGGTTGGCGTTGTCGAGTCTGGCGCGGACCTCTTCGTAGAGATCGAGGGCGGCCTTGAGGCGGTCGGTGCGGAGGCGTTCGAGTCCGGCGCGTTCCGAGACGGGCAGCGCTTCCTTGAGTTGTCGATCGACCTCGGCGGCGGAGAGCCGGTTGGCGTCGGCGAGGTCGAATCTGAGTCTGGTTTCCTCGGGAGAATCGGGGTAGCGTTCGGTGGCTTCGTGGAGACGGGTCATGGCGTCGGGGAATCGGGCGACGCGGAGATAGAGTTGGCCGAGTTCGAGGAGGGCGCGCTTGAACTGGGGGGCGTCGGGCTTGAAGAGTCGGCCGTCGAGGACCTGGAGGAGGAGGGCTTCGGCTTTGTCGGAATCGGCGTCGTTGGAGGCGAGGAGGTAGCACTGTGCGAGGGGGACGTAGGAGCGGAAGGCCTCGTCGGAGCCTGGGTTGGCGCGGATGACTTCCTCGAAGAGCGAGATGGCGGTGGTGTATTGGTTGAGAGATTGGAAGCATCGGCCGAGGCGGTACTTGGATTCGAGTTGCCTGGGGTCCTGGCGTCGGTTGTGGGAATATTCCGTGAAGAGACGGACGGCTTCGTTCTGCTCGCCGGCGCGGTCGAGTGCGTCGGCGGCGTTCCAGAGCGAGGCGGAGGCTTCTTCGGGTGAGGCGACCATGGCGGCGCGGGCGTGCTTCTCGTATGCCTGTCCGGATTGGGTGAGGTGGACGCGGGCCTGCTCGACCTGGGCGGGGTCGAGGAGGCTGAGTTTTCCGGCGGATTCATACTCGTCGCCTGCGGTGAACCCGCCGACGAGTTTGGCGGCGATGTCGCGGTGGGTCTCGGCGAGGCGGAGGAGCGCGGAGGCGGGGACGTGGTTGGCTTTGTAGGCGCGGACGATGAGGTCGGCGTATTCGAGGGCGGTGTCGAGGTCTCCGGCGGCGGCGCGGACCCGGTGGCGCTGCTCCATGCTTTCCTCGGCGCGTTCGGGGGTGACGGTGCCGGCGCGGCCTTGCTCCTGGAGTCGATCGACGAGAGTTCGGTACGCGAGGAGCGATTCGGCGGGATGGCCGAGGTCGGCTTCGGTCTCGCCCAAGCCCAGGAGGGCTTCGGCGTGGGCGTCGCTGCCTGGGAATCGTTCGACGACGGAGGCGTAGCGGTCGCGGGCCTCTTCGATCTCGCCCTTGGACTGTGCGATGCGGGCGAGGCTCTGGTCGATGCGGCCTCGGCGCTCGTCGCCGGGGCTGAGGATGGACTCCGCGAGCGAGAGGTGGGTGCGGGATTGCTCGATGTTCCCGATCTGGAAGTAGGCGTCTCCCAGGAGGAGGTGCAGGTCGGCGGCCTCGGAGGATTCTGGCGCTTCGAGCCGCGGGATTTCCGGGAGAACCTCGTCGATGACGCGGTCGGCTTGGCCTCGTTCGAGGGCGGCGCGCTGATAGCGGACGATGGCCCAGACGCGGTCGCGTTCGGTGAGGCCCTCATCTTCGCGGAAGCGGTCGAGGACTCTGAGGGCGCGGGTGCGGTAGGCGGGGGTGCCGGCGAGGCCCTCGGTGATGATGCGCTTGTAGAGCCGGCGTCGGCGTTCGATCTCTTCGATGGGGAGGCGTTCGAGGTGCCCGACGGCTTCATCGACGCGGTCGAGGTCGAGGAGTGTCTCGGCGATGAAGGCCATGCGGCGCGGGGTCATCTGATGAAGGTCGAGGTGCCCGGCCTTTTCGAGTTCCCCGAGTGTGCGGGTGTTGTTGGCGCGTGCGCCGGGGGTGCTCATCGGGGCGCGGTTCTCGCGGTGGGCGAGGAAGAGGGACTCGCCGCGGAGGGCGTGGAAGCGTGCGAGGAGTTCGG
The DNA here is from genome assembly GCA_947085435.1 of uncultured Phycisphaerae bacterium. GTDB lineage: Bacteria > Planctomycetota > Phycisphaerae > Phycisphaerales > UBA1924 > JAEUIV01. Next base: position 47,467 of record CAMTWL010000040.1, read on the forward strand.
GTGAGGCGGCACCGGGCTTGCCGATGGCGTCGACGATGGGGCCGTTGAGGATGTCGAGGGCGGCGGCGGGGTCCTGGTGCGAGATGCGAACTTCGGCGTCGTTGAGAACGCCGTCGAAGTCGGGGCCTGGGGCGCGTTTGATGGCGGAGGCGATGCCGAGTGCGAGCATGACGAGGCCGAGGATTGCGACGGGGATCTGCCATGCGTCGCGCCAGCCTCGGGAGGGGGCGGGCGGCGGCGCGGGTTCGGCCGCGGGTGTTGGGTCGGGCTGTGGAGTTGGATCGCTCATGCGCGCGGGGCGTCCGTCGGAAGAGTCTGGGGCGGCGTGTCCGTTTGAGCGGGCACGGGCCGACACGGGCTGGAAAGCCCGTGCCACTTCAGGCCGACACGGGCTGGAAAGCCCGTGCCACATCAGGCCGACACGGGCTGGAAAGCCCGTGCCACTTCAGACGGAGCCGACACCAAACGTCCTTAGTGGATTATCGGGGCGCGCGGGGGTGGGGCTGAAGGGGAGGGTGGGATCAAACGGGTCGGGGGTGGAAGTCGTGCGGGAGTAGAGGTGGTAGAAGGCGTAGCACTGGCGGACGAGCCGCCAGTGGCACCCGAAAAGACCTAATCGGGGAGGTCGATGACGACGATGGTTCCGAAGAGGCCTTGGGCGCGATCGGGGGTTTGGATCATCCATGCCATGCCGAGGGGGGGGCAGAGGAAGCGGACGAGGTTGCGCGAGAGGGCCTGGGCGATGGTGATGGGTGTGCCGGCGGTGGTGACGACGCGGCAGCCGGTGATGGACTTGCCGAGGGATTTGCCGAGGGTGAACTCGAAGATCGCGGCGGTGAGTACGGCGATCGGGAGGGCGATGAGGAGTGTGGCGGATGAGTCGTTGCCCGAGGGGAGGAGCGACGCGGCGATGTCGGAGTTGAAGATTCCGCAGCCGAGGCCGGCGACGAGCCAGGCGGCTAAGGCGTCGATGACTCCGGCGAGGGCGCGCGTTGCGGGGCCGGCGAGGGCGGTGTTTTTCGGGAGGATGATGGATTCGCGGCGCGAGGATTCGGGGCGGAAGACAAAGATGAGGACCGCGGAGAAGAGTGAGGCGAGGGCGAGTGCGAGGAGAGCGAAGTCTCGCTGGCCGAGAGTACTGGATGATTGTGCCCAGCCGTTGTAGAGGACGGCACCGGTGGGTGAGATGACGCGGCAGGAGAGTCGGGGGAGCAGGTTGCCGTCGGACTCGATGACGGTGATGGTTGATGCGGCGGGGACGATCCAGTGGTCGGGCTTCAGGTCGGAGAGCGCGGCGATGGTGGTGATGCCGGTGGGTCGGATGAGGAGGATGGATTGTTCGCCGGCGGGGTTGTGTTGGAGCGCGATGAGTTGGTTGGCGATGGCTTGGAGTTCGGCGTCGTGGACGGCGGGCATGGCGAGGGCGGTCCAGTGTGGTGCCGGCGAGGCGGGGTTGGATTGCCAAAGTGTTGCGGTTGATTCGGTGGTGTTCTGGAAAATGGCGGGGCGATCGGCGAAGGCGAAGAGTTGCGCGGGGCGGCGCGGGTCGAAGCCGTCGGGGAGGGCGGTGGGGTGCCAGTTGTCTCCCGCAAGTTCGACGAGTTCGTGATGTTCGTTCTTGGCGACGAGGGCGAGCGCGCCGCGCGGGGTGGCGGCGAGGTCGACCGGGGTTCCGTCGGTGATGAGGGGTGGGAGCGGGTCGCTGGTGACGAGTTCGGAGGGCTGGGTGGTGCGGACTTGTCGTGCGAGCCAGGCGCGGGGTCGATTGGTGGCGGGGCCGGTGGGTTTGTAGAGCATGACGAGGCGGCCGTCGTGGGCGGCGATGAGATCGGGGACAGCGCCGAGGTTGACGACGCGGCGGACAGTGCCGGGCGGGGCGCTGGCGGGGAGGGACATAAGGGTGAAGCCGAGGGGTGGCGTGGGGAGGAAGAAGTAGCCGGCGAGGTTGTCGCCGGTGGTGACGGTGGCGGCGGCGGGGGTGGTGAGGAAGAGGGAGGCGAGGAGGAGAAAGAGATGGGTCGCGCGGTGGATCATTGGTTGGGAAGATATTTTATATTCTGGCCGCAGGGCGTTGATCAGGAATGAACTCGATCGCGGGCGCTTCGTTCGCATTTCGAGCCTGTGAACGAATCACGGAACAGTACTGATTTCAGCCTGAAGGGCTGGTCGTTCGTAGCCGGGGGTAAGCGAGTCTTCGAGCGCCACCCCCGGTTCGTGACACCCATGAATCGTCTTCACGCCGGAGGGGTGGTCGTGGGAATGGGCGCGGAACGACGACCACCCCTCCGGGGTGAAGAGGGTTTTTTATTCGCCTTTTCCGGGGGTGTCGAAGACTCCGCCCCCGGCTACGAACGACCACCCCTCCGGGGTGAAATCGGTTCTTCAACGCTTCGCTTCAATCCGGCATTGCAGCGTTCATTCACAGGCTCTTTATGGGCCGAAAGGCAGATCAATCGCGCCCTTCGTTGTTGACGGCGGCGGCGGCGGGGCGGGGGGCGTCGAGGTCGATGGTGTCCTTGATTCCCAGGAGTTCGTGGAGGGCGTCGAAGTCGAAGTTTTGTTCGCGGAGTTTGGTGGGGCCGCCGTCGATCATGTCGGTGATGGAGAGGCCGAGGGTTGAGCCGGAGGGGTGATGGAGGCATCGGAAGCGTGTGGCGATGCGTGGGGGGAGGGTGCCGTCGCCTCGGATGGTGAGGTTGTCGTAGAGTTCGAGGGTGGCGGTGAGGATGGGTTCGCTGGTGGCGGGGTCGATGACCTCGATGCGTGAGGGTTCGTAGGTTTTGGGGTTGATGAAGTATCGCCAGCGGGTTCCCGTGCGGTCGGCGTCGAAGATGAGGGTTTTTTTGTCGTTGCTCCAGCGTGGCTGCGGGTCGAGGCGTTGGTCGTTCGTTGGATTGGGAAGCGGCGTGATGCCGGCGAGGGCGAGGAGGTCGCGCGGGGCGGCGGGCACGCCGAGGGATTCGATTTTTTGGCGCGTCGCGGCGGAGTGTTTGCCGACCCAGGCGCGGTGCTTTTCTTTTGCGTCGATGAGCCAGTAGCGGTCGGTGTCGCAGCCGATCCAGAGCATGACCTCGCCGAGTTTTCCGGCGGAGAGGGCCATCTTGGATGGTTGGATGACCTGGAAGTGTCCCTCGCCTTGTTCCCATCGGCGGTTGCCCTCGTCGTCGGTGAAATCGACGGAGACGACGGCGCGTGCCCAGACGCGTTGCAGGCGTGCGGCGCGTGCGTTGTAGGCGTTGGCGATGTCGGCGTAGGTGGGTGGCGGGAGGTCGGGGGCGGGTTTGGGTTGTTGCTTGGCGGCGGTTTGTTTCGCGCTGGCGGTTGGTTTTTTCGACGAATCGCCGGAGATGGGTTTGGACGCGCGCGCCGAGCCGGTGGATTTTTCGGCGGTGTTGGCGGTGCGCGTAGGGGAGGAGATCATTTTTTTTTGATCGGTTGCGCAGGCTGAGAGAGAGAGGATTGCGGCGAGTGCGGCGGCGAAGGCACGCCCTCTCCAGGAGCAGAGGAGAGAAGAAAAGAGGGTACGGGTGCGGCCTCTTCCGGGGGTTACGCTCGAAGACTCGCTAGACCCCCGGCTACTACGGACCAGCCCTTCGGGCTGAAGAGCAAGGCATTTCAGCAGCGCAAACGCGGCGCTCATGCGTCGATCCTCAGGAGCGAGCGGAGTTGCTCGGTGATCTCCGCGATGGTTGCATCGTCCATGGCGGGGTCGATGACTTCGAGTGGTGGGTCTTCGGGGGAGGAGCCACGCGCGCGGACGAGGAGGGCGGCGGGTTGATTGGTTTTGGCGTCGCGCGAGCCCATCGGCGTGAGCAGGCGTTTGCGGAGGAGGATGAGGGCGAGGACGTAGCGGAAGGCGAGGCGTTTGGGGTCGTCGGTGTCGGCGAGTTGGTCGAAGAGGCCGAGGAGGGAAGCGGTGTCGATGATGGTTCGGCCGGATTTTTCTTGAGCACCGACGACGCCGGTCCAAGTGGCGAAGAGGCCTTTGGGTTTGCGTTGCGAGGTCCAGCCCGCGGGGGTGAAGTCGCGTCGGGTGAGCGACTCTTCGCCCTCGGGTTGGAAGAGGGCGGCGACGAAGGGGTCGCCGGGTTTCAGGGCTACGCCGGTGGCGGTGCAGTGGTCGGAGACTTTGCCTGTTTCGTACTGAGCGGAGGTCATCCGTGACATGTGGGGAGTGTAGCGGAGGTGATGGGGTGATGGGGTGATGGGGTGATGGGGTGATGGGGTGATGGGGTGATGGGGTGATGGGGTGCGCAGTCGCGCGTGCGATCCGAGCCTTCGGTCGCGGACTCCCTCAGACTCGGCTTCTCCAAGAAGTCGAGGTCCGATCGATTTCCGAACTACTCAGCAAAGAAGATTCGTTGGTTGGTGCCGCCTTGGCCTACGGTGGCGGTGACTTCGCTGAGGCACTTGGGGCATCGGCCGGTGTAGCGCGGGGCGCTGGGGAGTCGGTACATCCGGCCGTAGGTGTGGCAGCACTTGAAGAAGACGCCGAGCCAGTTGCGGGTGGGTGTTGCACTGGCGTGCGCTGCGGCGAGATCGGCGGCGGGGTTGCTCAGGCCTTCGATGTCCACGATGTCCTGGGGGTCGGGCACGGGTTGTTTATCGGCTGAATGTTGAGGCGGAGTTGCACGGTGGGTGGGGAGGTGGGGAGGTGATGGGGTGATGGGTGATGGGGTGATGGGGTGATGGGGTGATGGGGTGATGGGGTGAATTAGAATTCTGGCACACCGGCACACCGGCACACCGGCACACCGGCACACCGGCACACCGGCACATCGGCACACCCACTCACCCGCTCAGGGCAGCGGTCGGTGGCACAGGAGTTCGATCGCGCGGAGGCGGGCGGCGGATTGTTGGAGCATGGTGTCGGCACGGGCGCGCTGTTGCTCCCCCACTGCTTTGTCGATGAGCGGGAGGTTGACGCTGACGTTGCAGAAGGATGCGCGGGCCGTGGCCTCGGCGTAGACCGCGGCGATCGCAAGGTCGGACAGGAGGAACCTGTTGGTGATGGGCGCGAGGGTCTCGAAGAGACGGAGGAGTTCGGCGCAGGCGGCGATGGCGGCCATGGGGGGCTGGACGGCGGCGAGGGCTTTCTCGGCGAGGAGCGCGGGGCGCGCGGGGTCGTCCTTCGGAGCCTTCATCGCGGCGTTGAGTGCTTCGTAGGCGCTGATGTCCTCGGCCGCGAGTTCGAGGAGTATCCGGCGGGCGCGTTCGAGGTGCTCGACGGCGGCGGCGTGGGTGGCGGCGTGGGTCGCGAGTTCTTTTTTTCCGAGAGAGAAGTTGACGGTCATCTGGGCGAGGGCCGCGGCGAGGGCGCCGATGGAGGCGGTGACCGCGCCGCCGCCGGGGACAGGGGTTTTGGCGCTGACGCGGTCGAGGAGATCGGCGAAGGTGAGGCTTTGGAGGTCCACGCGGAGAGAGTATCACCGCAGAGACCGGCGGAAAACATTCACCGCAGAGGCGCGGAGAACGCGGAGGAAGACGGGAAGAAGGGTTCAAGGCAAAGGCAAAGACCGAACAAAGATATTCACCACGGAGACACGGAGACACGGAGGAAGGCGGGAAGAAGGGTTCAAGGCAAAGGCAAAGACCGAACAAAGATATTCACCGCGGAGGCGCGGAGACACGGAGGAAGGCGGGAAGAAGGGTTCAAGGCAAAGGCAAAGACCGAACAAAGATATTCACCGCGGAGGCGCGGAGA
>CAMTWL010000041.1:0-53633 GCA_947085435.1 uncultured Phycisphaerae bacterium
GTTGCGATCTGATCCAGAATCGCACTCAGCGGCCTCACACATACCGCTCCATCCGCGCCGGGCGCTCGCGAAGGCGATGAACATCGAGGACGGCAGCGCGGGCCTCTGAAACACGACGTTCTCCGTCAATACGGCACGGCCGTCTTTCACCCCAACGGGGCGAAGGGCTGTAGCCACGGGTGGAGCGACGCTGCTCTGAGCGTCGCGCAACCCGTGGACCAGACGCTCCCAATTATCTCTTCCAGCCCCGGAGGGGCGAAAGGCTGTCCCGGCGCGCCGGGACGGGTGAAGTGATGCTGCTCTGAGCATCGCGCAACCCGTGGACCCCGCACCCCCAAATCCCTCTTGAGCCCGCGAAGCGGGCGAAGGAAACTCACCAACCGCCGCCGCGCCCCCAACCGACACCCCCGCCGGGCAAGAGCATGCTTGCTCTGAGCAGCAAACATGCCACCCAACGCCAACCAAGCGATGGGAAAAGCACGCAGGCCACCCGTCCCCGACCAAACGCGCCAATGCGCTATGTGTTTATCTCAAGTCCGGCCCAAAGAGCCTGGTTGATTACATAGACTTGCTTTCCACCCTCAATGCTCTCTGCAATCGCCAACAACCGATTCAGATCGTACTTCACCGAGTAGATATACGCGCCCTCGCCGGTGGACGGACGGACGACACCAATTACTCCATACCACAACAAGAGTTGCAACGCGCGGACTCGATCGTGGGAATCTACCCCCGCGGATTCCAATACAGCGTCGATCTCGGAAGAGTTGAGCCAAGACTGCTTGCCAAGCAGGTGATAGAGAATGTCTTTCGCTTTGGGAAAGACGTCCCGAATTTCATACCCAAGATTAGTAATTAGTTCAGTTGAGTATGCTTCTTCGCCATCTTGAATGTCTTCGATTTCAATTCGATCCCGACCAAGATTCAAGGCGCGACTTCGACAAAACTGAACAAGGTCGATAAGCCCGCGAGGTCTCATCAGACACCGATCGATCAAGTATTGTGAAGTCTCTTCTCCCCGAATATGGCTAACGCAAACCTGATGCCAGAGGTTCTCGAACGTTTCCTTGTCTTTTCCAACAGACGCAGCGAGCCGACGTTTCAGGATTTCCTTCAACAGCGCATCATCGCTCCAATCGATGAGCACATGTGAAATCTTGCCTCGATCGCTGCTGCCGCGTATTAGCCATTCGTAGACATCATTCCGTACGAACACTACCCCAACACATGTCTGCCCCTTGTTACGCAGTAGGTTTTGAAGTTTGTTGATCGCATCTAGTAGCGCCCTAAACGAAGTCACATCTTCGGGAGTCAGTCCGTGCGGCGGCCATCCCTTGTCTAGGTTGTCAAACAGAATCCACAGGCCGTTTTTGAAGGCGAGATACTTCGCAAGCAGCCCTCGCAGCTTTGCGATATCATGCTTATATAGAAGCGACGTGACTTGGGACGCGGTCAAACTTGTCGAATGTTTCTTGTCAGTCGAGTATTCGGTATCAAAATCAGTGGCGATACGATCCAAGAGACGAGACATGCGCTCTGCAAAATCCCCTTCGCTAACGAAAGCGTCATCGCTGTACGATGCAACCAACTCTCGATATGGCTGAGTTAGTCGATGATCATTGATATGATTGGTGCGATCCTTCTCCAGAATCTTGTGACATGTTTCAAGAAGAAGCAGATACTCCCAGAATGCAGTCATGACATGCTCCTTGGTGCCTTGCTGCACCCGGTCAAGCACAAGTTCTTTGAACTGGAGCAATCGAAACCCCTCCGGCTTGAGATCCAAAACAAGTCGCTGCCTGTCCCGGCGAAGGATGTCTCTCAGCTGGCCGAACAACGCGGTCTTTCCGGATCCCTTTCGTCCAACGACAACTTGCACTTCGCCGCGCAACACCCGTTCAAATTCTTCAGTGCGAAGATAGTATTGTCCCAGCTCTGAGAATTCATTCTCTGCTGCTGATGCGCCGAGTGAAACTCGCGCGAGAAGATTGTTCTTTTGCGATGGAGTGGGGTCGAAAACTGAAGTCATTCGTTCATAGACATCCGGAACAAAGTCCGCGATGTGCGTGTCAAGTTGGCTCAACGTGTAGAAGGTTTTGACGAAATCGCGATAATCCAGCGGAATGGGGGCTTCGCCACGTTGCAAAAACAAATAAAGTTTGTCCATGCCTACGGCCAGGCCTGCAACGAATGCGGCACGCAGGTTGTGGATCTGGGCTCGCACCCGGTTAGGGGGTAGAAATGGAACAATGACACCGATGGAAGTTCCAACGGCCTCGATTGCGCGAGGGGCAGCAAGTCGCCCCGATTCTTCTGGATCAAAGGATCGGAATCGAATTCGGGATTTTTTGACGCGTGATATCAAGCGAATCTCGTCGTCGGTCTTTTCACGCGGGAGCAGCAGATAGAGCGGTGCATTTGTATTGAGCTTTGTGGGAAGCGCCAATGGGGCCACTGACTGGATGCCTGAAAGAAGCGCAGATAGTTCGGTGGCGTTTGCGTAGTCTTTCCATCCGAGAGTGTCGAAAATGCCCACTTGATTGGCGATGTCGATATCTCCCTGAATCGCTCGGCTCTTGATCAAGAAGACTCGCTTACCCGCTCCAATCGCGTAGCCGATCTCGTACACGACATTGAAATTTAGATAGGTGATATCCGCAATCAGCAACGATGCTTCATCGATACCGGAAAAGATCTTGTCAGAGAGAAAATAGCCGGTAATATCATTCTGGGCCCACGAACGGATGCTCCAATCAGTGAGTCGATCGTCCGCGAGCATTCGCGCCGCTTCAATGGTGGCGCCTAGTTCCGGCGGAGAGTTGGGATAGGCAAGAAATGCTACTTCCTTGGGCATTGCCGTTACTCAAAATGTGCGAGCAAAATCCGAGTTGGGAAACTCGTACCGTTGCTCAACGGGAGCATTGTACCTATTGCTTGTTCAGGTGGCGACGGCGGGTGGCCTGCATATTCCCGTTGGGAGGCATTGTGCTGCTCGGAGAACAAATGCGATTCCTGGCGCGGCGGCGGTCGATTGATCACGAACCCGTCGCCCGCTTCGCGGGCTCAAGAGGGTTTGGCGGGCGCTGGGTCCACGGGTTGCGCGATGCTCAAAGCAGCATCGCTCCACCCGTGGCTACAGCCCGTCGCCCCTCCGGGGCTGAAGATGGTTTTGGGGGCTTGGTCCACGGGTTGCGCGATGCTCAAAGCAGGCGGGTGGCACCAGTTACGAAAAACTCTGAAATGCCGGCGCATCGAACCTGTGCCACCGATTGCCGGCTTCGGTAAATCGGTGTCTTCGGGGCGTCAACGTGGTTCGGGGAGCACCGGTTACGCAGAGCCGTAACCGGTGGCACGGGCGATCATGTCAAAGGTGACGCGCCGTAGAACTTGCCCAGCACCTTCTCCGCCGCCTCCCGATACAAAACCCGCAGCAACTCCGCCGGGAACCCGTGCCCGCGGAGTGGTGGGGAGGCGTTCTCGTCGTACTTCTCTGGCTCGACCATCTTCAGGTCGGGGTCGGCGATCGGCGAAGGCCCCTCGTAGCGCGTTTCGTACTGCGTGCGGAGGGCCCAATAGCGGCTGGCGTAGAGGTCGAAGGCTTCTTCGGGGGTCGAGGAATCGGGCGTCGGCGGGCCGCCGGTGTTCGCGCCCCCCACATGGGCTTCGCTGGTGACGATGTCGGAGCCGAAGAGGATTCGGCCGCGCCATTTGGTGTGGAACCTGAGCATCGCGTCGCTCGGGTGCTTCGAGAGTTCGCGCACCATCCACTTGGTTGCCGAGGTATCGAGGTGGAAGTTCGGATGCCGCGAGAGCAGTCCATCCAGAAAAACCAAGTCCTCCGGCCACCCTCCCATGTGCGCCAAAAGCCACGGCACGCGCGCGTACTCTTCGCCCAAGACTTCCAACGGCTCGTACTGCTCGCGCTTCGTGCCGTAGAGCGAGGCGTCCGAATACTTTGTTGCGAACCAGGTGTCGGGGTCCGCGACGTGGACCATGAACATCATCCCCTTCGCCGCCGCATGATCCATCTGTTTGCGGCGCATCGGGTTGTGCAGGGTGACGATCTTCCAGTCCCCGGCTTCTCGTCCGATGTCGCGGCCGCGCGGGGCGCTCCAGAACTTCACCATCCGCGCCCCGAGGTCGTGCCAGCGGTCGATGGCTTCGATGAATCCCTGGCCGAAGGCGTGGGCGCGGTCCTTGTCGCCGAAGTTCGGGATGGCGATGAAGCGGATCGAATCGCCCAGCACTCGCTTGACGGACTCGGCGTGCATGAGTTGGGTCATGGAGTAGGTGAGCGTGACGCCGAAGAGGTCGCGGGCCTCTTTGTAGATCGCGGCGGCGCGGTCGCCGTTGATGTGCGAGTGCGCATCGATGATGTCATGCACCGGACGGCCGAGCCGGTTGGCCTCCGCACGGTAATCGAGGGCAATCAGGTTGGATGTGCGTCTATTCATCACGGGCGGGATGGTAGGGAGTGGGGCGTCACGACTCGGTTCGAGACATCCATCTCAAAAATCTCGTGGCTTGATTCAGGGGCAGCACCCCAACCCATTGTGGCCGGATGTCCGCGACCCGCACCCATCGCTGTCGGCACGGAGTGGATTGCATGTGGATAACAAAAACTCTCCCAATCATGAATTTTTGGGTTGCAAATTGGTGGAAAATGGGGTAGATTCCCAGAGTCGAGATAAAGGGGTCCAATGGGTGATCTTTTTCGGTCAATACGAGCACTCGATCGACGCCAAGCAACGGCTGGCCATCCCCGCCGAGATCCGTTCGCTGTGGCGGCCGGAGGTGCATGGCGGGGCGTGGTTCGCGGTGCCCTGGACCGGGCGGATCATACGGCTGTATCCGGAGTTGGACTTCACAAATCGAGCAAAGACCGGATTTCTTTCGCTGACTCCCGACGAGGACGAGGCGGAGTTGCAGGCGACGCTGTTCGGTTTTTCGGTTCGGATCGAGATGGATTCTGCGGGGCGGATTCGTCTGCCGGAAGAGATGTTGAAGTTGACGGGGCTTGGGACGGAAGTGGTTTTGATCGGTGCCGGGGATCGGATGGAGATCCGGGATCGTGCGTCGTGGCGCGAGACGAAGTCGTCGCGGATTGCTCAGTTGCCGGAGTTGGTCGAACGGATCAGTGCCCGGCGCGAACGGGGTTCGCGCTGAGGTTTGAGCGATACCCACCAATGGGGTGAGAGAGGCTCGCGGTCGCTCGGAAGGGCGGCGAGCGAGATTCGAGCCAAGGACGGCTTGAAGCCCGGTTTGTTCGACCGGGGCGCTCGGAGCGGTTTCCCACCACCGCTCGGGCGTGCGGCGCATCGGGTGCAGGAAAGGATCTGCCTGCCCGACGCTGGTTGGTCTAGTCGACTCGGCGCATGGATGGCGCCGAGCGGGCAAGGGGCGCCAACGATCGGGCGTCCCGCGGTGCCGCGGCCAATCGGCGGAGGACAACCTGGGGCGCGGATGGATGTTGTGTTCGGCCGGTGTCGCAGCCGGCCGAACGCCTTTTTGGGAGCGTGCATGATGACCCTGAGCCCGCCGCGGCGGGCTCAGGCGTCCGAACGCGAGAGAGTCAGGGGCTTCGATTGTTCGACGGAGGTTGACTCGTCGAAGTGAGGTTTCACGTCGATCAGCGGGGACGGCGTCCCGTCGAGCCGGAACCGGAACTGGTGGGCGATTCCCTCGGGCGCATAGTGGAAATCGCACTCGCCGTTCAGTTCGAACTTGCAGAATCCCTGGATGAGGCGTGTGCCGACGCCCGGCGACACCGGGAGGGCGATCGGTCGGCCGCCGGATTCGTTCCATTCGAGGACGAGTTCCGTTGCGGCGGAAGTTCGTTGAGGCGCGTTGATCTCCCAGTGGATGTGGACGGTTCCGTCCGGGTCGGCGGCGGCACCGTGTTTCAACGAGTTGGTGAAGAGTTCCTGGACGATCATGGCGAGGGCGGTGGCCTGGCGCGCGGGGATGTCGATGGGCGGGCCGCTGGTTTCGATGGTGCCGATCGCTTCGGGCGGGCGCAGCGAGCGGATCATCCGCGGCATCGAGACGGGGGCCCAATGTCCCTCGGAGAGCAGGGTGTGGACGGAGGCCATGGCGAGGACGCGGGCGCGGATGGAATCGGCGAAGTCCTGGATGTCGGTGGTGGCGGCGCGGGTGAGGTCGATCAGTGTGAGCAGGCCGGAGAGGGAGTTTTTGACGCGATGGTCGAGTTCGCTGAGCAGGAGTTGCTGCGTGAGCGAGGTTCGGCGGAGCGATTCTTCGGCGGCTTTGGCCTCGGTGATGTCCTGAGCGACGCCGGCGACCCGGACGATTCGGCCTGTTGAATCGGGGACCGGGTAGGCACGGTCGCGGACCCAGCGGATGGTGCCGTCGGGGCGGACGATGCGGAACTCGTGGTCAAAGCCCTTTGATTTGTTCCGGGAGGTGTGTTCGACGCGGTCGCGGTCGTCGGGGTGAATTGTTGAATAGAAGATCGAGGAGTTTTTGAGGAACGGCTCCCGAGGCAAGCCCCAGACGTGCTCGAAGGCGGGGCTGATGTAGCGGATCAGGTTGCTTTCGACATCGGCGAGCCAGAAGACCTCGGCGGCATTCTCCGTGATCTGACGGAACTTCTCCTCGCTCTCCCGCAGCGAGAGTTCGGCCCGGCGGCGTTCGGTGAGGTCATGGATGGTGGTCTGGACCAGTGTTTTGCCCGAGAACTGGGTGGGCGAGCACTGGATCTCGGCGTGGACGGCCGCCCCGTCGAACGCGACAAGCCGAACCTCGAAGGGGTCCAGGTGACGGTTCTTCTCCAAGATGAGCCTGATCCGTTCCGGCATGTTCGCGTGGTGGTCGGGGTGGACGAGACGAGCGAACGAGGTCCGAAGAAGCCGCTCGAGGGAATCGGCGCGGAACATGGCGCGCGTCGATTCGTTGGCGAAGTAGAGGCGCTCGCCGTCGTGAACCAGAACCCCGACGGGCAGCGATTCGACGACCCCGCGATACCGTTCCTCGCTCTCCCTGAGCGCGGCCTCGGCGTCCTTCATGCGGGTGATGTCGATCGTGACGCCGAACAGCCGGCGCTTGCTTCCGCCCTCGTCCTGCATCACCCGGCCCTGGCAGGAGAGCCAGCGGATGCTCCCGTCGGGCCTGGCGACCCGGTAGTCGACGGAGAGCGCGCCGTCGGCGCGGTCGAAGGCTCCATGCACGGCTCCGAGTTTGACCGGCCGATCCTCGGGGATGATCTGCTCGACGACACGGTCCTGTGCGGTGGACCCTTCTCCGGGAGGCAGATTGAACATCGGCCCCATGCCGTCCGAGTGGTGGATCACTTGCGCGTCGAGATCCCATTCCCAGGTGGCCATGCTCCCGGCTTCGAGCGCGGCGCGCAGGCGTCGCTCGGTGTCGCGGAGCGTCGTCACGTCCGTCATGGCGCCGATGACGCGCACGGCCTTGCCGGAATCGTCGCGGACAAGCGAGGCCCGGTCGGCGACCCATGCGTACGACCCGTCGGTGCGGCGGAAGCGGTATTCGTCGCGCCACGCGGCGAGGTCGCCCGCCACGAAGCGGTCGAGGCCGTCGGCGACGCGCCTCACGTCGTCCGGATGAATACGATCGAAACACGCGGAGGCGTCGGTGACGAGTCCCTCGCCGGAGGCGCCGAAGGTGGTCGCCAGGGACTCCGACCACTCGATCTTGTTCGAGGCGATGTCCCAGTCCCACATCACGTCGATGGTGGCCTCGAAGACGAGGCGGTGCTGCTCCTCGCTGGCCCGGAGGGCTTGCGTGGTTCGCTTCAACGATCGTCGGCTCAGAACCAGCCAGCCGATGATCGCTCCCTCGATGATGGTCACGGCGGCGGCGACGGCGATGATGCCGGCGTTGCGCTCCAGGAAGGTCGGCTCGTCGAACAGGATCGTCGCGTCGGTCGGGATCAACTCTGGCGGCACATGGAAGCGCGCGAGTTGCCTTGCGTCCAGCATCGTGGGGTTCGTGCCGACGACCATCGGGATGTCGGAGGCTTTTTCTCCTTTCAGGACGCGGACAGCCATGCGTGCGGCGGCCTCGCCGTAGGCTTCCGCCGACGCGACGCGGCCGCCGACGGTCCCGAAGCCGAGGTAGGAGTCAAAGAGGATGTAGATCGGCCTGGGGCACACGCGTGCGAACTCGCGCAGGGTGCCTTCGAGCGTGGCGAGTTTTCCGGTGGCATCCCAGTAGGTGAGGAACAGGACGGCGGAATCGTGCGGGGCGCTTGCGAGTCGCGCGGTCATCGCGTCGAATCCGAGGTCTTCGAGCCATTCGATCTCCGGCGCGCCGCGCATGGCGTCGAGTGCGGCGAGGGTTTTTTCGCGGAGTTCCGAGCCGTGGATGCTTGTCTTGTTGATGATCAGCAGCCGTCGCGTGCCGGGGTGGAGCCGAAGGATGAGTTCGATGGTGCCGCGCACATCGATCGTCTCGAAGACGCCGGTGATCTCCATTTGCGATTGGGGGCCGTCCCCGGGCGACCGCCTTGAGGCGGAGAAAACGATCGGCACCCCCGGGAACGTCACGGGGCCGAAGCGATGCAGGAATCGCATGGCGGCGGTGTCGGTGGCGATGATGAGGTCGAGTTCTCGCTCGGAATAGCGATCCCTAAGGAACTCGTGGACCGAGGGCCATGTGTCCATGTCCGCATCGAGGCTGAAGTCGAGTTCGGCGGTGTAGAAGTTAGCGATGCCCGGGTAGCCTCGGGCGACCCCCTCGCGGATGGCGGTGTCCTGGGCGCGGGTGTAGGGGACGCGCGTGGTGTAGGAGTGGAGGAGCAGGATGCGTTTTCCGGGGAGGCGCGCCTGGATCGGTTCGATCTCGGCCGGGCGGAGCGAGGGCTGGGCCCGGGCGCGTGCGCTCGGCACGACGGCGATCGCGGCGCACAGGCCGATGAGCCACAACCGGATCAGCGTGTGCGGCGACACGCAAGGATGGTAGCGGGGTCGGGTCAGCGGCTCTGAGACGGGTTCCATTTAGATTCCGCGCGAAGGAGCGGTTGAGGCGTGCGGCAGCCGACGCCCCCTCCGCCCTCGCAGACTCACGCCACGGCGGGCAGGCTTGCACCTCCCCCGCTGGGAGCGGGGGAGGAAGCTCAAACACCGCGCGGGAGTTAGTTGGAATCCGAATGAGACTCGAACTTCTTCATGAAATCCACCAGCGCCTTGACGCCCTCAATGGGGAAGGCGTTGTAGATGCTGGCGCGCATGCCGCCGGTGGAGCGGTGGCCTTTCAGGCTGTCCAGCCCGGCTTTCTCCGCTTCCTTGCAGAACTGCTTGTCGAGGTTCTCGGACGGGCACTTGAAGGTGACGTTCATGAGCGAACGGCTGTCCTTCTGGGCGTGGCACTTGTAGAAGGAGGAGCGGTCGAGGGCGTCGTAGAGGAGGGCGGCCTTTTCGTCGTTCATGGCCTGCATGGCCTTGAGGCCGCCGAGGGACTTGAGCCACTTGGCGGTCTGGCCCACGAGGTAGATGGCGAAAGTCGGTGGCGTGTTGTAGCGGCTCTCGTTGCGGGCGTGGGTCTTGTACTTGAGCATCGTCGGCAGGTCGTCGCGGCCCGAGTCGATGAGTGATTTTTTCGCGACGACGAGGACGACGCCGGAGGGGCCGAGGTTTTTCTGAGCGCCGGCGTAGACGAGGTCGTACTTCGAGAAGTCGGTGGGCTGAGCGAAGAAGTCGCTCGACATGTCGCAGATGACCGGGCAGTTGGAGGGGTGGGTGGGGATGGACTTCCACTGGGTGCCAAAGATGGTGTTGTTGGAGGTGAAGTGGAGGTAGGCGGGGTTCTGCGAGAACTTCCAGGTGTCGCGCGAGGGGATGCGGTCGTGATTGGTGGCTTCGCTCGTGGCGACGACGTTGACATCGCAGAAGAGTCTGGCCTCCTGGATGGAGTCGGAGGCCCACTTGCCGGTGTTGAAGTAGTCGGCGGATCGTGATTTGTCGCGGATGAAGTTCATCGGAACCATGAAGGCCTGCGAGGAGGCGCCGCCTTGGACGAAGAAGGCGTCGTAGTCGGCGGGGATGTTGCCGAGTTCGCGGAGGTCGGCGATGCACTCGGCGAGGACTTTGTCGAAGACCGGGCCGCGGTGGGAGTGCTCGAGGATGCCGACGCCTGAGCCGGCGATGTTCCAGAGGTCCTGCTGGGCCTGGCGGAGGACGGGCTCGGGGAGGACGCCGGGGCCCGCGGAGAAGTTGAAGACGCGGTCGGTGGCGGGCTTGGAGGGGATGATTGTTGGTGCGGTGGCGGTGGTCATTTGTCAATCCTTGTCTCACGCAGAGGCGCGAAGGCCGCAGAGAAGAAAGAAGAGTTGCCACAGATGACCCAGATAGGCCCAGATGATAAGAATTTAGATTCTATTTGTCTTATCTGGGCCCATCTGGGTCATCTGTGGCTTCTTGTTCTTTCGCTGCGTGCTTCGCGCCTCTGCGTGAGATGTCTTACTCGATGGCGGTCAGGTCGACGGAAAGGATATGCGGCGAGCCGGTACGGATGCTGTTCATGACTGAGGCGGGTGGTTCGGCGTCGAGTTTGATGCGGGCGCAGGCGGCCTCGGCCCCTTGGTAGATGACGTTTTGCATGTCTTCGATATTTATTCCGGCTTTGCCGATCTCGCCGACGACGTGGGCGAGGACGCCGGGGCGGTTGAGGTGGCGGACGGAGAGGAGTCGTGTGGCGGCGGTGGTGCGGGCGATGTTGATGACGCCTGGGGCTTCGCCGGTCTCGCGGTAGACGCGGACGATGCGGACGACCTCGTCGGCGATGGCTTGCTGGGCCTGGTCGGTGGATGCGCCGATGTGGTGCGAGCCGAAGACGGACGGCGAGGCGGCGAGTTCGGACTTGAAGTCGGCGGCGGCGGTGCCCCCCCCGGTTGGCTCGTTCTCGAAGACATCGAGGCCGGCGCGGATGCCTTTTTCCTTGATGGCGCGGAGGAGGGCTTGCTCATCGACGACGCTGCCCCGGCTGGTGTTGATGAGGTAGGCGCCGGGTTTCATGGCGTTGCAGAATGTGGCGTCGATGAGGTGCCTGGTGTCGTCGCTCGCGGCGACGCAGACGGCGACGACATCGGCGACGTAGGCCACGTCAAGGGCGGTGGGGCAATAGGTGACGCCCAGGACACGGGCTCTGGATTCGTTGAGGGAACGCGAGGCGGCGAAGACTTCCATGCCGAAGGCTTTGGCGCGGCTGGCGATTTCGAGGCCGACGGTGCCGAGGCCGATGACGCCGAGGGTTCGGCCGAAGAGGCCCCGGGCTTTGGAGTATTCCTTTTTGTTCCATTTGCCCGCGCGGAGGTCGGCGGTTTGGTCGGGGATGCGTCGGTCGCAGGCGAGGATGAGTCCCCAGGCGAGTTCGGCGACGGCGATGGCGTTTTTGCCGGGGCAGGTGGCGACGGAGATGCCTCGGTTGCTGGCGGCGGTGAGGTCGATGTTGTCGAAGCCCGCGCCGGCGCGGATGACGAGGCTGAGTTTTTTGGCTTGCTCGAAGGCGGCGGCGCGGACCTTGGTGCCTCGGACGATGAGGATGTCGGGGTTGTGCTGCGCGAGGGCGGCGGGGAGGCCGGCTTCGCCGATGTCGGGGAGGTTTGTGAGGCGCAGCCCCCCCCCGTCGCGTTGAGTTGATCGATGCCTGATTTCTCGAACTTGTCTGCGATGAGGATGTTCATGGCGTCGGCCTTTGTGAGGGGATCGGTAAATATCGTACTGGGGCGAGGTTGGGCGTCGCGCTCGGAGCAGGGTGATGCTCATACGGATCACACTTCAACCCTGCGCGGATGTGTGGTTCGGGCGTGCGGCCAGCGACGCCCCCTCCGCCCCGCCGCGGCGGATCTTCGACCTCGAAGACTCCCGCCACGGCGGGCAAGCTCGCACCTCCCCCGCTGGGAGCGGGGGAGGAGGCTCAGACACCGCGCGAGGAACAATATGGATTCGTATCAGGCGTCTGCGGCCGCGATTGGGAACAGAGAAAAACAGTGGCAGCAGGTCGATGTTTGGTGTATACTTGGGTATGCAGATCGAAGAAGTCAGACGAGCGATTCACGGAGCGCCCTTCAAGCCGTTTGATCTTTGCTTGGCGGATGGGCAGAGGTTTCACATCCCGCATCCGGATTTTCTTTGGTTTATGCCTGGGTCGAACCGGACGATCATCGCCGCCCACGGCGATGGAACGGGCACACACATCGACGTGATGCTCGTGACGGCGATCGATTTCAGGACGAAGGCGACTGGGACGAAGAAGCGGAAGAAGGCGGGCTGAGTCCTACTGGCGTGCGTGACGCCTGCGTCTGATCCGAGCCTTCGGTCGAGGACTCCCTCAGACTCGGCTTCTCCGTGGCGCTCGATTCGATTGGGGACCGAGCTGAGGTTGGCATTCCGGTTGCGATTCGGCTTTGCATGAGCCTTCGGAACCGTCGGAACAGACAGTTTTGGCCCTTGAATGCGCTCCTGAGCGCGATTCTTGCGCTGTTCTTGAGCGCTCGATCCGTCTCGGCGTTGAGCCTTCAGGAGATGGCCCGGCTCGAAGGGCAGGGGGAGACGACGCTTTGGGGGCTTGGGTTTGTGGTGGGCTTGGCGGGGACGGGGGATCCTTCGGAAGTGATGCCGCTGGCTCGGCAACTGGCCAAGCTTCTGGAGCGTGGGGGGAATCCGACGCCGCAACTCGAAGACCTGGCCAAGGGCAAGAACATTGCGATGGTGATGGTGAGCATGACGGTTCCCAAGGAGGGCGGGCGGCGTGGGGACAAGATTGATGTGACGGTGCAGGCGTGGCACCAGGCGCAGTCGCTCGAGGGCGGGCAACTTTTTATTACGCCGATGCAGGGGCCGTTGCCGGGGCAGGGGGTGTACGCGTTTGCGGAGGGGCCTCTGGCGTTTGATGGGCCGTCGATGGCGTCGGGCAAGGTGAGGGGTGGCGGGCGGGTGAGCCGGGACATCTTGATGACGACGATCGCGCGCGACGGGACGATCACGCTGGTGATCGAGGCGGCGTACGCTGGTTGGACGACGTCGCAGTTGGTGGCGTCGGTGATCAACTCCGAACGGCAGGGGTTGGACGACGCGGCCGAGGAGATCGCGTTCGCGTTGGATGAGCGTTCGGTGCGGGTGCGGATCCCGGAGGCGGAGCTGCCCGACCCGGCCTATTTCATCGCCAGCATCCAGGAGATCAAGCTTGATCCAACGCTGCTGTCGCTGCCGGCGCGGGTGATCGTGAACGAGAAGCGCGGCACGATCGTGGTGACGGGGGACGTGCAGATCAGCCCGGCGGTGATCTCGCACAAGGACCTGGTGGTGACGACGATCATGCCGGCGCGCGAGCCGACGGTCGCCAGCCCGAAGATCACCCGTTCGCGGTGGGTTCCGGTTGATACGACGAAGAACGTGCGAGAGACCGGCCGTTTGCAGGACTTGCTGGAGGCGTTGAAGCAACTGGATGTGCCGGTCGTGGACCAGATCGCGATTCTGCAGAAACTGCACAGGATCGGTCGGATGCACTGCGAGTTCATCGTGGAGTAAGAGGAGAAAAGGCATTCACCGCAGAGGCGCGGAGAGCGCAGAGGAAGGCAAGGGGATTGGGTTCAAGGCAAAGGCAAAGGCAAAGGCAAAGGCAAAGGCATTCACCATCCCGGCGCGACGGGACACTGAGACAGAGAGAGAGGCACTCAAATTGGATATGGATTCAGGCGGGGTGAATGTTGGCGCGATGGGGTTGAGCGGTCGCGTGGCGTTGGGGGATCTGGGTTCGCCGGTGAAGGGGACGCGCGCGGAGTTTGAGTCGATCCTGCGGACGACGCGGGGGGCGGCGGACCCTGAGAGTGAAGCACGCAAGGCGGCGGAGGAGTTTGTGGCGCAGTCGCTGGTGTTGCCCATTTTGAAGTCGATCCGGGAACAGAACCAGGCGGCTCCGCCGTTCGGGCCGGGGCCTTATGAGCAGAACATCGGGTCGCTTTTCGACATGGAGATCGCGTCGCGGCTGGTGAGGGCGCAGCGGTTCGACATCGTGGACGCTGTGGCACGGAATCTGCTGAGACAGTCGCAGGTCTCCCCGATGGAATCGGGAGATCAGGAGCAAGGAGGCTCGGATGGCATCGCAACAATCCCCACGGCAGGCGACACTCCCGACCAAGAATGATGCGGCGCCCATGCCGATCGATGCGGCGGCGGCCGAAGTCGAGCGCATCATGTGCGACCTTCAGGCGCAGTTTCAGCGCCTGACGGCGCTGTCCTCGGAGCGTCTCGAATCGATGCGCACGGCGGACGCGGGTCGGCTGGCGCGGTGCATCGCGCAGGAGAACGAGGCGGTGCAGGCGGTCGCGGAGATCGAGAAGCGGAGGATCACGGCGGTGGGCCGGCTTGCGGAGCAGTTCGGGTCGGGTGACAAGGCGCAGACGCGCGTGTCGTGGCTCGCGGAACGGATCGGCGGGCCGATCGGGGAGCGGCTGGCGGCGCACGCGACGGACCTGAGGGCGCGCATCGAATCACTCACCAAAGCGAATGAAGTTGCCCGGCTCACGGCGCTGACCCTGTCGTCGCACATGGAAGGTCTGTGGCGGCAGGCGGTGCGGGTGCTGAATCACTCGCAGACGTACGGACGGATGGGGGTGGTCGGGCCGGGGCCGGCGGTGGTGTCGGCGGTGGATGTGAGGAGTTAGCCAGTAGGCAATAGGCACTGGGCACCAGGCACTAGTTAAGACCAAAGACATTTACCGCGGAGGCGCGGAGAGCGCGGAGAGCGCGGAGAAATGCAAGAGATTGGGTTCAAGGCAAAGACAAAGACATTCACCGCAGAGGCGCGGAGATCGCGGAGAAATGCAAGAAGATTGGGTTCAAGGCAAAGGCAAAGGCAAAGACGTTCACCACAGAGACACAGAGACACAGAGACACAGAGACACAGAGACACAGAGGAAGACGAAGAGCAGGGACCAGGGGTCGGGAAGACCCTAGACCCTAGACCCTAGACCCTAGACCCTAGACCCCGAACCCCGAACCCCAGATCCAAACACCATGGGCCTTACCAGTTCACTTTTGATCGGACAATCGGCGCTCGCGGCGGCTCAACTGGCGCTGCAGGTGACCGGCAACAACATCGCCAACGTCGGCTCGCCGGCGTTCCATCGGCAGGCAGTGAATCTCTCGCCGTCGCGTGGGTCGCAGGAGTCGGCGTCGATCTTTGTGGGCCGGGGGGTGAGTGTCCAGGATGTGCGGCGTGCGATCGATCCCGGCTTGCAGACGCGGCTGCGGAACTCGCTGTCGGACGAGCAGTCGGCGGTGATCGACCGTTCGGTGCTGGGGCAGATCGAGTCGATCCTGAACGAACTGTCCGGGGCCGATCTTTCCTCGCAACTCGCCAAGTTTTTCAATGCGTTCAGCGAACTGGCGAACAATCCCGCCTCGTCGGTGAACCGTGCGTCGGTGGTCGAGCAGGGGTCGTCGCTCGCGGGGTTCATCAGGCGGACGCGGAGCGATCTTCTGGCGACGCGGACGCAGATCGACCAGCAGTTGACGACGGACGTGAAGCGTGCCGACGGGTTGCTGGACGAGATCGCGGTGCTGAACCTCGCGGTGGTTTCGGCGGAACTGTCGGGCGGGACGGACGGCGGGCTGCGGGATCAGCGCGACGCGCTGGTGTCGGAACTCTCGGGGCTGATGGACATCACGGTGATCCAGCGCGAGAGCGGCTCGGTGGACGTTCTTGTCGGGTCCACGCCGGTGGTGCTGGGGTCGCAGGCGCGGGGGATCGTCTTCGATCTGCGCACCGAGAACAATCAGTTGGTGGCGAGCGTGCGGGTCGAGGAGACGAATGAGCCGCTGCGGATCGACTCCGGATCGCTCGGCGCCAGGCTGAGGCAGCGCGACGCGACGGTGCAGGAGACGATCGACGATCTGGACCGGTTGGCGTCGAGCGTGATCTTTGAGGTCAACAAACTTCACACCTCCGGCAGGCCGACGCGGCCCATCACGGATGTGACGGGGTGGCAGGCTGTGGCGCCGGCGGATCAGGCGCTGTCGTTCAACGACCCGACAAACACAACCTTTGCTGATCTTCCCTTCGCACCGAAGAACGGCGGGTTCGATGTGGTCATCACCGATGCGAACGGGAACAAGACGGTCACGCGTATTGATGTGGACCTCGATGGGTTGAACAACCTGGGGGCCGCGGGGTTCGCCGACGACACGAGCCTTGCGGACCTTGTTGCGTCGCTCAACGGCGTGACGAACCTGAACGCGAGCATCACGCCGAACGGCCAGTTACGGCTGACGACCGACGCGGGGTTCGACGTTTCGTTCAAGGACGATTCGTCGGGCATCATCGCGGTGCTGGGAGTGAACACCTATTTCCAGGGGACGGACGCGACTGACATCGCGATCCGATCGGATATCCAGGCCGACCCGTTGAAGTTGAGCGTCGGGCTGGATGGTGGGACGAACGAGACGGCGCTGGCGATCGCGGGGCTTCGTGATCGGTCGCTCGGATCGCTGGGTGGCGACACGCTGGGGAATAGTTGGCTGAAGACGGTGGAGCGGCAGGCGGTGCAGGGGGCGGCGGCGGAGACACGGCAGGAGGCCGCGAGCACGGTGCGGTCGAGCCTCGAGGCGCAGTACGCGGGGGTCAGCGGCGTGAGCCTGGATGAGGAATCGATCAACCTCATCAACTACCAGCAGTCGTACCAGGGGGCGGCGAGGTTCATCAGCGTGGTGAACGAGTTGATGCAGGTGCTGTTGAATCTGGTGTAGGCATTGGGCACTGGGCAATAGGCAATAGGCCAAGATAAAAACAAAGACAAAGCAAAGACAAAGCAAAGACAAAGCAAAGACAAAGCAAAGACAAAGACATTCACCACAGAGACACGGAGGCACAGAGAAAGGCACGGGGGAAGGGTTCAAGACAAGAGACAGAAGACATAAGACCCAAGACCCAAGACCCAAGACCCAAGACCCAAGACCCAAGACCCAAGACCCAAGACCCAAGACCCAAGACATTCACCGCGGAGGCGCGGAGTACGCGGAGGAAGACAAAAAACTGGGTTCAAGGCAAAGAGCAAATAGACATAAACCCAAAACCCTAAACCCTAAACCCCAGACCCCAGACCCCAGACCCCAGACCCCGAACCCCGAACCCCGAACCCCGAACCCTGAACCCTGAACCCTGAACCCTGAACCCTGAACCCTGAACCCTGAACCCCAATCCACATGACTTCCATTCCCTCCAACTTTGATCGGGTTCCGACGCGGCTTTCGAGTCAGTTGACGCGGCAGGGGATTAGTTCCGCGAACGCTCAGCTGCTCCGTGCGCAGGTGCAACTATCGTCGTCGAAGCGGGTTCTGAGGCCCAGCGATGATCCGATCGCGGCGTCGCTGATCAATGTTGTGGACCAGCGGCTGCAACTGGCGGGGCAGCGCGAGCGGAATCTTTCGCACGCTTCGAGCGTGCTGGGGACGCTGGACCAGGCGCTGGGGCAGGTGACGGAGGTTGCGCAGGACGCGAAGGAGATCGCCTCGTCGCAGGTCGGCGTGCAGAGCGATCCGGGGACGCGGCGGCAGCAAGCGGTGGTGGTGCAATCGCTGATCGATTCGATGTTCCAGGCGCTGAACCGTGATTACGCGGGGCTGCACCTCTTCGGCGGCGAGTTGACCGGGCCGGCGCCGATCGAGGCGTTCCTCGGCGGGTACCGGTACGTCGGCCGGGGCGAAGGTCTGCGAACGGATTTGGGCGACGGCGTGCGGTTCCCCATCAATATTGGCGCGGATCGAGCGGTGGGGGCGCTCTCGGCGCGGCACCAGGGCGCGGTGGACCTGAACCCGACGGTGACGGCGGCGACGAAGGTGAAGGACTTGCGCGGGCCGAACGGCGCGGACCCGCTGGGCACGATCAGCATCACGATCTCCAACGGCCCGGTGACGACGATCGACGTTGACCTCTCGAACGCCGAGACGGCCGGCGACGTGGCGGACACGATCGAGTCGGCGATCCGGGCTGCGGCGCCGGCGTCGCTGACCGGCGCGTATCCGGCGGCGGTCGGGCTGAACGGAGAGAAGTTCTCGATCGGGAACATCGCCGCGGGGTACACGATCACGTTCGCCGACGGGCCGACGGGTCAGAGCGCGACGCAACTGGGGCTTTCAGGGTTCAACTACAACACGGCGAGCGCGCTGAACACCGATCCGCTGTCGATTCTGAATCCCAAGGTTACGGACGACACGACGCTCGGGAGTCTGAATCCCGCTCCGGCGCTGTCGTTTGGATCGGTGGTGTTCCGCAACGGCGGGCGAACGGGCACGGTGACGACGAACGCGGGGATGACCATCGGGCAGTTGAAGGAAGCGGTGCAGAGGCTGGACCTGGGGGTGCGGGTTGAGGTGGATGCTTCGGGGGACTCGATCAACATCATTAATGAGGTATCGGGTTTCCGGATGTCGGTCGAGGAGACGGGGGGCGGGCAGGCCGCGACGACGCTGGGGATCCGGACGCTGTCCGCGGCGACGGAACTCTCGGTGTTCAACCAGGGGCGCGGGGTGCAGATCGCGGATGGTCAGGTGAACCCGATCACGGGGCTGCCGGACGCGAACCGGAACGTGGATTTTCGGGTGACGCTGACGAATGGCTCGACGTTCACGGTGGACCTGACGGCGGCGGACATCGGGACGGTGCAGGACGTGCTGAACAAGATCAACGCGGACGCGGCGGCGGCCGGTTTCGGTGCGATGTTCACGGCCGGGCTGACGGGCACGGGGAACGGGATCGAGTTTCAGGACACCTCGGGCGGTGCCGGGCAGACCACGATTGCCAGCCTGAACGCGCACGCTGCGGCGGACCTGGGGTTGTTGGATGGCACGTTTACGGCGGGCGCGCCTGCGCGGCTGGTGGCGAGCGACCGATCGACGGTCCGGGTGGACAGCCTTTTGAGCACGTTGATCGACCTGCGGGAGGCGCTCCTGGGGGACAGCACGATTGGCATCACGTTTGCGGGGGAACAGTTGGAACTTGGCGTGGAACTGTCGATCCAGACGCGCGGGCTCGTCGGCGGGCGTGCGGCCCGGATCGAGGACGCCAAGGGCCGGCTCGAGGACACGAATCTTTTGGACCAGACGATCAAGTCAAACCTGCAGGACCTCGACTACATCGAGGCGGCGTCGCGGTTCTCGCTGCTGCAGACGCAGTTGCAGGCGGGTCTGCAATCGGCGGCGGCGATCCGGTCGCTGACGCTGCTCAACTTCCTCGGGTAGCCCCGAGGGATTGGATTCGGGCGCCGCGTTCCCTCGGCCGGGGCGCGGCGCGGTCGCCGCGGCGACCGCCCGCCTTCAGGATGAGGGCGGACTCTTGTGGATGATCGGCCGAGGAAGCGGAGCATTCCGATGGAAGTGGTCACAACTCGCTTCGGCACGGTGGACATCGCGGAGGACCGCGTCATCACCTTTCCCCGGGGCCTGCTCGGATTCCAGCAGCAGCGGCGGTACTGTCTTTTGCAGCCCAACGATGACGCGTGCTTTTTCTGGCTGCAGTGCGTGGACGAGCCGGGGCTGGCGTTTGTCGTCGCGGACCCCGCGCAGTTTTTTCCTGACTACTCGGTGCCGGTGAGGCCCGAGCAGATGCAGGACCTGCGCCTGGCGTCGCTGGACGACAGCCAGGTGTTCGTGATTGTGAACAAGGTGGGGAGCACGCTGACGGGCAACCTGCAAGGCCCGATCGTGGTCAACACGCTCGAGCGGATCGGCGAGCAGATGGTGCTCGCGGAAAAGAAATGGACGACGCGTCACGAGTTGCTCCTGCTGGAGCGGCCGGTGCAAGCGGCGTCGGCCTGATCGAGCGTCGAGGAGTGCTGCGTGCCCGGAGCGCCGCGAGCGGGCCATGGACGGCCTGTGTCGCCGGACGGGTCCGCAGGGGATCGGATCGGGAACAAGACTCCAAGGAAGGAGCCTCCGTTCATGCTGGTGCTCTCACGTCAAAGAGACGAAACAATAATGATCGGCGACGATGTGGAGATCACAATCGTCGACGTGCGGGGCGACAAGGTGAGGCTCGGGATCACCGCGCCGGCGCGGATCGCGGTGCACCGCAAAGAGGTGTACGAAGCGATCCGAGCGGAGAACGAGCAGGCGGCGCGGTCGGCGGGCGATCCCTTCGAGGGATTGAAGCGGCCCATGAGCGCCGGGCCGGGGCGGATGAAGAGCGGGGCGGCGCGGCTGGTCACGCCCCAGGCGTCTCCGCCCGCCGAGGCCGCGAGGAAACGAGCGTAGTCGAAGGCATGTCAGGAAGTCATCGCGCGGCGACCCCCGCGCGATTCACGCGGATCGGATTGAAGAGTGGGGCACGGAACCGCCCCCAGGAATCGAAGCAAGGACGCGCGAGCAATCACGGAGGATTGTCATGTCGAGGATCAACACCAATGTATCGAGCCTCATCGCCCAGACGAATCTGGCGCGATCGAACAGCGAACTCCAGACGAGGCTCCAGAGGCTCTCGACCGGGCTGCGGATCAACCGGGGCGCCGACGACCCCGCAGGGCTGATCACGTCCGAGCGGCTGCGCACGGAGTTGCGGGGGCTTGAGCAGGGGATCAAGAACGCCGAGCGTGCCAGTTCGGTGATCTCGACCACGGAGGGGGCGCTCGCGGAAGTCTCGGAGCTCCTGAACTCGATCAAAGCGCTGACGGTCGAGGCGGCGAACACGGGGGCGATCTCGAGCGAGGAAGTGCAGGCGAACCAGTTGCAGATCAACTCGGCGATCGAGTCGATCACGCGGATCGCCAACACGTCGTCGTTCGCGGGGCTGAAACTTCTGAACGGGTCGCTGGGGTACAACCTCAGCGGCGTGGTCAACGCCGACATCGCCAAGTCCCGCATCTACGGCGCTCAACTCATCGACCGGGCCACGGTGGACGTGGATGTCGAGGTGATCGGTTCGGCGCAGAACGCCGGGCTGTTCCTCCGAGGCGTGGCGACCGTCGGCAGCGCCGTCGTCTCCAGCGTCACGCTCGAGGTGACGGGGCCGGACGGCGTGGTCGAGCTGACGTTTCAGTCCGGGACGACCAATGACAACGTGATCGCGGCGATCAACGCGCGGACGGTGATCACGGGCATCGCGGCCCAGCGCGTGACCGCCGGCAATATCACGTCGGGCATCCGCTTCTACAGCGTCGCGTACGGCAGCGATGCGTTTGTATCGGTCAAGCGGATCACCGGCGGGACGACGATGCAGATCGGCCGGATCGACAACGACGCGGCTCCCCCGATCGTGTGGGCCGGCGGCGGCGCCAACGCCGCGGTCGCCGACCGCGACGCGGGCAAGAACGTCGTCGCGCTGGTGAACGGCGCGGTGGCGATCGGGCGCGGTCTCGAACTCAACGTCCGCGGGTCCGAGCTCGACATGGACCTTCTGCTGACCCCGATCTTCGCGACGACGGTGAACCCGGCCAACGCGACGTCGTTCGTCATCACGGGTGGCGGCGCGAAGTTCCAGCTCGGGCCGCAGGTCACGCCGCTCCAGCAGACGAATATCGGAATTGATTCCATTTCCGCGACGCGCATCGGCGGGACGCTGATCACGCTCGCATCCGGGGCCAATGAGTTGCAGTTTCTTTCCAGCCTCAAGTCGGGCGGGACGAACGAACTGGCGAGCCGGAACTTCAGCGCCGCCAGTCGCATTTTGGAGACATCGATCGACGAGGTCTCGCAGATCCGTGGCCGGCTGGGCGCCTTCGAGCGGAACGTGCTGCAGACGAACGTCCGCTCGCTCCAATCGGGGATCGAGAACATCACGGCGTCCGACTCGGTGATCCGCGACGCGGACTTCGCCAAGGAAACCAGTTTCCTGACCCGGGCCCAGGTGCTGCAGAGCGCGGGCACCTCGGTGCTGGCGGCGGCGAATACCAGCGCGCAGTCCGTGCTCCAGTTGCTCGGCTAGCGAAGACGGGCTACCGGACCCTTCGAGTTCCCCATCGCCCGCGGCGTTCCGCGGGCGTTTTTCATTGGGGGCCGCCGGTTACCGGTCGATCGACCGCGTGACAGCGCGGGGCGGTTCGGCCCGGTAATCGAGCGCGATCGGGATCGCTCCGACGCGGACTACCGGACGATCGCGTTTGCGCGGCGCGGGCACATTTCTTATCACGCTTGCGTCGGATCGACTCTGACGGCTGTGCCGCCGCGCTCGCACCGCGAAGCGTTGCAAACATCAATCTCGTTTGCATCTTCACCGATTCGTTGAACCGCGTCGAGCACGTTGCTCGCCGCGTGGACCGACGCGCCGTGACGGAAACGGCGCGGCGGTCACGGCCGCCGATGTTTGGCGGCCCGGTGTGGAAGGCGGCTGCGGGAGACCGCGGCGGATGTGTGGAGCGGGCCGACACGCGGCCGCAGTTCACGGAGGAATACATGAGTCGCATCAATACGAACGTCAACTCTCTGATCGCGCAGCGGGTTCTCGGGGCCAACAACAAGCAGTTGAGCACGTCGCTCGAACGGCTGAGCACGGGCCTCCGCATCACCCGCGGCAAGGACGACCCGGCCGGCCTGATCGCGTCGCAGAACCTGCGCGCCGAGAAGAACGCTCTTGGCCAGGCGATCTCGAACGCCGAACGCGCCGACCAGGTCGTGAACATCGCCGAGGGCGGTCTGGACGAGGTCTCCGGCCTTCTGGGCGACCTCCAGACGCTCATCACTCAGACCGCCAACGAGCAGGGGCTGTCCCGCGAGGAAAAGGAAGCCAACCAGCTCCAGATCGACTCGATTATCCAGACGATCGACCGCGTCGCGTCGTCGACCTCGTTCCAGGGCACCAAACTCCTCAACGGCAACTTCGACTTCGCCACCACCAGCGTCCACGCCAACGTCCAGTCGTTCAAGGTCAACAGCGCCAAGATCGACTTCGGCGGCACGCGGGCCGTTGACGTCGTGGTCACGGGCTCGGCTCAGCGTGGGGCGTTCCTCCTCTCCCTGGGCGGCGCGATCGACCTGTCGGCGGCGACCGCCAGGTTCGTGATCGAGATCACCGGCAGCAAGGGCTCACGCGAACTTTCATTCGCCTCGGGCACGACGGTCGCAAGCATCCGCACCGCCATCAACTCGTTCACCGACGTGACGGGCCTCAGCGCCGCGGTCTCGGGCACCGGCATCTCACTCAAGAGCGTGGACTTCGGTTTGGATGAGTTCGTCTCGGTTCGCGCCGTCAACACGGGTG
Organism: uncultured Phycisphaerae bacterium; assembly: GCA_947085435.1. GTDB lineage: Bacteria > Planctomycetota > Phycisphaerae > Phycisphaerales > UBA1924 > JAEUIV01. The sequence goes on from CAMTWL010000041.1 coordinate 23,167, forward strand.
GTCTCAACACCGCCGTCGCGACCGCCGGCATCTACAACTATCAGGCCGCGAACAACAACCTCGCCAACGCCGGGTCGAGCACGCTCTTCTCGGCCGCTTCCAACAAAGTCACGGACGCCGGCCAGAACGTGGCCGCGACGATCAACGGCATCGTCGCCACCACCAAGGGAACGACGGCCCGCATCAACACCGACTTCCTCGACGTCGAGATCGACCTGAAGACCGCCACCGGCGCCAACGCCGAAGCCCAACGTCTGGGCGCTCTCTCGGCGTTCACCATCTCGGGAGGTGGTGCCGACTTCCAGTTGGCGGGCCGCGTGGATATCGCGGGCAAGGTCAGCCTCGGCATCCAGAACGTCCAGTCCAACAATCTCGGTCGCGCGCGCGACGGCGGGAACACCTACTTCCTCCAGGACGTCGGTGCCGGTCGCGCTCTCAACGTCGTGGACGGCGACATCGCCGTGGCGCAGTCGGTGGTGGAGCGGGCCATCCGCGAGACCTCGTCTCTCCGCGGCCGACTCGGCGCGTTCCAGAAGAACACCATCGGCGCGACGATCCGAAGCCTGGGCGTCGCGTCGGAGAACACCGCCGCCGCCGAGTCGAGCATCCGTGATGCCGACTTTGCGAGCGAGACCGCGGCGCTCACCCGTGCCCAGATCCTTTCGACATCGGCTTCTCAGATCCTGACGCTGGCCAACTCGCAGCCCCAGGCCGCCCTGCAGTTGCTCGGGTAAAACCGAGAGAGGCAACCAGGACCGATAATCCACCGAGCCCCCGCGTTCCGACGCGGGGGCTCGTTTTTTTTTGCCGATCGTCGCGCGTTATCGGAACACGGTGTTCCCGGTCCTAGCCGCACCCCGATAACGAGACTGGGCCGCGAGTCCTCGGCCCGCCCGGAGTTCGGCAACTATGAGCCGCATCAACACCAACGTCGCGTCCCTCATCTCGCAGCGTGTACTCAACCAGAACAGCCTCGCCCTCAACCAGTCGCTCGAGCGGCTGAGCACCGGGCTGCGCATCAACCGCGGCAAGGATGACCCGGCCGGGCTCATCGCGTCGCAGAACTTGCGCGCGGAAAAGGGAGCGGTCAACCAGGCGATCTCGAACTCCGAACGCGCCGACCAGGTGGTGAACATCGCCGAGGGAGGTCTGCAGGAGATCGCGGACCTTCTCAGCGAACTCCAGGCGCTCATCACGCAGACCGCGAACGAGGGCGGCATCTCGAAGGAAGAGAAGGAAGCGAACCAACTCCAGATCGATTCCATCCTTCAGACGGTCGACCGCGTCGCGTCGGCCACCAGTTTTCAGGGGCTGAAACTTCTCAACGGCAACTTCGATTACAACACCGACAGCGTCAGCGCCAACATCGCCGCCTTCAAGGTCAACGGCGCGAAACTCGACTTCGGCGATACCCGCGACGTGGATGTCCTGGTGACCGGTTCGGCGCAGACCGCGGGGTACTATCTCTCGTACGGGGCGGCGGCGCTGAACCTCTCGGCCGCGACCGCCCGCTTCGTGATCGAGATCACCGGGAACAAGGGGTCGCGCGAGCTCTCGTTCGCGTCGGGCACGCAGGTGAGTTCGATCGTCAACTCCATCAATACCTTTACCGATGTCACCGGGGTCGCCGCGACGCTCTCGGGAACGGGCGGCACCCCATCGTCGGGCATCGTGGTCCGCAGCGTCGAGTTCGGCGACAACGAGTTTGTGTCGGTCCGCGTGGTCAGTTCCGGCGGGATCAACGTGGCCGCCGGCAACGCGGGCACCTACAGACTTCAGGCGCAGAACAACAACGCCGCCATCGTCGCCGGGCCGGTCCTCTTCGGTGCCGCCGCCGCCGCCGTGAAGCAGACGGACAACGGGCAGGACGTCTCCGCGATCATCAACGGGATCACGGCCACCACCACCGGCACCGTTGCCCGGATCAACACCGATTTCCTCGATGTCGAGATCGACATCAAGACCGGCACCGCCGCCGGGGCCGAGGCTCAGCGCCTCGGCGCGATCAGCGCCTTCCGCATCACGGGGGGCGGCGCGGACTTCCAACTCGCCGGCAAGGTTGATATCGGCGGCAAAGTGAGCATCGGCATCCCCAACTTCGCGGTTCGGAACATCGGTCGCACCGGCACCGTCTCCGCCGGCGTAAACCAGACCTTTTTCCTGAGCGATCTCTCCGCCGGCAAGCCGTTGAGCGTCGTGGACGGCGATCTTTCCGCCGCGCAGGACGTGGTGGCGCAGTCGATCAAGGAAGTGACCAGCCTCCGAGGCCGGCTCGGCGCGTTCCAGAAGAACACCATCGGCGCCACCATCCGAAGTTTGGGCGTCTCGCTCGAGAATACGACGGCCGCCGAGAGCGTCATCCGCGACACCGACTTCGCGCAGGAAACCTCGCAACTCACGCGTTCGCAGGTGCTGCTGTCGGCGTCGACGCAGGTGCTGGCGATCGCCAACGCGTCGCCGCAGTCGGCGTTGCAGTTGCTGGGATAAATGCGGGTTAACCAGACGCAACACGACGCTGGAGCCGATCATCCCCTTGTGGCTCGCTCCCTAAAATGGGAAACCGCCGTGGTCCCGCAATCGCGGACGCTCGCGCGGACATCCCGGCTTTGGACCCGCGAAGAAGGAGAAGGGCATGAAAAGTGATCGAACGGCGCTGTGCGCCGGGTTGGTGTTGGCCATGTGTTCTTCAGGCGCGGGGGCTGGGACAACGGTCTTTGTTCGCGCGAACCTCGCGACGGGGGCCGATAACGGCACCTCCTGGGCCGACGCTTTCCGAGGACGGCTCGGGCTGCAGGCGGCGATCGCGTCGGTGCCCGCGGGGTCGGCGGCGGAGGTGTGGGTGGCGCGGGGGGAGTACGCGCCGACGGGGGTGGGCGGCGACCGGGGGCTCTCGATTCAGATGACGAGCGGGGTGTCGATCCTCGGCGGATTCGCCGGGGGCGAAGTGTCCGCGGCGGAGCGCGACCCGATCGCGCACCTCACCGTGCTCACGGGTGATCTGCAAAGCGACGACGGCGAAGGCGTCTTCGATCACACGGGCGAGAACTCGTGGCATGTTGTGCGCATCGTCGGCGCGGGGCCGTCAACGGTCATCGACGGGTTCACGATCCGCGATGGTTACGCGGAGAATGGCCCGAGTCCCATCGACATCCAGGGGGCGGGGATGCTGATCGAAGGCGGTTCGCCGACGATCCGCCGGTGCGTATTCCTCGATTCGCGCGCGGACGACGGGGCCGGGCTGGCGGTTCTCGGCGCGGGTGAACCCGTCATCGAGGGTTGTCTTTTCACGCAGAACAACTCGGCGTCCCGGGGCGCGGGCATCTTTCTTGATGCCGGCTGCGATGCAACCATCAAGGGATGCGGCTTTGTCGAGAACGCCGGGAGCAACGGCGTCGGCGTGTATTCCTTGCTCTCGTCGCCGGTGATCGGGGGCTGCTTGTTCCTGCGGAACACGTCGCCCAACAGCGCCCCCTCGGGCGGCGGCATCCATGCAAGCGGAGGGGCACCGATCATCCGACAATGCGAGTTCCTCCACAACGAGAGCCAGGGCGGCGGCGCGATCTGGCTCGGCAGCGCGGGCGCGGAGATCAGTCGGTGCCGATTTGTCGGCAACGTCGGGACGAACGACGGCGGCGATGTGCTGGCCCTGTTCGACTCCGAAACGCTCGTTACAAACTGCGAGCTCATCGGCACGGGCGACACATCAGACCTCGATCCTTCCGGAGTGCTGGCGCTCGTGACCGGGGTGGTTCCAGCGCCGACGCGGTTCGTCAACTGCACCTTCTCGAACAACGGGAACTCGGCTGGGTTGGCCGGACCTTTCTCAGGTCACTCGGCGGTCGCGGTGGGCAACGAAGGCGGGGTGACGCTCGAAAACTGCGTAATCTCGGGCAACTTCAGCTTCTTTGTGGGTGCCCAAGCGGCTGCGGTGAGCGTTTTTGCATTCAACCTCCCGGTGTTCGACCGCTGCATCGTCCAAGGTTGGGACGGCTCGCTGCCCGGCACCGGGACCGTCGCGCTCGATCCGATGTTCGTGGACGCCGACGGCCCGGATGGCGTGCGCGGCACCGTGGATGATGATGTCCGGCTGTCGGCTAGTTCGCCCTGCATCGACGCGGGGATCAACGCGGCGTTGCCGATGGGTGAAACGTTCGACGCCGCGGGCTTGCCTCGATTCCGAGATGATCCCTCGACGCCGGACACGGGAGTGGGGGGGTCGCCGATCGTGGACCTCGGCGCGCACGAGTTCCAGCCGCCACCGTGCGCGGGCGATGCGAACAACGATGGAGCCGTGGATTTCGGCGACATCACGCACATCCTCGCGCATTGGGGAAGCCCGTTCGGATTCGCGGATATCACGCAGACCCTCGCGGCGTGGGGGATGGGGTGCTGAAGCAATCGGGCTGCGTCAGGTGGCGATGCCGCACAGCCTCGCCGCCTCGAGCATCCGCCGATCGTGGGACATGATCGACGCGCGAGTAATCTGCACCGAGGCGAGCAGGTGGGCATCGGGCCGGCCGATCCCGATCTGGCCTAGCCGACGCTCAAGAAGCATCTCGATGACCTCATCGTGCGACGCGACGACAGCCTTTGGCAGGCGGTCAACGAGTCTGAACTGCGCGTGGCGCGGAGTCAGCCCGCGGGGATTTGTCTGAAAACAGCGGTTTGAGGTAACGCCGGATCATTGCCAGTTGAAGCATGTCATGGTAATGAACGGCCGGCTTCTCGGATCGGGTGCCGATGCGTCGGGATTCCTTGAGCCAGCCGACGGTCGCCGCGGCGACCTCGACCACGGCGAGTCTTCGACGTGCCGGTCGTAGTCGCGCGTCCGGTTGAAGGGCGGGTCGGCGTAGAGGAGGTCGATCTCGCCCGCCTTGCACTCGGGGACGCTCGCCAGCAGGTCGCGCGAGTCGCCGACGTAGACGCGCGTGTCGGGGTTGGCGAGGGAGAACATCGGTGCGAGCGCTGTGTCCGGGCGCTGGGGCTTCGAGGCATCGGGAGCCGGTGTGCTGTTTTTCAAGGGGGCGGGCTTGCGGGGCATGGGGGGGACAATGTAGCGGGAACTCGGGCCTGGCTTCTCATGGGACGGGCGGGAAGCAGGAGCAGCCGTAGATTCGACGGCGCAAATAGCCGGCTTGTCGCTCCGCACATGCAGGTGGGATGTACCAAGTGCGCAAGCAGGCCACCCGCCGCACGAGTTCTCTCTTGGCACCCCGGATTCACAGAAAGTCAGCGGATCCGCTCCACGGTGAGGGCGTGCTCGATTCCCTCGACCTTCATCTTCCAAATCACCCTGTCCCGATAGATGATTACACGCGGGAAGTAGGCATAGTGGTAATGAATATGATACTCGGTCTGCTTCCAGATCTGGCCGTTTTGCAACTCAAAAATGTTCCCGTGGTCGAATACTTGGCCCGTGAAGTCACTCTTGATCGTTGATTCGACCGTGGCGTTAGTGACTGGCGGGGAAGGCGGGACAGGTGCGGCCGGTGGACGGGTAGCTTCGCTCTGGAGCCGTGCAACCTCAGCCCGTAACAAGGCGTTCTCTGCGACGAGAGCGGATTCGCGTCTGCTTGTCGCCTCCAACTCTGCGCGGGCCGTCTGAAGAGTTTTTTCTGCGGCCTCTGCTCGTCGAAGGAGCGCCTTGGCGTCCTTCGACACTGCAAGCTGCCCTTCCAAAACTTCGATCCTGCGCTCAAGGCTCGAGCGGTTGAGTTTGCACTGGGCCAAGTCGACTCGAACTTGCTCAATCGACCCTGTCGGCTCACGCTGGGCCCAAGTCTGTTCCAGCGAAAAAATCGTACACCAAACGAGGATCAAGCCGAGAGGGGCGATTATTCGTTTCATGATTGGTCTCCAAGTGGCAGCCATTTTAGCCTATCGGCCTGGGTTTCTGATGGTGACCCCGCTTCTCGCTGTATTACTGGGGATTTCGGCATCACTCCTGTCTCTCTCAATAATCGAGCTTCGGATCGTGCTCGTGCTCGTGCAGGTGTCGTCGCGTTCCCCTCACCCTGTCCCATACAACCGGTCCCCCGCGTCGCCCAGCCCCGGCATGATGTAGCCGTGGTCGTTGAGTTGGCGGTCGAGGGCCGCGGCGTAGATCGTGAGTTCAGGGTGGTCCGTCGCCAGTCGGCGGACGCCCTCGGGCGAGGCGACGAGGCACAACATGCGGATGTCCGTGCCGCCGGCGGCCTTGAGCATCGAGATCGCTTTCGAGGCGCTGCCCCCCGTCGCCAGCATCGGGTCGATCATGATCACCGGGCCGGCGTCGAGGTCTTTCGGCAGGCGTGAGAGGTATTGGACGGGTTGGAGGGTGGACTCATCGCGGAAGAGGCCGATGTGGCCCACGCGAGCCTCGGGCATCGCTTCGAGGACGCCGTCGGCCATGCCGAGGCCCGCGCGGAGGACGGGGACGACGGTGATCTTGGCCGTGATCCGCCGACCCTCGAAGGGCTCGAGCGGAGTCTGGATCGTGACGGGTTCGCAGGGGAACGAGCGCGTGACCTCGTACACCATCAGCCCCGCGATCTGGAACATCAGCGCCCGGCAGGACCGAAAACCCGTGTCGCGGTCGCGGAGGTGCGTGAGTTTGTGCTGGATCAGCGGATGATCGAAGACCACGAGGTTGGGATGGAGCGGGTGCCGGGGCACGCGGACAGCGTAGCGAGTTGGGAGCGGGGGCTTGGGTGCGGGATTCTGGCCTATTTCGTTGTGGCGTGGACCCACGGCGAACCAAGTGGCCACAGATTTCCCAGATGATCCCAGATGGGTTCAGAGAATTTGGGATTATCTGGGTTATCTGTGGCTTGCCTGTTCCATGCCTTTGTGCTCCCCTTTCGTGCGGAATGCGAGGTCGGAAGGGTCGATTTGAGGGAAGAGGGGATTGGGGCTACTCTTTGCCTCCCCGCCCGGCTCACGCAAGAGCCCGGCGGGCGACAGAATTGGTTGGGGCTGTAGCTCAATTGGAAGAGCGCTTCCATGGCATGGAAGAGGTCGTCGGTTCGAGCCCGATCAGCTCCATTTTGACGGGTGGCACGTCACGCCCATCCGATGATCGCTGCCGTTGCGTCGTCGTCGAGGGTGCGCGTGCCCGCGAACGCCATCACCGCTTCGAGGATCGCCGTCGGATCGCGCTCGCCCGCGCCGGCGAGCACGTCGCGGACACGCTCTCGACCGAACATCTCGCCCGTCGGCCCGCGCTGCTCGATGATCCCGTCGCTGTAGAGCAGGACGCTCGCGCCGTCGGCGAGCGAAAGAGTTTCGGGTTCGTAGGCGAAGTCGGGATCGACTCCCAGCGGCGGGCCGCCGGCGCTGTCCACCAGCCTCGCGGGCTTGCCCGGCTCGAAGAGCATCCAGTGGCCGTGGCCCGCGTCCACATGCGTCACCGTTCGTGCGGCGGCGTCGAACACGCCGACCCAGAGCGAAACAAATCGGTTGGCCGCCGCGTGCCCGCTCAGGTAGGCGCTCGCGGCGGCGACGGCTTTCGCGGGATCGCTCGTGTAGCGGAGCGCGGCGTTCAGGTGCGACTGCGCCGCCGCCATCAGGATCCCCGCGCCGACGCCATGACCCGTGACATCGCCGATGCAGACCGCGATGCGGCCTCCCGGCAGTTCGATGACATCGAAAAGATCACCCGCGACGAACGAGCCGGGGTGCATCGCGATCTGGTATTTCACGCCGCCCTTCGAGCCGCTGACGGGGATGATGAGTTCCTGGGCCTCGCGTGCGGCGGCGAGTTCGGCCTCGAGTTCACGTCGGCGGGCATCCAGCTGGTCGCGCTTCAGATTGGCGTAGGCCAGTCCGCCGAGGCGCGCGAGCGCGACGCAGAAATCCACCGCGTCCGTCCGCACGCGCGATTCGCCCCCGCGCGCATCGAGATAGACGACCGCGACCACCGACGCATCGATCATGATCGGGATCGCGATCGCCGAGTGGATCCCCATATCGGCGATGCTGACGGCCACGTCCGCCGCCATGCGAGAGATCAGCCGCGCCGTGCGTCCGGCCGCCGCCTCGCGCACCAGCGATCGGCTGATGCCGAAGGTCGAATCGGGTCGGCCCATGGCGTCCATGCGGGCGATGACTTCGACGGAATCGCCCGCGTCCACCGGGCGCACGACCGCGGCCCGGGTCAGCCCGCTCCCCGCGACGGCACACCGCAACAAGACCTGCGCCAGTTCGGTCTCGCCCTTCGCTTTGTTCAGTTCGCCCGCGTAGTCGAGGAGCGCGGAGAGACGCTGCTGCGCCATGCCGCCGAGTTGGGACTCGTTGATGGTCTCGACGTAGGTTTCCGGGCCGACCGAATCGTCGATGGTGTTCATCGCCGGCGGCGCTTCCGCGCCCATGCTGACGCGGAGCAGCCACGGGCCGAGGGAGACGAGATCGCCCGGCTCGATCGGCGCCGGCTGGTTGGCGGGCACCTGCAGCGCGTTGACGAGCGTTCCCGCGCGGCTGCCGTGGTCGGTGAGAAACCAACGGTCCCCGTGCGAACCGATCGTGCAGTGCTGGCGCGAGATCGTGGGATCGGTGAGGACGATGTCGCAGTCGATGGCCCGACCGACGCGCGACGCCTTCCCGGGCATGACTTCGATCGGGGGCACGTCCGGGCCGGCGACGCGGTGGAGTCTCAGGGGAAGGTTGAGCGAAGTCTGCGGCACGGGATGCTTGCTGCTCCGAAGAATAAATCTGAAAGGCATTCACCACGGAGGCGCTGAGAACGCGGAGAAAGACAAGAAAACACCTTTATGTTGTCAAGGCCCCGATCCGTGACGATGACCCGCAGCGGGCATCCATTCCGACATTCCATTCTATTCGTCCCTGACTTCTCCGTGGCTCTGTGTCCCGCCGCGGCGGATCTGCGACTCCGTGGTGAATCCCGTTCCGTTCACGCGCGTCGCAGGGGCGACGGAAGCCGCGGCCGGGTCGGCGACCCGCTGCTTGAGCCGACGGTACACCATGATGCTGAGCGGGATCGACAGCAGATAGATCGACGCCAGCCCCACGGCGGTGGCCCACGGGTCCTTCGCGGCCGCGACCACCACCAGCCCGACGCCCACCATGAGCGGCACGATGACGCCGCGCCGGACGCGGATCTTCTTGAGCGAGAAGCACGGCCGGCGGCTGATCATCAGCCACGCGATGAAAAAAGTGTGCAGGATGACAAGCCACTCGGGGAGTTGGTAGCCCGCGTTGCGCGCCGTTTCGAGCATCGGCGGGATGAGCACGATGCCCGCCGCCGCCGGCGTCGGCAGCCCGACAAAGAACCGCGCGAGCGGGGAAGCGGGGTTGCTCCTGCGCGCCGAGGTAAAGCGAGCGAGCCGCAGCGCGGCGCAGAGCGCGAAGATCATCGTCGCCGCGAGGCCGGGCACGCCCGCGTCCTTCAGCATCCACTGATGCAGCATCACCGCGGGTGCGACGCCGAAGGAGACGAAGTCGGAGAGCGAGTCCAGCACCGCGCCGAAGCGTGAGGACGCGCGGAGAAGCCGGGCCGCCCCGCCGTCGAGCATGTCGAAGACCGCGGCGACGGCGATCGCCGAGAGCGCCCGGTCCCAGTCCATCTGCAGCGAAAAATGCAGCGATGCAAGGCCGCTGCACAGCGAGATGATCGTCAGGAAGTTCGGCACCAGCCGACGAAGGGGGACGGCGCGGGCCCTTCCGCGGACGCGATTCAGGCGCTCGGGGGTCATGCGCCGGCCTCCTGGAGCACCTTCGCATCGCGTGCGGGCGCTGAAACCGAGCCTCGCCCGAGCAACGTTTCACCCGCGACGACCCTCTGACCGAGTTTCACCGCCGGGAGAATGTCGGCGGGAAGGTAATGGTCCACGCGCGAGCCGAAGCGGATCAGGCCGAAACGCTCCCCGGCGCTCAGCGCCGCGCCTTCTCTTACGCGGCAGACTATCCGTCGCGCGATCAGCCCCGCGATCTGCACCACGACGAATCGCCCGCCGTCGGGCGTCCGCAGCACGAGCGACAGCCGTTCGTTGTGCTCGCTGGCCTTGTCGAGCGATGCATTGAAAAACTTGCCCGGCTTGTACGCGATCCGCTCGACGACGCCCGAGCGCGGCGCGCGATTCACATGCACGTTGAAGATGTTCATGAAGATGCTGACGCGCGTCAGGCCTCGCGCCTCCTCGCCCACCATCCCCGACTCCGGCGGCGGACTTCCGGGCCCGATGAACGAGACCACGCCGTCGGCTCCGCTGATGATCGCTCCGGGATCGCTCGGCGTGCGGCGCTCGGGATCGCGGAAGAACCACACCGCCCACAGGGTGATGACCAGCCCCGCCGCCGCGAGGAACACACCCGCCCACGGACTCAACAGCCATCCGCCCGCCGCGACGAGCGCGAACACCATCGCAACGGCGGCGATCACCGGCCAGCCTTCGCGAGCGATCCCGAGGATGGTGAAGCGGGGCATGGCACCGATGGTATTCGACCGGGGCCGATCCGGCGAAAATGCGGCAGCGTTCACAGCCCCATCCGCTCGCGCTGCTCTTTGAGCGCGTCGATGCAGCGCTGGAGGTGGGCCGTGAGGTCGAGGCCGGTGAGCACGCCGAGTTCCGTCGCGCCCAGTTGGATGTCCTCCCGGCTCACGGCGGCGGCGAACGCCTTGTCCTTCAGTTTCTTCTTGACGCTCGAAGGTTCGAGGTCGTTGATGCCGTTGGGGCGCACCTTGACGCACGCGACGATGAACCCCGCGAGCTCATCGCAGGCAAAGAGGGTCTTGGCCATGGGCGTGACGCGGGCGACTCCCGTGCGATCGGCGGCGTGCCCCAGGATCGCGTCGAGAATCTCTCGGTCCACGCCGAGCGATTCGAGGTGACGCACGCCGACGACGGGGTGCTCCTCGGCGGTGGGGTGCTTTTCGTAATCAAAGTCGTGCAGCAGGCCGCACGCCGTCCATCGCGCTTCACTGGTCGGGTCGAGCACGCGGGCGTATGACGTCATGCACGCGGCAACGGCCTCCATGTGGACGCGCAACGCCGGCGAAGCGGTCCATTCGTGCATGAGGGCGCGGGCAGCGCTGAGTTCCATCGAAAGGCTCCAACGCCCGAAGGCTCGTCCGGTATCTGCTCGTACATCCGATACACTAACCGAGTCCCAAGCACCGACCTCGTGTCATCGCCTCGCTTCCCGCGTTTCCCGCGGGATGGGCGTGATCCCGGGAGTCCGCTTCTCCGGGCACCGCCGGGAATCGCACGGCAGCAGGCACCGGAGTTGATCCACCCGCGGCGGCAACCCTCGGCGACGGCTCCTCCGCACCCGGTCGTGATCGACCTTTTCGTACCCATGGACCGGACGGTTGCGCATGGCGACGATCCGCGGCCAAGGGGTATGCGGGTGGGCACAAGGCGTCTCGGGCGAAACGATCCCTCGCTGGCGCTTCGGGCTCCGAAGGAATCATCCTTCGCTTGCGCGAAGGGCTCGTTACCGCAACTCCACCGACCAATACGCATTATCCAGGAACGCCTTCCACGACTGGTACTTCTGCTGTCCCAGGCGGAGCGTGATGAGCGGGTTGCGCTTGGGGCGGATCGGTTTGCGGATGTAGGACATGCGGGCTTGCTCCGGGGTGCGGCCGCCTTTTTTGGCGTTGCATCGGACGCAGGAGCAGACGAGGTTTTCCCAGGTGTCGCCGCCGCCTTGAGCACGAGGCATGACGTGGTCGATCGAGAGTTCGCTGGTGGGGAACGAGTGGCCGCAGTACTGACACTGGTTGCGGTCGCGTGCGAAGAGGTTTCGGCGGTTGAGTTTGACGTGCTGCTCGGGGAGGCGGTCGTAGCCGAGGAGGCGGATGACCTTGGGCACGGCGATATCCAGCCGCACGGTGCGGACCCAGTCGTACTGTTGCTGCGGCGTGAACTGCTCGCGAAGTTCGCTGACCTCGGCCCAGGAGGCGAAGTCGAAGGCGTGGTACTGGCCGTCTTCGACGTGGATGATCTCGGCGAGGTCGCGGCAGACCATGCTGAAGGCCCGCTTGGCGGGGATAACTCGGAGGGCCATGTAGAGGCGGTTGAGGACGAGGACTTTGGCGGTCAGGCCGCTGCCGGCGAGGACGGGCGAAAAGCCGCGCGGGCCGTTCTCGAGGTCGTCGGCGAGGTCGGCTTCGAGGATGTGATGCGAAGCGGCTACCCCGTCCGGGTCGTTGTGGCGGCCCGGTTTCCTCTTTCCCCTTCGGGCTGGATGCTTCGAGGTCATCCGTTCCTCCGGGCGCTCGGAACAGACGAGCGCCGACTATGGATACGGTAGCCTGCGGATCGGGGTCAGGCAAAGAGTGGGCGGGCGACCTCGGGATTCACGGACTCATCCCGAGCGTTTGTGTCCGCTGGAACTACCGGGGCTTGTCGGGTCGATCGGGGTTGGGGCGCGCGGGGGCGTTGGTGGTGAGGCCTTTGGACTTTGGCTTCAGTTGCGGCGCGCGGATGGTCATTGTGCCCGTGATCTGACGGCCGGTAACGCCGATGCCTCGGTGTGGGGTTTTCATTGGCTGTCTCCTACAACGCGAAAGAGGAGTCGTCGTTCGGCGAGTATCTCGCCCTCCCATTCAAGCCTCAAACGATAGTCACCCGCCATGGGCAGGACCACTCCGGGAATGGTGATGCCGAGTTCCGTAGCCGAGTTCGGCCCGTCGGCGGGAATGTGCATTCGTTCTTCGGCGATGATCCGTTCGGAGTCGTCCATAGCGTCGAGGTGGATCAGACGCATGATCAAGTTCGTCGAAGTCCGGATGTTGCCGATCGCGGCGTAGATGGAGAGTGGAGGGATCTCGACGGGGTAGTCGGGCGCTTTAATCGCCTGAAAGATCCCCAGAGCCGAGAGTTTGCCGGTATTTGGCTCTCGGTAGAGAGCGTCGCAGATGAGCAGGGCGTGTACGGTTGGTCTCATTGTTTCACCCAATCCATCAGTGCCTGAAGTGCCGCACGCCCGTGGTCAGGCAGGTGGCGTTGTGCTTGTTGCAGAGGTCGAAGGTTTCGTGGTCGCGTTTGGAGCCTCCTGGGTGGATGAGGGTGGTGACTCCGGCGCGGATGAGGAGTTCGGGGCCGTCGGGGAAGGGGAAGAATGCGTCGCTGGCGGCGACGGCGCCCTTGGCGAGCGGTCCTGCTTTTTCGATGGCGAGTCGGCAGGCGGTGACGCGGTCCATCTGCCCCGCGCCCGCGCCGAAGAGGCGGACGCCTTGCCCGGAAGAATCAAAGCCGCCGATCGCAATGGCGTTGCTGGAGAGGTGTTTGGCGATGGTCCAGACGGCGGCGGCTGCGCACCGATCCCGGCGCGCCGGGATCGGTGGTACGGGGGCGGGGCCAGCGGCGTGGACCCACTTGGATGGATCGCACGCGAGGTCGTCGGCCGATTGAACGAGCGCGCCTCCGGGGATTGATTTGAAAGCGAGGCGGTGTTGATCCGGCGCGCTCGCGCAGTCGTACGCGAGCAGGCGGACCATGCTTGACTTGGCTTTCAAGCGTTGGATGGCGTCGGTTGTGAAGTCGGGGGCGATGATGACTTCGAGGAACACGCCGGGCTTGCAGGCGAGTTCGGCGCAATCGGCGTCGAAGGTGGACGAGAGCGCGAGGATGCCGCCGTAGGCCGCGAGGGGGTCGCCTTGGAGCGCGAGATCGACGGCGTTGCGTGCGGCGTCGGCGAGGCTGGCACCGCAGGGATTCGCGTGCTTGATGACCGCGGCGGCGGTTTGCTTCGGGTCGAGCGCGGCGAGTTCGAGCGCGAGGGCCAGCGCGGCGGCGGCGTCGTTGAGGTTGTTGTAGGAGAGTTCCTTGCCGTGGAGTTGTCTGGCGGTGACGACCGACGGGCTGCGGTGGGCGGGGTCTGCGTAGAGGGCGGCGAGTTGGTGGGGGTTTTCGCCGTAGCGGAGGTCTTGGAGTTTGATGAGGGCGAGGGTGAGAGTGGGGGGGAAGAGGGCTTGGGGGCTTGGGGCTTGGGGGCTTGAGCGTGGCATGCTTCTGCTCTGAGAAGCATGGTCCGCGTGTAGGTACGCCGCGATGGCGCGGTCGTAGTTGCTTGTGCGCTCGAAGGCTTCGGCGGCGAGTTGGGCGCGAAGCGAGAGCGTCGTCGCGCCGTGATTCTGCTTCAGTTCGGCGATTACATCCGCGTATTGGCTCGGTGAGGTGACGACGGCGACGAACTCGTGATTCTTCGCGGCGGCGCGGATCATGGTCGGGCCGCCGATGTCGATGTTTTCGATGGCCTCTTCGCGGGAGACGTTGGGCCTTGCGATGGTTTCCTCGAATGGGTAGAGGTTGACGCAGACGAGGTCGATCGGTTCGATGCCGTGTTCGCGCATCGAGGCGAGGTGGGCGGGATCGTCGCGGCGGGCGAGGATCCCGCCGTGGACCTTGGGATGGAGTGTTTTCAGTCGGCCGTCCATCATCTCGGGGAAGCCGGTGAGGGATTCAACGCTGCGGACGGCCAGCCCCGCGGCGCGGAGGACCCTCGCGGTGCCGCCGGTGGAGACCAGTTCGATGTTGAGTTCGGCGAGGGCGCGGGCGAAGTCGATCAGCCCGGCTTTGTCGCTGACGGAGAGGAGGGCGCGTTTGATTCTCACTTCGTCGGGCATTCATTCACCACGGAGACACGAAGAAGACAGAAGAGTTGAACACGGAGGAAAACAAAGAAAAACAGAGTGAAGAGGTGAGCAGGCGAGTCGGTGAGACGGTGAGAAAATGCTGCCAGGGCCGGATATCACATCTCAGTTCTTCCTTCTCTGCTCTGTTTTCCTCTGTCTTCCTCCGTGTTCAAACTCTTCTCCGCGTCCTCCGCGCCTCCGCGTGAGCACCTACTTCTTCGGCGAGTATTTCTGCACCTCGCCCTTGAGCGAATAGGCGTAAAGGTTGCCGTCGACGGGCTTGTCCGCCGCGAGCCGATCGACGCCGGTGAGGGTGATGCGCTCGGTGACATCGCCCCGGAGCGGGTCGATCGCCATCGCCTCGTGGCCTCCCCAGAAGATGAGGCGTTCGCCTCGTTTGGCGACGACGCTGCCTTGCAGGCCTTTGGTGGTCCAGAGGCGCTTGCCGTTTGAGGTGTCCATGCAAGCGAGGCCCTCGCCGGGGATCGAGATGTAGAGCCGATCGTTCAGCACGAAGGGTTGATCCCGAAGCGGCTGATCGAGGCGGACGCGCCAGGTTGGTTCGTGGCCGTATTGGTCATAGGCCCAGACCGATTGGTCGAGCCCGGCGAAAAACACTTTGCCGCCCTCGGAGACGGGGCTGTTGGCCAGGCCGCCGAAGAGTTGCCCTCTTCCGACAGCGGCACCTTGGCGCGTTTCGAGAACGACCATCTCGCCGCGCTGGCTGACGACCGAGACGTGATCCCCCACGCGGACGGGCGGAGCGGTAATCGGGCCGTCGACCGCATACGCCCAGCGCTTGTAGCCGCTGGTGAGCGAGTGGGCGAGGACTTCGGCGGACGGGCAGCCGTAGACGAGTATGTCGGCGACGATGGCGGGGCGGGTGTTGACGATCTTCGCGAGGTGCTGGCGTTGCTTGATGACGCCGGTGACGGGGTCGAGGATGAATACCTCGCTCTCGGAGGAGCAGAGGATGTCGCCGTCGGGTCGGCGGATGGAGCCGACGAACTTCGTGAGTTTGGTGGAGGGGTTCAGCGACCAGCGGTTCGACCCGGTGGCGGCGTCCATGACGGTGAGGACGTTGCCGGATTCCTGGACGATGACGATGTCGTCGAAGGCGTCGAAGAAGTTCACTTTGCGCCCTCGGGGCATGACGGGGTAGCCCACCCACTCGGGGCGATAGCCGAGGGCGGAGAAAGCATCGAACGAGTTCAGCGATTTGGCGAGCGGGAGGCCGTCGGCGTCGGTTCGGCGCTCCACCTTGGCGAGGCTGGTGGTCGGCTTGGCGGCGGCATCGGCGCTCGCGCGATTCTTCTTGCATCCGGCCGGCGAGAGACCGAGACAGAGCGCCAAGGCGAGAAGCGTGACGCGGGAGACGGCGGTGTGATTCAACAAAGCGAGCATGAGGGGGGACTCCCGATAGGGGTGAACGGGGCTGGGGAGCGGAGTATCCGCCGGGGTGTGCCGGCGGGTCAAGGCGGCTTGAAGTGGCACGGGCTTTCCAGCCCGTGTCCCACGCCCTGGAAAGGGCGTGCCACGAGTGGCACGGGCTTTCCAGCCCGTGTCTTTCGGCCGCACGCCCTGGAAAGGGCGTGCCACATGTGGCACGGGCTTTCCAGCCCGTGATCCGACACGCCCTGGAAAGGGCGTGCCACGAGTGGCACGGGCTTTCAAGCCCGTGACCTCCTGCCGCACCCCTCGGAAGGGGCGTGCCACTCGGAGCGGTGTTCTATGCTGCCTTGATGTTCACCGGACTTGTGCAGGCGAAGGGGCGGGTCGAGCGCGTGGTCGCCGGGGCGGCGGGGGTCTCGCTGTCGGTGAGGGCGGCGGGGTGGGGGCATCGACCCGCGGTGGGAGAGTCAATCTCGGTCAGCGGCGTGTGCCTGACGGTCGCGGAGGGGTCGGAAGGGTTGATGCGGTTTGATGTGGTGAGCGAGACACTGGCGAAGACGACGCTGGGCCGGCTGCGCGAAGGGGCCGAGGTGAACTTGGAACATGCCTGCCGAGCGGACTCGCTGCTCGGCGGTCACATTGTGCAGGGGCATGTGGACGGCGTGGGGCGAGTCGCGGCGGTGAAGGCCGATGCTTCCGATTGGCGGATCGAGATCGAGTTGGACGCCGAGTTGATGCCGTTCATCGTGCCCAAGGGATCGGTGTGCGTGGAGGGGGTGTCGCTGACGATCGCTTCGGTGTCGAAGATTTCATTCGGCGTGGCGCTGATCCCGACGACGCTCGAGTTGACGACGCTGGCGGAACTGCGGGCGGGCGACGGCGCGAACATCGAGACGGATGTCGTGGCGAAAACGGTGGTGAACTATCTGCGGAACTTCGCTCGCTGAGAAGAGTTCTCACGCGGAGGCGCGGGGAGCGCGGAGGGGGAGGGTGAAACGGTGGAGCGAGAGGCGATCAGCGCGTGCTGGCGTGGAGGATTGTCAATCCCACGACCTCCTCACCCTCATAGCGAAGGATTACATCATCTTCGGTAAGTTCGCTGTCCGTTGCGTGCGACGGCTTCTTGAAGTTGACGTACAGGACGTCCGCATCGGCGTCGTAGGTCGACCACAGGGAGCCGTGCGGTGTGGCACGCACGGTCGGAAGGAACTTCACATACTCGGCGATTTGGTTGGGGGCCATACTTGTGGTCGCTTCAGAAGGGATCGCAGCCGACGAGTGAGAAAGGCGGTGATGACGAATCCGTCCGAATCGGTCACCTCCCGATACACAACAACAATAGCCTTCCCGTCCGGGCGGGCATGAAAGGCCAATAACTCTCCGTTATTTCCTGAGACAACGCGCTCCGCGTGCGCAATCACTGCGAGTACTTAAGCACGCAGGTGTTCCATTTCCGCGTGTTCTTCGGCGATGTGAGCCCACCGCTCGTCCGTGAGCCGGATCGGAACGCCGTGTCGGGAAGTAGCGGCTTCGAGCATGGGACTGTCCGTCACCCCGTCGTCGTATCCGCCAGCACCGGCATGAGTGCGGATTGGGTGCGGACGCGCATGCGGCGGCCGCCGACCAGGCCTCGGCCGCGGGGCGGTTCCTGTGCGATGGCGTCGGCGCAGAACCCGAGGAACTTCGTCGCCGCCGGGCCCCAGGATTCGTCGCTGAGCCGGGCGATCACGTCCTGGATCGGCGTGGCGCCGCGTTCGCGGAACAGGGCGCGGTAGACACGCTTCACTTCTTCGCGGTCCTCGCGCGTAATGGAGGGATTGCGCGCGAGGCCCACTTTGTTCAGCCCCGCGATGAAGTTCTCGCCCGCCACGACCACAAACGGCGGCACATGCATCCCCACCGCGGACCCGCCGCGGAACATGACGCCGTCGCCCACGTCCACGAACTGGTGGACCATCGTGTAGCCGGACATGACGACGCCCGAGCCGATGCGTGCGTGCCCGGCGAGGCAGGCGCCGTTGGCCATGACGACGTTGTCGCCGATCTGCGCGTTGTGGGCGAGGTGCGCGGAGCACATGAGGTAGCAGCCCGACCCGACGCGGGTGGGGCCGCCGTTCCAGTTGGAACGGTTCAGCGTGACGTTTTCCCGGAAGATATTGCGGTCGCCGATGATGACCTCGCCGCGCCTGGCCTCATCGAATGACTTGTCCTGCGGGTCGCCACCCAGCACCGCGTAAGGATGCACATCGTTCTTCTCGCCCATCGTGACATGCTCGACCAGGATCGAGCGCGTGCGCAGCCGCGTGCCGGGGCCGACGGTGCAGTGCGGCCCGACGATCGCGTCCGCCTCGATGACCGCGCCCGCGCCGATGCGTGCGCTGGGGTCGATCCGTGCGGCCGCGTGGACCTGAGCCGTGGGGTCAATCAGTGGGGATCGGTCGTTCAAGGAGGCGTTGCTCCCAATCAGTGATTCGGTCGGCCCGTTCCGGGCGCGACAAACGCTTCCGAACGAATACCGAGCGGAGGCGGCAAGCCCACGTCGCCAGATTGTAGTGGGGTAGCCGCGTTCGTGTTCCGTTCGCGCTCCAAAGTGTTCCGGGACTAAATATTGAGATTACTCTTGACAAGCCGGGGGGGGGGGGACGCTGTCGTGCGACTTGTTCGGAACGGAGGTGCCCATGCGCCATGTTGCCTGGTTGTGTCTTGCGGGGTTGTCGGCGTGCTTTGTCGCGGCGGCGATTGGCGGGCCGGCGGCGGGCGTTCACCGGGCCACGCCGAGTGTGACGGCGACGCCCGGCAGCGGCGGGCTTGGCACGGTCGTGACGCTTTCGGTCACGCCGCAGATGGCCGGGTTCGAGATTCGGTCGGGAACGACCGCTCGTTGGGACGGCGTGTATGACCCGCCACTCGGGGCGAACACCGCGCCGTTCGGCGTTGACTACGCGGGCGCGAACATCGTCATCGTGGATTCGTGGACGGCCCGCGTGCTCATCGGCGGCGGGACGATCTCGAACGCGCCGAACGTCGAAGCCGTCATGGGAGGCGGAAGCCTCGTGGGCGCGTTCACGCTCACGACGCCGCCGGTGTGTCTGGGGGATGCGACCTTCGACAACGCGGTGAACTTCGCGGACATCACGGCCGTCAACACGAACTGGGGAGCCAACTACGGCGTCGGGAGCACCGGGCCGGGCGACGCGAACCGCGACGGCGTCGTGAACTTCGCGGACATCACGTCCGTGCTTGAGAACTGGGGTCAGACGTGCTCGAACGCGGTCGTGCAGGGGAGTTCGAGCATCGCGCTGAACACCGGGGCGGGCGAATGGCGCGCGATCATCTACCCGGACGGCTACGGCGGCTTGGCCGCGCCGCTAATCGGGCCCATCGTTGCGACGGTCCTGATCCACCGCAACTCGTTCTACGCGACTCCGCCGGCGCCGCCGGTCGCGCAGTTGGGCCTGGCCACGGACGCGCACCATGCGATCGAAATCAGAGTCGCCGAGAACGCAAGTTCCGCGGCGGCGTCGCCGGGGACCATTCGGGTCGACCTGCTCTCTTTGAACGCATCGGGTCAGATCGTCGATCGGGAAGCGGGGCTGACGCTGACCCGGCTGGCGAACGACGGCGACCCCGCCACCATCATCTACCGCTCCGATCTCGCGAAGCCGGTGATGGTGCTGGACCAGGCGGTGACTCAGGCGAACTATCCTCAGTTCACGCTTCTGTTCGGCACGATCACGGGCCGAGTGATGATTGCTCCATCGACGCAGTAAGGAAAGGGGCGAGCATGTCGCGGAGAGCCGATCGTTGGGTCTGGATGATGTTTGGGTGCATTCTCGCGACCAGTTTGGTCGGGGGATGTCGCTCCGGCTCGGGCTCAGATCTCATCAATCCCGGTACGAGTACCGTGACGATCTCGGTGTGGAGGATGCTGGCGCCGGGCGATGTTCCCGAGAATCGGAGCAACGTGGGCTGCCGCCTATTCGCTGCTGAGATCAACGCCATTGTGAGGAATCTCATCGACAATGCCCCGATGTTCGGCGGGAACACGTCGTTCACATGGAATGGTCAGATCCGCGACCTCGTCAACGATCGGCATGATGACCCGTTCTACTATGTCAACAACGACACCACCAACAACAGGACGTACATCACGCGCTTGATTGATGATTATGCGTTCGAGCAGTTTATCGCCGTCAATAATGCCTGGCGTGAGTTCAGCATCAACATCTACTTCGTCGTAGACATCCAGGGGTTCGGCGCGCCGGAGTTACCCGCTGTCGATCGGTGGGGCGCGGCGCGGGATCCTCGGGACCACAGAATTACGCTGGGGGGGCGCGATGCTGCGCTGGATCTACATTAATGACGGCTCATTCCTGAATGGCGATCCATTTCCTATGGGTCCGCCGCGATTTACGGATATTCTGAGCAGTCATGTGATCCAGCACGAGATGACGCACTATCTGGCAAGGTTCAACAACCTGACGTATACGGGTCCGAGCGGCTCACGCACATACACTCCTGACGAGCACATTACGTTCACCGGCAATCCGCCCAGCAACATACTTCGTCCGAGTGTCGCAGCCGGACAGTCCTTGCCCCTTGCGCTCCCCGGAGGGATTGCCACTCCTGGCACCGAGAAGGCCGAAGTGTTCGGGCGGATCAGCACCGGCAGTTGGAACAACCCCTGAAAGGATGGGATGGACATGACAAGTCGTTATCGCGTGGCGCTCGCGATTGTTTGTGCATGTGCGGGGGTGTTGGGCGGTCGTGTCGGTGCCGCGTGCGCGGGCAACGCGGAGGAGATCGCGAAGATGATCCTCCAGACGCAATCCGAGGGGGCGCTCGAATCGGCGGCGGTGGCGGCGAAGGAGGGCGTCTGGCGGCTCGACGCTGATGCGGATGTTGCCCCGCTTCTGGCGATCGCGGGCGACGATTCGGTGAGGTCCGAGCGTCGATTTACGGCCTTGGGGGCGGCATTGGTGGGCGGCGGTGAGGAGGCACTCTTGCAGGCGTTCGGCGTTGCCGCTCGCTGGGCGGGGCATCTGCCGGGCGATCGTTCTGGAGAAGTTGAAGAAGTCGGGAGGGGACATCCCCGGTGCGATTGAGCGTGGTGTACCGCCTCTTCGATCAGTTTGTTCAGGGAGCGGCCATGCACCCCGCAGTCGGGGGAGTAGCTGACTCGCCCGATCGGCGCATCGTGCTGGACGCCGCCATTCGATGGAACACGGGATTTTTTCGGAAGGCACCCGTGGCGCGCATGATCGGGGAGTTGCCGATGTCCGAGGAAGAGCGGAGCAGATCGGTGCTGCATCTGGCGCGTATCTCTGATCCGTCTTTCGGGCACCCCCTGCTCGCGCATCTACGCGAACCGGAACTCATCGAGGTTCGGGCTTGGATCCGCGATGCTGTGGACGCTTCTTCGAGGCTTTCGCGAAGAGGTCACCGGGGCGTGGACATCGCGGCGGCTCTGGGGGATCAGCCCGGCATAGAGGAAATGATGCGGCTGCTCTCGCGGCTTCCCGCGGATCATCCGAAGCGCGCGCGGGAATATCTCGAACTCAGGATTCGATGGGGGCGGGCGCGGCAATCGCCCGATGAGATGATGTCGATGATCCGGTCGGTCGAATCACCCATCAACATGGACTGGGCTCTTGCGAGCGCGCTCACGATGGGTGTGAGCCCGGAGGGAGTCGCCGATGCTTTGGAGGAGCGGAAGGAGTCGATGCGCGCCGACGCGAGAGCAAGGAGCACCCCTCGGCGATCGCTCATCGGAGTTGTGGAAGACAACCTCTCGTCGATCAAGCAGTCGGCGATCTCGGCGGGCATTCTCACACCGGAAGATTGGCCCGACGTGGTCTCATCGGATGAGCACGCTCATCCATGACCGGCTCGGGCGGCGGGCGACGGGTGACGGTCTCTTCCGATGCTCGCCGGGACGTCACTCGAACAACTTGAAAAGCGTGCATCGCTCATTCGCCAGTATAACATCGCCGAGCACGAGAGGTGCCATTACCCGGCCCGGTTCAACGGTCGCACCTTCACGGTGCCGGGCTCGCCGCGAACGTATACCCCGGGCGAGCACATCGGCTCACGTTCCTTCGAAGAGTTGACCATCGCGGAGAAGCGGGCGGCGTTCGGCGAGTCGCCGCGGCGACCCTACGCCGACGAGACGCGTCGCCGCGTGCTGCGCAGCCGCGGGTCGCCGCGGCGACCATCCCTTCGCGCGGATGAAACAGACCGGGTACCGACGAGTCCGGTACCGAGGGCTCCGACGCAACGAACTGGACTTCGCCCTCAACCTCATCGCCCACAACTTCAAGCGAGCCCTCTGCCTGGTGTAGCCACGCGCTCACCGCCCCCGCCGCCCGCCACACAAGCCGCCACGCGGCGGACGAACATGCAACCCCACCCGATCAACACAACTTTCCAAAGGATTCCGCGGGGGTGCCGGGTTTTTCAGAGGTCCCGATGGTTCGTTCGGGATCGACGCGGGTGTTGGACTGTGCGGATCATTCCTTTGGATTGGGTGATGGAGGCGTCGGGGGTTGGGGTTCCTCCTTGATCTGGCGTCACCTTTGCATGAAAGCCCCCGAACAGGCCGAAATCTGTTGCAATTCTCCTCGATCAATGGAAGTCAGGCGTGCGAACATGAGTTACACTTCGACTGGAAGGCCTCAGATAAAAGGGAGAGAGAAAATGGGAACGGTTCGGTTTGTGATTGGGACGGGTACGCACGCGTCTCGTTTGTTGGTTTCGTTGTTTGTCGGCGTGGCGGTTGCCTCGGCGGGGTCGCCGCTCTTGCCGCCCACTGTTCGAGACTTTCAGCAACTCGGGACGCAGCCGGTGGGTTCGCCGTTCCCGCCTGAGACGCAGATCGTCGATCCGATCCCGACGGCGCAGGACGGCTGCTTCCTGTGTCACGCCGGGCTGGACGATCCGGCGACGACGGTCAAGCCGTTCCTGTGGCGCGGGTCGATGCACGCCCATGCGTTCCGCGATCCGATTTTCCAGGCGGCGTTCGCGCTGGCGAACGCGGACACGGCGGGGTCGGCGGGCGCGCTGTGCCTGCGATGCCACGCGCCGCGGGCGTGGATGGAGGGGCGTGCGACGCCGCCGACCGGGAATCCCGATGGTTCGACTCTGTTCGCATCGGATCGCAACGAAGGCGTTTCGTGCAACGTGTGCCACCGCGCGGTGGACCGGGACAATATTCCGGCGGGGTCGGCGGACGACATGCTGATCCGCGATGCGCTCTCGGTAAACAACCTGCTGCCGGTGGATTACGGGAACGCGCAGATCATCATGGACCCGATGGACGTGCGGCGCGGCCCTCTGAACTTCACGGCGAACATGGAGCCCGAGCCGCCGCATTTGTGGCAGCATTCGCCGCACCATCGCACGAGTGATATCTGCGCCACCTGCCACGATGTAAGCAACCCGATCTTCAGCCGGACCGGCGGGCCGACGCCCTCGCCGAGCGATCCGTATGCGCTGAACGCCCGCGACACGCCGCACCCGACGCACGGCAAGCACGACCAGTTCGCCGAGCAGCGCACCTACAGCGAATGGCTGAACAGTTCGTTCGCGACGACGCCGGGCGGGCTGTTCATCCCGGACGCGACCAACCCGATGGTGAACCGCTTCGGCGGGAATCGCATGATGGTCAGCGAGTGTCAGGATTGTCACATGCCGACGACGACGGGGCAGGCGTGCTGGGAGATTTTCGAGTCGCCGATGCGGCCGGACCTGCCGGAGCATTCCTTTGTCGGGGCCAACGTGTTCGCGCTGGACGCGATCATGCACCTGCACGGGCCGACGGGCACGGGCGAACTGGACGCCGACACGATGACGCTGATGCAGCGGCAGCGTGCGGCGACGGTCGTGATGGTCCAGAAAGCGACCGATATGGGGCTGACGCAGAGCGCGGGCGAGTTGACGGTTCGCGTGACGAATCAGACCGGGCACAAACTGCTCACGGGGATGCCCGAGGGGACCCGCATCTGGATCAACGTCAAGTTCTTCAATGGTGTCGTGCCGATCGGCGAGCGCGGGGCGTACAACACCGCGACGGCCGACCTCACCGAGAGCGATACCAAGGTGTACGAGCAGACGCTGGGCGTTGACGCCACGATGGCGGCACTCGTGGGGCTGCCTGTCGGGAAGTCGTTTCATCTGGTGTTTGTCAACAAGGTGTTCAAGGACAACCGCATCCCGCCGCGGGGTTTCACCAACGCGGCGTACAACGCGGTGCAGGCGGGCTACGTCGGCTACGCCTATCCCGACGGTCAGTACTGGGACAACACCCCCTACTGCATCCCGATCGGCGCGACGAGCGCGGAGGTCTCGGTCTTCTATCAGACTTCGTCAAAGGAATACATCGAGTTCCTGCGCGACGCGATCAGCCCCGACCCCCGCGGCACCGACCTGTACAACGCCTGGGTCGCGGTCGGTAAGAGCGCGCCGGTGGAGATGGATCGTTCGGTGATCGCGCTCGCGCCCTTCGCGGTCGGCGATGTGAACGCCGACGGCATGACGACCTTCGCGGACATTACGATGGTGCTGGCGAACTGGGGGGTTGTTGGCGGCGGGATTCTCTCGGGCGATGCGAACTGCGACGGCGCGGTGTCGTTCGCCGATATCACGATTATCCTTGCCAACTGGGGGGATTCGGCCTGAAGCGGGGCGCCGCGCTCGGTTGATCTTTGATGTTGCCGGCCACGCCGATACATTCCTTCGGCGAATCCGCCGATGGGAGGGGACCGTGATTCCCGATCGCTCCGAGTTGATTTTCGCCGTGGTCCTGTCCTGCGCGGCGATCGCGCGCGGCCAGTGCGCGCCGGCGTGGTCCGACGGCCGCACCGGCGGAGCAAACGGCACGATCCGCGCGCTGCGCTCACTCGATTCGTCGTCGGCGGTCTCGCGAGGGTTGTACGCGGGGGGTTCCTTCTCGTCGGTCGGGCCGATCGCCGCGGCGAACGTGGCGGCGTGGGGCGGCCACTCGTGGATGCCGCTCGGCGCGGGGGTGAACGCGGAGGTCCGTGCGATGGCGATGCACGATCCCGACGGCGACGGGCCGGCGACGCCGATGTTGATCGCGGGGGGGGTGTTCACTTCGGCGGGGTTTGTGCCCGCGTCGCGCGTCGCGGCGTGGGACGGCGTCGCCTGGTCGTCGCTCGGCGCGGGGGTGAACGGGCACGTGGCGGCGCTCGCGTCGTTCGATGCGGACGGCGCGGGGCCCGGCGCGCCCGTGCTCGTCGCCGGAGGTGGATTCACGACGGCGGGGGGGCAACCCGCGAAGTTCGTTGCGGCGTGGAACGGATTCGCCTGGTCCGCTGTCGGCGATGCGAACAATGAAGTGGTCACGCTGGCTTCGGTCGATCCCGACGGGAGCGAGCCAGCGGCGACGGCCCTGTTCGCGGGCGGGTGGTTCAACTCCATCGGCGGCGTTTTTGCGAATCGGGTCGCGCGGTGGGATCCCGGCGCGCCGGGATGGTCGCCCCTCGGCGATGGGTTGAGTGGGCTTTTTCCAAATATCGCGCAGTGCTTCGCGGTGTTCGACAACGATCAGGCGGGGCCGGGGTTCTCGACGCTCTTTGTCGGCGGCTTTTATGTCAATGCCGGGGCGGTCACGGCGCTTGGGCTGGCGCAGTGGGACGGCGCGATTTGGTCGGGCGTCGCGGGGGGGATCGGGTTCCCGGCCGAGGCGCGTGCGGCGGTGGCGCTTGATGACGACGGCGACGGGCCCGGCGGCCAGCGGCTGTTTGTCGTGGGGAACTATGTGCCCGCCGTCGGCGGACCCGCGAGCAACATCGCCGCGTGGGACGGCGCTGCCTGGGCATCGCTCGGCGCGGGGCTTGATATCGGGGCGTGGGCGGTGGCGGTCTTCGATGACGATGGCGACGGCCCCGATCCCGCGGCGCTGTATGTGGGCGGCGAGTTTTCGCTCGCGGACGGCCTGCCGGTCTCGCGCCTCGCGCGCTGGGGATGTCCGCGGATCACGCCGCCGCCGTGCGCCGACGCGAACGGCGACGGCGCGGTCAACTTCGCGGACATCACGGCGGTGCTGGCGCTGTTTGGGGTTGACTATTCACCCGGCACGGGCGCGGGCGATGCGAACCACGACGGCGTGGTGACGTTCGCGGATGTGACGGCGGTGCTGAGCGCGTGGGGGATGGGGTGCTCGTGAGCGTGATCGAGGCGGCGGCTGGCACCGATTCAGTTCTCCCGCGGCTCCCAACGCCGTGAACTGGGACATCGTTTTTCGTGCGATTCGCGTGCCCCTCCGGGGCACAAGAGGCTGAAAAAACAGGCCATTCCAGACCCGCGGTCGCCGCGGCGACCGGGGTCTGGCAATCCGCCGCGGCGGACGCGCCGTGTTGCGGCGAAAACCGCTGCGAACCCAGCGTCACGCGCTGCCGCACCACCGACCGTCGAAGACGCCGGATCGGTGGTGGCACCCCGGCTGGACATATTCATGCGCTGGGGTAATATAAATGCGTCATGAACAAGGTCCATCGCCACCGGTTGATCGCGCGGCTGCTGCAAGGCTCCGCCGTCAGGAGTCAGGATCACCTGAAAGAGTTGCTGCTCGCCAACGGCGTGCGCGCGACGCAGGGGACGCTTTCGCGCGATCTGCGTGAGATGGGGGTGCTGAAGGCGCCGACGGGGTACACGCTCGGGGCCGCGGAAAACGGGAAGCGTGCGGCGACGGACCTCGAAGCGTCGGTGCAGCGGCACATGCTGTCGGCCGACTCGGCGGGGACAACCGTCGTGCTGAAGACCGAGCCGGGGCACGCGAGTCTGCTCTCGGCGCAGGTGGACCTGGCGCCGCTGTCGGGGATCATCGGGAGCCTCGCGGGCGACGACACGGTGTTTCTGGCGGCGCGCACGCCGCGGGATGCGCGGAACGTGGCGTTGCAGTTCCAGAAGATGGGCGGGATTCTTTGACGGCGGTGTCTGGGCGGCGGCGGCTTGGGTGCGTGGTGGTCGGCGCGGGGGGGTACACGGGGGCGGAACTCGTTTCGGTTTTGCTGGGCCATCCGCTTGCGGAGGTGCTCGGCGTGTTCGGCTCGGAGAAACGCGGCGAGGGGGCTGTGCGGGCGATTTCTTCGGTGTTTCCGGCGCTTCGCGGGCGGTGCGATCTGCCGTTGCTCCCGGCGAGCGTGGAGGGGATTCTGGGGCTGTCGCCGGATGCGGTGTTTTTGTGTACGCCGCATGAGGTGAGTCACGATTTGGCGGCGGCACTGCTTGCCGAGGACGGACAAGCAGTGGCACCCGCCCGGACCCCCTCCGGCCTCGAAGACTCGGCCACCTCCCCCGCTGGGAGCGGGGGAGGAGGAGTTGCGATCTTCGATCTCTCCGGTGCGTTTCGCCTGAAAGATGCAGCGCTGTACCCGAAGCACTATGGGTTCGAGCATCGGCACGCGGCGCTGTTGAAGCAAGCGGTGTACGGAATCCCTGAACTCTTCCGCGCGCAACTCGCGGATGCGAATCTTGTCGCGGTCGCGGGGTGCTATCCGACGAGCGCGATCCTGCCGCTGTGGCCTCTGGCGCGCGCGGGAGCGGTCGAGGCGGGGCGGCGGCCGATTGTTGACTCGGTGAGCGGCGTGAGCGGCGCGGGGAGGCACGCGACGACGGCGAATCTTTTTTGTGAGGTGAGCCTGCAGCCCTACAATGTGTTCAAGCATCGGCATGGTCCCGAGATTGATGCGTACGCCGGCACGCCGGTGGTGTTCACGCCGCATCTGGGGTGCTTCGGGCGCGGGATTCTCTCGACGATCCACGTTGATCTTGCGGCGGGGTGGGACGCGGCGCGCGTCGGCAAAGTTCTGAGCGCGGCGTATGAAAGAGAGCCGTTCGTGAGGCTGCTGCCGGCGGGCGAGTGGCCCTCGGTCGCGGCGGTGAGGCACACGAACTTCTGCGACATCGGGTGGGCGTGCGACGACGCGAACGGGGGGCGGCACCTGATCATCGTGAGCGCGATCGACAACCTGGTGAAGGGGGCGGCGGGGCAGGCGGTGCAGTGCATGAACGCACGGTTCGGGATGCCGGAGACGGCGGGGCTGCTGCCTGAGCAACCGGCGGGAGACTGGAGTTGAATCAACCTGTGGTCATCAAACTCGGCGGCCTGGCGGTCGAGTCACCGGAGCGGGCGACGCTGCTGCTGCGCGCGATCGCCGAGGCGCACCGCGCGAGCGGCGGCGTGGTGCTGGTCCACGGCGGGGGCAAGGCGGTGGACGAGCACCTGTTGCGGCTCGGGATCGTCTCCGAGCGGCGCGAAGGGTTGCGCGTCACGAGCGAGCGCGAGATCGGCGAGATCGTTTCGGTGCTGGCGGGCACGGTGAACAAGTCGATCGTTGGCGCGTTCTTGGCGATCGACGCTCCAGCGGTGGGGATGTGCGTGGGCGACGGCGGGTTCGCGCGGTGCCGGCGCATCTCGCCAAACGGAGTGGACATCGGCTTCGTCGGCGAGGTGGTCGGCGGCGATCCGAGGCTGCTGCGCGTGCTGCTGAGCGAGGGGTTCATGCCGGTGCTCAGCCCGATCGGGTTTGATGACGCGGGGCACGCGCTGAACATCAACGCCGACGACGCCGCGGCGGGGGTGGCGGCGATCGTCGGCGCGCGGCTGCTGGTGCTGCTGACGGATGTGCCGGGGGTTCTGGATGAAGAGAGGGAACGGATCCCGTCGCTGGATGCGGAGCGTGCGGCTTTGTTGATCGAGCGTGGCGTGATCTCCGGCGGGATGATCCCGAAGGTGCGTGCGGCTTTGGCTGCGGCGGAGCGAGCCGGTGTGCCGACGGTGATCGCGCCGTGGAACGACCCGGCTGTCATCGGCGCAATCGTGCGGGGAGAGTGTGGCGGGACGATGTTCGAGCCGGTGCGGAGCATGAAAGGCGGGTTGATCGGATGACGAAATCACTGGGATTCAAGGATTTTCTGACCGCCTCGGAGTTGTCGGCGGCGGCGGCATCGTCGCTTTTCGCATCCGCGTCGGCGTTCAAGCGCGAGCCGGGAAGGTTCGCGTCGGCGCTGGCTGGGAAGTCGGTGGTGATGCTCTTCGAGAAGCCTTCGCTGCGCACGCGGGTGACGTTCGAGATCGGCATCGCCAGGATGGGCGGCCACGCGCTCTTCTACGACCACTCGAAGGAACGCGTCGGCGAGCGTGAGAGCGTCCACGACTACGCGAAGAACCTGGAGCGCTGGTGCGACGCGATTGTCGCGCGGACGTTCAGTCATGAAGTGGTCGAGGGGCTGGCGAAGCACGCCCGCGTGCCGGTGATAAACGCGCTGTCGGACGAGTTTCATCCGTGCCAGGCGCTGGCCGATGTCTTCTCGCTCCACGAGCGCCTCGGCGATCTAAGAGGCAAGCGCCTCGCATACGTCGGCGATGGGAACAACGTGTGCGCCTCGCTGACAATCCTCGCGGCGACGATGGGGATGCATGTGGTGGTGGTCGGGCCGGAGGGGTACGAGCCGGCGGATTCGGCCGTGAAGATCGCTCGCGCGAAGGTGGCCGAATCGGGTGGGCCGGGGGCGGTGACGCTGTCGCACGACCCGGCCGCGGTGAAGGGCGCGGCGGCGGTCTACACCGACGCATGGACGAGCATGGGCTGGGAAGCGGAGGCGCAGGAGCGGCGGCGAGTGTTCGGGCCGTACCAGGTGAACGGGGAGATGATGGCTCGCGCCGGGGACGCGGCGCTGTTCATGCACTGCCTGCCGGCGCATCGAGGGGAGGAAGTGACGGACGAAGTGATCGATTCAACGCGGTCGATCGTGTTCGATCAGGCGGAGAATCGGATGCACGCGCAGAATGCGTTGATGGTGGGGTTGATGGGGTGATAGCGTGATGGGGTGATGGGGTGTTCGGACACAACCAAGACAAAGGGGAAGCGAAATGTCGAACGATGTCACCAAGTCCGGGGCGAAGTTTGTTCGGAGCCATCGGGATTTGGAGGTGTACAAGTCCGCGGTCGATGCGGCGATGGAAATATTCGAGATCAGCCGAGGATTTCCGAGAGAGGAGATTTATTCGCTGACCAGCCAGATCAGGCGCTCATCTCGATCGGTCGCGGCCAATCTTGTTGAGGCGTGGCGAAAACGACGATACGAAGCGGCGTTCATCGCCAAACTCTCCGACGCCGATTGCGAGGCGGCGGAGACCCAGGTACACATCGAGTTCGCGGTCAAATGCGGGTACCTCACGCGCACGGCAGGCGCGGACCTCTACAGAAAATATGAGCGAATGCTTCGGACGTTCGTCGGTATGATCGTTCACGCGGACAAGTGGGTGCTACGAAAGGACCAGCCCAGCTGAAGGCACGATTTCCTGCTTCATCACCCAATCACCCAATCACCCAATCACCCAATCACCCAATCACCCAATCACCCAATCACCCAATCACCCAATCACCCAATCACCCAATCACCCAATCACCCAATCACCCAATCACCCAATCACCCAATCACGCAATCACCCGATCAGGACTCACCAATGGCA
>CAMTWL010000042.1:0-33260 GCA_947085435.1 uncultured Phycisphaerae bacterium
TCGCCGAAGATGGGTATGCGCGCCGCGTACCGGGGGTGAGGCACCCCCGGCTACTACAGATGACCCCGATGGGGTCGCGGAAGATTGGTTGGTGTGCCGAGTGCCGGGGGTGAGGGCTGCCGCCCCGGGCTTGGTAGTGTCTAAGTTTGAAATGTGGCACGGGCTTTCCAGCCCGTGTCCCCCGCGTCACGCCCTGGAAAGGGCGTGCCACATTTCAAACTGAGACACTACCCCGGGCTTCGCGACGGGCACCGCTTCGCGGCTGGATACAGGAGCGTCAGGGGTCGGCGTGGACGGTGCCGCGCGGCTGCGCGAGTTGGGAGAACGCGGAGCACTGGCGGATCCCGGCGCGCCGGGACCAGTGGCACCCGGAATGGAAGAGTTGAGAAGAGCGGCCGCAGCTTTGAGGCGTGTTTCGGGTGAGATTGGTTTGGGTTTGGAGTCCGCGAGGATGCGGACGAGGGCTCCGGCGGACTTGCGCGCGGTCTCGGGGTGGTCGATGAACTCGGAGAGTCGGGTGAAGGTCCGCGTTGCGGCCTCCATGCCCCAGCGCGCGAGGAGCGCGGCGCGCGCTTCGTGTGCCCTGGTGAAGTGTTCGAGAAGGGCCACGAACTCCGGGTCTTCGAGGATCGTGAGCGTCTCGGCGATGGGCTTGCTGAGAGTGAACGCGATGTCGGAGATCGACATGTCGGGGGCGAGATAGAGAGAGAGGAGGCGGTCGAGAGTAGGGGAAGACGTAGCGGGAGTAGAGGAGGGAGGGGCTTGGGGGTCGCCACGGCGACTCGCGTCCTGCGAGCTTGCGGGCCTGGGGGCTTGTTGAGCGGGCGGGCCTGAGGGCTTGGGGGCCTGTGGGCTTGGAGGATTCGGATCGGCGGGGACGAGGCGGAGTGATGGAACGGCGACCGGGTTGTAGGTGTGTGCTTGGCTCATGCGTGAAGATTGCCGCGCGGTTGGGGCGGGTCAAGGGGGATTGCGCGCATGTCGCAAAATGAGCGCACAGGGGTGGTTGATGCAGGCGAAATTGTTTCGGGGTGCGCCGATTTTTCGGAGCGGGGATCGGGGTTGGGCGCTTGGGGACGCACCGATTTTGCAGAGCCGGAATCGGTGGCACGGGAAAAGGGGAGCGGTGCCACCCGCCGCCGAGTTCACGGCGTTGGGTGACACTGGAGAGCAGAATTGGTGCCACCTGCCAGGGCCTAATGAGAGTCTCGAGTGAAATCGAATGGTATGGCAACGGATGCGTCGGTCTTCTCGGGGCGGCATTTCGAGCAGCGCCCCCCATTCGAGCGCAAACAATTTTTATGGCATATAGCACGACATTTCTCGCAAAACGTTGGAGGGCCATACACGCTCGCATATTGTTCGATATTCTTGCCACACTCATTAATTGCACAATCCTTTGATGAGATCGCCACCCAGACCAAATAGGCCATCGTCCCAGCTCCGATCTGAAAGACAAGGAACCATCCGAGAATCCTGATGGCGAGCGATTGATGGCTGAGTACTGCCCACGGCCACGGAGACCCAACGAGAGACAACGAGAGTATGATCATGAGTACCAAGGTGCCGATGATCGCCTGCAGAATCATCCGTCGGTTCATCATCGCTTGTTCTCCAACTCGTGACGCTTTGTGAAGTGCCTGATCGCATCGAGTTGCTGCCGTCCTTTGGAGGTTCCAACAAGATCAGTGATTGCCGATAATCCTCCGCGTCGCTTCAGCGCCACGATTCGTGCGAGTGACCTTGCATTCATCCAAGCGCGCCCCCCGATCACCAAACACGATGCCCCCAGGAATGTCAGCCCCAGTCCAACCCAGAGCTCCCACGGTTGAAGTTTCTGAATCGAGCCAGCATCACTACTGCCTGACAACCCCAAAGCCCGAGCGAGTCCGAACATGAGCATCGCGCCAATCGACAGTGTCAGGAGGCCGGTGACGAGAAGTCCCCAGACCCAGCCCCACATACGTCGGAACCACCTCGTCTGGGGCCATCCCTCAACCGCCTCCGCGCCTGCGCGTAACTCAGGCGGCAAGACAACCTCCGGCGGAGGGATCAGATGCGGATAGTCCGTGTGCAGCACATCGTTCAGAATCGTCAGGATACGGTGATCCAGAAGGGACATCCGAACCTCGTCAATCCCCTCAATGCCCTCCGCAACATCAATGACTTCCATCGTGAATGGGATGAGGCCGTAAATACCCGCTCTTTTAGTCACCGTTCCTCGAACTTTGTTCAAGAGAACGCGAACGCTTGAAGCGGAATAGTCGGGATAAAAATCTTGAATGCGCCGCACATAGTTCATCAGCGATTGGAATGTGATGGGTTCATTCTGTCCGATGATGAATGCCATGTCTGCATTGAACGCAGCGCTCGCAGTGAGTGGGTCGACAATTGGACCGCAATCGATCAGCACGACATCGATGCGATAGCGCTCGATCGCATCACTGAGAATCTTGCGAATCCGGGCGAGGAGCGTTGCAGGATCGGTGCGCGCGATCGAGTCGAAAACCTGTGTTGCCGCAAGCGCGGATGAGGGGATGAGCAGTTGGCGTCCGCGCACCATCGGATCTCCGATGGGCGTGATGTCGTGGGCACTCGAGAAGGCCAGCGTCGAATCGACGATGTAGTCATGAATCGAAGGGCACTTACTTGCCACGTCCGCGGTTCGCAAAACCGTCAATCCGCGGTGATGCACATCAAAGTCAACCATCAGCACGTTCGGCCCGGATTCACTCCGAACGATGAGTGCACC
The DNA here is from genome assembly GCA_947085435.1 of uncultured Phycisphaerae bacterium. Classification (GTDB taxonomy): domain Bacteria; phylum Planctomycetota; class Phycisphaerae; order Phycisphaerales; family UBA1924; genus JAEUIV01. Next base: position 2,753 of record CAMTWL010000042.1, read on the forward strand.
AAACTTGTCCATGATGGTTGTCTTGCCGACGCCGCCTCTGGTGCCGAAGAACGCGATGTTCGGAACCTTGCGGGACCGGCTGCTGGCAGAGCGGAGCGAAGCATTTGGATCAGTCGCAGGTTGATTCGTCATGTGACTACTCTCTGGGGGAGGCTCGGAAGTTGACCGTCGTCTGCACAGAAATGAAGAATGCCGTCTGAATACCAATTCTGGTCTTTGAGGAGAATATCACGAGCCCGGCTTGGAAGACAGCACGGGCAGACCGTCACGTTAGGCCCCTTGAAGTAGTGTGGTGTCAGCCAGAAGTGCGAAGCATCTTTATAGCCGGCTGCGTGGGCGAGAATCCGGCGCACGCGGAGTTGTTCAGAGGCCGGTTCCAACCGTGCCCGGTCGAGTTCCAGAAACAGATAAGCGCGCGAGTTGACTTCTTCCCGCGCTCGGGCCAGTGCGGCCATCACTTGACTCACGAGCTCCATTGGATTCCGTTTATTGAACCAAATTGGATATCGCAGATTCATCTCAGCCCTTAGCGCGTCGACTCCAGCTCGATCATCCACTTCGCTGACCTGAATCGTTTTGGAGATGCAAACGACTCGATACAGTTCAAGTTGAGTGGCTTGGATGAATTCGTGATGCGTGAGCGACAACGATCCGAATGGGCCGGTGCAACGACTTCCATACCTGGAATCGACCATTCCGACATAAATCTGGCACTGAGACACCATTCGCATGCAATGTTCCAGGAGGCCAGAACTCGGTGCGGCTTCGTTTTCCATGCCCCGCGGGAAAGTTCCTGGCATCCTCCAAGTGCTCTCGAAAAGATCACGCCGGCGCGAACGCAGATCAAGAAACGTCGAGCTGAAGAAGACTTCGGTCGAGTACATCGTCGTGACCTGCCCTTGAACGCCGCGAGCGCAGTGCCCATTTGGACATTGTACGATGTCCGGTCTCCGTGGGTGGCACACGATGCCGGGAACGGAAGCCGAAGTTCGTGCTATCCGCGTGTCCATTCAGGGAGGAAGAGTCTGAAATTGCAGGCCTTTCCAGACCCGCGCCGCCCCCGGAATGACGGCATCCGTCAAGAGCAAGAAAACAAAGAGGGTGTTGGGGGGCGCTCTATCCACGGGTTCCGCTCGAAGACTCGCTTCACCCGTGGCTACATACCGGGCGGGTGGCACCGCATCCGTCCTCCCGTGCCACCGATTCCGGCTTTGCGAAATCGGCGCGGGCCGGAGCGGGCGACACCGATTTCGTGAAGAGACGAATCGGCGGCGCGCGATGGCGTGGACGGAAGCCGAAGTTCGTGCGATCCGCGTGCCCTTTCGGGGCACGAAAGGCTGAAAAAACAGCCTTTCCAGACCCGCGCCGCCCCCGGAATGACGGCATCCGTCAAGAAAAAGAAAAAAAAAGAGGGTGTTGGTGGGCGCTGGTCCCCGGGTTGTGCCCGCGGCGGGCTTCACCCGGGGCTACATCCTTGCGTCCCTTCGGGACTGAAAGGCCGCCCCCTCCGCCCTCGAAGACTCGGGCACCTCCCCCGCTGGGAGCGGGGGAGGATTCTGCGAGTGCCGCCAACAACCATAAAAAAAGAGGGTGTTGGTGGGCGTTGGTCCCCGGGTTGCGCCCGCGGCGGGCTTCACCCCCGCCGCGGCGGGCAGGCTGTGGCTATGTCCCTGCGTCCCTCCGGGACTCGCTTGGCCCATCGCACCTTATACGGATCACACTTGATTTCCGGGCGTGACCATCCGCCACCCGCCGCGGCGGGCGGCTCAGTGGCGGCTTCTCGAACGCCCGCGTTTCATCTGGGATCCGTATTATATCCGCGCCGAGATCAATAATACGGAATCCAGGTAGTCCCCGCGCGGGGAACAACTGGGATTCGCATCAGTCTCGGCGTCCGGCGGCTGCAATGAGTCTGCGGAACAGTTCCAGTCCGAGCGCGGACTCCGCGGTGCGTTCGGGGTGCCATTGGACGCCGAGGTAGAAGGGGCGAGCGGGGTCGTCGGCGGCTTCGATCACGCCGTCGGGGGCGCGGGCGATGATCCGAAGCGAGCCGGGGTTGCGGACGGCCTGGTGGTGATGGCTGGTGACGTTGCCGGGAGGGATGGGCGCTTGCGCGATGGGGATGATCGCGTGCGCATGATCGTGCATGTGGTCGGCGTGGGTCGGCGTGTCGTCGGGGAGGTGCTGGCTAAGAGACCCGCCGGCGTGCAGGGCCATGAGTTGGAGGCCGAGGCAGACGCCGAGGACGGGCATCGCGCGGCGATCGTCGAGCGCGGCGAGGAGGGCCTCTTCGTAACGCTGACGGTCGGGGTGGAGCGTTTCGGAGGCGGGGTGGGTGGGTTCACCGTAGCGCTCGGTGCGCGGGTCCGGACCGCCGGTGAAGACGACGGCGTGGCAGAGGTCGAGGTGAACGCGGGCGATGTCGCGGAGTTGGGGATCGTCCACCGGGCCGGGAGGAGGCAGGAGGATCGGAACGCCGCCGGACCGGACAACGGCGTGAACGTAGGCGGTGCGGACGCGGCCAACCGTTTCATCGAGCGAACAGGTAAGACCGACGACGACGGGCATGGCTCAATGATCGGGCAAAGTCGGCTGTAAGGAATACTTCACCGGGTGCGATGCGGCGACCGGGTGATACAGGGCGTTCGCGGCGACGGCGCGCCATGCATGACCGCCGGCACACGGTGGTGTCTCAGTTTGAATGTGGCACGGTCGCCGCAGCGACCGTGACGCGGGGGACACGGGCTGGTCTCCGCGGCGACTCTTCGAGAAAGCCCGTGCCACATTTCAAACTGAGACACTACCCATGTTTCAACAAGTCTTCCAGCCTTGGCCGGGTTCCCGCGCATGCCACAAAGGTGAACTTCACGGATTCCGCGTCATTCAGCGCCGACGCCGACGCGAAACCAAGAGCAGCCCCGCCGCCAAAAGCCCCGCGCCGCCCGGCCCCGGGACGGTCATCCGGAAGACCTGGTACTCGACGTGATTCGCCCCGCCGATCAGGGGATTCCCGACGTTGAACGGGTTGCCCCACGTCCAGCGCGCGTTCTCGTCGATCCCCGCGATCTTGCCCCACGGCGCGGTCGAACTCAGGTTCTTCGGCCCGACATACGGCGTCCGCCAGGTGTGGTTCGTGTCCGCCTGCAATGAGTACATCGCGATCTCGCTCGCCACCGGCCGAGGCGAGCCGTCGCCCTTCGTGACGCCCGTGACCATCACTTCCCACGGCGCAACCCCCGTGTGCAGGAGCAAGCCGTTGGTGCCGCGGATATCGGCGAGCAGCCCCTGCGCCACCGCGTCGTCGCTCCACACCGCGATGTAGATGCGACCCGTCGTATCGAACGTGAACGACTCGGCCTGGCTCCAGTTGTAGGTGCCGGGGCTGCCGCCCGCGCCGAGTTCGTTCCCGCCGACCAGCGAGACGCCGCCCGGCCCATCGACGTAGAGCGCGTAGTGATTATCGGCCGTGATCGTCGCGCTGTACGACGCATCCGCCGCACCCGATGCGATCCCGACCAACGACACCATCGAAATGAACGCAACAGATTCTTTGAACTGCATGGACGTGACTCCTTGTGCCCGCGGTTCCCCGCAGATGCACCGTCACCATGCAATACGACCAACCCCGGGGCAAGGATTTCACCCCGGAACAGACTCAACTGATCGTTATCAGCCCGGAACAACACGAACTCCCGAAACAAACCGACCACGCCAGACGCCCACACGGCGTTCCACCAAAATTATGGCACCCGAATCTTGACCAAGTTCCCGCCCAACCCGGCTCACACGCGCAGGGAGGAGCGATCTCGCTCCTCAATCATCACTGCAAGCCCTTGCCACGGCACCAAAACGCCACTTTTCTTGCAAATAACCCTTCTCGACATCCCGCTCTCAAAGTACCGAACAAAATCTTTCCGAAAATCAACCAAACATCCTTGACACAGCGATAACCCGATGTATCCTACCGACACCCAAACAACTGGTGGGTGAAGGAGGCTTCGTATATGGTTATGCAAGCGGCGGAAATCGAGAACAAAAACGGTACGCTCCCACGAACCAAGCAGGGGTCCAACGTGAGCAAAAAGGCTGAAACGGCGGCAATCGTCGAGGACAAAGCAAGGTCGGCCTCCCTCGGCCGGGCCATCCAGCAGATCGAAAAGACCTTCGGTAAAGGCGCGATCATGCGCCTCGATGAGAACGCCTACGCCGCCATCCCAGGCATCTCGACCGGCGCGCTCTCCCTCGACTTGGCGCTGGGCGGCAAGGGAATTCCAGTCGGCCGGGTGGTCGAGATCTACGGCCCGGAATCGTCGGGCAAAACCACCCTTGCTCTCACCATCGCCGCTCACTCGCAAAAAGGCGGCGGTGTCGCCGCCTTCATCGATGCTGAGCACGCCCTCGACCCCTCCTGGGCGCGCCGATTAGGCGTGAATGTCGACGATCTTCTTGTATCTCAGCCGGATTCGGGCGAGCAGGCGCTCGAAATCTGCGAGTTGCTCGTCCGCTCGAACGCGGTGGACGTCGTGATCATCGACTCCGTCGCCGCGCTCGTTCCCAAGGCCGAACTGGAGGGGGACATGGGCGACAGCCACATGGGCTTGCAGGCCCGCCTGATGAGCCAGGCGCTACGGAAACTCACCGGCGCGATCGCCAAGAGTCAGTGCACCGTCATCTTCATCAACCAGATCCGCGAGAAGATCGGCGTGATGTTCGGCTCGCCCGAGACCACCACCGGCGGGCGGGCGCTGAAGTTCTACGCCTCGATCCGCATCGATATCCGCCGAATTAGCGCGATTAAGGAGGCGGAAGTCAACGTCGGCAACCGCGTCCGCGCCCGTGTCGTCAAGAACAAGATGGCGCCCCCATTCCGCGAGGCGGAGTTCGACATCATGTTCGACGAGGGAATCTCCGCGACCGGCGACCTCCTCGACCTGGCGATCGGCGCGAACGTGATCGAGAAGGCCGGCGCATGGTTCAGTTACGGCGAGGTCCGTCTGGGCCAGGGGCGCGAGAACGTCAAGCGATTCCTGAAGGACAACCCCGAGTTGTTCGCCGAAATCCGCCGGGGCGTCGTCGGAGCGAAGGTTCCGGTGGCAACGGTGAAGCCCGAGGCCGACACCGACGAGGAATAGGTGGCACGCAACGACGTAAGCTGAATCATCGGATTTCGTGCGATCCGCGTGCCCCCTTGGGGCACAAGAGGCTGCAAAATCAGGTCTTTCCAGACCCGCGCCGCGGCGGCGGGGTCTGGCAACACGCGCCCGGTCGCCGCGGCGACCGAAAACATCGGAGCATCCAGCGTCTTGGCGATGTTTTCGATGTTTCGAGTTCACGGAGTTTGGTGGCACGTCTTTTCCAAGGCGTGTGGCTCTGGGGGTGGCGGGAAGACACGGGCTGGTCTCCGCGGCGACTCTTCGAGAAAGGCCGTGGCACGTCCGGTGATTCATGCGACAATGGCCCGGATGATGGGGCCGTCCGTCGAAGAGAGCGAGACCACGGGTGCCGGCGGGCGAATGCTGTACGCCGGGATTGATGAGGCGGGCTACGGGCCGCGGCTGGGGCCTCTGTGTGTCGGGCTCACGCTGTTCGATGTTCCGTCGGCTGCCGAGAAAGAAGATCAGCCGCCGCCGGACCTCTGGAGACTGCTGCGCGGGGCGGTCTGCCGCGATCATGCGGGGAGCAAGCGCGGGCGGCTCGCGGTGGCGGACTCGAAGGAACTGAAGGGAGTGGGCGGGGCGAGGGTCGATCCACTCTTCCATCTTGAGCGCGGCGTCCTTGCGTTCGACGCGCTCGCCGGCGTGCGCGGCTCGGCGGCGAACGAGGCCGAACTTTTTTCGCGGCTCGGGACGCGCGTGCCGGGGTCGCTCGGGTGGTACGCGGGCGACGCGGCGCTCCCGCGCGGGACGTCCGCCGATCAACTGCGCATCCTGATCGCGCAGTTGCAGGGGGCGTGCGACGAATCCGGCGTGCGGCCGCGGCTGGTGCGGTGCGTGGCGATGGACGAGTCAACATTCAACGAGCGGTACCACCATCTGCAGAACAAAGCGTCGGTGAGTTTCGGCGTGGTCGGCGGGATGCTGCGGCGATTGTGGGAGACCGCGCCCGCCGGGAGTCTTGTGCATGTCGCGGTGGATCGTCAGGGTGGTCGGGCGTTCTATGGGCCGCTGCTGTCGCAGGCGATCGGGGCGAAGGCGGAGGTCGTGGAAGAATCGGAGCGGTTGAGCCGGTATGAAGTTCGCGGCGAGCGGACGATGCGGATCGAGTTCCGTGTGGAAGCGGAGACGGAGCACCTGCCGGTGGCGCTGGCGTCGATGACGGCGAAGTTTGTTCGTGAACTGCTGATGGGTCGCTTTAATCGGTACTGGTCGGGGCGGATCGAGGGGCTGAAGCCGACGGCGGGTTACGGGACGGACGCGGGGCGCTGGCTGCGCGAGGTGCGCGGCCACGCGGCGGCGGAGGAGATCGAGGTGCTGGTGAGGAAGGCTTGAAGAACAATTGAAAGCGTAGAGCGTAGAACGTAAAGCGTAGAGCGGACAGGAGGCAGTGGACAGGTCACAGGTCGCAGGTCACAGGGGACAGGGGACAGGGGACAGGGGACAGGGGACAGTGGACAGGAAAGCAGTCGATGTCAGGATGCTTCGTTGTGCGGCGCGGGCGGCGTTGCGCGGGTTTGGGCGTGTTGAGCCGAACCCGATGGTGGGGTGCGTGATCGGCCGCGCGGACGGCACGGTGCTGGGCATCGGTCATCATCGGCGGTTCGGCGGCCCGCACGCGGAGGTTGAAGCGCTGAACAACTGTGCGCGGAATGGTCACGAGGCGCGTGGGGCGACGGCGTGGGTGACGCTCGAACCTTGCGGGCACTTCGGGAAACAGCCGCCTTGCTGCGACGCGTTGATCCGTGCGGGTGTTGCTCGCGTGGTGGCGGCGCGGCTCGATCCGAATCCGGTTTCCACCGGCGGGGCGGCGCGGCTGGCGGCGGCGGGGATCGCGTTCGGCGTCGTGCCTTGCGGAGAGGCGCTCGCGGTCGGCGATCCGTTTGTCAAACGCATCACGACGGGGCTGCCCTGGGTGATCGCGAAGTGGGCGCAGACGATCGACGGGAAGATCGCGGATCGCGGCGGCGGATCGAAGTGGATTTCCTGCGCGGCGTCGCGGCGTCGGGTCCATGCGCTGCGCGGACGGGTCGATTGCGTGCTGAGCGCTATCGGGACGGTGCTGGCGGATGATCCGCTGCTAACGGCGCGCGGGGTGAAGTTGCGGCGAGTGTCGCGGCGGGTGGTCATTGATCCGGAGTTGAAGGTTCCTGAATCGGGCCGACTTGTCGGTTCCGTGGGTGATGGGCCGTTGACGGTGGTCGCGGGGCCGCTGGCTGGTGTTCAGCGGGAGAAGGCTTCACGGCTGCGCGGCGCGGGGGTTGAAGTTATCGAGGTTGATCGCGGCCCGTGCGGGATCGCGATGGAGCCGGTGCTGCGCGATCTTGCGGCGCGATGTGGTGTTTCGACGGTGCTGGTCGAGGCGGGGCCTGGGTTGCTGGGGCGGATGTTTGCTGAAGATTTGGTGGATGAGGCGCGGGTGTTCATCGGAGCGATGATGTTGGGGGATGTTGGCGCGCCGAGCGCGGCGCGGATCGGCGACGAGATTCCGCTCGGCGCGGCGAAGCGGATGCGCGTGCGGCGGGTGCGGCGCGTGGGCGAAGATGTGATGGTTTGGTGGGGGAGGGACGCTCCCAGTGGTTGTTGAATGTGGAGTGAATCCACCACGGGATTCGGCGGCCTCATCCCGAGCGTGCGCTTTGAGCAGTCGCACTCACTCGGGAGAGCGAGGAAAAAAGGAAGAAGGCAAGCGGAGCGGGGGCGTGCGGTGTCCCTCTCCCCCGGCTCCCCCCGGTACGCCGGACCCCCTCCCAAAGGGAGGGGGAGTCAAGGCAAAGACATCTATTTTCCTGTTGGCGCGTTTGGGGGCAACGTTGGTGTTGTCGGCGCGGGGCCTTCGGGGGGAAGAGTGTTGAAAACGGGGAGCGAGAGGATCGCGGGGGCGTTCGCGGCGTTGTAGGTGACGAGGAGGTTTCCCGAGCGGACGGCGAAGAGGCCGTCGGCGGTGTAGCCGGCGGTGAGGACTTCGCTCGGGTCGCCTTCGGCGTCCATGAGTTCGATTTTGCGGAGGGTTCGGATGTCGTCGTCGGGTCGGAATGGTTCGGGTTCGCCGGGGCGCGAGGCGAGGAAGTCGAGCAGGTCGTTGATCGGCGGTGCGTCGGCGGGTGTGCGCGAGCCGTCGGGGTTGATGGTGGTCCAGCCGGCGCCCCCGGGTTCGCGGCGGAAGCCGAGTTGCGTCGCGGGGGTGATGGTGGTGTCGGTGATGGTGATCATGAAGACATCGGCGGGAGACACGGCGGCGACCGTGGGGTGAAGGTAGTTGCGCGGCGCGAGCGAGAGGGCGCTGACGGCGGCGGCGGGGACGACGAAGAGGATCGAGCCTTCGGGGTCGGCGGCGGCGAAACGAGTGTCGCCCTTGGGATCGGCGGGGCCGCCGATGATGAGTTCGCGGGTAATGGTGTGGACGCGGATGTCCCCGGCGGCGTCGGCGTCGCGTTCGTCGGTCTCGGCGGTGATGGTGAGCGTGGGGCTGGTGAGACCCATCGCGGCGAGGTCGTGCGATGCGGCGTCCTCGAATCGCGCGGCCTTGATCTGGGCTATGGCTCCGAGGAGGAGCGAAACGGCTGGCTGGCTCGCGCGCGCGTTGATGGGGCGGCGCATCGACCACTGGCCTTCGAGTTTGGCGAGCGCGATGGAGGCGCGGCCGTCGTCGAGGGTGATGCGCGAGCAGTCGCGCACGCCGGGGATCGCGGCGGTGGAGCGCCAACCGGCGGGGCCGGGGTTGAGCAGCGGATCGAGGACGCTGTTCTCGATGAGGATGTTGGAGGTGACTTCGGGGGAGGTGAGTGCGGCGGCGGTGCGTCCGCCGAGCGATGTGGGGGCGAGACGGAGGGCGTAAGTGGAGCCGTCGCGGAGGGTGAGGGTGACGGCGGGGCCGCCGGGAGTTGGTGCGGCGTCGGCGTGCTTGGCGAACTCGGCGGGGAGGGCGGCGAGGGCGGAGACGAGGGTCTCCGGCGGCATGGCGGGCCATTCGATGCGGCCGGCGATGAAGTTCCACTGGCCGGAGTCGGTGCGTGTGACGCGCTCTTCGGCACCGCTCGCGCGTTTCACGGTGATGGATGCGATGAGCGCCGGGTTGAATGCGGCGGCGGTGGGTGTGGTTTGCGCGGAGGTCGGCGAGGGCGGCTGTTTGTTGGTGAGGAGGAGCGCGGCGATGGCGAGGCCGAGGGTGATGGCGACGGCGGCGATGACGGCTCTTGGGGACATGGTGGGAGTGTATGTCTTGAGCGGGTGGGTGGGTGAGCGGGTGATGGGGCGTGCCGGATGGGCGCCTTTGATTTCAACCATTCAGGCTGCGAAGAAAGGCGCTTCGTAACTCTTCAGCGGGATGCAAAGTCCGCATCGCCGAGCGGGGCTGGGGTGATGTGTTTTGATCGCGTGGCGCCCCTTCGGGGCTCGGAAGAGGGTGTGTGGGGTTGCGTTCCGGGGGTGTCGAAGACTCCACCCCCGGCTACGAACGACCAGCCCTCCGGGCTGAAGATCGAGGCATTTCAAGAGAACACGAACCTCGATTTGCAAACGGCCGAAGAGTTACGCGAAGATTATGTGCAATTTATATCAGAAGTTGAAGATCGTCTCCCATATCTTCGGGATCAGACCCTTCTTGGTCGAGTTGTCGAGGTCGCCGCTGTTCTCGACGACGAGTCTGAGGTCGAAGAGTTGGTTGGACTGGACGGTGTTCTGGTCGGTGACGTCCTCGGCGCGGCAAATGCCGCTGAGGACGGCGACCTGGTCTTCCTCATCGGTGGTCCACTGGCGGCGTGCTTCGAGGACGAGCGTGCCGTTGGGCTTCACTTCGAGAACCTTCGCGGTGAGTCGGTCGGTGAGTTTGTCCTCGCGGAGGTACTTCGCGTCGCCGGCGAAGTTGCTCGTCGAGGTGATGCCGACCTTGGGCAGTTTCGCGCCGGTGGTCTGCTGGGAGATCAGTTCGAGGGCGCTGATGAGGTCGAGAAAGTTGGTGAGGGAGGCATTGCTTGTGTAATCCTTGGTGCTCTCGCCCTTCTGCTTGCGGTCGAGCTTGCTCCGCTCGGAGACGACGATGGTGACCAGGTCCTCGGCCTGGAACTCGCGCGGTTGCGGGGGTTCGACCGCGAAGAGGCTGACCTCGCTCAGCATCGGCGCGGCCCCCGCGACCCGCACAGTCTGGTCCGGGGCGCGCGGCGGGGCATCGGCGGCGGGCTGCTCGAACAAACTTTGCGCGGACGCCGTGGCGCACGCAATCGCGAGGACGAGCCCCGCGCGCACGCAAGGGGACCGGCGCCCGTGGTCCATGCGAATGTTGGAGCTCATCGGGATCATTCCTCTCCATCCTTGGGAGTATCGCCGTCCAGATTCACCACCGCGACGCCGGGGCTTTCCACACGCGCGGTGAACTCTTTCTTCGATCCTTCGGGTCGGAAGGCGATGACCTCGCCGCGCCGGGCGTCCGAGCGGGCTCTTGCGCGCGTCTGCACCTCGAACCCGCCGCGGACGGCGTGGATGGAGACGAGCTCGTTCCGCCGGACGATGACCGGGGTCTCGAGGTGTTCGGCGCGGAGGACGGTGCCGGGTTCGAGGCGCGTGCGTGCGAGCGCGCCCTTGATTTCCTCGATCGCCGCGATCGGTCTACCGGACGACGCGGGGAGCCACATCTCCTGTTCCGTGAGCGCCGACGGCGGGACCTCGCCCTTTCGTTTGACGAGTTGCTGCAGGACGATCGCGTGGCGGCGCACCTCGGCGTCGGCGCGGATGGTCCGGCTGTCGAGGAGGCGATCGCCGTCGAGGATTCGGCAGGCGAGGACGGCGCGGCCCGAGGCGGGGGATGTTTCGGGTTGCACGATGACCCGAACGCCGAAGCGGGGCTGGTCGAGGAAGTCGGCATCGCTCGCGTCGAAGAGGAGGCGGAGGTCGTCTGGTTCGACGTCGATGAAGGCGGCGAGCGATTCGGCGGCGTGCTTGCGCACCGTTGGCGGGCCGTCGAGATCGACACTCTCCGGCCGGCGAACGGTCGGTGCGGGCTTGGTGTTTTCGGTCGTCGGAGCGGGCGATGGGCCGAAGCGGACGGTGCATTCCGAGCCGGCGAGCGTCAGCATGCTCATGCGTGCGTTCGAGGCTTCGAGGGCGCGCCTGACATCCGCGATGGTGATCCTGATCCAGGGGTGCCCGGTCGGGTTCTTGGCGGGATCGGCGAGGATGGTGAGGCCGCCGAGCGAACGCGCGTCGTTGCCTTCGAGGGTCGAGATGTCGCTCAGGGTGATCGGAGCGCCCGGTTCGACGGCGGCGGCGGTGCGGAGGCGGATGGAGCCGGCGTGGGCGGTCGCCGCGAGGACGAGCAGGCAGAGGAAATGGGCGGGGAAGCGATTCATGGATGTTCGCGCGGGGCTTTCGATTCAGGTTTTCTTCGCTTGCGCGAAGGGCTCGTTACCTGTTGAGGTTGGCGAGGCTGCGGAGGGTCTCGTCGGCGGCGCGGATGACGTTGGAGTTCATCTCGAAGGCGCGCTGGGTGCGGATGAGGTCGATGAGTTCCTTGGTGGGATCGACGTTGGAGCCTTCGAGGAATCCGGACTGAAGCCTCCCGAGGTTCGAGGTGGAAGGCTGTCCGGTGATCGGCGGTCCGGACCCGCCGCTTTCGACGAAGAGGTTCTCGCCGAGCTGCTTGAGGCCGGCCGGGTTGACGAAGGCGGCGATCTCGATCTGGCCCTGCTCCGTCGGCTCGGATTCTCCGGGCTGGAGGGTGAAGACGCGGCCGTCGGTGTTGATGCTGATGCTGATGGCGTCCGCCGGGATGTTGATGGCCGGGAGAAGGCGACGCCCCTGGTCGTTGGCGAGGACGAGTTCGCCGTCGCGGTTGACGGCGAAGTTTCCGGCGCGTGTGTAGGCGGTGCCGTTGGCGCCGCGGTCGTCTTCGACCTGCACCTGGAAGAAGCCGGCGCCGTCGATGAGCATGTCGAGGGAGCGTCCGGTGCTGAGCGGCGAGCCTTGGGCAAAGTCCACCTGCGTTCCGGAGACGCGGACGCCCAAGCCGATGTAGAGGCCGGTTGGTCGGCGGTCGCCGTTCGAGTTCTCCGTGCCCGGCAGGGCTTTCTCCTGATACATGAGGTCCTGGAAGTTGGTTCGGCTGGACTTGAAGCCCTCGGTGTTGACGTTCGCCAGGTTGTTGGCGATGACGTCGAGGTCGGCGTTGAGGGCCGAGAGGCCGGTGGCGGCGGAGTGGAGTGCGACGACTGCCATGGTGAATAGTCCTGGGTGCGGTGTCCTGAGTGCCTGATGCCTGATGCCTAATGCCTAGTGCCTAATGCCTAATGCCTAACTGGTTCGTCCAAGCCCATTGATGGCGCGATCCATCATGCCGTTGATGTAGGAGATGATGTTGGTGGAGCTTGCGACGGCGCGGCCCGCGCTGGAGATGGCGTTCATGGTCGTGATCGGGTCCGAGCCGGAGGATTCGAGGAACTCCTGCATGATGCGTCCGGTGGCGGGGAGGCGTTCGAGCGCTTCGCCCGCTGGGGTACGGAGCAATCCGCTGCCGGCTTTCTGGAGCATGGATGGATCGCGGACGGTGACGAGCGCGAGTTGGGCGACCTCCGAGCCGTTCTGAACGATCGAGCCGCTCGCGCGGATATGGACGGCTTTGGTCGGGTCGAGTGTGATGGCGGAGTCGCTCGCATCGAGGATGTCGAGGCCGGTGGTGGCGGAGATGAGTCGGCCACCGGGGCCGAGGGTCATCCGGCCGTCGCGTGTGAGGCGAACATCGTCGTCTCCGTCGCCTGCGCTGACGAGGAGGAAGCCTTCGCCCTCGATGGCGATGTCCAGCGGCTGGCCGGTGCGTTCGAGCGACGCCTGGGCCATGTTCAGCCGGGTGGCGACGGGCATGACGCCGCCGCCGAGTTGTTCGAGCAGGTCGTTGGAGGGGAGCGACCCGAGGCCGTCCTCCCCGCGTGCGGTGAGGCGTTCGCGGACGGCGAAGACGTCGGGTTTGTATGCGGTGGTGTTCACGTTTGCCAGGTTGTTGGAGAGTGAATCCTGCTTCGCCATCTGTGTGGAGAGGCCGGACGCCGCGATGTACAGGCCGTAGTTCACGAGTGGCTCCCGAGGAGTGATGAGAGCGAGAGGTCGGTGTCCGTTTCGTGCGACTGGGGAGCCGACATCTCCGCGTGCATCGACGCGGCGAGCCGCGCAAAGGCGATCAACCTTTGCCCCAAAGTTTGCGCGTCGGGCAGTTCCTGCGTTGCGTCCTGCATGGCAGGGAATCCCATTTGTTCATCCACAATCGCCGATCCGTGGCGCATGACGGCACTCCTTGCCTTGAACCGTTGGATTCATCACAATCGGCGTGCCAAAGTGGCACGGGCTTTCCAGCCCGTGTCTTGGTGGCATGGCCTTTCCAGGCCATGTCTTCGTGGCACGGGCTTTCCAACCCGTGTGCTTTGGCCGACACGGTCGCCGCGGCGACCGTGCCACATTCCGTGCGTTATCAGACGTGGGGGCTGCGCAGCGGTTGCGCATTCGCGCAAGCCGCGCCGTTTCGTCGATAATCGCTGCTCATGCCGCCCCTGCCCGAAGTGCCCCCCGAGTTTGCCGAACCCTGCCGGGCCTTCCTCGGGTTCGTGCGCGTTGAGTGCGGGCTGGCGGACAACACGGTGGCGGCGTACGCGCGTGACCTGCGCGACCTCACCAATGATCTGCACTCATGGGGTGTCAGATCGGTGGCGGCCGCATCGCCGCGCGATCTGATTCGGCACATGTCGGAACTCCGCTCGCGCCGGGAACTCTCGTCGGCGTCGATCGCACGGCACCTGGCGACGATCCGGATGTTCTTCCGCTTTTTCAAGGCGAACGGGCTGATCGAGCGGGACCCGACGGACCTGCTGGAGAGGCCGACGCAGTGGCAGCGGCTGCCGGGGCTGCTTTCGCCGGCAAATATCCGCGCGTTGCTCGCGGCACCGGAACTTCATGCGGCGCTTTCACTTTCTCATCCGGTCGCGGATCGCGGGCCGCCGCTGTGGATACGCGACAAGGCGATCCTCGAGTTCATGTACGCCTGCGGCCTGCGGGCGTCGGAGGTTGGTTCGCTGGGGATGACCTCGGTGCAGCCCACGCTCCGGGCCGCGATCGTCACCGGCAAGGGCAACAAGCAACGGATGGTCCCGTTCGGAAAGCCGGCGTTAACGGCGATGGAGCGGTACATCGAGCGCTGCCGGCCGTTGCTGTTCAAGCCGGACGGGCGTGACCTGGGGAGGCTGTTTATTTCGCGGACGGGTCGGCCGCTGGAACGAGTGGCGATCTGGCAGATTGTGAAGCGCTACGCCGCGCTCGCGGGGCTTCGCAATGTTCACCCGCATGTTTTGAGGCATTCGTTTGCGACCCATTTGCTGGTGGGCGGGGCCGACCTTCGCGTGGTGCAGGAGTTGCTGGGTCACTCGAGCATCGTGACGACGCAGATCTACACGCGTGTCGACGGGCCTCGACTGAAAGAGGTCCATCGAAAGTTCCATCCGAGGGCGTAGAGGCATTCACCGCGGAGACACGGAGATCGCGGAGCAAGGCAGCGGGAAACAACACGGATCACGGTTGAATCTCGCGCGAGGTAGCGATCGGAGCGTCCGCGGGCGCATCCTCACCGCCAACGGCTCAACGCCGGCACGGGCCTTTTCGCGGCTTGGAGACCACAGGTCGGACATCGCCAGATGATAGAGGTGATGGGGTGATCGTGGGAGAGGGTGGTGGTGTCTCAGTTTGAAGTGGCACGGGCTTTCCAGCCTGTGTGTTCCCCCGTCACGCCCTGGAAAGGGCGTGACACATTCAAACTGCGACACTACATCGCCGATGGGTGCTCCCGGCCCGTCGTTTCGAGCGTGCTATAATCGCACCGCGAGTGCATCACGATCATGGCCCAATCACCACCCAACGATGCAGATTTCCTAGAGCGGATCACTGTTGACCCGGAGCAATGCGGCGGGCGGCCGTGCATCCGTGGAATGCGGGTCCGTGTAACAGACGTGCTCGATCTCCTTGCTTCTGGCATGACGCCTGACGACGTGGTGAAGGAACTTCCCGTTTTGGATGTAAGTGACGTTCGTGCCGCGATCGCCTACGCCGCGCGCCGCCTCGATCACCCGCGGCTTGTCGCGTGAGCGCGCCGGAAACGACCATCTGGCTGGACGCGCACTTGTCACCCGAGATCGCTGCGTGGATTGTTCGTCGATTCGGGATTGCAGCCGCCTCGATTATCGATCTCAATCTCCATCATGCGAAAGACCACGAGGTCTTCGAGCGAGCGAAGCAGGCGGACGCAGTGCTGATGACCAAGGACTCCGATTTCGTGGAACTCGTGCTGCGCCGAGGGCCACCACCAAGAGTGATCCACCTCACCTGCGGGAACACCTCGAACGCGGAGATTCGCCGCATCCTCGAAGCAGCGCTACCCCGGGCTCTCGAGCACATCCGCCAAGGCGAACCGCTCATCGAGATCGGTGGTCCAACCCAATAGTCGTGATGAGAATGCCAAAAAAGCCTCACAAGACGCGTTCGCTGCGGCGCATCAGTTATCACCGATGCGTTGCGCTCACATCCGCCGCATTCCTCGTCGCGGTGCTGGTGGTAGCCGCCACGGTCGGCAATCCACCCGCTGAGTTCTACTTCCTCGTCACCGCGGGCTTGGTCCTTGCGGGCGCTTGCTGGATCTTTGAGAGCAAATTGATTGACTTCGTCGAGCGACTCTACGAATGGGAACTCGTACTAGGCGGCATCGAGTTGCTCATCTGGGGATCGATTTGCGGAGCGACTGCCTTGGCCGCGAGAGGAGCCTTCTAGCTTTATGAGTCAGGGCGGCTGTGAGACGGCTTAGTCGTGCGTCCCTCCCGCCTCCGCATCGATCATCCGCGCCACCGGATCATCCGGTGCCGGCACGCCCATGTATTCGAGCGCCCGCCGCACCACCCGCCGCACCACCGGCCCCGCCACCGCCGTGCCGTAGTGCGCACGCTTCCTGATCTGCTCCGGCCCCGGATCGTCGATCACCACCACCACGACGATGCGCGGATCCTCGACCGGCGCGCCGACGAGGAAAGATGAGTTGTATTGGCCGTCGAAATAGCCCTTGCCGTCGGGCCTTGGGATCTCGGCGGTGCCCGACTTGCCGAACATCGAATACTTCACCGGAGGCTCGTCGGGGAATCGGCGGCGGGAGCGCTCTTCCATCATCAGGCCGACCTGTTTCAGCGTGTCGCGTGTGAGGAACGCCACCCAAGGCGGGAGGACGCGGACGCGGATTTCGTCGTCGGGCGAGATGTCCTCGCGGTGCCGCAGGCGCAGATTGGGGAGCGTGCCCGCGAGTTCACCGGTGCGGGCGAAGACGCTGAAGGCGCGGACCATCTGCAACGGCGTGACGGCGATCTCGTAGCCGCTGGCGATGGAGGTGTGCGTGTACTTGCTCCAGCGTGCGAGCGGGGTGACGATTCCGGCCGATTCGCCGGGCAATCCAATGTTCACGCGCTGCCCGAAGCCGAAGCGGACGAGGTCGCGGCGCATCTTGTCGAAGGGCAGCCGGGCGGTGCCTTGCACCATGCCGATGTTCGACGAGAAGACCAGCACATTGCGCCAGGTGAGGAAGGGCTTTGGTGTGACGTCGCGCACCGGGCGGCCGTAGTCGGTCTGCCAGGCGCCGTCGTGCGTGTCGAAGATCTCGTCCGGAGAAACCACCTCGCGCTCGACCAGCGACGACCAGACGAAACTCTTGAAAGTCGAGCCGGGTTCGTAGAGGTCTTCAACGCAGCGGTTGCGGCCCAGCGACGGATGGATGTCGCGGCCGTTGTCTTCTCGGATGGTGCGGTAACGGTGCCCCGAGGAATCCGGCTGCACCACGCGGCCCGCGAGTTTCTCGCGGGCGGGAGGCTCTTCAAGGTTCATGCCGGCGCGGACATAATCCACCATCGCCAGGATGTCGCCGGTCTTCGGCTCCACCATGACAAGCCGGCCGCCCGCGGCGTCGGCGTCCAGCACGCCCCGCGCGAGTTCTTCGTATGCAATCTCCTGAAGGTAGGCGTCGATGGTCAGACGGATATCGCCGCCCTTGTTGGGAGGCTGGTAGCCCGCGGGTTCGACCCACATCGGCCGGCCGCTGGAATCGCGGACGTAATCGAGGTGCCCTTCGCGTCCCTCCATGTCTTCTTCGTAAGCGAGTTCGGCGCCGAGCAGGCCGTCGTGGTCGATGCCGACCTTGCCGACGAGCGAGGCCATGGCGGGGCCGCCGGGTGTTTCGCGGACGCGGCGCGGCTCGAGTTGCACGCCGGGGAGTTTGAGTTTGCGTGCCTGTTCGAGTTGGTGGTCGTCGAGGATGCCGCCGATGGAGGCGTAGCGGATGGGCTTCTTGCCCGATTCGACGCGGGCTTTGCTCTCGGAGACAGCGCTGACGATGCGTTCGGCGACGTCCTGGTCGTTGAGGCCGGTGACGCGCGCGAGCGCGCCGATGGTTTCGCCGTAGGGGGATTTGAGGAGCGATGGATCGACGAAGACGCGGAAGCCGGTGCGTGTGGAGGCGAGGAGGCGGCCGCGGCGATCGATGATGTCGCCCCGGGGGGCGATCTGGGCGCGGCGTGTGACGCGGTCCTGGATGTGCCGCGACAGTTCGACCCCGGGGGCGATTTGCAACTGCGCGACGCGGACGAAGACGACCGCGAAGGCGATCGACATGCCCATCACGGCGATCCAGAGGACGGAGTCGATGCGAGCCGGGGGCGGGCCGGCGGGAGTGGGCGTGGTCATGCAGGTGTTATCGACCGGATGGGGGTAGACGGGTTGAGGTTCGGGGGCGGGAGCGCCGTGATTCAGCCGCGGAGCGGCGGCAGGCAGTAGGCCCGGGCGCAAGCCCGGGCACATGGGCGGCACGACGCGAAGAGCCGTGGAGCGGCGGCAGGTCTTTCAGGCTGACGGGGCGCGCGTCCTGCCGCCCCTCGCGGGGCTCACAAACAAGAAAGATTGATTGGACACGGCTTCCCGCGGGCTTGCGCCCGCGGCTACTGCCTGACGGCCCTCCGGGCCTGCGAAGCAATCAATCAGCGCTCCGCGCGCGTCAGCGGCCGCTCTTTCTCCGTCGGCCGCTTCAACCCCGGCGCGGGCACGCAGATCTCGCGTGGGATCGGGTTCATCGGGCCGAGCGCGGCGGCCATCTTGATGACATGCTCGGGGCGGATGGATTCGGCGATCTGGGCCCGCAGCATCCAGAGGTCGCGGTCGTGGACGGTGCCGCGTTCGAGGGAGCGGGTCATCTCGTAGACCGCTTGGAGGCGTTGCTGGCGCACGACGAGGAGGCCGACCGACACGGCGGCTCCCGATGCGATGAGGATCATGGCCTTGAGGCGCATCCGTGCATCCCGTCCGACAACCCGCGGCCCGAACTTACCGGCCGGGGATCATCAGTTCCATGCCCACTTCGAGCGAGTCCTCGTCTTTCAGGGTGGCGGCGTTGGCGAGGAGCAGGTCGTCGTACTTGGAGGACGAGCCGAGGTACTTGGCCGCGATCCCGCCGAGCGTATCGCCGGATTTCACGGTGTAGACGGTCTTGCCGTTCTTCTTCTTCGCGGGCGTGGCGGGTTCGACGGCTTCTCGCTTGGACGGGATAGTCGCGTCCGCTTTTTCAACTTTGGCTTCACCGGGGAGCCTGAGCGACGCTCCGACGCGGAGTGTTCCGCCCTTGCCCATGCGGTCGCGGTTGAGGGCCGAGATTTCGGGGTGGCGCGAGCCGCTGCCGAGTTGCTTGGCGGCGATGGACCAGAGGGTGTCGCCCTCCTGGACTTCATAGGAGCCGAACTCGGGCTTGGATGCACGGGGCGCGGCGGGAACGGTTGGGGTCTCTTCGACCGGCTCGGTGTAGGCAAATGTTTCAGGTGCGCCGGCATTTGGATCGACGGGCTGCGGCTGATCAAAGCGGATCGGCTCGTTGGTAGCGACGGCCGGCGGGGGCGCGTGCCCGTTGCTCAAATCCTCCACCGCATCCTGCACACCGCTCGCCACGCGCTTCTGAAGCCGTTCGAGGAGCGTCGTATCCTCGGCGACCACCGACTGGGGTCCATCATTGCCGGCCACCGCCGTCGGCATCTTTGACTTCAGCCTCGGATCGCCCGGCCTCGGCGCGGGCTGCGTCGGCCGCGCGGGCTGCTGCGGTCGGCCTTGCTCGTCAACGAGGATCAGCGTCGGCTCGGGGGCGGGGGAATACGACGCCACCGGCTCGATGCCTCGCTCGGGGTTCATCCCGGCCTGGCGGGCCTGCTGCGCACCCGAAAAATGGTCCGAGAGCAACAGCGCCACGGACAGAACCACCGCGAACCCCAGGATCAGACTCAGTTTGACCTCGCGCGTCATCGGTTATGCATCCCTGCCGCGGACTTAACGGCGTCCGCCTCTCAATACGCCCTCGGGGCGCGATCAGCGGGCCGTCATTGGCCTCGACTCGATCCGTCCCATTCTGAATCCGCCGCCCGGCCTTCCAGCCCGACGCCGACCTTCGCAGCCACACTCCCCGTTTATACCAATCCACCCTCAAACTCAGGCTTTTCCACATTCAGTCGCACCACCCGCAACTTCGCCGATCTGGACCTCGGGTTCCGCTGAATCTCCTCTTCGCTCGCCTCGACCGGGCGTCTGGAAACCTCCGTCGCCAATCCCCGGCGTTGCAACTCGCCGAACGCCTGCTTGACCTGCCGATCTTCCAGCGAATGGAACGAGATCACGCCGATCCTCGCCCCCGGCTTCAGCCAACTCGACCCCGGCCGACCGGAGCCGCCTTTCATCATCCCGGTCGCCCGCGAAACCGATTCGAGCAGCGCCCGCAGGTTTCCCAACTCGTCGTTCACCGCGATCCTGAGCGCCTGGAACGACCGGGTGGCGGGGTCAATCCCTCCACCGCCCCCGGGGGGTCCCGGTCGCCGACCGATCGCGCCCCGAACGATCGAAGCGAATCGGCCCGTGGTCGATATCGGAGCCTCCGCTCGCTCGGCAACAAGTTTTTGGGTGATTCTCCTCCATTCCCGCTCCTCGCCGAAGTCGCGGAGGATCTCGCCGAGTTCGGCCTCGCTCAGGGTGTTGACCAAGTCGGCCGCCGTGGTGGGGCCGGCGGGGTCCATCCGCATGTCCAGCGGCCCTTCCCGCATGAAACTCAGCCCGCGCTCCGCGTCCTCCATCTGATTCGACGAAAACCCCAGGTCCGCCAGCACCACGTCCGCCGCGAGGCCCGTTTCCGCGAGGCGGCGGGGAGCGTCGGCGAAGTTGCCGCGGAGTTCGACGATCTTCGGTGCATCGGGGATTGCGCGGACGGCCTCGGCGGCGCGGGCGAGATTTGCCGGGTCGAAATCGTTCAGGACCACCGTGCCGGTTGGGCCGAGTCGTCGAGCGAGTTCGACGGCGTGACCGCCCAAACCCGCCGTGCAATCCAGCACGACATCGCCGGCCTGCGGATCGAATGACCGAAGCACCGCTTCCACAAGCACCGGGATGTGACGGCCGGGATTCACAGCGCGAGGGTAGCAGCGCTTCCATACACTGCGGCGATGAGGCCAGCCGAGCGAATCATCACCGCGCAGCCGAACGCGCGATCCTGTCGCCCCTCTCGGGGCTACGGAAAACAAACGCAAGAGGTGTTGGCGTGGGCCTTAGCCCAGGGTTCCGCGGCGGAGCGCCGCTGCACCCCGCCACGGCGGGCAGGCCTGGGCTACTTCCTGACGGCCCTCCGGGCCTTCGGAAGCAGTGCTGGAACGTGTCTCAACGGCAGAGCGATTGGTGCGAGCACGACCACGGCATCAAATCGTGCAAATCCGCCCCGATCCAATCCAATCTTTTTTCTTTCTCTTCTCTGCGTCCTCTGCGCCTCTGCGGTGAGCCTCTTCGGCTGCCTCCCCAACCGATTCGTCATCGACCTCGCCGGTTCCGACGGCCGACTTCTTGAAAAACGGGTCATGGCGGACACCAACGCCCCGACTTCCGCGCCGAAGATCGCGCTCATCGACGCCGAAGGGCTGATCTCGCACGCCCCCTCCGCGGGCCTCTTCGCCGGCTCGGGCAACTCGGTCAACGAGATCGTCTCCCGCCTGCAAAAAATCGAAGCCGACCCCGCCGTCCGCGCCGTCATCCTCCGCGTGAACTCCCCCGGCGGCACGGTCGCCGCGAGCGAGACTCTCTACAACGAACTCCGCTCGTTCCGCGAGCGCAGCGGCAAGCCGGTGGTTGTCTCGATGGCCGAGATCGCGGCCTCGGGTGGCTACTACATCTCGCTGGCCGCCGACCGCGTGATCGCGCAGCCCTCGTCCATCACCGGGTCCATCGGCGTCATCATCCAGACCATGAACTTCTCCAAGGGCATGGCCATGATCGGCGTCGAATCGCGCGCCGTGAAGAGCGGCCCCAACAAGGACATCGGCAACCCCTTCGAGCCGATGCGTGACGAGCAGTACGCCTTGCTCCAAGGCACCGTCGATGACTTCTACGACGCCTTCCGCACGCTCGTGCGCGAACGCCGCCCCGGCATCGACCCCACGCGCTTCGACACGCTCACCGACGGCCGGATTTTCACCGGCCGGCAAGCGCTCGACGCCGGCCTCGTCGATTCGCTGGGCGATCTCCGCGACGCATTCACCGAAGCGAAAAAACTTGCGGGGGTCGATCGCGCCCAACTGGTGAAGTACCACCCGGACGGCCGCACGCCGGCGTCGCCCTACGCCCTCGCCCTCGCGCCGGCCGCGCCCTCTCAACAAGGCGGGGGAATCAACGTTCAACTGCAACTTCCGCGCGCGATGTCGCTACCGCCTGGGTTCTATTACCTTTGGTCTCCTGAAGTGCCGTAAGACAAGGCATTCACCACGGAGACACGGAGAGCACGGAGAAGAAGAAACCATTGCCACAGATGAACCCAGATGATCCCAGATAAGAACCAAGATATTCAAAATGAAACATGCGATTCCAAGTTCGGGTTTGGGCTTTCAATCTGGGTCCATCTGGGTTCATCTGTGGCAACTGTCTTCTCTTTTCCGTGTCTCCTTGTCCCGCCGCAGCGGAACACGGAGGCACGGAGAAGACAAGGAAAGAAGGCAGCCACGGATGGCCCAGATGAGCCCAGATGGAGACCCTGTGAGCCAGTTCTAAAGCCCCTTTTACTATCTCTTCATTCCTATCTGGGATTATCTGGGCTCATCTGTGGCAACGGTCTTCTCTTTTTCGTGCCTCCGTGTCCCGCCGCAGCGGAACACGGAGGCACGGAGAAGACAAGGAAAGAAGGCAGCCACGGATGGCCCAGATGAGCCCAGATCAAAGCCCCGCAAACAAGAATGAGAGTCCATATCTCTCTTTCCTTTTCTTCCTTCTTATCTGAGCCCATCTGGGTCATCTGTGGCTGCTTGTTTTCCCTGTTTTCTCCGTGCTCTCCGTGTCTCCGTGGTAGAAAGTTCGTAACTCTTCAGCGGAATGCAACGATTTCTTCTCCAAACGGGCGTTTGGCGATTTGTTCCGATCGCGTGGCACCCCTCCGGGGTTCGGAAGAGGGTGTGGGGGTTGCGTTCCGGGGGTGTCGAAGACTCCACCCCCGGCTACGAACGACCAGCTCGCACACGGCGAGTCGCCGAGCCGACCCTTCAGGCTGAAAACAAAGGCGTTTCAACGGAGTACGAACCTCGGGTTGCAAACGGCTGAAGAGTTACGTGATGTGTTCCGATCGCATGGCACCCCTTCGGGGTTCGGAAGAGGGTGGGGGGGTTGCGTTCCGGGGGTGTCGCGGACTCCACCCCCGGCTACTGTAGACCAGCCCTCCGGGCTGAAGATCAAGGCATTTCTAAAGAGTACGAGTCTCGGATTGCAAACGGCTGATGAGTTACGAAAGTTCACCCCATGAAAACACCCGACCGCATCGCCCTCTATCTCTTCCTCGGCTTTGCCCTTTTCCTCCTCGCGCGTCCCACGACGGCGTTGCCCGAGGACGCCGACAAGCCGCCGCGCATCGCGGTTTGTTCGTCGATGAAGATCGTCGATGATCTCATGGAGACCGACCGCTTCAAGCCCGCCCGCATCGAGGTCGAGGAGCAAGCAAAGGAGGAACTCCTCAAACCCATCTTCGACCTGATGAAGGAGATCGAGGAGGAAGCGAAAGGACTGAAGGAAGACGACCCCAAACTCCGCGAACTCGGCGAGAAGCACCGCGGCCTGCAGCGCCAGGGCCAGCAGGCAACGCAGGAGGTCGCCAAGCGCATCGAGATGAAAGTCGCGGAGCAACTCATCGAGTCCTACCAACTGGTCCGCGCCTCCGCGGTCGCGGTCGCCGAGGAAAAAGGGTTTAACTACGTCCTTTCGTCAACCGATGCGGAAGCGCCGATGAAGAACGAGCCGGTGATGAAACTCGTGCGCGATTTTCTGGCGCGGCCCGTCATCATGGCCCCGAAGGAATCGGACATCACCGACGACGTGCGGACGGACCTGAAACTGGAGTGAGCCGGGTGCCATCCCGGCGCGCCGGGACCTTGGGCTGGGCCGTGCTCCACTTCCGCACGCCGCACCAATACGAAGAGGAAGCAGAAGAAGTAGCACGGTCGAGGTGAAGACACCTCGACGCGTGTCGTCCTCGGGATTTGACCGTGCCACCCGCCGATTAGCCTGATGCTTCGATCGGCACGCCGCACTTTTTCGCGGCGGCGACGAGGGAACGGTCGTAGGTTGTGAGCGAATGACCATGCACCAGCGCCGATGCCAGGAGATGGGCATCGGTCCGGCCGAGGCCGATGTGCCCGAGGCGGCGGTGGAAGATGAGGCTGATGACCTCATCGTGAGCGGCCACGGGCGCGTGCGGCGGGCTGCGGATGAGTTCGTACTCGCCGTGCTTCGGAGTGAGGCCGCCGCACACGAGTTCGCCGAGCACAAGCTCATGGGCCAGCACCAGGCCGGCTTCAAGCAACTCGACGAGCGGATGGTCTGAATCCTTGAAGGATCCGATCCAAGCCGACGTATCGGCGATGGTCATGCCGCACGCCTCTTCTTTCTCTGAAGGCTAACTCGACGGCGCGGAGGTGTCTTGATGGTCGGACCGCTGCCGGCCATCGCGGCCGGGCGTCGGGCGTCGGCGAGGAGTTTGTCGTCGATGTTGAGGGTGGTTCGCATCTGCATCAGTCTGGACGTTTGATGCAGATGGGTCAAGCGGGCGAACCGGCGCGCAGGCCCGCTCCCTGACGGTCGGGGTTCGTCGAGGCTCACATCCGGTGCGACGACGGCGCCAGCGCCTTCTCCACTTTTTCCTTCCACTCCGCGTACCCCGCTCGGCCCATCAGGCCGAACGTCGCCACTTTGCCGGTTTCGACGGCGGGCTGGTCGTAGGCGTCGATGTTGAGCATCAGGCCGCAGTACGCCGTCACCATCTCCCAGAGCGCGATGAACTGGCCGACGTGGGGCGCGTCGATCTTGGGCATCTCGATGGTGAAGTTCGGGCGCTGCGATTCGACGAAGGCGAACTCGGTCGCCCGCTTCTCGGCGTTCAGGAGCGTGCCGAACTTGGCGCCTTCGAGGTACTTGATCGCATCAACGCCGAGGCCCGTGGGGATGGTCATCTCGTCGCCGCCGAAGTCTTTGACCTCGACCATGCAGAAGACCTTGTCGTTCGGCCCTTCGCGGTAGAGTTGCACCTGCGAGTGCTGATCGGTCGTCCCCAGCGCCTTCACGGGAGTGAAGCCCGTGAAGACTTCCTTGCCCTGCCGATCGAAGCGTTTCCCCAGCGATTCGGCCCATAACTGACGATACCAGTCGGCGAGCAGGTACAGCGAGTTCGCGTAGGGCATCATCACATGGACGGTTTTGCCCTTCTCGCGGCCGAGGCGTGTGAGCAGCGTCGCGAGCATCGCGGCTGGATTTTTCGAGAGATCGGGCACGCTGCAGCGCTTATCCATCTCGGCGGCGCCGTCGAGGAGGCCGTTGATGTCGATGCCGCACATCGCGGCCGAGAAAAGGCCCACGGGCGAGAGCACGCTGAAGCGTCCGCCCACGCCGTCGGGCACGGGCATGGTGGCGTACTTGTTGTCGTTGCAGATCTGGCGCATGGTCCCCTTGGCGGGGTCGGTGACGGCGACGATGTTCTCGCCGTGCTTCTCGCGGCCGAGTTTCTCGATGAGCATCGCGCGGATGGTCATGAACTGAGCGGCGGTCTCGGCGGTCTCGCCAGATTTGGAGACCACGTTGAACAGTGTGCGCTTGAGGCCGGGGTCCGATTGCTCGCAGAACTTCAGGACCGCGCCGAAGTAGGCGGGATCGACGTTGTCCACGACGAACATCCGCGGCCCGCCCCCGGATCGCTTGTCGTTCGGCATCAGGTTGTAGGTCGATGGGTTCAGCGCCGATTGCAGCGCGATGTTTCCGAGTGCGCTCCCGCCGATGCCCAGCACGACGAGGTTGTCGAACTTGCCCCGGCAGCGCTCGACGATGTTGCAGACCGACGAGACGTGCTCGCGGCGCATGGGGTCGAAGGGCAGGCCGCGCCAGCGTTCCCAGCCGGTGTTGCGAGTCTTTTCGAGCGACGCGGTGTTGTCCGCGGCGGCCTTGGCGGCGGGCGAGCCCGGCGCGATCGAGGCGGCATCGAGGCCGTGGGGTCCGACGCGGTCAGAGAAGCAGTTTGCGAAGTGGATGGTCAGCATGGCGCAGTCTCCGGCTTAAATCCTGGGTGGGTCGCCGCGGCGACCTGCTCGGAGCAAGCATGGTCTCTTCGGCATTTTAGGACCGTCCCATAAGGAACGGATCGATCCAATCGTGGCACGGTCGCCGCGGCGACCGTGGGGCCAGCCGACACGGGCTGGAAAGCCCGTGCCACATCGCCGACACGGGCTGGAAAGCCCGTGCCACTTCACAGAGAGATTCCCAATCCGTCCGAATAATAGGGAGGGTACATTGCCCGCATGGACAGCGGCATCGCACGAATCCTGATCGACCGTACACGCATCGCGGCCCGGGTGCGCGAGATGGGGCGGCAACTCTCCGCCGACCTCGAAGCGGAACTGAAGCGCGAGGGCAATGACACCGGGAATCACCCGGACCGCATCGTGATGATGCCGATCCTGACGGGGGCGATCGTCTTCACCGCCGACCTGATCCGCGAGATGCCGATGCGCCTCTCGATGCGTGTGGTGACGGTGAGCAGTTACCCCGGCGCGAGCATCGTGAGCAAGGGGGCCGCGCTGCGCGGGGCGATCCCGAACGACCTGGGCGGGCGGCACATCGTGGTGATCGACGACATCCACGACAGCGGCCACACGCTCGCGCTGGTGCGCGAACTCGTGCTGGAGCAGAACCCGGCGTCCCTTCGCATCTGCGTGCTGCTGGAGAAGAAGGTCAAGCGCGCCGCCGAGGTTCACGCGAACTATGTGGGGTTCGAGATCCCGGATGAGTTTGTGGTCGGGTACGGGCTGGACTTTGACGGGTACTACAGAAACCTGCCGGAGATCGGGGTTTTGAGGCAGGGGGAGTAGCCATAGTTGCCGTGGAACCCCGAACGCAAGTGAGCGGGGTATTCAGGCTGAAAGCCTGGTAGGATCCTACGGGCAAGTCTCACCGAAGTTGGCCAGGACAGTTGTGATGTCCGCAAAGGTCACCACGCCATCCACGTCGGCATCACCCAGCCCGGTGCCCGCCGCCTCGAGGTAATCGGCGCCCCAGTTCGCAAGCACCGACGTGATGTCGCCAAAGGCCACGTCGCCGCTGGCATCGGCATCGCCGGTCACCGGTGAAATCGGAACAACCGAAACGTGCAACAGATATGCATCATTGCCGGAGATAGCAAACGCCGGAATCGCTTGAATCGGTTGGCACACGTTGTCGCACCGGCTCGCGATGAACCGCAACCGCTGCGTCGTCAGTACGCCGATCTGTGCAGCAGTCACGGAAGATTGACCGCACATCCCGGCATCCGAGAGTTCTGCATCCAGTGTGCCATTCACATTCGCGAAACCGTACGTCACGTTCACCATGAACCGTGCGTTCTCCCCGGCAGCGGCGTCCAGCATCTGACTTAGGCTGCAGGCCGCGCTGCCCATTCGCGCCAAAGCCCCGGTCGGGGATTGTTCAAGTGTGACCGGCCCTGAGCGGTCCCAGCCGATCGCGACAAACTGATCCGATTGGATCGATTCCAGAAACTGGCGCGTAAACGGCATGTCTGGCGTGAGGACCGCTTGAAACTCAGCATCCGCTAGGATGTTGCTGGTCTTGTCAATAATCTCTTGTGCGGAGGTGAAATCAGGATCTGCGATCAAGTTCAGCGGTTGGCCCGTGCCTCGGCTCGCTTGCGTCGTGCGACCTGCTTGGGCTCCGGGGAACAGCGGCGGACCGCCCGGAGTTCCTGGAGTGACAAAGAAACCGGTTGGATCGGCGAGCCTCGCCCCAAAATAACTTGTCGATTCGAACATGAATGGAGAAGAACTCGGCGCACCAACAGGCATGGAGGCGAGATCAAGAGGGTATCGCTCGGACAGAGTGGTATGGGAATCATCAGCTAAGAACCCCTCAACCGTAGCGAAGAGATTGGGGCGTGAGTGACCTCTTGGATAGCCGTTGGTCAACAGGAAAGTATCTCCTAGCACGATTCCCAAGTTGCTCAGTTTGCACGTCAAGTCGCCGAACCACTCACCGGTGCTCATGCAGTTCGGGGCAAGCGCTGCATGTCCAGCGTAAAAACTGGCCTGTTTCCCTGTTGACGTTGGGACGAGTGTTGGATCTCCAAGCAGGAATCCCGCCTTGGCGAGCGGCCGAATGAGGTCCGGGTCAAAGAACGTGTCAGGATCGATCGCGTCGAGGTACGTGATCGAAACGGCGATTGGGATCGCCTCACTTGACGAGCGACGCAGCGATGCCAGGAGCCGTAGCGCCTCCGCGCTCACGGCCGTGCCTCGACTGTGGGCGACGAGATCAATGAACACACTTGGCATCCCCGCCGCAAATGCTTGCTCAATCTTGACATTCAGGCGATTAGCCAGTCGCACCGCGGCGATCCTCGATGCTTGCGAGGTCACTTCGCGACCACGTTGTTCGTATAGCAGGCTATCTATCAACCACGGAATTGCCCCAAAGGGGTTTAGGATTTGCACCTGGGTGAGAATCGCAAAAACCCGGCTCATCGCCGTGAGCTGCACCCCTCGCCCAGTGTCGTTCGCCCAGTCGAAGACTTCAACGGCACACGGCAAACTCGCCAGACCCATCGACGTGCGTGCTTGGTTCATCTCCGTCCACTTTGCATTAATGGCGTTCAGCGTGCTGTAGGTCCACGCGTCTGGGACGAGAGTCACGGAGGTCCCAGTCCTGAAGCCCTGCGCGACCTGACCGTGAACGAGTTCCACGATGTACGCGTTCGGGAGAGTGACACCAAGCGTCGTAGCACCGCTGGTCGTGCTGCCACAGGAGTTGGAGACCCGGCAACGGTAACGCAACGCAGAGGCTGGGTCGGCATTGCTAATCGTGAGATTGGCAGTCGCGGCTCCCGCAGCGACGGCAACACTGCCGAACACCGCTGGAAGCACACCGTCGGTTAGGTCGGTCCACACGCCGCTGCCCGCTGGAGTGCTCTCGATTTGCCACCGATAGGTGAGAGGTCCGGGCCCGGAAATGATGACGGAAAACGTCGCGGAGCCGGACGGGTCAGCGGTTTTGTTTGCGGGCTGCACTGCGACCGTCGGGGCTGTCGTACACGGCACCCAGAGATTGCGGATCACGAATTGTCGACTAATCGAAGGTGTTGGCGAGTACCCTCCACGGCCGAAGATCGCGGATCCGTCGAATGAGATGCCGTCGATTTCGCCCAGGCTCCATTCCGAAAGATTGACGCCTCGTGCTAGCAAGTACTGTTCCAGCAGAACTATGCCCGTTGTGCTGGTCCAGATGAACGGACCCCCTTGGCTGGTGGATAGGCCGACAATAACCAAACCGTTGCCGCTCACAAACGTGGCTTTAGATCCGATCTGACCTACCGCCTGGCCAAGATTCTGCATGCCGCCCGCGGCCGTCCACCGAAACGCTCGGGAGGCTGTCGAATCCTGGTACAAAGTACATTGCCCGACGATGACGGCACCGTTGTCGCTGACGTCCCTGGCCCTTGAGTCGCAGGTGCCCGGAAGAATGCCGAGATTCTGAGCCTCGCCGTCACCAACCCACCGAATTGCGCGTGCTGTGCAGCTATCACCTGGGGAGGTTGTCGCTTCTCCAATTATCGTTGAGCCGTCGGCGCTAATACGCACAACTGTCGCAACAGCCCAGCCCGGAAGCCGCCCAAGTTCCTGAAACCCGCCGCCAATCCATCGGAAAGGAAGGAAAGGATGCACAATCATGCCCCCCTCATAACGTGCCGCAACTCCAATAATAATCGACCCGTCACCGCTCATACCAACGTCCGTGGTTTGAGTGAAGCCTGGAGGGATTCCGAGGTCTTGCATGCCGTCTGCGATTGTCCAACGGAAGGAGTGATTGGCACCAAACACGTCTGAACGAGAAACACTGCCCGCCACGACCGAACCGTCAGCGCTAAGATAGAGGGCATTTGATACGGAGAATAGAAACGGAAAATCTGAAAGGATTCCAAGGTCTTGCATGCCATCCGCGCCCGTCCAGCGAAACGCATACCTCCGAATGATCGGGCCTTGAGTCGTCCAACTCCCAGCCACCGTCAAGCCATCCGCGCTCACGGCACGGGCCGACGAAGAAATTCCATTTAAGTATCCAAGGTCTTGTACCCCTCCGTCAATTGTCCAGCGTACCGCGTTCGATCCACAGAACCCGACGACTGTAGATCCGTCGGCGGAAATGGCGCTGGCACCCGAACCTGTTGCGCCAGGCAGAAAATCCAGTACGCTCAAGGTAGGCTGCGCCATGGCCAAGTGATTAATGGTCGTTGACGCGAAGATAGCGAGAGTCGCAACCACCATCGCACGCGCATGCCGGATACCTCGGATCGTACGCGCTGAGATTCGAGGCGCGGCCGAATGGTCTTTCTGCGCTGCGGCAAAAACTCCATTTGCGGCCGCAAGGACTCGCATCGCGCCGTTGACTGCAAGGTGAGAGATCTTCATTGGTTGTTCCGGATCGGGGATAGGCCGAGGAGGTAGACACAGGAAGCAGGTCACCATCCACGCATGGCGACACCCCTTCCGTCACCCCCCGACCCGTGAAGCATGGCACGCGGATCGGGCTGATGCAAGAAAAATCAGGAGGACAATCGGAGAATTATAGCCGGGCGGGGTGTGTTGCACCCTTTCAGGGTGCAGAAAGAGGGGTTTGGGGGTCGCTTTCCGGGGGTGACGCTCGCCCCCGGGCTCGCTAACCCCCTGTATGTTGAAATAGTACGCGTATTCAGGAAGATCGGCCGCGGGTGCGAGCGAGCGTAGCGA
>CAMTWL010000043.1:0-33396 GCA_947085435.1 uncultured Phycisphaerae bacterium
CATCGAGTCGCCGCGGCGACCGTGCGGTCGGGGGGGCGCGCTGACCGGCCCCAACCCCACCGATCGCGCCAAACCCGGCTCCAAACACCAGTTGGTGACCGATGCCGAGGGCACGCCGCTGGTGGCGAAGGTGACGGCGGCGAACGTCAACGATTGCACGCAGCTGATCCCGATGGTGGACGCGATCCCGAAGGTGGCAGGCAAGGTCGGTGCTCCGCGGTCGCCGCGGCGACCGCGGTGCAGGGCGACCGCGGCTATCGCTCGCGGCGGAACCGCGGCTTGCCGCGGATGCGCGGGATCGAGCCGATCATCCCCGAGGCTCCCGTGGACGGCGAGGAGGTCCACGGCAGCGGGCTGGGGACGGCACGATGGGTCGTGGAACGCACGATCTCGTGGCTGAGAAAGTACCGTCGCCGCGGCGACCGATACGACCGCCGAGCCGACATCCATCAGGCCTTCCTCACGCTTGGATGCGCCATGATCTGCCACCGAAAACTCCGCGGCTCATTCAGTTAGGCGCTCTAAGGGCCCCCGGCCCCACGGCCCCACGCCTCGCGTCACGTCTTCGGGTGCGCGGCGTTCGATAGGAATCCGGTCGCTTGCGCTTTCGGCTCTGTTCATGCTGTGGTAGTGTGTCGGCGATGAGCGCGTGTACGAGATCGTTTGCGTGCGACGGCAGGGGTTCGATCGTGCGGTGCGCGATTGGGGCGGTGTTGATGGTGATGGGCGCGGTCCACGCCGGTTCGCCTTGCTGCCCGCGGGCGGGGATGGTGCTGGGGGAAACGACGATTTCCGACACCGTCGGCGGGTTCGGGGGCGTGCTGGACAACAACGATCAGTTCGGGCGTTCGGTCACGAATCTTGGCGATCTCGACGGCGATGGTGTTGTTGATCTGGCGGTTGGGGCGATGCTGGACGACGACGGCGGGACGGATCGCGGGGCGGTGTGGGTGCTGTTCATGAACGCCGACGGGACGGTGCGGGCGGAGCAGAAGATTTCCAGCACGGCCGGCGGGTTCGCGGGGGCGCTCGACAACGGCGATCGGTTCGGGATGAGCGTTGCGGGGCTGGGCG
Source organism: uncultured Phycisphaerae bacterium (assembly GCA_947085435.1). Classification (GTDB taxonomy): domain Bacteria; phylum Planctomycetota; class Phycisphaerae; order Phycisphaerales; family UBA1924; genus JAEUIV01. The sequence continues at coordinate 1,075 of CAMTWL010000043.1, forward strand.
ATCTGGACGGGGATGGGGTCGAAGACCTCGCGGTCGGGGCGCGCGGGGATGACGACGGCGGGACCAATCGCGGGGCGGCGTGGGTGCTGTTTCTGAACGCCGACGGGACGGTGCGGGCGCATCAGAAGATTTCTGATTTGGTTGGCGGGTTCATGGGCGTGCTGGGCACGGGAGACGGGTTCGGCGCTTCGCTTGCGGCCATCGGCGACCTGGACGGAGATGGGCGTCCGGACCTGGCGGTCGGAGCGACTCTCTTTAACGACGGCGGCTCGGACAAAGGGGCGGTCTGGGTGCTTTTCCTGAACGCGGACGGCACGGTGCGGGCGGAGCAGCAGGTCTCGGATACCGCGGGCGGCGTCACCGGCTTGGTGGACAGCGGCGACCAGTTCGGGAGCAGCATCGCGGGGATCGGCGACTTCAACGGCGACGGCGTGCGCGACCTCGCGGTGGGGGCGGCGTTCGACGACGACGGCGGGGTGGACCGCGGATCGGTGTGGCTTCTCTTCCTGAACACGGACGGCACGGTGCGGGCGGAGGCGAAGATTTCCGACACCGTCAGCGCGTTCGGCGGGGTGTTGGATGACGGGGATCAGTTTGGGATGAGCGTCGCAGCGGTGGGTGATTTGAACGGCTACGACGCTCCCGACCTCTGCATCGGGGCGAGCGGCGACGACGACGGCGGCCCGAACCGGGGGGCGCTGTGGATTGTGTTCATGATCGCGGATGCGACGGTCAGGTCGCAGCACAAGATCGCGAGCGCGTCCTTCGGTCTTGATGTCGCGCTGGAGGACGGCGACGGTTTTGGGGTGAGTTTGTCCAATCTGGGCGATCGGGACGGCAACGGGCACGATGATCTGGCGGTTGGGGCGCCCCTCGACGACGACGGCGGGGCGGATCGCGGTGCGGTCTGGGTTCTGCCGCTCGACGGGTGCCGTCCGGTCTGTTGCGAAGGGGACGCCGACAGCAACGGCGTGGTGGAGTTTGCCGATATCACGCAGGTGCTCACCAACTGGGGAAGCGAACTCCCGCAGTTAGCGGAGAACTCCGGGGACGCCAACTGCAACTGCCGGGTGGAGTTTGACGACGTGACGGCGGTTTTGACGAACTTCGGGATGGTGTGTCCGGAGTGATTCGGCTCACACTTCAACCCCGCGCGGATGTGTGGTTCGGGCGTGCGGCCCGCGACGCCCCCTCCGCCCTCGAAGACTCCCGCCACGGCGGGCAAGCTCTCACCTCCCCCGCTGGGAGCGGGGGAGGAAGCTCATGTTTCTTGCTTTCCCCACGGCTGCCGCCTTGGGCTAACGGCTGACGCCCCGGCGCGCCGGGACTGGGAGACCGGGCGATTTCTGCGGGTGGACGTGATTGGGGTAGTGGATTCCTTTGCTTGCGCAAAGGGCTCGTATTGGGGTTGGGCTTGACATGCTTTGGCAGACAGGGTGAGATAGGCGGTTGGCTGGGTTGTCGCCCCGGTGGCGGGGTCGGCGTGGTGCGTGTCGTGTAGCCGGGATGCCTATCCACCGCTCGTGGTGGGGAAGGATGGCGGGTTTGAGCCGACGAATGGAATCGTTGATTGTGCCGATGATCGTGTCGGTCGTGTGCGGGAGCGCGCCGGGTCAGGACGAGCAGAGGCGCATCGAGCGCGCGGTGCGGAGCGCTGATCCCGCGGAGCGCGAGCGGATCGATCCGAGTCTTTCGTTTTCGGAACGGTCGTACCTCGAGTTCGGCGGGTTTCTCAGCAACACGTTCGTGAATCTGAACGACTCGAACGACAACCATCGGCGGTACTTCAGCCCCGAGGTTTCGCTGTACGGGCGCGCGGTGATCGACGGCGCGCACACGTTTTTCGGGCGGGCGCGGTTCCAGTACCGCGAGTTCAGCGATGGGGATTCGTTCGACAGCCGGGGCGATCGGTGGGCGGAGCCTTTTATTGATCGCTGGTGGTACGAGTTTGATCTGAAAGCGGCCAAGGCGGCGTACGACGGGAAGACGATCGACGGGAACCTGAACATCCGCGTGGGCCGTCAGTTCGTGGACTGGGGTTCGGGTCTGACGCTGTCGGAAAACTTGTACGCGCTGCGGCCGACGATTTCGTTCGGTCGGTTCACGCTTGACCTCTTGGCGGGTGTGACTCCGCCCGATCAGAGCGTGACGGACTTTGACGCGAGCCGGGCCGATTTCAACGAGGAGACGCTGCGCGGGTTTTACGGAGGCCGCTTCGCGTACCGGACCAAGGGGAACGAGGAGTTCTATGCGTTCGTTCTGGGTCAGGTGGACTACAACGATGAGGACGGGGGGACGCGGCCGAATCTTGCGGGCGTGAATCACGAGTACAACTCGCAGTATTTCGGGATCGGCTCGACGGGCAGCCTGTTTTCGCGGGTGCTGTACACGGGCGAGTTTGTGTACGAGATCGGGAACAGCCAGTCCAGCCCCATTTTGCCGAACGGGCTGCGCGTGGCGCAGGTCGAGGAGGACATCCTGGCGTGGGCGGCGCGCGGCGACCTGACGTACCTGTTCGCGGATCGGAACAACAGCCGGGCGGAGTTCGAGGCGATCTTCGCGTCGGGCGATCGGGACCGGCTGGTGACGAGCGACACGGTGGGCGGCAACCGGGCCGGGACATCGGACCACGCGTTCAACAGCATGGGGTTCGTGAACACGGGTCTGGCGTTCGCGCCTTCGCTGTCGAACATTGCGACGTTCCGGTTTGGCGTTTCGACGTTCCCGTTCCCGGAGGCGGCGAACTTCGAGCGGTTGCAGGTGGGCGCCGACTTCTTCCTCCTGAACAAACTCGACCCGAAGGCGCCGATCGATGAGTTCACGACGGACAACTATTTCCTGGGGCCGGAGCTGGACCTTTACGCGAACTATCGCGTGACCAGCGATCTGGCGTTCAGCCTTCGGTACGGGGTGTTCTTCCCCAGCGCCGCGGTCGGGACGGAGAAGGACACTCGGCACTTCATTTTCATCGGCATGACGCTCTCGTTCTAGGCGTTGCCGATTGATCACAGGCCGGGGTCGATGACACGATTGACCTCGCACACAGAGGACACGCGATGCACCCACGATTCAGAGTCACGGCGGTTCTCGGAGCGGCGATGCTGGCGTTCGGCGGCGGGTGCCAGCGGTCAAAGGTCGCTCAGACCCTTGAGACGACGATCGACACGAAGTCGGAGACGTCCGACCTCGAGTTCTGGCATCAACTGCCGGGGCGGTCGGCGGTGACGAACAGCGAGGGGCTGCACGGCGTGCTGCTGCTGTCCGAAGGCGGCGATCCGACGGCGTCGTGGGACGAGCGGCTGGCGCTGGTGAAGGAACGGGGGTGGGTGGCGGAGGATTTCAGCCAGGCGGGTGATGAGACGATCAATCGCGGCACGCTGGCGAAGGCGCTGTGCCACGCGCTGAAGATCGAGGGGGGGGTGATGATGCGGCTGACGCGGACGATGCCTCGGTACGCGCTGAAGGAGTTGACGCACCTGCGTGTGATGGCGGCGTCAACGGAGAACCAGATCGTCAACGGGCTGGACTACATCGGGATTTTGAGCAAGGCGCAGGACTACGCGATGATGCAGGAGACGAAGCAGGCGAAGGCGGCGGCGCCCCCCCCGGTTGAAGAGGCCGCGCCGGCGTCGGAGCCGGTGCCTGCGGAGGGTGCGCCGGTCGGGCAGCCGTCGTAGCGCGGTTTCAGTTCTGGTGGAGCAGGCATCTCGAAGAGTCGCCGTGGAGACCTGCCTGCTGGTGGAAAGAAGCCTGGGCAGGCTGGAAGCCTGCCCCACCTGGTTGTTCGCCTGCCCCACCTGTTGCGGAGGGGCGTTGATCGTCCGATGGCCGCGGGAACACCAAACTTGAAGTTGGCGAGGCCCGCGAAAGCCGCAGGGGGCGTGCGCGCCGCGAAGTTGGCGAATGTGCAGTTGTGGCTCGGGTTTGCGATCACGGCGTTGATCGGGGTGGTGCAGGCGCTGGGGTGGACGCGGACGGCGGAGTACCCGCTGTACGACCTGCGGATGAAGGTGTTCAACATTTTCACGCCGGCGCCTTCGGACAAGGTGGCGGTGATCATGATCGACGATCCGTCGATCGACACGGTGGGGAAGTGGCCCTGGCCCAGGGGGTATCTCGGCGAGGCGATCAAGGAGTTGAAGCGCGGTGGTGCGAGCGTGATCGCGCTCGACCTGTTGCACGATGACCCGCAGCAGATCATGTATATGGCGCAGGACGCGGAGGGGAAGGACATCCGCGCGGTGGACAATGACATGCTGCTGGGGGCGGCGATCGGCGAGCACGGGGCGGTGCTGCAGGGGGCGAGTTTCAACTACGTCGATCCCTCGGTGATGAAGAAGAAGGAGGAAGAGGCCGGGAAGAAGCCGGACGATGATCGGGTTGTTCGCGTGCCCTTTGTCGAGGTCTGGAACGCGCTGGAAGCGGAGCCGACGCTCACGCTGGAGCAACTTCGCGAGAAGTTATTGCCCGGCGTTCCTTCCTCGGGCGCGCCGGTGAGCGATCTTGGGCTGAAGCGGACGCAGGTGCGGACGATCCTGTCGGTGGGAGGGAAGTCCGGGATTGCGACGCCGACGACGCCGGCAAGTTGGCCGGTTTCGAACGTGCCGAGCCCTCCCGTGCCGCAGGTGGCGCTGAACGCGCGCGGCGTGGCGAGCGTGTCGTTCGGCGGGGGAGACGAGGACGGCGGAGTTCGGCGGATCCCGCTGTGGATCCAGGCGCGTTCCCGGCTTTATCCGACGCTGGGGCTGGCGGCGGCGGCGATGCGGCTGGGTGTGTCGCTGGAGTCGCTCCGCGTAGGCCGGGAGGCGACCGAGGCGACGCTTCCCGATGGGTCGCTCCTGACGATTCCGACTCATGAGTCGGTGCTGTCGCATGTGGCGCAAATGGGAAAACTTGATGGGATGATGTATGTGCCCTGGCCTCGCGGCGGGTTTGGCGGATGGGAACGGCAGTTTGCGAGCGAGGTGGTCAAGGGTCAGTTCGAGGTAAGCGAGTTGCCTCTCGGGCGGTTGATCGACCCCGCCAAGGTGGTGATCCCGACGATCAAGAGCAACATCGAGGGGCTGGACTCCGCGATCCAGGCGCTGGATGGGATTTTCGGGATCGGAGATTGGAAGTCCTACGGGGCGCGTGCGGCGGAGATAGCCGGTCTGGACCCGGATGAGCCTCGGTGGCGGGAGTTGTACGCCGTGCAGCACGCGGCGTGGCTCGCGGTCATTCGAGACGCGAAGGAGATGAGGGCGTCGGCGGTCGATCCTTCCATCGACCCGGCAACGCTGACCGACGAGGAGCGCGTTCAACTTGCGACGCTGGATCGGGCGGCGATCGAAGCACCGAAGCAAGTCGAGGAGATCGAAAAGGGGCTGCGGCGGCTGGACAAGTGGAGGAATGAAGACCTGCCGGCGCGCGTGAAGGGGCGGGTGTGTTTCATCGGCTGGGCGGCGACGGGGGCGTTGGCGGACTTTGTCGAGACCAGCATCGACCCGCGCACGCCCGGCGTCATGGTTCACGCCGCGGTGACGAACGCGATCCTGAACTCGGTGGAGTCGCCGCAGTTCATCGCGGAGGCGCCGCACTGGATCAACCTGGTCGCCGTGCTGGTGCTGGGGTGTGTGGGGACGATCATCGCGGTGCGGGTGGGCGTTGTGCAGAGTCCGATCGTGTTGATCGGGGCGCTGGGGGTCTGGTTCGTGGTGGATGGGGTGGTGTTCTGGGATTGGCGGAACTTGTTCGTGGTCGAGGCCGCGCCGATGGCGGCGGCGGTGCTGGGTTGGCTTGCGGTGATCCTGCACCGGCTGCTGGTCGAGCAGCGGGGTCGGCGTCAGACCGAGGCGCGGTTCCGGTCGTATGTCTCGCCCGATGTGGTGGACATCCTGGTGAACAATCCGGGGCTGAACAGCATGGCCCCGCAGAAGCGGGAACTGACGATCTTCTTTTCGGACATCGCGGGGTGGACGACGATCACCGAGCGGATCGGGACCGAAGGGATCGCGGCGTTCCTTGCGACCTATCTGAAGGCGATGACGGACATCCTGCAGGACAATCATTCCACGATCGACAAGTACCTGGGCGACGGGATCATGGCGTTCTGGGGCGCGCCGATCGAAGACCCCGACCACGCGAAGCACGCGGTCGAAGCGGTGATTCTCATGCAGGAAAAACTCCGGCTGATGAACGAGGCGGGCGAGTTCGGGGCGGCGGGTCAGGTCGGGGTGCGGATCGGGCTTGCGTCGGGGGAGGTGAACGTCGGCGATTTCGGGAATCCGCCTCACAAGTCGGCGTACACGGTGATCGGCGATTCGGCGAACCTTTCGGCGCGGCTGGAGTCGGCGAACAAGCAGTTCGGGTCGAAGATTCTGATGACGGAAAGGACGCGGGAACTGGCCGGGATGACGGCGGGGCTGCGGCTGATCGGGCGGGTGGTGGTGAAGGGGAAGACGGAGCCGGAGACGCTGTGGGAGCCGATCGGGGAGATGAAGCCCAAGGGGGAGCGGACGGGGGAGTGGATCGGGCTGACGGACGAGGCGGTGAAGGCGTATATCGGGGGGGACTTCGATCGCTCGCTGTCGCTGTTTGAGCGGTTGGAGAGCGAGTTTGGCGACCACGAACTTGCGCACAAGTATCAGGAGTCGATGGCGGAGGTTCGGGCGCAGGGGGGGCCTGGGGCGGGGTTCAAGGGGACGATCGTGTTGAGCGAGAAGTGAGGTGCGGGGGTAATTTCTTGGGGAAACTCCTCGGTGCGGGTTGCTTCCTGGGCGGGGTAATGGATAATCTATGTTGTCTGGTCGCCGCCGTTGGCCTTGTCACGGACTGATTGGGCGCTTGGCGGGGCGGTGCGAATGGTGCGCGGGTCCGTCCCGCTCGCGTGGGAGAAAATCGTGAAAAACCGGTACGCACGTTTCGGGTCGAAGATTGTCACGCTGAGCGCGGCGCTGACTCCGTGGTTGCTCGTCGGGAGCGCGGGGGCGGCGGTGTCGCTGCGGCAAGCGCCGGCGGAGCCGCCAGCCGGAGCCGCGACCGCGGCACCCGCGCCGACGGAAGCGCGGCCGAACACCGCGACGATCCTGATCGTGCAGGGCAATGTGCAGGTGCGTCTCAGCCCCGATGCGGAGTGGACGAAGGCTGCGGTGGGCACGACGGTCTCGCAGGGCGGCGCGATCCGGACGGGGCTGCGTTCGGCGGCGCAGATTCGCGTGGGGTCGGGTCAGGTGATGACGATCGACCGGCTGACGACGGTTGAGTTCGACGAGTTGGTGAACCAGTCGAACACCGACCGCACGCGGCTGGGTGTTGATTACGGGCGGGTGGTGTTCCAGGTTCAATCGACGGAGTTTGCGAACGATCTTCAGATCGAGACGGCCGACGCGACGCTCGCGGTGAAGGGGACCGAGGGGGGGCTCGACGCCAATCCCGAACATGGAACATCGTCGTTCGGCACCGAGACCAACGACGGCACGTTCAGCGTGACGTACCCGGACGGGACCGAGTCGGATGTTTCGGGGGATAGCGAGAGTTCGACGGAGAACAAGGACACTGCGGAGAGCGAATCGACGAACACCGAAGAGGACACGGGCGACCAGAGTTCCCGCGAAGGGGACGAGAGCGACGTGGTCGATCGTTCGACGGGCGGGTCGGACACGACGCAGGAGGATTCCGGCACCGAGGACGCCGAGCCGGATGCGCCGATTGTGGACGAGGACGAGGACGGGAACCTCATCATCGACGACGGCGGTGATGAGCCGCCACCGCCGCCACCGCCGCCACCACCGCCACCACCACCACCGCCACCGCCACCACCACCACCACCACCACCACCACCACCACCGCCGCCACCACCACCGCCGCCACCTCCACCGCCGCCACCGCCTCCGCCTCCGCCGGCCCCCGGCAGTTTTTCGTTCCTCAGCCCGACTTCCGGCATGACGGACACCACGACGACCACGACCTTCTCGTGGTCCGGATCGTCGAACGCGGCAACCTATACGATCGTCATTTCAACCAACGCCAATCTTTCGAGCCCCATGTTCACCCTCACGGGGCTTTCGGGAACGTCGGTGGTTGTCGAGGGTCTGCTGCCGGGGGCGACCTACTACTGGCGGGTGACCGCCGTCAACTCCTTCGGGAGCAATCAGACCGCCGTTGGGTCGTTCGCGACCGAACAGGCCAACGATTTCCTCGTGACCGATTTTGAGACGGTCGGGCTGCGGCTTCATCCGCTGGCGGACGGCTCGCCGGAATCCGTCCTGGCCGAGCTGCCCGCAGAGGCGACAGCGCTCGGATACGGCGGGGCGTTCGAGCAGGACGACGGGCTTGCCGGCCTGTCGCTCCCCGACGGGTCGCGGGTGGTCTACTACGTCCGCGGCGGGTCGTACTACGACGGTTACACACACGCCGCCAACGATCTCTATCGTGCGGTGATCTCGTCCACCGGCGTCGCGGGGGCGTGGCAGTTCGTGACCCGGTTCGGCGAGGGCGGGCAGGGCGGTCCTCTCAATGAATACAGCCCGATCATCGCCGGCCTCGCGTTCTTCGGGAACAGCGAGGCGAACAGTCTTTACGGCATCATGCGGGGACCCTACCTGTACGACAACTTCGAGGATGCTGCGAGCCTCATCAACATCCGCCGCAACCCGAACTCGCTGAACGAGATCATGAACTTCACGATCCCGCTCGACGGCGCGCTGGCGTCGTCGCACCAGCGGGGGTCGCTGTTCCTCGTCGGCGAGGTGCCGGATTATTACTACGACCGTCCGGCCCCCCGGGGGGGCCAGCGCGGGTTTACCCTTTACGGCACGGGCACCTCGGTGATGGAGTTCGATCCGCGGAACAACTACCTGAAGAACGCGTGGTCGCAGTTCGATCCGTTAGGCGAAGATACCGGTCTCTTCTACACCGACGATGGGACGATGATCGTTCCGTCGGACGACTTCGACGCGGCCAACATTGTTAACGGGCAGATCGACGTGAAGGGCGCGGCGTGGGTCGGCAGCCGGCTGCACCTCTCGGTGGTCTATGGCGGGTTCAGCAGCGATCGTTCCGTGACCAACAGCCCGTTCTACATCCGGTTCAACCCGAACCCCGCGAGCGGCGGGTCGTACATCGAGGTGATCTCGCGGACCACCGGTGTTCACACCGCACTCGGAGAGACGGTGCAGGGCACGCCGGCGGCGTCGATCGTGCTCTCGCAGTTCGAGGGGTCGTTCGACGATTACACGATCAATGAGTCATTTGCCCGCCTCGCGTTCAGCCAGCAGACGATCGATTCGGGGTTCCTGGTCCCGCTGTTCATGCGTCACTTCCTCCAGACCGCGTGGGACATGTACGACTGCTTCTACGACGACGTGGGGGACGGCGTGTTCTGGTCGATCGAGGATGTTCTGGCGGAGTTCACCGATACCGTTGGGGGCATCGGCCACGCGACCGCGGCGTTGCGCGACCCGATCCGTCCCACGATCCCGTTCATCGACCGGCACCCCTGCTCGGGAGATGACGGCGAGGCGCTGCCGACGAGCCTGGATTATTTCATCGGGACGGACTCATACAACGGGTATCTGCGGCTGCAGCCGCTCGCGGAGGTGCCGTGGCTCTTCGGCGATGACGACATCATCAGTGGCGGCCTCCCCGGCCTCTATGGCGGGTTCTTTGAGGAGGACGGTCTCGCCTCGACTTCGTTCGTGGGCGAGGACACACTCCGCGGCTCTTCGGACCTGTTCATTCAGATGGACACCTTCTACGTCCTGGGCGGCTACGAAGACGGCTACGGCAGCGGCAACTACTACACCTATAACCAGTTGTATGTGAGTTCCTTCTACGACTACGGGAACGCGTCAGCCGATCGCGGCGGCTCCGGTTGGTTCCTGATCGAGAAGTACGTTAATGAGCAGGTGGGCGATTACGAATACGGCGCTCCGGTCCTCGGTGGGCTGGCGTTCCAGAACTACAGGGCCGATGGCAAGCACCCCCACAGCATCGGGCTGTACGGCGTGCTCATCGACGACTTCAGGCGATTCCCCACCATTGGCACCCCTCAGAGGGGAGACTTTTTCGATCCCTACGCGGGCAACTCGCAGATCGTCGATGTGCAGACCGATTTCAATATCAACTCGTTCAACAATCTGGTCAGTCTGATGGACTTCCGTGTTCCGCTCGAGGGGGCGCTGGCGTCCTCGACGGAGCGCGGCACGTTCTTTGTGGTGGCGAACATCGCCGAGCCGTTCCTGTTCGATCCGCTCCCGCTCCCCCGTGGCGACGCCGCCCCCTACTTCCGCGCGATCATCGAGTTCGACCCGCGGGCCAACTACATCAGGAACGCCTGGGGCGGATCGGACTTCAACTACAGCGACGGCACCACTATCGACGAGGACATGACCGGGTTTGAGCTCACCTTTCTGTACGATTTTACCTCCCCGATCCGGGGTGCCGCGTTTGCCGGCGGGCAACTGGTGCTGGCCACGCTCCCCTCGGTCAACGCTGTGGGCCGCCCCGTGGGAGGACTCGTGCCTCAACTCGTCTATTTCGATCCGGACGCCGCTGGAACCAACTCGGATCCCCATGTGACGCGGGTCGAGCGGGCGTCGGCGGCGATGTCGGCGCTGGGCGAGACGATCGACGAGGCCGCGATGGTCGCGGCGATGCCGGTGCTCACGCCCGACACGCTGACGGCGGGTCAACTCAACCTCGCGGGGGTCAACGAACTGTTCTCCCGCGTCGCGTACAGCCAGCAGGCGCTGGACTCGGGGGTCGTGAAGCGGGTGTTCGAGATGCACTTCCTGGAGACGTCGCTCAACCCGACGACGTGCCGGGAGTCGATGCTGTTCACGACCACGCTGCCGGTGACTCTGGCGGCGAACACGCAGCGTCGGAACGGCTTCGGTCGGACGGCGTTCCAACTGCGGGAGAATCTGACGACCGATCACGGATGCGCGACGGAGGCGAACCCGTCTCCGGGCGAGGAGTTCCGGGCTTCCAGGTAGCCGGGGCATCGCATGAATGGCGAACAGTCTCCGGTGGCTTTCGATCGCGCTGTGCGCCGGCGCGGCCGTCCTTCGGTGCAATGCCGCCGGTCCCCCGTCGGATGACCGCGGTTTCCCCTGAATCGAATACTGCGGTTGCCATGTTGTAAAGCCCGCGAAGCAGGCGCGTCCCGGCGCGCCGGGATTGCCCCGGGCGCAGCCCGGGGACTACGCCCGCCTTCGGCTTCTTCGAGCCCCGGCGGGGCCAAGGTCTGTCGGGATGATCGGCTCGCGGTCCTTCGTCGCGAAAACGATACGGGCGTAGCCTGCGGCGAAGGAATGGGTCATGGGTGCGGTGGAAAGTGCGACACCTTCGCCCCGCTGAGCCTGGGAAAAAATGGTTTTCGTTCGGTTCGCATGCCCAATTCTCATCTTTTTCGTAGGCGCGCGATGCGGAAAAGTACTCTGGGCGCGCTGCCCGTTTGATTTTTTTCCAGGCTCGCTGGGGCTCCGATCTCTTTCGAGTCGAGTACCCCGAGATGCGCCCTCACCCTTATACACATCTACGAAATGCCACGAAACCAGCCCGATGTGCGTCGAAACTTCCGCCAAACGGGACGTGGGATCGACGCGGACCTCGGCATCTCAACCCAAGCTCGTCGCACCGCCGAGATATGTAGAAGGGTGAGGGCTGCGCCCGGGGCAAAGAGCCTGCGCCTGCGTTGCGGGCTTTGAATACCGAGGCGCCACGATCCAACGCTTCCGAGAGCATCGCATGATGAACGAACAATCACCGATCGCCGCAACGCATGCCGCGCATCGGCGCGATGGTCATTGACCGGGGCGCCGCCGGCGCCCCGGTCGGATCACCTCGGTTTCCCCGGAATCGGGTCATGCGATCATCCTGCTCCGGAAAGGGCTTAGCGGTAGCGGGAGCGTTTTTCAAGGCTCTCGGCACCCGTTCGGGGTCTTTTTCATGCCGGAACTGCCGGTGGGAGGCATCCGGGAGGGAAATCGTGCGTAAGTCTTGGCGGAGGCACGGTTTAATTGCATACTGTGGATGTTCGACCTCTCGGCGGCAGGATGCGTGCCGCTGAGATGGATCAACCCGAGCCGGCATAGGATTTGATCGTTCGTGCGGGCAAGCCCGAAGCAGGACCGGAGAAAGGCCAAGATGAGAAGCAAAGCGTTCGCCTGGCGTTTGGCATCGGTGGGATTTGTGTTGACTCCCGTGGCGCTTGTCGGGTCCGCGGGTGCGGCGATGTCGCTGCGGCAGGATGCTGTCGATCCGGCGGGGGGGGTGCCGACGCCGCTGCCGGAGAGCGTGGCTCGCGCGAACACCGCGACGATCCTGATCGTTCAGGGGAACGTGCAGGTCCGCATGGGGCCGGAGGGCGATTGGGTGAAGGCCGAGCCGGGGATGGAGATCCCGTCGGGCGGGGCGGTGCAGACGGCGCTGCGTGCGGCGGTGCAAGTCCGGATCGGCACGGGGCAGATCGTGACGATCGACCGGCTGTCGAAGGTCGAACTGGACGAACTGGTGAACGCCGAGCGGACCGATCGCACGCGGATCGGGGTGGACTACGGTCGCGTGGTGTTCCAGGTTCAGTCGACCGAGTTTGCGAACGACCTGAAGATCGAGACGGCCGACGCGACGCTCGCGGTCAAGGGGACCGAGGGCGGCATCGACGTGAACACCGAGACGGGGACGATGTCGTTCGGGACCGAGACCAACGACGGCACGTTCACCGTGACGTACCCCGACGGCGGCGAGACGGATGTCCAGGGCGATAGTTCGACGTCGGAGGAGTATCAGGACGCCGCCGAGAACGAATCGACGAACACCGAAGAGGACACGGGCGACCAGGGTTCGCGCGAAGGGGACGAAGAGGACGTGGTCGATCGTTCGACGGGCGGGTCGGACACGACGCAGGAGGATTCCGGCACCGAGGACGCCGAGCCGGATGCGCCGATCGTGGATGAGGATGAGGACGGGAACATCATCATCGACGACGGCGGGGATGGGCCGCCCTCGCCACCACCACCACCACCACCACCACCACCACCACCACCACCACCACCACCACCACCACCACCGCCTCCACCACCACCAACCCCACCACCACCACCACCACCACCACCGCCGCCTCCGCCACCACCACCGCCACCACCACCAGAGCCTGATCTGTCGTTCCTGCTCGGGTCGGATGTGTTTGACGGCTCGCTGCGGATTCGGCGGCTGGCGGACAGCGTGGAGAATAACTTGTCGTTCTTGCCCGGTGCGCAGTCCGGCGGCGTCTTCGGCGGGGGACGGCTGCAAGACGACGGGCTCGCGGCGCTCGCGTTCGAGAGCAATCCGGTCGCGCGAGGAGAGAGCGGCGGATCGTTCGAGGCCCTCTTTATCTTCTACGGCTTCGGCGGGATCGACTCCGGCGAGTCCGGCGGGTACTTCGCGTTCAACCAGTTGTATGCGCAGTCCTTCGCGAGCGGCGGCTCGGGCGGCGGCTGGCAGTACATCGAGAAATACACCCCCGGGCCGGAGGGATCGCCCGTGTTCGGCGGAGCGGCCCTGACTGGGCTTGCGTTCCTGCCGACGCAGGTGGTGCTGCCTCGGGACGCGCGGGGGACCATGCAGGCGCCCGTCTCCGGGTTGCTGTGGGGGATCACGAGCCTCGGGTTTGATCGGCTCGGCAACAACTTCTTCGCGTCCGGCTCGCAGGTGGTGGACGTTCAGTTTGATTTCAACATCGGTACGCCGAACGACCTGGTGCCTCAGGCGGACTTCATGGTGCCGCTGGAGGGCGCGCTGGCGGCGTCGGCGGAGCGCGGCTCGCTGTTCATGGTGGCCAATCTGCCCGACCTGGGGCTGCTGAGCGGCACGACGGCGCGCGGCGGGTTCGCGTTCGAGCGCGCGATCATCGAGTTCGATCCGCGTGCGAACTACATCAAGAACGGGTGGTGGCAGGGCGACCTGGCCCACGCCGCGGGGACGGTGATCGATCCCTCGTTTGCGAGCGGGGGGCACTCGGTGTTCACGCTCGGGCAGTACGCTTTCCCCGTGAAGGGGGCGGCGTTCGTTGGCGGGCGACTGATCCTCACGGCGCAGGCGCCGGCGAGCGGCGCGTTTATCAACCAGTACTTCACGTTTGACCCCGATGCCGCGGGCACGGCGGCCGACCCGCATGTGAAGAGGATCGAGGCCTCGCCCGGCATCAAGACGGCGCTGGCGGAGGCGATCAATGCGGCGGTGGCGCTGCCGGCGATGCCGATGCTGACTCCCGACTCGCTGACGGCCGGCGAGATGCGGCTGGCGGCGGTGAACGAACTGTTTTCGACGATCGCGTACAGCCAGGCGGCGCTCGACTCGGGGGTGGCGCGGCGGGTGTTTGAGAAGCACTTCCTGGAGACGTCGCTGGACCCGGCGATGTGCCGAGAATCGATGCTGTTCACGGCGGACGTGCCGGTGAGGCTGTCGGCGAACGTGGATCGTCAGAACGGGTTCGGGCGGACGGCGTTCCAGTTGCGCGAGGGTCTGACGACGGCGCACTCCTGCGCGACGCCGGCGAACGCGATGCCTTCGGGCGGACGGCACGCGGATTCGCACGGCGCGGCGGGTCATTGACGCGAGGGCGTGATTCTTGAAACGGATTCCGTGAAGTTTGTGCGCCCGATGTGTCGCATGTGCGAGTCGCGCGCCGACCTGTCGGTCGATCCTGCCGCCCGCTTGCGCGGGCTTCGGATGCTGCTGGTTTCTCGTGGTCCCACGGCTTACGCCGTGGGCTAACGGCTTGCGCCGCTCCGCGGCTGGGGGACGAGGAGTCATCTCGGTCCCAGGCCTTCCGGCCTGGGCTTCGCGGCGGGCGGCCCTTCGGGCCTGGATCGGATGCTACGGAGCGACGGCGATCCGGGCGGCGAGTTGGGTGTTGCTCTTGACGAGCGCGAGGTTGGCGCGGAGCGTGGCGCCGCCCGAAATATCGTGGAGTCGGGCGAGGATGAATGGGGTTGCGTCGCGGCCGCGCGCGCCGGCGGCGTCGGCGTCGCGCTGCGCCTGGCTGAGCCAGTTCTCGAACAAGGGCGCGGGGATTTCGTCGTCGGCCGGGATGGGGTTGCAGATAAGGACGGCGCGGTTGGTGCGGGCGATCTCGGCGCGCACGAACTCGGCGAGCGATGCTTCGTCGTCGAAGCGTGCATCGATGCCGACGCCGCCGTCGCGTTGATAGAAGGCGGGGAAGCGGTCGGTCTGGAATCCGACGACGGGGACGCCGAGGGTCTCGAGGGCTTCGCGGGTGGACGCGACATCGAGGATTGATTTGACGCCGCTGGCGACGACGGCGATGGGGAATCGCGCAAGGGCGGCGAGGTCGGAGGAGATGTCGAGGCGTTCGGCGTAGTCGCGGTGGACGCCTCCGAGGCCTCCGGTGGCGAAGACCCAGAGGCCGGCGGCGGCGGCGAGTTCCATGGTGGCGCTGACGGTGGTGGCGGCGCTCGACTTGCGATACAGGAGCACGCCCAGGTTGCTGGAGTTTGCTTTGGGGATGTTGGGTTCGGCGAGGAGCGCGGTGAGTTCGTCGTCGGTGATGCCGACGGTGGCGCGGCCGTTGATGACGCCGACGAGGGCCGGCTCGGCGCCTTCGCGGCGCACGATGGATGAGAGTTGCTGGTGGAGAGGGAGGGCTTCGTCGCGCGGGACGCCGTGGAGGAGGAGGGTGGTTTCGAGGGCGACGGCGCGGCGTGACGCGCGGATGACCAGGTCCATTCCTCGGCTGCTCATGGATCAAGAGTAACCGGAGGAAGATGTCTCACGCAGAGACGCGGAGGACGCGGAGGAAGACGGGGGGAAGGGAATGGGGAGTGGGGAATCGGGAATCCCAAGGCTCAAGACTCAAGACTCAAGACAAAGACATTCACCACAGAGACACGGAGACACAGAGAAAGGCATTCGATTGGGTTCAAGGCATGCAGGATTGAATGCAGGCCCCCAAGCCCTCAAGCCTCAGGCCCTCCCTTCGTTGCCCCGATACACTTGGGGTGCCTGGGCGCGTAGCTCAATTGGCCAGAGCGCTCGCTTTACATGCGAGAGGTTCCCGGTTCGAGCCCGGGCGTGCCTATTTGTTGCGGAGATTGCGGCTTATTGGGCATCTCACCGATCGTGACCTCCTTCGCCCTCAACACTGCGTACGCGCTCGTTGCCGCGGCGACCGCGCCGTGGTGGATGCGCAAGGCGCGCGGCGGGTGGTCGGAGCGGTTCGGGCGGATCGGGTCGCTGCCCGCGAAGACTCGGCCGCGGCTGTTGATTCATTCGGTGTCGGTGGGCGAGGTGAATCTGACTCGGCCGTTGATCGAACGGCTGCTGCCTCACGTCGAGGTGGTGGTGAGCGCGACGACGGATACCGGGATCGCGCAGGCACGGAAACTGTATAAATCGAACGGCGCGGAGGGTTGCCGCGTGGTGCGGTACCCGCTCGATGCGTCGTGGGGTGTCCGGAGTTTTCTGGATGCGGTTCGGCCGGACGCGGTGGCGCTGGTCGAACTCGAACTGTGGCCGAACTTCGCGCGGGCGTGCGGCGCGCGTGATATTCCGCTGGCGGTGGTGAACGGTCGGCTGAGCGCGCGGTCGTTCTCGCGGTATCGGCTGGCTCGGCCGTTCATCGGGCGATACTTCGAGCAACTCGCGTTCGCGGCGGTGCAGGACGAGGCGTATGCGGCGCGGTTCCGTGAGATGGGCGTCGCGCCGGAGCGATGCCATGTGGCGGGGACGATGAAGTGGGACGCGGCGGAGGTGACGGATCGCATCGCGGGGGCGGATGATCTGGCGCGCGAACTCGGCATCGACCGCGAGAGGCCGCTGATTGTGGCGGGGAGCACCGCGCCGGGCGAGCATGAACTGCTTCACGCGGCGACCCCTCCCGGCGTGCAACTGCTGTGCGCTCCGAGGAGGCCCGAGTGGTTCGATGATGCCGCGGCGAAACTGCCGGGGTGTACGCGGCGGTCGCGGGGCACGAGTGAAGGAGGGCGAACGGATCGGTTCCTTCTCGACACGATCGGCGAACTCCGCAAGGCGTATTCGCTCGCCGACGTTGTTGTCATCGGGCGGAGTTTCGGCGAACTGTTCGGGTCCGATCCGATGGAGGCGGCGGCGCTGGGCAAGGCGGTGGTGATCGGCCCGGCGGTGGGCGATTTTCAGGCGACGGTGGATGCGATGCTGCGCGACGACGCCGTCGTGCGGACGACCGCGGCGTCACTGCGGGATGTGTTGAGGGGGTTGATCGGCGATCCACCGAGGCGCGGCGAACTTGGGGCGCGGGCGCGGGCGTGCGTGGTGGCCCATCAGGGGGCGGCCGATCGCCACGCGGCGCTGTTGCTCGGCATGATGAACAAGGCGTGCGCTGGGAAGGTCGCGCGGCCATGATGCTCCGCCCGTCCATCGCAGCCGCTCGGCTGATGGTGCTGAAGGTGGGCACGGCGGTGCTGACCGGCGGCTCGTCGGAGATTGATCGGGGATACCTGCACGACCTGGCGGGGCACATCGCGAAGGCGCGGGATCGCGGCGTGCGGATCGTGGTGGTTTCGAGCGGCGCGGTCGGGGCCGGCGTGGGGGCGTTGCGGCTGGCGGGTCGTCCGCGGGATGTGGCGCGGTTGCAGGCCGCGGCGGCGGTGGGGCAGCCGCTGCTGATGTCGCTGTGGCGCGAGGCGTTCGGCGTGCGCGGTGTGGCGGTGGGCCAGATTCTGCTGGGGCGGGACGATTTCGATTCGCGCGAACGGTTTCTGAATATCCGCAACTGCATGATCGCGCTGTTTGATCTTGGTGCCGTGCCGATCGTCAACGAGAACGACACGGTGGCGACCGAAGAGATCTCGCTGGGCGATAATGATGTGCTGGCGGCGAGGCTGGCGGTGGCGGCGCACGCCGATGCGCTGATGATCCTGACGACGGGGCGGGGCGTGCTGGATGCGGAGGATCGCGTGGTCGGGGAGTGCGACGATGCGACGATGCTTCTGGACCTCGTGAGGCCGATGAAGACCTCGCAGGGGCGAGGCGGGATGGCGACGAAGATCGAGGCGGCGCGGATCGCGGCGCAGGCGGGGGTCTCGACGGTGATCGCGCCGGGGAGGCCGGTGGATGGTGTGCAGGGGATTCTGGCGGGCGAGCCGATCGGGACATTGGTGAGGTCGGGCGAATCGCGGCACGCGGGACGGCGGAAGTGGATCGCGCTCGGGGCGACGCCGAGCGGATCGGTGACGGTGGACGACGGCGCGGCGCGTGCGGTGTGCGAGCGAGGCGCGTCGCTGCTGGCGAAGGGGGTCGTGGGCGTCGATGGTCGCTTCGAGGTCGGCGAAGTGATCGCGGTGCGCGATCCGCATGGGCGGGAGATTGCGCGGGGGCTGTGCAATGTGTCGTCGGACGAGGCGCGGCTGGTGGCGGGGCGCGATTCGCGCGAGTTTGAATCGATCCTGAGCCGACAATCGCACGAGGAACTGATCCACCGGGACAATCTGGTGGTGTTGAAGTGAGCCGCCATGGACGAATCTGAACTTTTGGTACACATCGAGCAGCGCTCCCGCGATCTGGCGGGGCGTGGTGCGATTGTTGTCGGGCCGGGGGACGACGCGGCGGTGCTGAATCTTCGCGGCCAAACTCTGGTGACGGTGGACCATCTGGTTGCGGGGCGTCACTTCGATCCGCGCACGACTTCGGTCGATCAGATCGCGCGCAAGGCGGTGGCGCGGAGCGTTTCGGACATCGCGGCGATGGGCGGTCGGCCGACGGCGGCGCTGGCCACGGGGTGCCTTCCATTTGGCTACAAGCACGGCGACGACCTCTTCGATCGGATGGCGTTCTGGGCGCGGCACTGGGATTGCCCGCTGGTGGGCGGGGACATTGCGATGTCGGATGGGCCGCTGGTGCTGACGGTGACGGTGATCGGCGCGGCGCACGAAGCGCGCGGGGCGGTGCTGCGGTCTTCGGCGCGGGTGGGTGATGTGGTGTATGTGACGGGAGCGCTGGGTGGGTCGCTTGCTTCGGGCCGGCATGTGTCATTTGAGCCGCGGATTGAGGAGGCGGCGTGGTTGTGCGATGTTCTGGGTGACGGGCTTCACGCGATGATCGATGTGTCCGATGGGCTGGGGCGCGACGCGGCGCGTGTGGCGCGGGCGTCGGGGGCGCGGGTGAGACTCGATGCGGTGTCGATACCGTTGCACGATGGTGTGGCGGACTGGCGCGCGGGGGCGGCGGAGGGAGAGGACTACGAACTGCTTTTCACGGTTGATCCGGCGATGTCCGTCGCTGACCGCTGCCCCAGGACAGGCACGCTCATCACGCGGATCGGCACGGTGAGCGCGGGCGGCGGCGTGGTTGCCTCGCTTGCGGACGGCGAGGTGCCTGTTGATGAAGTGGGATGGGAGCACACGGGATAATGGACATCGCTGGTTGCACGCGGGGATGCGTAGAAGCGGTAGAGGGTGTAGCACTGGCGGGCAAGCCGCCAGTGGCACCCGAGGGTCATTGAGAAGCCGTATGAGCCATATTGAGGTCACGACCAACTCCGAAGAAGAGACGATCGCGCTCGCGGAGCGGCTGGGGCGATCGCTGCGCGCGGGGGATGTCGTTGCGCTTGAAGGGGAACTGGGCGCGGGGAAAACGCGGTTTGTGCAGGGGATTGCGAGGGGGATGGGGTTGATCGGGGCGAGAGTGAACAGCCCGACGTTTGTGCTGGTCAACATTTATTCGCGGGGCGAGCATGGCCCGCCGCCGCGTGCGCTCGTTCACGTCGATGCGTACCGGCTCAGCGGGCCGGATGATCTGCCGGCGCTGGGGTGGGATCGGTTTGCTGACGGGTCGAATGTGCTCGCGGTGGAGTGGGCGGGGCGGATCGCCGCGGCGCTGCCGGAGGAACGTATTCGGGTGAGCATCGAACATGTTGGCGAGAATCAGCGGCGCATTTCGATCGATACGCCGTCCGGTCGCGCGATGGGTGCGGGGGCCGCGTGCCGGGTGTGCGGCGGGGTGGTGCCGCCGGGTCGCGGGTCGTCGGTGTTCTGTTCGGATCGGTGCAAGATGGCGGACCTCGGGAAGTGGTTCGGCGGTGACTACACGATCAGTCGGCCGCTGACGGAGCGGGATTTGGAGGGGGATTGATACCAATCACACTTGATTCTTGCGCGTTCGATCCGAGCCTTCGCTCGCAGACTCGCTCAGACTCGGCTTCTCAAACGCGCGGGATTCAGATGGGATTGGTATGAGTGGGTGATGAGGAGATGGGGAAATGAGGAGATGGCAACTCTTCAGGCGTTTGCGAACCGAAGATTGTGCTCCACTGCAGCGTGTTGCCGTCCACACGAGCCCCGAACGAAGTGAGGGAAACGGCGTCGGCCTGCGCCTCACTTCGTTCGGGGCTCGTAACGACGGTCTTTGAATTCTGCTGAACAGTTGCAGGAGATGAGGGGCGTACGGAGTTGTGTTGCATCACATCACCCCATCTCCCCATCATCCCATCATCCCATCATCCCATCATCCCATCACGTCTTGCTCGCGTACACGACGAATCGGTGGCCCTTCGATTTCAAGCCGCGCTCGCGGCAGAGCCGGTCGCGGAGCGCCGCGAGCTCGGGGATTTCGATCGGGATGATCTCGTTTGTGTCCATGCGCACCAAGAGGTCGCGCGGCTGGCGTCCCCAGGCGAGTTGGTAGTGCGCCTGCTCCGAATCCATGAAGACCTTCTGGATAATGCCCGCTTCGAGGAGCAGTTTGATGGTGCGGTAGGTGGTGGCTTTGCTGACGCGGAAGCCGTCGCGCTTGAGCGCGGCTTGCAACTGGTCGGCCTCGAAGACGTCGTCCAGCCGGGCCAGCGTGTCGAGTATCTGGGCGCGCTCGGGGGTGTATTTCTGGCCGACGGATTTCAGGTGACGACGGAAGACGGCGCAGAGGGGGTCGGGGATGGTCATTCCGTCGTCGCTTGCATCGTGTGTGATCGGTTTCAGACTCATAGCGATCTCATGGCGAACGAGCATCACGACTATCGGGCGCGTTGCACCAATGTGCGGAGTGTCTCGGCGGCAGTGTGAAGTGAACCTCCGCATTTGGCGAGCCAAGATGGGACCGCCTCCGGTTGAACAGATAGCCATGCCGTATCTTTCCCGGCGGCTCCTGTGTGCTGGCCCATCTTGCCGATAACGAACTCTGCTAACAGAGGCTTTGAAACAACCCAGCAATGTGCCACTGTTGGCGAAATCCCTAGACAGATGGCCGCAGCGTAGTCTTGGTCACGAATCTGCTGAAATTTATAGATACCGCTCTCCCAAAGAGTAGAAAATTTGATCTCAATCCGTAACCTGCCAATTAGTCGATCTGCCGAGCTTCCAGCGGCGCGTCCCACTTCAAATCCCTTCGCGGCGAAGTAGCCGGCGACCAACTGCTCTCCGATCTTGCCGCGTCTACGCGAAGAGTGTTTTCGGATCCATGCAAATGGGCTGTCTACCCACGGATCGTCGCCCTTTCCGTACTCACCTTCAAGCTTGGTCGCGAGCCGCACAAGGATTTCGAAGTCATCGTCTGGCATGTTTTCGGTCATGTGAACAGGCCAACTTCGGAAACGAAGTTCGGCGCAAAGTGTGTTGCTTCAGGCAAGAAGGCAGCGAGTCGTTTTGCCATGACTTGGACTGCCTGTGCTTCTGAGTCTACGAGAACGAAAGACCTAGCCTGAGATGCGCTTGCATAGCCGGTTGTTCCACTGCCTCCGAAGAAATCTAGGGTCGTATCACCGACTCGGGAGTGAATTCGGATGATTCGATTCAGTATCCCAAGAGGCTTCTGTGTGGGGTAGCCGGTCTTCTCTTTTCCATTTGTCGGCACTATGGT
Organism: uncultured Phycisphaerae bacterium; assembly: GCA_947085435.1. GTDB lineage: Bacteria > Planctomycetota > Phycisphaerae > Phycisphaerales > UBA1924 > JAEUIV01. The sequence goes on from CAMTWL010000043.1 coordinate 22,882, forward strand.
GTGCCACCAGACATCCGTTGGTGTCTTTCCCCTTGCGGCTTTTTCCGGCGTCACAAGACCGGGAGCCATGTACGGAATCCGATCCATTTCCTCGAAGTTGAACACATAGTTGTCCGGGTCCATCGCATACCACAGAATCGTGTCGTGCTTGCAAGGCCAGCGGCTCTTCGAGCGAGCGCCGTAATCGTACGCCCAGATGATCTCGTTCATGAAGCGCTCGCGGCCAAGCATTTGGTCAATCGCTACTTTCACATAGTGAACCTCGCGATAGTCCAGATGCACGAACAGGGAGCCGTCCGCGGTGAGGCAGTGCAGCGAGGCTTCGATACGCGGCATCAGAAATCCAAGATAGTCATCGTATGAATCGGCGTAGGTGGAACTTGCCACTCGCTCGATTGAGTACCGGCGACCGCCAAAGCCTTCTCGATTGCCGTCCTTATCCGCAATCACCTTCATGCGGTCGCGCTTCTGCGTCACTCCGGTGTTGAATGGCGGGTCGATATAGATGAGCCGAGCGAAAGCGTCGGGCAGAGTCGGCAAGACCTCCAAATTGTCACCGAGGATGATCTGGTTCACAAATACATCCTACTCACCTCTTGCTCCTCAGCCAATCCCGCAACTTCTTCTCCGGCCAGGTGTTGACGCACGCCGCCGCCGTCAGCCCGCCGCGACGGGCCGTGAGCACGCCGTAGCGGAGGTTGTCGAAGTCGTCGGGTTGGTGGACGTCGCAGTCGATGGCGATGAGGGTGCGGCCGTTGCCGGCGGCGAGGGCGGCGCGGACGTGCGTGTCGCGCAGGTCGAGGCGCATCCAGTTCGCGTTGATCTCGAGCGCGGTGCGACACTCGGCGGCGGCGGCGGCGACCTCGTTGATGTCGGGGTGGAAGCCCTCGCGTTTGTTGACGATGCGGCCGGTCGGGTGGCCGATGATGTGGACCAGCGGGTGGCGCACGGCTCGCAGGAGGCGCTCGGTGGCGGTCTTTGGGTCTTGTCTGAGCGATGCGTGCGGCGAGGCGACGACGATGTCGAGTTCGGCGAGCAGGTTGTCCTCGTAGTCGAGCGAGCCGTCCACGCGGATATCGACTTCGCTGCCAGCGAGGATGGTGATGCCCTTCACGCGTGCATCGGCTTCGCGGACGGCGTCGATGTGCTTGCGGAGGGCGTCGGGTTTCAGGCCGCCGGCGAGGGCCGAACTCTGGGAATGGTCGGTGACGGCGATGGTGTGGAAGCCGCGCGACTTGGCTTGCTCGGCGAGTTCCTCGATCGACATGCGGCCGTCGGAGGCGGTGGTGTGGGCGTGCAACTCCGCTTTGATGTCCGCGAGTTCGATCAGGTCCGGCGGGGCTTCGTCGATGTCCCGCTCTTCGCGCAGTTCGGGCGGGGCATACGGCACGCCGAGAGTCTTGAAGATTCCTGCCTCGTCCGCGCCCGCGAGGGAGGCGACGCCGCGGTGTTGTGGGGGCGTTTTGGCTTTGTCTTCGATGTACAGGCCGTATTCGTTCAGGGTCATGCCCTTTTTGAGGGCGCGTTCGCGGAGGCGGACGTTGTGCTCCTTTGAGCCGGTGAAATACATGAGGGCCGCGCCCCAGGAGCCGGCGGAGACGATGCGGAGGTCGGCCTGCATCGCTTTCCTGTGTACTTCGATGCGGACGGAACACTTGGCGTCGCCCGCCGCAAGAATCTTGGTGACCTCCGGCATCTGAGTGAATGCGTCGCGTGCGGCGGCGGGGTCCGCGGCTTCGACGAGGATGTCGAGATCGCCGATGGTCTCGCGGCCGCGACGGAGTGAACCGGCGAACGCGGCGCGCGTTACGTCAGTGACTTTGGACATCCGCCGGACGATCCCCTCGGCGATGGGCTGAGCGATGCCGAGCGGGATGCGTTCGGCCGACTGCTCGGAGAAGGTGATGGCGTCCTTGATGTTCTCGACGGTCTTTGCGCCCATGCGCGGCAGGGTGAGGATCGAGCCGTCGTCGATGGCGCGCTTCAGGTCCGCGATGCTTGCGACGTTCATTTCTTGCCAGAGGGCGCGGATGGTTTTGGGTCCGAGGCCGGGGACGTTGAAGAGGTTAAGGAGTCCGACGGGCACGCTGGCGACAAGTTCGTCGTGCTCGCGGACGCGGCCGGTGGCAGCGAACTCGGCGATTTTGTCGGCGATTTTGGGGCCGATGCCGTCGATCTGGGTGAGCGGTTTTTTGCCTTCTTTCTTTGCGAGGGCGATGAGGTCCGTCGGGTGAGATTCGATGAGTCTTGCGGCGCGATCGTGCGCGATGACTCGGAAGCGGTCCGCGCCGGTGACTTCCAGCATCTGGGCGATGCGGTGGAAGATCGCGGCGAGTGCTTCGTTGCCGGGGGCGTCGTCGGGCATGGGCGGTATGTTATGCGGTGCGCGCGTGATGCCGGCGCGCTCCAAAGACGCCGAGGATGAGTCCGCGAATCCTCGGGTGAGAATGCGACGGGCGTGTGGAAGATGGATGTCGGGCGCGTGGGTCCGGGGGTTTCGCTCGAAGACTTGCTCACCCCCGGCTACGCACGACCAGTCATTCAGGCTGAAATCAAAGGCATTTTAGCTGGGCAGGCTGGTCTCCGCGGCGACTCTTCGAGAAGACTGCCCCACCCAAGGCATCTACTCCTTCAATCCTTCGCCCGCGGCGCCTTGGACGAAGGTGCGCTGGGTGAGGAAGAAGAGGAGCAACACGGGCGCGATGACCATGGTGCTGGCGGCCATGAGGAGGTTCCAGGGGGTGTTGCCGGCTTTGGATTGATACAACTGGAGGCCGAGGGCGAGGGTGAAGTGTTCTCGGTCGGTGAGGAAGATCAGGGGCGCGAGGAAGTCGTTCCAGATGTAGGTGAAATAGAAGAGTGCGACGACGGCGAGGGCGGGCTTGGAGAGGGGGAGGATGATGAAGAGGAAGGTGCGGAGGTGGCCGCAGCCGTCGATTTTGGCGGCTTCGTCGAGTTCGCGCGGGAGTCCCATGAAGAACTGCCTTAGGAGGAAGATGTTAAAGCCGCCGTGGAACGCGCCGCCGAACCACGCGGGGAGCCAGAGGGGGACGAGGGTGCCGATGAGTCCGGCTTTCGAGAACATGACGTAGAGGGGCGACATGAGCACGGGGAAGGGGATCATCATGGTGCCGAGGACGAGTGCGAAGAAGAAGCCTCGGCCTCGCCATTGGATTCGGGAGAAGCCGTAGGCGACGACGGCGGTGGAGAGGGTCATGCCCGTGACGGCGAGGAGGGCGACGATGAGGCTGTTGCGGAGGTAGAGGGGGAAGTCGATGGAGGGGTCGGTCCAGACGGCTTTGTAGTTGTCGGTCGCGTGTTTGAGTGTTGACGATGCGGGGTCGGGGAGAAGGGTGAGTTCGCGGCTGATGGCCTGCGACTCGGGCTTGATGGATGTGCTGAACATCCAGATGAGCGGTGCGGCGTAGATGAGGGTTGCGGCGGCGAGGAGGAGGTAGAGGGAGAGGCGGAGGGCTTGGGGCTTGAGGGCCTGGGGGCTTGAAAAAAAGGAACTTTGATGTGGGGCGCGGGTGGTCATTTCGTTGCACGCACCTTCGCCCCTTTCAGGGGCTCCTCGGGGTTCAACTGTGGTGCGAACCCCGGACTGGCGTCCGGGGCAAGGGACCGGCGCCCGCGTTGCGGGCTGGGAAAGATGAACGAAGCAGGTAGCGAGCGAGCGATTGGGCGCGAGTTGGGCGCGCCGCGCTGGTTGGTCGCCGCGGCGACACAACCAGTGGCACCCTGCCGAGTATGTGCGCCCGCGCCCCCTCCGCCCTCGAAGACTCGGGCACCTCCCCCGCTAGGAGCGGGGGAGGAGGGTTGGGAGTTGCGTGATTCGATACTCATGCGACTCGGTAGTGGACGAGTTTTTTGCTGGCGGCGAACATGACGCCGGTGAGGGTGAGGATGACGATGAACTGGACCCATGCGATGGCGCAGGCGTAGCCCATTTTGCGGAAGACGAAGGCGTTGTCGTAGAGGTAGTGGGTGAAGAGGTAGGTGGCGCGGTCGGGGCCGCCCTCGGTCATGATGTAGGGGACGGCGAAGACCTGCAGGGTGTTGATGGTCATGATGATGACGTTGAAGAGGATGACGGGTGAGATCATCGGCACGGTGACGTGGATGAGTCGGCGGAAGGGGCCCATGCCGTCGATGGAGGCGGCTTCGTAGAGGGATTGCGGCACGTCCTGCAAGGCGGCGAGGTAGATGACGACGGGCTGGCCGATGTTCCACAGGCTCATGAGGACGAGGGCGGGGAGGGCCCAGTTGCGGTCGCCGAGCCAGTTGGGGCCTTCGATGCCGACGGCTCGGAGGGCGATGTTAATAAGTCCCTGGTCGGCGTTGAAGAGCCAGAGCCAGATCATCGCGGCGGCGACGATGGGGACGAGCGAGGGGATGAAGACGGCGGTGCGGTAGAGCCAGAGGCCTTTGAGTTTCTGGTTCAACGCGGCGGCGATGAGGAGCGAGAGGATCGACGCGGCGGGGATGAAGAGGATGCAAAAGACGGCGGTGTTCCAGAGCGCTTTGTGGAAGACGGAGTCGTGGAGGAGGCCGTTGTAGTTTTCGAGACCGATATAGAGGGGTGGTTCGAGAAGCGGGAAGTCGGTGAGGCTGTAGTAGAGGCTCATGGCGATGGGGAGGGCCATGAAGAGGATGAAGCCGAGGAGCCAGGGGCTGATCCAGAGGAGGCCGGTGAGGACGGTTGCGCGGTCGGAGACGGCCGAGTTGCGGCGTGCGGCTTGCGGCTTGCGGCTTGCGGGTTCGGAGAGGCCGTTGGTCATGTTGGCCGCTCCGATTTCATCACGCGGCGGCGGCGGCGCTCGGCGGCTTGGTCCAGTTCGGATTGCGCGGCGGCTTGCACCGAGGCGAGCGCGATGTCGGCCGGCTCGCGAAGGGTCCACATGCGGGCCATCGCGGCGTTGAACTCGGCGACGTACTGCTCCCAGGTGCGGGTGCGGGGGAAGACGAAGGCGCGCGGGCTGTCGGCGATGGCGGCGTGAACCGCGACGGAACGATTCGGATGGTCCTTGACGAATCGTTCGGAAGAATGCGCGAGCGGCGAGTTTTTGCAGTGGACGGCGCTGAGGTATTCGACAACATCCGGGCGCTGTGTGTAGGCGATGAACTGCATGGACTCGCGCGGGTGTTTCGCGCCGCGGGGGATGACGAGGACGTCGCTGTCGAGGAGGCCGATGGGAGCGCTCGGGTCGTAGAGCGATGCTTCGACGGGGAATGGGGCGACGCCATAATCCATATCAGCGCGGTACTGCTTGATCATGTTTGCGAGCCACGGGCCTTGGTTGGTCATGGCGACTTTGCCGGCGAGGAAAGGGTTTTCAGGGGTGCCGTAGTAGCCGAAGCCGGATTGGAAGCGGAGCATGCGGTCAACGCCGAGTCGCTCGGGGTAGGACTGGACCCAGCGATAGGCGCGGCGCGTGGCGTCGGAACTCGCGAGCGCCCGATTGGTGGTTTCGTCATAGAGCGATCCTCCGAAGTAGTAGCCCCAATGCCACGTCCACCAGTCGGGTTCCATGTGGAGGAAGCCGACCTGGGTGAGGTCTTTCCCGTTTTCCTTCGTGAGGCGGGCCGAATATTCGTCGAGTTCGTCGATGGTGCGTGGCGGGCGGTCGGGGTCGAGGCCGGCTTGCTTGAAGAGGGTTTTGTTGTAGAAGAGGGCGAGCGAGCCGCAGGTGTTGACGATTCCCCAGAGTTTGCCGCGGTGTGTGAGCATGGGCCAGACGGCGCGGGCGTAGTTTTCCTGTTTGATGCCCGCGTCGTTCGCGAGTTCGTCGAGGGGTTCGAGGGCGTTGCACTCGGCGTAGGCGGGAATGCTGAAGTTGCCCATGCCGATGATGTCGGGGGGGTTGCCCCCCGCGATGGCGATCATGGCTTTCTGGTCGATGCCGCCCATCGAGAAGTAGCGGACCCAGAGCCGGTCCTGCGAGCGGTTGAAGTCGTTGACGACGCGGAGCATGGCTTCGCCCTCGTGGCCGGTCCATTTTTCCCAGTAGTCGAGGACGATGCGGCCGTCGGCGCGGTGGCGCTGCGGCCGCGGGCCGAGGAGGGCGTAGCCGAGGGCGGTGGCGCTGAGCGCGGTGAGCGCGGCGCGGCGGGTGATGGCGCGGGTGGGGGACATGTGGGATCGCACGGCGAGTTGTGCGGGGTAGGGTAGCGGACGGAGAGCGCGAAGAGTCGGAGTGCACTTTGTTTTCAGCCCGAAGGGCTGGTCGTTCGTAGCCGGGGGTTGAGCGAGTCTTCGAGCGTAACCCCCGGAACAAGTCCAAGAAACCATCTTCACCCCGCTGGGGTGGTCGTTGATCCGCGTGTGATCCCACGATCACCCCTCCGGGGTGAAGAGAGTTTTTGTTGTTTTGTTTTCCGGGGGTGTCGAAGACTCCACCCCCGGCTACGAACGACCAGCCCTTTGGGCTGAAAGCAAAGGCATTCAAGAGGGAGAGCCCCTCGTTGGCCGGCCTTTCGATGGCACCCGGACGATTCACTTCTTCTTGTTCTGGTCCGCCGCTTTCTTCGCCTCTTCGATGAGGCGGTTCCAGTACTCGCGGTCGGCGGGGAATCCGGTGGGCTTGCCGGTTTTAGGGTTGGTGAGGCCGACGGCGGGGTCGATGGGGCCGGGCTGGAAGATGCGGGCGATGAGGGCGCGTTCGATCTGGCCTCGGGTCATTTTGAGGTCCTCGCCCGTGTCGTCGAAGCGAACGGTGACTTCGGATGCGAGGTCGGCGGCTGGGCTTCGACTGGCCCTGAGCCCCCAGAGAATCACGATCACCATCAGAACGGCGAGAGCCGCGAAGACCGCCCACATGACATGCTTGCGTTCCATTATGTGGTTATACCATCATACAATATATGTTACGGTCGGGTTCCTGGGACGCGCCCGCCATAGTCGTTGCCCCAGTTTAAAAACCCCGACTCGCCGGGTCGCGATTGCGAAAAGAACCGATCCGGTCCTTCGAGTTCGACCTGGGTGAAGTCTTCGACGCGGAGGTCGCCCATCACGCCGTTGCAGCGGCCGCTCCGCTCGAAGACATTGTTGAGTCGCTCGGTGTTGTTTTTGCTGCCGTTGTGGCGGGGGATCCAGTCAATGGCGTCGAGGGCCATCAACACTTCCGAGGGTTTCAAGACCTTCCGAAGTGGGCGACCCGACACGCCGGTAGACCGGAGCGTGGAGCCTTCAACGACGGTTTCGGCGTCGTCGTTGAACCAATACTCGTTGACGTAGTCCTTGGCGCGGTCGAAGTTCAGGTCCAGGTCCAGGTTCTTCGCCACAAAGACGGCAGTGGGCGCGCCGTTGTTGAGGAGCGAGCCGAACTCATCGATGTTGTCGAGGACGCTCGTGACTCCCGAGGCGGAGGGGCACTGGAACACTTCCTTCGCGCCGTCAGTCGCGTCCTCAAGCAGTTCCATGGCGCGCCAGCGCTCGGAGAGGTTGGGTCTCCCCACCACCACTTTGACGATGGGCAGGAACGTCGGGTCTTTCTGCTCGTTCCAGTAGGTCTGGATGGCGACGCCGATCTGGCGGAGGTTGCTCTTGCACTTGATGTCGAAGGCTGATTCGCGTGCCCGGCCGAGGGCGGGGAGGAGGATGCCGATGAGGATGGCGATGATGGCGACGACGACGAGGAGTTCGATGAGGGTGAAGGCGGCGTGCTTCGCGGGGCGACTGATGCTCATCGGGTGATCTCCTGTGCGGCCTTGGCGACGACGGGGGTTGGCGAGGCTCCATGTGCCGGTCCCCAGGTCATTTCGGCATCGACGATCCCGCCCCCCCCGGGCGGTGCATCATCTTCGGTGATGAGCCTGTTGTCTCGCGGCCGACCGTTGACGGTGAGCCTGGGGCGCGCGCCGTTTGCTTTGGAATACTCTACGGCGTCGAAGCGGAGGCGGATGCGTCGGCCTCGCCAGTTGCGGGTGACATCGACGCGTCCGAGTTCGAGGAATGGGCAGGGGTCGATGAGGAGGCCTTCCCATGTGGGGCGGAGGCCCAGGATCCATTCGAGGCTGACGCGGTTGAGCCAGGCGGCGGAGCCGGTGTACCAGGTCCAGCCTGCTTTTCCCGGGGTTTCCGAGAGGGGGCCGTCGATGTTGCCGGGGGTGACATAGGGTTCGGCGCGGTAGCGCTCCGGGTCGTGAGCGCGGAGCGGAGGGGAGAGTGATTTCCAGATTTTGGAGACGCTGGCGATGTCCTTCATTTTGCAGGCGGCCATGAGTGCCCAGGTGGCGGCGTGCATGTAGACGCCGCCGTTCTCGCGCGAGCCGGGACAGTAGCGGGTGATGTAGCCGATGGATTCATCGGGCTCGGTGTAGGCGGGGTCGAGGAGGAGCGGTCCCATCTCTTTCAGCAGATGCTCTTTGACGGAGTTCCAGGCGGTTGCGGCGCGGTGTGGGTCCGTGGCGTCCGAGAGGATGGGCCAGGTCTGTGCGTTGAGGTAGATGCGGCCGGCGGCGTTGGATTGGGTGCCGATCCAGTCGCCGTTGTCTTTGGTTGCGCGGCGGAACCAGTGGCCGTCCCAGGCGAGTTCGTTGACGGTCTTGATGAGGGCGGCGCGGCGATCGTCGAACTCCGAGGCTTGCTTCGTGTCGCCCGCGAGGCATAGGACGCGGGCGAAATCGGCGAGCAGGTTGATGAGGAAGAAAGCGAGCCAGGTGGATTCGCCCTTTTCATCGACACCCATGGCGGAGAGGCCGTCGTTCCAATCGCAGGAGCCGATGAGGGGGAGGCCGCGGGGGCTGGTGCGGTTGAAAGAGCGTGCGAAGGAGCGAAGGCAGTGGTCGAGGATTGTTGTTTCTGATTTGTCGTCCACGAATGGTGCGCGGTCGTTCAGGATTGTGGCGTCGGCGGTTTCGCGGATGTAGGAAGCGACGACGAAGGGGAGCCAGAGGTAGTCGTCGCTGCAGGCGGTTCGCGGGCCGAACTCCGCCAGCGGATGCCACCAGTGGTAGACGCTGCCGTCGGCGAACTGGTGGGCGGCGTGGAGGTTGATCTGTTTGCGGGTCTGGGCGGGGTCGATGGGGAGCCAGACCTGGCTGTCCTGGAGTTGATCGCGGAAGCCGTAGGCGCCGGACTGCTGGTAGTAGCCGGTGCGTCCCCAGATGCGTGCGCTGATGGCCTGGTAGGGGAGCCAGGTGTTGTTGAGGGCGTCGAAGTCGGCGGCGCCGCTGTCGATGCTTGTGATGCCGAGGCGCGTGTCCCAGTCAGATTGCGCGGCGGCGACGGCGGCGCGCACGGCGTCGATGGTGCGGTGCCTGTCGATGATTTTGAGTACGCCGGGCTGGGTTTCGTCGACGGCGAGCAGGTAGCCGAACTCGGTGGTTTCGTTGGGCGCGAGGTCGAAGTCTCCGCCGAGGGCGGCGGCGGCGTCGCCGAAGCGGCCGAAGCCGGCGACGAGCGCGTCGGCGTGCATGGCGGCGGGGTCGCGTTGCTCGCCGTAACGGCCGAGGAAGAGGGGCTTGTCGCCGAGGGCGAGGTCGCGGGTCATTTTCGGGCCGACGAAGGCGTGTGCGGCGGCGTAGGGCCAGCCGTTGTTCCAGTGATCTTTTTCGCTCTTCTTCGGGACGTCCCACATATTTTTGGTGGCGACGATGGCGCGGCGTGCGGCGTCGTAGGCGGTGGTGATGAAGAGGCGGTGGAACTCGCGCTTGGTGTCGGGGGCTACGCCGCAGCACCACTCGAAGAAGGAAGCGATGCGGAGCCGGCGTGGTTTGTTGGAGGTGTTGGTGAGTGTGACGTGCCAGACTTCGAGTGTTTCACCCGGCGGGACGGCGAGGGTCCATTCGGCGCGGATGCCTTTGGCCTCGGTGGCGAAGGTTGTTGAGCCGGGGCGGTGGTCGCAGCGGTATTCGGAATAGTCGGGCCAGCACGGGGCGGGGCTGAGGGACCAGACTTCGTTGGTGTCGAGATCGGCGAGGTAGATGAATCGGCCTCGGTCGTCGCGGGCCAAGTCCATGTCCCAACGGGTGAGGACGTTGAGTTGGCTGTTGTCGAGCCAGGAGAAGCCGCCGCCGTTTTGTGAGACGACGAAGCCGTAGCGCCCGTTGCAGACCACGTTGGTCCAGGGCATGGGGGTGCGGTGATCGGTGATGGAGAAGGTCGATCCGGTTGCGTCGAATCGGCCGTAAGGGTTCGAGAGCATGTCGGCTCCCATGAGGGGTTGATCGGTCCGCCGGGGGTGTGAAATCACGGTCTGAAACCGCTTACATGAGTATCGGGTGCCGGATTGGCAAAGTCAACTGGTCACTCTTTGCTTTTTTACCACGGAGATCACGGAGCGGCACGGAGGAGAGGCAGGAAAAGGGCACAGATGACACGGATGGGAAAAGAGATGGGGTAACTCTTCGGCCCCCTGCAATGACCGGTGCCGGCAGCGGGGGCGCGATCGGCGCTTCGCCCGGAGGGCGCTCGCGCGTTGCGAGGGGCGCGGCGAGGCTCTGCGAGCAAGCCCCTCGGCGGCGTGCTTCCCTCACACTCCGGATTGTCCGCCCCTTGGGCGGACGCCGGAG
>CAMTWL010000044.1:0-33056 GCA_947085435.1 uncultured Phycisphaerae bacterium
ACTCTTTCCCTACACGACGCTCTTCCGATCTGAATCCATGCACGATCCCCCGAACCGAAAGGTCATAGTCGAGTCCCGGCCAGTGAATTCCATCGCCACGACCGATCAGGCGCCACCGGGTTCTCTTTGTGCGCGATGCCCTCTGGAGAGTCGGGTACAGCGCGAGCGGCACCGCCACGGCCCGACCATCGGTCAGTTCGACAAGGAGCCACTCGCGCCCCGCGTGCCGGATGAACGACACGTCGATTGCGAGAAACGCGTACTCAGGGAGCGGTATGGTACTCATTCCACTTCCTCAAAATCTTGTTCTCGTTTTGCTCGATCATTCGGCGGATCATTTTCAGTTGCGGGGGAGAGAATCCATTGTTCCACACCATCACCCCGGATTGTAGCCACCACTTGGACCGTGCGCTTCCTTTTTCAACGTGGACGTGCGGAGGCTCGTTGCCTTCGTATGATTAAAAGAAAAAACGAAGAAGCTCTCAGCCGAATGCAACGCCAGTTTTTGTTAACGAAAAAGTTTTGTTCCGATTGTGTAGCACCCTTTCAGGGTGCGGGAAGAGGGGTTGTGGTGTGCTCTACCGGGGGTTACGCTCGAAGACTCGCTAGACCCCCGGCTACTACAGACCAGCCCTTCGGGCTGAAGAATAGGGCTTTTCAACAGAGTACAGGCCTCTGTTTGCAAACGGCTGAAGAGTTACAAAACAAAAGCCGTCCTCCCGATGAATGGTGGGCATGCCACCCACTGTACCGAACACAGCCTACCCCTCGTGCGCATACGTCTCCATCGGCGGGCAGGTACACACCAGGTTCCGATCGCCGAAGGGGTTGTCCACGCGCGCGACGGGCGGCCAGAACTTGTGGTCCTTGACCCACGGCGCTCGCGCGGGGAACGCCGCGTGCTGGCGCGAGTAGGGGTGCTTCCACTCGTCGGCGCTGACCATGTGGTGCGTATGCGGCGCGTTCTTCAGCGCGTTGTCGTCGCGGCTCATGCGGCCGGCTTTGATCTCTTCGATCTCTTCGCGGATGCCGACGAGCGCATCGCAGAGGCGGTCGCATTCTTCCTTGGATTCGCTCTCGGTCGGCTCGATCATCAGCGTTCCCGCGACGGGGAAGGACATGGTGGGGGCGTGGAAGCCGTAGTCCTGGAGGCGCTTGGCGATGTCTTCGACCTTGATGCCCGCGGATTCCTCGAAGGGTCGGCACTCGAGGATGAACTCGTGCGCGCAGCGGCCGTTCGCGGCGGTGTAAAGGATGGTGTAGTGCTTGCTCAGTCGGCTGGCCATGTAGTTGGCGTTGAGCATGGCGACTTGCGTTGCCCTCTTAAGTCCCTCGGCTCCCATGAGGGCGATGTAGACGTAGGAGATGGTGAGGATGGAGGCGGAGCCGTAGGGGGCGGCGGAGACGTTGCCGAGATGGGAATCGGGTCGCCGCGGCGACTCTTCGACTTGGCGGCTTGAGGCTTGGGGGAAGTGATAAGGGGAGACGGAGTGAGTGGGGAGGAAGGGTGCGAGGTGTGCGGCGACGCCGATGGGGCCCATGCCCGGGCCGCCGCCGCCGTGGGGGATGCAGAAAGTTTTGTGGAGGTTGAGGTGGCAGACATCGGCGCCGATGGTGCCTGGGCTGGTGAGGCCGACCTGCGCGTTCATGTTCGCGCCGTCCATGTAGACCTGTCCGCCGTGGTCGTGGACGATCGTGCAGATGTCCTTGATTCCCTCCTCAAAGACGCCGTGGGTCGAGGGATAGGTGACCATGAGGGCGGCGAGATTGTTTTTGTGTTCGGCGGCGCGGGCGCGGAGGTCGTTGAGGTCGATGTTGCCGCGATCATCGCATTTCACGGCGACGACTTTGAGGCCGGCGATGACGGCGGAGGCGGGGTTGGTGCCGTGGGCGCTGGTGGGGATGAGGCAGACGTCGCGGTGCTTTTCGCCGCGTGATTCGTGGTAGGCGCGGATGACGAGGAGGCCGGTGTACTCGCCCTGCGCGCCGGCGTTGGGCTGGAGCGAGACGGCGGCGAACCCGGTGATCTCAGCGAGCCATTGCTCGAGTCGCGTGAACATCTGGTGGTAGCCCTTCGCCTGATCGGCGGGAGCGAAGGGGTGGAGCCCGCTGAACTCGGGCCAGGTGACGGGGATCATCTCGCTGGTGGCGTTGAGTTTCATGGTACACGAGCCGAGGGGGATCATGCTGTAGGCGAGGGAGAGGTCGCGGCCTTGCAGTTTGAAGATGTAGCGGAGCATCTCCGTTTCGGAGTGATAGGTGTTGAAGACGCCGTGGGTCATGTAGCCGGATTGGCGTGCGAAGGGTTCGGGGAGTGATGTGTTTGTTGAAGCGAGGAGGGAGTCGATGTCTCGAATCCCAGGGGCTTTGGCCCCTGGGCTTGGAAAGCAGGCGAAGACGTTGATCGCATCTTCGCGCGTAGTTGTTTCGTCGGTTGAAAGACCGACGGTTCCGTCGCCGAAGTTGCGGAGGTTGATGCGGCGGACGCGGGCGCTCTCCAATACTTGCGAAACAGCGAGTCCCTTCGGTCGCACGCGGATGGTGTCGAAGAAGGTGTCGTTGAGCACTTCGTGGCCGGCATGTTTGAGTCCGGCGGCGATGAGCGATGCGTAGGCGTGGGTGCGCTGGGCGATTCGGCGGAGGCCCTCGGGGCCGTGGTACACGCCGAACATCCCGGCCATGATGGCGAGGAGCGCCTGGGCGGTGCAGATGTTGCTGGTGGCTTTTTCGCGGCGGATGTGCTGCTCGCGGGTCTGGATGGCCATGCGGTAGGCGGTGTTGCCCTGGGCATCGCGTGAGACGCCGATGATTCGGCCTGGGAGTTTGCGGGCGTGCTCTTGTTTGGTCGAGATGAAGGCGGCGTGCGGGCCGCCGAAGCCCATCGGGACGCCGAAGCGCTGCGCGGAACCGATCGCGACATCCGCGCCGAACTCGCCGGGCGGAGTCAGAATCGTGAGCGAGAGCAGGTCGGCGGCAACGACGACCATCGCGTTCTTTGCGTGTGCCTGATCGCAGAGCGAGCGATAGTCGAGGATGCGCCCGTCGGTCGTGGGGTATTGGACGAGGACGCCGCAGTAGTTCTTCGAGGTCCAGTCGATCGTGCCGGCGTCGCCGATGACGAGATCGAGGCTCAGGAAGTGTGCGCGGGTCTTGAGGAGCGAGATGGTCTGCGGGTGGCAGTCTTGTGAGACAAAGAAGGCGCGGCCGGAGTCGTGACCGCCCCCCCCGGATGCGGCGGCGTAGCACATGCCCATCGCTTCGGCGGCGGCGGTGGACTCGTCGAGCAGCGATGCGCCGGCGAGCGGAAGCCCCGTCAGGTCGGCGACCATCGTCTGGAAGTTGAGGAGCGCTTCGAGCCGCCCCTGCGCGATCTCGGCCTGGTAGGGCGTGTACTGGGTGTACCAGCCGGGGTTTTCGAGGATGTTGCGAAGGATGACCGGCGGCGTGATGCAGTCGTGGTAGCCCATGCCGATCATCGAACGGAAGATTTCGTTTTGCGACGCGAGTGCTCTAAGTTCTTCGATGGCCTCGTGCTCGCCGCGGAGGTGAGACGCGCCGGGGAGGTTGAGCGGGCGGTTCAATCGGATGGCTTCGGGAACGACGGCGTCGGAGAACTCGTTCAGCGTGCGGTAGCCCATCGCGGCGAGCATGTCGTGAATCTCGGCCTCGGTGGGGCCGATGTGGCGATGGACGAAGGTGTCGGAGGCGTCGAGGATGGATGCGTGCGCGCCCGCGTGCTGAGGGCGGGCGGCGGTTGACTGAGCGGCGGCGGTCGGCGGCATGAAAACTCCGAGATCGAAGCCCGAGAGAAGGCTCCGGGGCGGGTTGAACGGATGGATCGTGGAACTGAACAGGCGTTGGATTCCGGCTTGTGAGGCGGGAAGGGTGGAAAGTCTATGCGAGCGGCGCGGATGCGGGAAACGCGTGTGGCACGGGCTTTCTCGGAGAGTCGCCGCGGAGACCAGCCCGTGTCGGCGCTGTTCACAGGGCAATCGCATTATCAACTACCGCTTACCAAACACTCAGAAATTAACCTCGTTGGCGGAGCAGGAACAGGGTGTGTTTCTCCGCGAAATGGATAATGCGATTGCCCCGGCGCGGTTCACGCCCTGGAAAGTGCGTGCCACGGTCGGTGTAGGATGCGGACGGATTCGTGCATCGAACGAAACGAAAGGCGGCTGCTCGAATGAAAACGGCATGGACACGGCTGGCGGCGACGGGGCTCATCGCAACGATCGCGCTCGCGGCGCTGGGTCGGCCGGCGACGGTGCGGGAGGCGTTGTCGGAGGTCGGGGCCGAGGCGCTCGAATATCACCAGCATGTGACGACGCTGTCGGACCCGTTCTTCGAGGGTCGGTCGGCCGACACCCGCGGCGGGCAGTTGGCGGCGGAGTATGTCGCGTTTCATCTGAAGGGGCTGGGGTTGGAGGGGGCGTTCACCGCGCCGGGCGAGAGGGTCAGTGGATTCCTTCAGCCGTTCAGCGTGCCGGGTGAGGTTGAAGTGAAGAAAGCGGAGGCGACGTTCGCGGACGGCGCGGCATCGACGAGCCTCGAAGCGACGAAAGATTTCAGTCCGTTGGGTTTCTCGGGGAAGGGCGCCGTGAGCGGGCCGCTGGTGTTTGTGGGGTATTCGATCGAGGAGGGGCCGAACGGGTTTTCGAGTTACAAGCCGGGCGATGATCTGAAGGGGAAGATCGCGGTCGTCATTCGGTACGAGCCGGTGAACGAGAAGGGTGAGAGCGCGTGGTCGACCTTCGACGGCTGGAGCCGGCACGCGGAGTTGATGCCCAAGATGGCGGCGGTGGTGTCGCGTGGGGCGGTGGGCGTGATCCTGGTGAACCCGCCGGGCGTGAAGGATCCGCGCTCTCGCACGCTGGAATCGCCCAAGTCCACGCGATTCGGCAAGCCGATCGGCGTGCCGGCGGTGATGCTGTCGGCGGACGAGGCAAAGCAGTTGTTGAAGGCCGCGGATGTTGAAGGGCGGGGCGTGATGGAGTTACGGAAACTCGCGGACGAGGGCGGGCACGGCGCGGTGGCGATGAAGGAGTCGGCGGTGTTCAGCATGGAGGTCGATGTCGAGCGGGCGAAGATGGACTCGAACAACATCGGCGCGTTGCTGAAAGGGAAAGGCGATCTGGCGGGTGAGTACGTCATCATCGGCGCTCATTACGATCACCTGGGCTACGGGTACGTCGGCGGGAGCAACCCGAACGATCAGGGCAAGTTGCACCCCGGGGCCGACGACAACGCTTCGGGCACGGCGGGGCTGGTCGCGCTGGCGAAACGGTTGAAGGAGCGCTACGCCGCGATGGGTGATTCCGAAGCGGCGCGAAGCGTGCTGTTCCTGGGATTCGGCGGCGAGGAGATGGGGCTGCTCGGGTCGGAATATTTCCTGAAGAGCACGACGATCGACAGCACGAAGGTCGTGGCGATGCTGAACATGGACATGATCGGGCGTGTGAAGGACGACGAGATGGAAGTGTCCGGCATGGGGACGGCGGAAGAGTTCCCGGCGTTGCTCGGGCCGCTGTTCGAGAAGAGCGGGATGAAGGTCAAACAAGTGAAGAGCGGGATCGGGCCTTCGGATCACGCGACGTTCCACAAGGCGGGGGCGCCGGTGCTGGCGTTTTTCTCGGGGCTGCACCGCGACTATCACAAGCCGACGGACACGGCGGAGAAGATCAACGTCGAGGGGGCGCTGCGGGTGGTGAGTCTGGTTGAAGAGTGCGCGGCGATGCTGGCGACCCGGCGCGGGGCGCTGACGGCGACGCAGACGACGGGGACGCAGACCGGTCCTGGGCGCGGGAATGCGCGCGTGCGGCTGGGGGTCATGCCGGGCGATTACTCGGGCGAGGAGCCCGGCGTCATGGTCGGCGACGTGATGGAGAACACCCCCGCGCAGAAGGCGGGCATCTTGAAGGGCGACCGGATCATCAAGTGGGGGGGCGAGGAACTCGCGGACGCGGGCGCAATGATGCAGCGGCTGCGGGATCACAAGCCGGGCGATGTCGTGGAGGTTGTGGTCGTGCGCGATGGGAAGGAAGTGACGATCCCGGTGACGCTGCAATCGAGGGGGGGGACGGAGTAGGTCTTGGGTCTTGGGTTCAAGGCATGAAGACGCGCGAAGTTGGCACGAGATCATCGAAAACTTGAGGCGTTTTAGTTGGCGGATCGGTTGCTGTTTGAGGTGTATGGCACGACCAAAACATTCCCGAAGGAAGAGTTGTTCGTCCTGACCTCCCAGATTCGTCGTGCGGCTTTGTCGGTTCCATTAAATATCGTCGAAGGTGCGGCGTGCCGGCATGAAAAGGAGTTTCTGCAGCACCTCAATCGCGCATTCGCCTCTCTTCGGGAAGTGGGCTATCAACTGAGCGTCGCTCATCGCCTTGGCTACATCGCCGACGAACGGTGGCGGAACCAAGACGAACTCTACAATCACGCTGCCCGCGTGTTGGATGGGCTGATTCGTGCCCTGTCCGAGAGCGGGCCCAGCCAATAAGCGGTGCCTTTTTTTTCAAGACCCAAGACCCAAGCCCCAAGACTCTTCTTGATTTGGCGCGTTACCATCACGGCATGATCCTCCCCGCTTTCAGCACCGTTGCCTGCCCGACCTGGACTCTTGACCGCGTGGCGCGATCGGCCGCGGAGTGGGGGTTCATGGGGGTTGAACTTCGCTCGTTCGGCGAAGGGGGGACCGAGTTCGCGTGCGACCCTGCGTTGACGAGCGGGGCGAAGGTCCGCGAGATTTTCCGCGAGGCGGGGGTTCAGGTCGCGGGGATTGCAAGCGGTGTGCGGTTTGATGCGGCGATCTGGCCGCCGGTGGTGGGCAACCTGCTGGCGGGGCGCGAGGCGAGCGTGAACGAAGGGAAGCACATGGTGACGGTGGCGGCGCATGTGGGCGCGCCGTATGTACGGGTGTTCGGGTTTGAGGGGACGCCGGGGGAATCGAAGAAGAGCCTCTTCCGGCGCGTGTGCGATCGGCTTGGCAAGGTGTGCGACCATGCGCGGCACCGCGATGTGATGGTGCTGATCGAGAACGGCGGGACGTTCGCGACGGCGGGTGATCTGGTGGACATCATCCGAAGAGTGAGCCAGCCGCAACTCGCGGCCAGTTACGACGCGGCGACGGCGCACGCGGCGGGCGAGAGTCCGGCGGCGGGGGTCGAGTTGCTCGGGGGGTGGCTGCGGGTGGCGCGGGTGCGCGATCAGCGCGAGGGGCGGCCTTGCCGGCTGGGGACGGGGGAGGTGCCGCTGCGCGAGTTTTTCGGCGCGGTTCGGCGGAGCGACGAGGCGAACGGCATGGACCCGTGGGCGGTCTACACCTGGGACCGCGCGTGGCTCCCCGAGTTGGCGTCGGCGGAGGATGTGCTGGCCGCGGCGGCGAAACTGATGGGCGAGTGGGCGGGCGGCGGCGGGGCGATGCACCGGTTGGAGGCATTCCAGTCGGCGGCGCCGGCGATGTAAAACAGAAGACCGTTGAACACAGAGGAAGACAGAGGAAAACAGAGAATAGAAATGAGTTCATGTCTTTTCTGCCTTCTCTGTTTTTCTTTGTTTTCCTCCGTGTTCAAATCTCCTACGCTTGACGTGTGAGCGATGATGCGCGACAACTCGGCTCCGAGGTGGCGGCTTTGTGCCAGGGGATGGGGTTCGCGCTCGCGGGGGTGAGCGCGGCGCGGGGGACGGATCATCGGGAGGAGTTGCTCGCGTGGCTGGAGGCCGGGAAGCATGGGTCGATGGGGTGGCTTGCGCGGAATGTCGAAGAGCGGATGGACCCGGGGCGCGTGCTGGCGGGGGCGAAGAGTGTGGTGATGGTGGGGGATGTGTATGCGGCGACGGGTGCGGCCGAACCCCCTCTGTCGTCGAAGACTCCGACCTCTCCCCCGCCCCCCCGGAATGGAGCGGGGGAGAGGGGGAAGATCGCGCGGTACGCGCGCGGGGATGATTATCACGAGGTCATCAAGCAACGGCTGCACGCGCTCTGCGATTCGTTGCGGGCGCGGTACCCGTCGGAGGAGTTCCGCGCGTTCGTCGATACCGCCCCGGTGCTGGAGCGTGAACACGCGGTGCGCGCAGGGTTGGGATGGATCGGGAAGCACACGCTGCTCATCCATCCGCAACTCGGATCGTGGATGCTGCTCGGCGGTGTGCTGACGACGCTCGAACTCGCGCCGCCGGAGGAGCAGCACGCCATCACCGACCATTGCGGCACCTGCACCCGCTGCATCGACGCCTGCCCGACCAAGGCGATCACCCCATACAGCGTCGATGCGCGGCGGTGCATCAGTTACCTGACCATCGAGCGGCGCGAGGCGATCCCGGAAGAGTTCCACGGAGCGATCGGCGAGTGGCTCTTCGGCTGCGATGTGTGTCAGGAGGTTTGTCCGCACAACCGGGAACAGCCCAGGAACCCCGACCGCAAGGAAGGGGGTTTCACGCCGCAGCCCGCGTACACGCCGCGGCACGATTCCTTCGACCTCCTCGAAGTGTTGGGATGGTCAGAGGATGATCGCCGGGCCGCGCTCGCCCGCTCCGCGATGAAGCGTGCGAAGTTGGAGATGTGGAAGCGGAACGCGCTGATTGTGGCGGGGAATGTGATGAGGAAGTCCACCGCCAGCCGCACGGGTCGCCGCGGCGACCCGCGGCAGCCCCCTTCAAGTGAGTTACGGCAGCGCGTCCAGGAGATCGCACGGGATGAGGGGGAATGTGAGATGGTGCGGGAGACGGCGAGTGCTGTGCTGAGGACATCAAGATCATGAAACCAACTCGACGGGCTACTAACCACGCTAAGACCGAGCGATTCTCTGACCTACGATCGGTCGGCGTGTATTTGGATCGTTGGATGATGCGTTGGGGTTCGGCACGGATTCTGCAGTTTCTCGGACCCCATCTAAAGCGATTTCCGAGATCACCAGAGTTGAGGATCGAGTTCGCGTGCGCGCTCGGTGACTTGAGACGATACGACCAGGCTTACAAGCACAGTGTTCGCGCGATTCGCGCACGCCCCAATGACCCGTACTTTCTATGGCACCACGCCGGCATCTTGTACGGGATGGACAGGGACCGAGAGGCGATCCGGCGATACGAGGCCATCATCCGCATGGGTGTTCGAAAAGTCTCCCGCGGCAATTCCAAATCCATCGCGTGGGCGAGAAGCCTCATCAATGACTCTCGGTATCGTGCGGCGATGTGTTACGAGCTGCTCGACGACACCACGGCAGCACATCGCCTTTTCCGCCAGTTCTTGAAGGAACTGTGCGCGGGCGCGACGTCAAAGTACACCCGAGCACAAATCCGGCAGATCGCATCCTTGATTGGGGCTCGCACATGCCGCGTGCGTGCATGCGCGCTCGTGCGGCGGAGGGCGCAGCGCGGGCGCAAGATGTAGACTCATCGCAAGCCCCAAGCCCCTCCTCACCCCCCGACATGCCCGAACATCATCGCCACCGCCGGCCAGTTGATGACGCTCATCCATGCCTTGACGTAGTCGGCCCGCTTGTTCTGGAACTTCAGGTAGTAGGCGTGCTCCCACACGTCGCAGCCCAGCAGCGGCGAGACCATCGTGACCAGCAGGTTCTGCTGTTTTTCCATCTGCTGGATCATGAGTCGCCGCGCGATGCGGTCGTAGACGAGCCAGGCCCAGCCGGAGCCTTCGACGGCGGCGGCGGCGGCCTGGAAGTGCTTGCTGAATGCGTCGAAGGAGCCGAAGTCGCGCGCGATGGCGGCGGCCAGATCGCCGGTCGGTTCGCCGCCGATGCCGGGGGCGGGCGGGGCCATGGTTGCCCAGAAGAGGCAGTGGTTGATGTGGCCCCCGCCGTGGAAGGCGAGTTCGCGCGACCAGTGCTTGACGAGTGCGAAGTCGCCGGCGTCGCGTGCTTTCTTCTGCTCGGCAAGGGCTTTGTTCAGGCCGGTGACGTAGGCCTGATGGTGCTTGCCGTGGTGGATTTCCATGGTGACCTTGTCGAGGTGGGGCTCGAGAGCGTCGTAGGCGTAGGGGAGTTTGGGGAGGGTGTATTCGCTCTTGGCGGCGTCCCAGCCGAAGGTGGCGGTGAGGTCGGGTGCATTTTCTGAGGCGGCGACGGGCTGGGCGTGCGCGGTGCTGGCGAAGGCGGCCAGGCCGACGGTGCCGAGGAGGGCGAGGGCGTCGCGGCGGTCGAGGTTCGGGGCGGGGTTCGACATGGCGGGACTCCTTGAATGGGGCGGCGGGGTCAGAGTATCGAAGGACGTAGATTGTGGATACCCGCGACGGGTGCGGCGGGATTCGGCGTCGTTGGTAGAAGTGTGTCCCCAAGCCCCCAGCCGGTGGGGGGGTTCAGAAGAAGAAGCAGCAGAAGGAATCTTCATGACGACCGACGTGCAATCGATAGCGAAACTTGTCCAAGAGCACAGCAAGGCGATCCAGACGCTGGTCTCCGCCGTCGAGCGGGTGATCGTCGGGCAGCGGTACATGATCGACCGGCTGATGATCGGCCTGCTGTGCAACGGGCATGTGCTGCTCGAAGGCGTGCCGGGGCTTGCGAAGACGCTGACGGTGAGCACGCTGGCGCGGGCGATCCACGCGAAGTTTGCGCGGCTGCAGTTCACGCCGGACCTTTTGCCGGCGGACCTGGTGGGCACGCTGATCTACAACCCGCGCGAGGGGGTGTTCACGCCGCGCAAGGGGCCGATCTTCGCGAACATCGTGCTGGCGGACGAGATTAACCGCGCCCCGGCGAAGGTGCAGAGCGCGCTCCTCGAAGCGATGCAGGAGCGGCAGGTGACGATCGGCGAGGAGACGTACCCGTTGCCCTCGCCGTTCCTGGTTCTCGCCACACAGAACCCGATCGAGCAGGAGGGGACGTACCCGCTCCCCGAGGCGCAGGTGGACCGCTTCATGCTGAAGTTGAAGATCACCTACCCGAGCAAGCAGGAGGAGCGGCGGGTGCTGGACCGGATGACGTCGGGTTCGCCGCCGGTGGTTGAGCCGGTGGTTTCGCTGGAGGAGATCCGGGCGTCGCGCGCGGTGGTGGAGCAGGTGTATGTGGACGACAAGGTGAAGGACTATGTGGTCGATCTGGTGCAGGCGACGCGCACGCCGGACGCTTACAAGATTGATGCGAAGAAGTTGATCGAGTTTGGTGCGTCCCCGCGTGCGACGATCGCGCTGACGGTGGCGTCGCGTGCGCACGCTTTCCTGGATGGGCGGGGCTATGTGACGCCTCAGGACGTGAAGAGCATCGCGCTCGACGTGCTGCGGCACCGGATCATCCCGACCTACGAGGCCGAGGCGGAGGGGATGACGAGCGACGACGTGGTGAAGCGGATCCTGGACGGCGTGGCGGTGCCGTAAGGCCTTTCACCGCAGAGACGCAGAGGACGCAGAGGAAGCAAAGAACCAATGGTGAGAAAAGGCACACTCGTTATGGATACGCACGCACTCGGATCCGCGAAACTTGCTCTTGTCGTTGCATCAACCCAATCCCATCTCTTCTCTGCGTCCTCTGCGTCTCTGCGGTGAGACTCTTCCATGCTGACCGAAGAACTGATGAAGAAAGTCCGCGAGCTCGAGATCGCCATGCGGCGGTCGGTGAGCGAGGTGTTCTCCGGCGAGTACTCGTCGGCGTTCCGCGGCCGCGGCATGGAGTTCAGCGAGGTCCGCGAGTACCAGCCGGGCGACGACGTGCGGAGCATCGACTGGAACGTGACGGCGCGGCAGGGCACGCCGTTCATCAAGCGCTACGTCGAAGAGCGGGAACTGACGGTTGTGCTGGCGGTCGATCTGTCGGCGTCGGGACGTTTTGGCAGCCGGGTGCGGATGAAGAACGAGGCGGCGGCCGAGTTGTGCGGCGTGGTGGCGCTGGCCGCGACGAAGAACAACGACAAGGTCGGGCTCGTGATCTTCACCGACACGGTCGAGATGTATGTGCCGGCGGCGAAGGGGCGGACGCATGTGCTGCGGATTCTGCGGGAGTTGCTGGAGTTCACGCCGAGGGAGCGGAGCGGGACGGACATCAGCGGTGCGATGGAGTATCTGGGGCGCGTGCTGAAGAGGCGGTCGATTGTGTTTTTGGTTTCGGACTTTCTCGTGAGCGAAAGAGACTGGCACCGACCGTCCAAGGCGACGGTCGGCGGCACGGGGCTTGAAACTCAGTTGCGGCTGATGAGCCGGCGTCACGACATCATCGCGGCGCGGCTGATGGATGAGCGCGAACAGCGGATGCCCGCGGCGGGGGCGGGATTGGTCGAGATTGAGGATGCCGAGACGGGCCGGCGGTTCGTCGTGGATACGAGCAGCCGGGCGGCGCGGGGGCAGTTCGAGGCGCTGATGGAGCGGCGGCGCAAGGGGCTGCGCGATCGGCTGCGGCGGGCGGGCGTTGATGACATCGAGGTGAGTCCGAGCGAGCCGTATGTGCATACTCTGGTCGAGTTGTTCAGGAGGAGGGAGAAGAGGCGGTGACCCCACATTCTTGAAGCCCGGAGGGCTGATAGTCAGTAGCCGGGGGCACAGCGAGTCTTCGAGCGACGCCCCCGGACAGCGGAGCCAATCAAACCATCTTTTCATATTTCCGCCCTCCGAACGGGCGCGGCACACTCGCGGTGTGACGAACAAAGTCGGGAGACAACGGTCGGATGACGGCAATGCGTGCGGTGAAACTCGGTGCACTGGCGGTTGCGATGGGGATCGCGGGATGTGACCGCGCGCCAAGCGATTCGCAATCCTCTCGGACGGAGTCGGTCCAGACGCTCGGGAAAGACGGCCCGATTCGCGCGACGCTCCGGGTTTCTCCCACGGCGATCACCACCGCGGAGCGCATCGCCGTCCGGCTTGAAGTGCGGCTGGCCTCGGGAGTCGAGTTGGGAGATGTCGATCTTGCGAAGTCGCTGCCCGAGGGGTTGAGTGTTGTCGATGTGAAGTCCGATCGTCGCGCGGCGGAGGGCGGCGCGATGATCGTCGTGCGAGAGTGGTCGGTGGAGCCGTTTCTGGCGGGGGAGTATGAAATCGGGACGATCAAAGTAGAGGGAGAGCAGAAAGGCAAGGCGTCGGACCCGGCATCCCGGCGCGCCGGGACCGGGCCACCAATGCAGACCGCGCCGGTGAAGGTCGTGGTTTCTTCGGTGTTGAAGGCGGGCGAAGAGGAACTCGCCGAGGCGAAGCCGATTGTCGAGGCGCCGTACGAGACGCCGGTGTGGGTGTGGTGGGCGCTCGGCGGCGGCGCGGTGTGCGCGGGTGCGCTGGCGTGGTGGATCGCGGCGCGGCGTCGGCGTGCGGCCCGCGGGCCGGAGCCGGTGTATGTGTCGGCGCACGAACTGGCGATGCGGCGCATGGGCGAGTTGATGGCGCGACGCCTGGTCGAAGCCGGGCGGTTCAAGGAGTTCTACGAGGAGGCCTCGCTGATTCTTCGGCGGTACATCGAGGATCGGTTCGGCCTGCACGCGCCGGAGCGCACCACCGAGGAGTTTCTGGATGAGACACGTTCGTCCGCGATGCTCATGGAGGACGATGTCCGCGTGCTGCGGAAGTTCCTGGGGCATTGCGACATGGTGAAGTTTGCGGCGGTGATCCCGAGCACTCCCGAAGCGGAAGGCGTCGCGGCAACGGTGCGCGAGTTTGTGGAGCGGACGCAGGATGCGGGGCGGGTCGTGCAAATGGAAGAAGTAGATGGAGAAGCACAGGCATGACGTTCGCTTCTCCCTGGCTTTTGCTGTTGCTTCTCTTCGTGCCGCTGCTGGCGTGGTGGGGCGGGCGGGCGCGGGCTCGTCCGGCGGTGGTGTATTCGTCGGTGGAACTGATGGAGGGGCTTCGGCCGACGATCCGGCAACGAGTGCGGTGGCTGCCGGGGGTGATGACGATGATCGGGGCGTCGGCGCTGGTTGTGGCGCTGGCGCGGCCGCAGTCGGGCATCGGGCAGGTGCGCACGACGGCAAAGGGCGTGGCGATCTCGATCGTGCTGGACCGATCCGCGAGCATGCAACTGCCGCTGCGTTTTGCCGGACAAAACATGATGCGGATCGACGTGGTGAAGCGGGTCTTCAAGGAGTTCGCGCTCGGGAACGGGAAAGACCTCGACGGCCGGTCGGAGGACTTGATCGGGCTGGTCACGTTCGCCCGGTTTCCCGAGACCGTGTGCCCGCTCGTGCGGATCCACGGCACGCTCGTGAAACTGGTCGATTCGATCGAACTGGCGCAGGACCGATGGGAGGGCGGCACCGCGATCGGCGATGGTTTGTCGCTCGCGGCGGCGCGGCTGAAGAAAGCGGAGGAAGAACTGACCGCGCAGAACAAGAATGAGAAGAACCCGGACTTCCAGTTGAAGAGCAAGGTGATCGTGCTGCTGACCGACGGCGATGAGAACGTGGGCGAGGTCGCGGCGGCGGACGCTGCGCAGATCTGCCGCGAATGGGGGATCAAGATCTACGCGATCGGCATCGGCGACGAGAGCGGCGGCGTGGTCCGCGCGGGCGGCACGCGCGTCCCCATCGCGCCGGGCGGCGGATTCGATGAGCAACTCATGAAATCCATCACCGCTTCGACGGGCGGCGGCTACTGGCGCGCGACCGACGGCGAATCGCTGAGGCGGGCCTACGGTGCCATCGACGAACTGGAGAAAACGGAAATTGAATCCATCGAATACACGAGTTACGAGGAGGAATATGTGCCGTGGGCCGCGGCGGGGGGCGGGCTGATTGCGCTGGGCGCGTTGCTCGGCGGGACATGGTTGCGGCGGACGCCGTGAGAAATGAAACGCGGGAATAGGTGAATGGGAACTGTTCAGCAAAATGCAAAGATCGTCCATACGAGCCCCGAACGAAGTGAGCGGCAGGCCGGCGCCGTTCCACTCACTTCGTTCGGGGCTCGTATGGACGGGCGCGATGCGTCGGAAGACCCGACGAATCGTGCGACACTCAGATGCATCTGTGATGCTCCGGCGCATGGCGTTGCAACGGAGAATGAACCTCGGTTTGCGAACGTCCGACGAGTGACGGTGAATGAATGCGATTTGAAGCGTATGAATGGCTGATGGGACTGTGGGCCGTTCCCGTGCTGGGAGCGGTGGTGGTGTACGCGCTGATGCGCCGCCGCGTGCTGGCGCGGCGGTTCATTGATGCCGGGCTGCTGCCGATGATGGGGCGCGGGATCAGCACGGCGAGGCAGGCGGTGCGCGGGGTGTGCGTTATTGCGGCGATGGTGTTCGTGGTGCTGGCGCTGGCCCGGCCGCAGTGGGGGAGGACCGAGAGCGAGGTGAAGCGCCAAGGGCGCGACGTCTGCTTCCTGATCGACGTGTCGAAGAGCATGCTCGCGGAAGACCTGGCGCCGAACCGGCTGGAGCGATCGAAGATCTGGGTGCAGGATGTCCTGACGGCGGCGCGGGGAGATCGCATCGCGATTGTCGCGTTCGCGGGTGAGGCGGTCGTGAAGTGCCCTCTCACGCACGACTACGGGTTCGCAGCCACGGCGCTGCGCGATCTTTCGCCGGACAGCGTGTCGCGCGGCGGGACGCTGATCGGCGACGGCATCCGCAAGTGTCTCGAAGAAGTGTTCGAGGAAGACGATCCGAGTTTCAAGGACATCATCCTCATCACCGACGGCGAGGACCACGAGAGTTTCCCGGTTGACGCGGCGAAGAAGGCGGGCGAGTCGGGCGTGCGGGTGATCGCAATCGGCATCGGCGACGAGTCGTCGGGCCGGCCGATACAGGTGACCGATCCCAAGACAGGGCAAAAGACCGCGGTGAAATACAAGGGTGAGACGGTGATGTCGCGGCTCGATCCCAAGACGCTGCGCGATATCGCGTCTGCGTCGAAAGACGGCGTGTATTTCAATGTCGCGACCGGAACGATCGACCTGGATCAGGTGTATAAGAGGCTTGTCCGGCAGGCCGAGCAGAAGGAGCTTGAGACAACGCGGCAGGAACGCTTCGAGGATCGGTTCCAGGTGTTCCTCGCGGTGGGGTTGGGGCTGCTGGCGATGGGATACTTGGTGCGGGAACGTGGACGCTGAGACAGTTCATTCACCGCGGAGGCGCGGAGTGCGCGGAGCAGAAGAAGAAAAAGAAGAGGCCACAGATGACACAGATGGGCACAGATAAGATGGTGAAAGGGGAGTATCCGATTGCGACGCTGCATGGCCGCACGCGGCGGCCTGCCCTTTCCCTCACCCTTTTATTGTCTTTCTCCGTGTCTCCGTGTCTCTGTGGTAAAAACGCCTTCGCCGAGTCCGTGCCGACGATGATCCGGAAGGGGAACGAGCAGTACCGCGCGGGCGAGTTCGGTGAGGCGTTGAAAACATATGAAGGTGCCGCGAAGGCGGACCCGAAGTCGCTCGAAGCGCGCTTCAACCAGGGTGTGGCGGCGTACAAGGCGGGCGATGTCGAGAAGGCGCAGTCGATGTTTCGTGAGGTGGATTCGACGGGCGGGAACCCGCCCCTTGCATCGGCGGCGCGATACAACCTGGGAGTCATCGAGACGCAGCGGTTGCGCGCGGAGCCGCCGGAGAAGCCGGAGGCGGCGCTCGACGGGTTGAAATCGGCGGCGTCCAAGTTTCGCGGCTCGCTCGACCTCGCGCCGGGCGACGCCGACGCGGCGCGGAACCTCGAACTCACCCGGATGGCGATCAAAGACCTGCAAGAACAGATCGCGCGGCAGAAGGAACTGCAAAAGCAGATGCAGGACCTGAAAGACCAACTGAAAGAGAACCAGAAGGAGCAGGAGGAAGCGTCGCAGCAGAATCAGGAGCGCGCGGGCGATCAGCAGAGCGACCAGGAACAGAAGCAGGAAGCGAAGACGCAGCAGGAGCAGGTGAGCAAGGGGACTCAGGAAGCGCAGCAAAACCTGGACGATTTGCAGAAACAGACCGGCGGCGGCGAATCGAAACCCAAAGAAGAGAAGCCCGAAGAGAAAAAAGGCGACGACGGCACGCCGAAGGCCGAGCGCGTGGGCGAAGAGCCGTCACCGCAAGAAAAGATGGAGCAGGCCGACGAAGCGCTGAAGGACGCGAGGGAGAAGCAGGAGCAGGCTCAGGAGAAGATTGAGCAGGGGGATCTTGCCGGAGCCGAGAAAGAACAGAAAGAAGCGGCCGACAAACTCAAGGAAGCGTTGGAGAAGTTGGCCGGGAAGCCGGGTGAGAATCAGGACCAGCAGGAGCCGCAAGAGGAACCCCAGCCTTCGGAAGAGCAAGAAAAACAGGAGGAGCCGAAGCAACAGGAGCAGCAACCCCCGCCGCCCGAGCAGCAGGAGGGGGAGCAGATGGACCAGAAAGAAGGCGAGGGCGAGCCGTCGACGGATGCGCGGCTCGGGCGCATCCTTGAGAAAGAGCGGCGCGACCGCGAACTCAAGCAGCAGATGCTGAAGCAGCAACGGGCGCGGAACCGCCCCGTGGACAAGGATTGGTGATGGCGAGGCGATTCGGACTCATCCTGGTTTGGCCACTCGTGCTGCTCGCGTGGTGCGCGCTCGCGCGCGGCGAAGGGGAGGTCGTTGTCACGGCGGAGGTGAGCGCGTCGCGCGTCTACGTCGGCGAGGCGTTCGTGCTTCAGGTGAAAGTGGAAGGTGTTTCGTCGGCGGAGATGCCCGTGCTGCCGACGGTGCCGGGGCTTGAAGGCCGGTACAAAGGGGGGCAGGATGTCTCGCAGCGTTCGACGATGATCGTCAACGGCCGGCGCATCGACAACGCTTTCACGGCGTACATCATGCAGTTCGAGATGGTGGCGTCACGGGCCGGGCCGATCACGGTGCCGCCGTTTGATGTCCGCGTCGGCGGCAGACTGTTCCAGACGAACGCGGTGAGCGTGCAGGCGGTCCCGCCGCAGGAGGACAAGGATGTCCGGCTGCGCGTCGAGGTGAATAACCCGTCGCCGTATGTCGGCGAGCCGGTGCGGCTGAAACTGATCCTGGGCCTTGCGCGCGGCGCGGCGGGGGCGGCGTTCGCGGTGCCGGGCGTCGAAGCCAAGTTCGACACCGTGGACGAGTCCAACATCCTTCAGCAGTTCCAGAATCAGCCGATGTTCGAGGTGCTCGGCGCGCAGGTGCCGGCGGCGCAGGGCTCTTCGGTGTTCGACGGCGTTGAGATGACCACCTACACCGCCGAGCGCGTGCTGGTGCCGCGTGAGGCGGGCCGGTTCCCGATCGGCCCCGCGACGGCGAGCGTGGACATCATCGAGCGCAAGGCGATGTCGATCTTCGACCGCGACCAGACTCGCCGCGCCGTCGTGCCCTCGAACCCGCTGACGCTCGACGTGAAACCGCTGCCCACCGAGGGCAAGCCCGCGAACTTCAACGGCTTGATCGGTCGCTACCGCATCGGCGTGCGTGCTTCGCCGACCGAGGTGAACGTGGGCGACCCGATCACGCTGACGATCCGCGTCGAAGGGCCGCTGGCGGCGAATGTCGCGTCGCCCGCGCTCGATCGGCAGGAGAACTTGATCCAGGGATTTCGATTGGCGACCGAGGCCGCGCCGGGGAGCATGGATGGTCGTGGCAAGATTTTTTCCCGCGTGCTGCGTGCGTTGCGGGCCGACGTGACGGAGGTTCCGCCGATCGAGTTGCCCTTCTTCGATACCAAGACGGGTCGGTACGAGGTTGCCAAGAGCGAGCCGATCGCTATCACCGTTCGGCCCACGCGTGTGGTGACGGCGGCGGACGCGGAAGGGAAAGTCGGCGAAGAATCGGCGCCGTCGGGCATCGCGGTCGAGGAGCGGGCGGGGGGAATCCGGTTCAACTATGAAGGGCGGGAGTTGCTGGTGGATCAATCGTTCGATCTGATGGTCGCGATGACTTCTCCGGCGGCGCTCGCGGCGGTGGCCGCGCCACCCGTGATGTACGCGGCGATCGCGGGGGTAGCGTTCGTTCGTCGGCGTGCCTCCGCGAACGGGCCGGCGATGCGGCGCAGGCGTGCGCTGGCGGACGCACGCGCGGCGTTGAGCCAGGCGACGGGCGATACGAGCGCCGTGGCGCTCTTGGTCAGTGGCGCGATTCGGCGGTACGTCGGCGCGAAGTTCGATCAGGCGGGCGACGGGTTGACGAGCCGGGAGTGCGTTGACCTTGTTCGTGATCGCGCGAGCGCGGACGCCGACGTGTTGCAGGAACTGCTGCGGCGGTGCGACGGCGCGCTGTACGGCGGGTTGCCGTTGTCGGAAGCGGAACGGCTGCGAGAGGAAGCGGCGGCGCTCTTAGAGCGGCTTGACGCCGCGATGGGGGTGCGCCGATGAGGCTTCTTTGGTACGCGACGATTGCAGCGGTGCTTTGCGGAGGCGTTACGCGGATGTCGGACGCGGCGATGACCCGCGAGGAATCCGCCGCCGCACTCTCGCAGGCATCGGAGCACTTCCGCAAGGGCACCGCGGCGCTCGAATCGAACCGCGAGGATTCGAGGGCGGAGTTCGAGGCCGCCGTCGCAACGTTCGAGCGACTGACGCGCGACGGCGGCATCCGCAACGGCAAGTTGTTCTACAACATCGGGAGCGCCCACCTGATGCTGGGCGATCTGGGCCGGGCGATCCTGAACTTCAAGCGCGCCGATCGGCTGATCTCGGGCGACGTGAATCTGGTTTCCAACCTCGCCTACGCGCGGCAGCGCGTCGCCAACAAGATTGATGCGCCGGGGGAGGAGCGCGTGCGGCGTGCGATGCTCTTCTGGCACGATGAGACGCCGCCGGCCTCGCGGTTCGCGGTGTTCCTCGGGGCGTACGCGCTCGCGTGGGGTTGGGCGCTGCTTCGACTGGCGAAGCCGCGCCTCATCGGCGGTTGGTGGCCGGTTGTCGGGTGCGCCGCGGTCGCCACGGCGAGCCTGACCTCGCTTGTCATCCAGCGCCGCGCCGAACGGGCCGACTCGGATGGGGTCGTCGTCGCGGCCCAGACCATCGGACGAAAAGGCCCCGACGCCTCGGCCTACGAGCCGTCGTTCACCGAGCCGCTGCATTCGGGCGTTGAGATCGTCGTTGTCGAGCGTCGCCCCGGATGGATACTTGCGCGGCTGGGGGACGGCCGAACAACGTGGCTCGAAGAATCCGCGGTCGAGAGTGTCGGCCCCACATGAGTGCGACCTCCCAGAATGTGGCACGGTCGCCGCGGCGACCGTGACGCGAGGGGACACGGGCTGGAAAGCCCGTGCCACTTCACTCTGGCACGTTACCTACCATGGTGTCCGATGAGAATGGAACTTACCCGGAGGGTCAGGCGATGACGCGATCCGCATTGGCAGCGGCGATCGGAATGATGAGCGTGATGATCGGCGGCGCGACGCAGACATCGCTCGTGCGCGCTGAATCGAAAGAGTCTCCAACGGGACGCAAAGCCGAGTTCCGCCGCGAATGGACCTGGGCGCGGAGCGACTCGCAGGCGGAGTCGTTGAAGAAACTCATCGGCAAGCCCGCCCCCGCCATCACCGTCGGCCCGTGGCTCGGCGAGCCGCCCCCCGCGCTCGCCGAGTTGAAGGGCAAGATTATTCTGATTGATTTCTGGGCGACGTGGTGCGGCCCGTGCCTGAAGGCCGTGCCGCACACGAACGAGGTCATGTCCAAGTACAAGGATCGCGGCGTCGTTGTCCTCGGGGTGTGCGGGACGAGCGCTCCGGGCGGCACGCCGATGGAACAGAGCGCGAAGAAAACCGGGATGAAGTTCCCAACCGCCGAGGACCAGGCCAACGCGACCGCCTCGGCTTGGGGCGTCAAGTGGTGGCCGTTCTATGTGATCGTCGATCGCGAGGGGGTCGTGCGTGCGGCGGGGCTGCGATCCGATCGCGTCGATATTGCTCTCGACGAGATGCTGAAGGAGCAGCCGGGGTGAAACCTTGCAACTGTTCAGCGGAAGTAACGCTTCAGCCGTGTGCAACGCCTTTTCGCCCCCTGGGCGCGCGGCCGTTGCGAGTGGCGCGGCGAGGGTCGCCGCGGCGACCCGCTCGACGCCGACTGGTGAGACCTTCTCCTTCTGTTTGCCTTCCCGCCCCCCGGGCGGACGGGCTTCTCCGGCGTCCGCCCAAGGGGCGGACAGACCAGAGTGTGAGGGAAGTTCGCCCCCGAGGGGCTTGCTCGCAGGGCCTCGCCGCGCCCCTCGCAACGCGCGTGCGCCCTGTGGGCGAAAGGCCGATCGCGCCCCCGCTGCCGGCGCCGGCTGTTGCAGGGGGCTGAAGAGTTACCGAAAATCTTTGTGCGCTCGTTCGCCGTCCACACCACCGGCCGAAGTCCCGGCGCGCCGGGAGTGGTGGCACCCGAGGATCATTCGCAATCAGGGCGTGGTCGCGCTCCACACCGCGATGTTGTTGACCGGGAGGAGCATCCCCGGGGCGGGGGCGAGTTGGATCACGTTGGTGAAGAGCCCGCCGACGAAGAGTTGTTCCGGGCTGTTGGGGTTTCCGGCGGAGAGCAGGCCGTCGGGGTCGAAGGGGTGGATCGCGCGGATCTCGCCGTTGGTCCCGTTGGAGACGTCGGTGCCGACGGGGGTCCACTGCTGCATCCCGGCGTCCCACCTGGCGATGTTGTTGACGGGATTGCCGCCCGGCAGACCGAATAAGAAGGCTCCCGCGGCGTACAGGCGTCCCACCTGCGTGCGGCGTTTCAGCCTCGGCAGGGTGGGGTCGTTGTTCGTGAATCCGTCGTCGTCCTCGGGGTGGAAGGCGTCCTCGTCGAAGACCGCGAGGGCGAAGACCTCGTTTCCAGTGCCGGGGCCGGTGCCTGAACCGAACGGTTGCCAGACCGTCCCGGTCCACTGGGCGATGTTGTTGACGTTGACGAGGGTTGAAGCGTTGGTGAACGACCCGCCGACGACGAGGGTCGCATTCGCCGGGCCTTCCGGGCCGTCGGCATCGAAGACGACCATCGCGTTGATGCGAGCGCCCTGTCCGGAAACGCCCGAGTTGGGCGCGATCCCGAGCGGGGTCCAGGTGCTGCCGTTGAAGCGGGTGATGCCGTTGACAGGGGCGAGCGGGAGCGAACTCGCGTTGGTGAATCCGCCGCCGACGTAGAGTTCGGCCGGGAGCGGGCCGGTGCCGTCGGCATCAAAGACGGCCATGGCGTTGATCGCGCCGCCGCTCACGCCGTCGTTGGTTGCGAGCAGTTTGTTCCACGCCGTGCCGTTCCAGCGGGCGATCCCCTGCGCCGCGACGCCGCCGGCGCTGGTGAACGCTCCGCCGACGTAGAGTTGGCTGGCGGGGTCCGTTGCAGGAGTCGCCCTGTCGTAGACCGCCAGGGCGTTGACCGCGCCGCCGGTGACGCCGTTGGCCGCACCCGTTCCGAGGGTCGCCCAGGTCATGCCGTTCCACTTGGCGATGTTGTTGACGCTTACGACGGGAGCGGGAGCGGCACCTACATTAATGAACGCGGAGCCGCCGGCGAACAGAGCCGGAGGGTTTGCGTCCGGCTCATCGAAGACCGCGAGCGCGTTCACCGATCCGCCGGGAGTGTTGATCCCGCCGCCGGGCAGCGCGGTCCAGGCTCCGGCGTTGAGGGTGGCGATCCGGGGCGAGCCGGCGGGCGTGGTGAACGATCCACCGGCGATGATCGCTGGCACCGCTGCGCCCGTTCCGTCGGGATCAAAGGTGGTGAAGGCGCGGACGGATTCGCCGGGGACTCCGAGGCCGCCGGTCGTCGAGAACCAATCGTTCACCCATTCCTGAATCTCGAACTCCCAGGGATTGAGCGCGGGAGCGTCGGTGATGATCGTCACGAGACCCCGACGCGGGCCCGGAGTCAGGCCGTCATGGGTGATGTTGAGCTGGTCCGACCCGACGATCGGCGGGAGCGGGCACGCGACGGGGAAGCAGGGGCCCGGGCTGAGTTCGCCTAACCACACCATCGGACTCGGGGGAACCGGATCAACCACCACGGAACCGGAAACGATCAGCGGCGAAAGCCCCCGATTGCGGATCACAAAGGAATCCTGCGCGGTGTTATGAATGATCCTGGTGCCGCCCGCCGCGACCGAGCCGAGCGAGAACGGATACGGCCGGCTCCCGATCGGCGGCAGCGGGTTGGGCAGACGCTTCATCTCCACCGTCTCGAAGCCCGTGTAGAAAACGTTAAAGGCAAGGACCGCAGGGGAGGCGGCGCCCGTCACTCCGAACGTGAACGGGTTCTCGCCGTCGTCCGGGTCGTTGTTCGTGAAAGCGACGTTCGCGGCGAAGCCACCGTCGGACGGCGGAAGGAACAGAATCGAGAACGTCGTCGTGGCGTTTGGAGCGAGGCTCGCGGGCAAGGGGGCGCCCGTGGCAATGCCGAACCCCGTGCCGGTCGTGTTTGTGAGCATCAGGCCGCTGAGCGCCAGCGCGGCGGTGCCGCTGTTTCGGATGGTGTAGTCGCGGGTCCGGCGGTTCCCGGCGACGAGCGAGCCGTAGTTGCGCGTCGCGCCGACGCCCACGTTTACCATGACCGGGTTGCCGCTGGCGTTGAGCAATGTCTCCGTCACTTCCACCTCGGGGGTGAGCGGGACCACTCGGACCGCACCCGCGAGCGAGAACGAGAACGCCTCCGACCCCGGCGCGTTGGTGGCGAAGGACACCGAGCCGGGCGCGGGGTCGAGCAACGCTGCGGAGAAGAGTCGGACGACGAAACTGGTGGATCGACCGGGTTCGACGGTTGTCGCGGGGATGCGCACGAGGGAATAGCCGGTCCCGGCGACCGTCACCGTGCCGAGCGTGAGCGTGGATGAGCCGGTGTTGATGATGTTGAAGGTTGACTGCTGCGCCTGGCTGACATTGGTCGGATCGAGTTCGACGGCGCTCCCGATCACGACCGTCCCACCGGGGCCGGACACGGAGATCGCCGGGCGGACCACGGTGACGCCCGCGACGAGGGGGATCAGGAATACCTCATGGTCAGGATCATTGGTCGGGAATGTCAGCATCCCTGTTGGTGCGGCGCCGGTCGAGCCCGGGTTGAGGCGTGCCCTGAACTTGGTGGACTTTCCCCGCGCGAGGGATGTCCGAGGTTGACTCAGGAGTTCAAAGCCCGCTCCGGCGACCACGGCCGGTCCGAGGCTCAGCGTGGCGCGGCCCTCGTTGCGGACGGTGAACACGCGAACGATCGTCTGGTCGGAGCGTGTCGAGCCGAAGTCGACGGGGTCGCCGTTGTCGAGCGCGATTCCCTGGCTGAAGACCCGCACCCGAGCGTCGGCCGGGGTCAGGGTCGCGAGGAGTTCGAGTTCGTAGTCGCCCTCGTCCGGGTCGTTGTTGGGGAGGCGGAGAATCCCGTCAAACTCGCCCGCCGTGGTATCGAAGAATCGAACGGTGAAGTTCAGCCTCTTCCCCGGCTTGATGGTTCGGCCCTTGGGAAAATCGAGCGCGAACCCCTGACCCTCGATCGAAGGCGACGAGAGTACGAGGTCGGCGTTGCCCGTGTTCTGGATCGTGAACTTGCGAGCGCTGCCGACGCCCGCCTCCGTCGTCCCCATGTCGAACGCGCTGCCGGACGAGAGTCCGACGCTGCCCGCGAGGACATCGGCGTCGGGTTCGACCGGCTGCACCACGGCGGTCAACGTCACCGTGAATGGATTTTCGTTCGGATCGTCGTTCACGATCGTGAACACGCCGCTCTTCATCCCGGGGACCAGGCCGGCCGGAAGATTGACGCGCACGCTCGTCCGCTTTCCCGCCGCGACGACACCCGCGGGTGGGAAAACGATCTCGAACGGGAGCCCGACGCTGACCCCTAGGAGGGTGAGGTCCGTGTCGCCGTTGTTCGTGATCGTGAACGTCTGGAGCAATGACTTGTCGCTCCGGATGGTCCCGAAGTTGAACGAGCCGTCGTCCGTGAGCGTGGTGCGCTTCTGTGCGACGGTGATCTCGGGCACCGCCGGGGCGGGCGAAGCGACGAACGCTGCGCCGACGGCGATGATCGCCGCGCGGAATCGGCGGCTGAGCCGGGTATCGAGGTTCGTGAACGGGGCAAAGAGGCTCGACAGCATTGAAGGGCTCCATTGCATCGGAAATCCTTTGGAGGCATGACGTTAGGGTAAGTTTAGCACTCTTTCCTCGGCCGACAAAGGCGTTTCGCGGCGGGGAGGGGAAGGGTTCCCGGATTGGGGTCGGAGTTGAATGGAATTCGGTGGCGGATGGGCTTGCATCGATGGATTTTCCTTCTCGGGCACCGTCCCGGCGCGCCGGGACCTTGGGCCGGGCCGGCTTCCCGCCTCAACAGAGCCGGAAGCGCCAGCGACCGGGTTCTTGTATGGACGAGCCGGAAGCGCCAGCGACCGGGTTCACCACGGAAGGCCCGGAGTTTCACGGAGGAGGCGGGAGGGCCGCGACCCCCTTGCCGCGGGCGAACAACGCGGATTCCCTGAAAATAATCTCAAAATAAACTTGTTTTTTTGTCAAACCGTGCAAGTTTCTATCGAAGCGGAACAGGAGGCGACGGATGCAGCCCTTGAAGATCAACGACACGTGCGCGCCAACGCGTGCGAACGAGCCCTTCGCGCAAGCGAAGGAAACTCAGCGAACCACGCTCGCGGAACCACCACGGGATTCGGCGGCCTCATCCCGAGCGTGTGGACGCGCCCAAGTTTGGTTCTTCTTCGCGCCCGAAATACCTTGATCCAATTTGGTCAGTGGCAGCATCGCCCATCGACCCAGTCGCATGGCTTTCGTATCGTCCGCGCGGTGCCCGGCACAGGGAGTGCCGGTGTGTGCCTCTGCGCATTCACCCTTTTTCTTCGGAGAAGGAGGGTCGCCGATGACACGCTTCACCTACATCCTGGTCGCAGCGGTTGTGATCGCGTCCCAGATCGTGGTTTCTGAGTGCCGGGCGCAGGGGGATTGCCTGACGGTTGGACCGACCGTCATTACACAAGTGCCCGCCACCGGCCCTCAACTCTGGCAGGCGTGCCAGAATCCGCCGGGCTCGAACATCTGGTACATCACGCTCAATCCGCACGCGACCGCCACCCAGACGACATTCCAGATCAACAACACCGCCGGCAGCGGGGCGGTCATCGCGGACATCGCGGCGGGGCGGGTGGCGCCGATTCTCTGATTCCGTGCCACTGATTCCCTTATAGAGCCTGTGTGAGAAGCCCGCAGGCACGAGCGCCGAACGAAGTGAGGGTTTTCCGCAGGTACGAGCCCCGAACAAAGTGAGGGTTTTCCGCAGGTACGAGCCCCGAACAAAGTGAGGGTTTTTTCTTCGGCGGAATCGGTTCTTCTCACACAGGCTCTAAGGGAATCGGTGGCACGGGGAAGGGGAATCGGTGCGACCCGCCGACCTTCAACGGCGTCGGGTGCCCGCCGCCGCCGGAGGGCGGCTACCTCGCCGACGGCGACGCCGACGGCGACTTTGCGGATATCACCGAGGTGCTCGCTTACTGGCTCCAAAACTATTGCACGTTCTCCGGCCAATCCATCGCCGGCAAGGGCGGCGGCCCCGCCGACCACATGGACTTCGAGGGCGAAGCGCCGATGTCCGCGGCCGAGGCGGGTGATCTGGTCTCGAGCGCGCTGGCGCAGATGGGCTACGCGTCGATCGAAGCGTTCGCGGATGCGTACGCGCAGATGAGCGAAGCCGAGCGCACGGCCGAGATACAGAGGCTGGGCGCGTTGCTCCAGGGCACACAGTAAACACAACGAGGCGCCTCCCACCGAGGCGCCTCGTTGCGAAAACGTGAACTGTTGTGTGGGGAGCCGAAGCCCCCTCCGGTCGCCGCGGCGACCACCTCCCCGCTGGGAGCGGGGGAGGAGGGTTGCTCACCCCGCCTCGGCTCTCGGGTGCGCCTGGTCATAGGCGGTTCTCATCCGCGCCGCGGTGAGGTGCGTGTACGCCTGCGTGGTGCTCAGCGACTGGTGGCCCAGGAGTTCCTGCACCGAGCGCAGGTCGGCCCCGTTGTCGAGAAGGTGCGTCGCGAAGGAGTGGCGCAGCGTGTGCGGGCTGATGGTCGGATCAAGCCCGACGAGGCGGAGGTACTTGTCGAGTTTGCGGCGGACGGAGCGCGACGAGAGCCGCCCGCCGTGCTTGTTGATGAAGAGCGGCCGCACGGCTCGTTCCGGCGCCCAGGCGTTGCTGAATCGCTCGTCGGCGGTGAGGACATCGCGGTAATGACGGATCGACGCCAGCGCGTGCGATCCCAGCGGGACCATGCGTTCCTTCTTGCCCTTGCCGCGGATCTTCAGGGCTTCGCCCGGCTCGTCGAGGTCGTCGTAGTTCAGATCGACGAGTTCCGACACGCGGATGCCAGTTGAGTAAAGCGTTTCGAGCATCGCGCGGTCGCGTGCGCCGAGTGATTCGCGGTCGTCCGGGGCGGCCAGGAGTTGCTCGATCTGCTCGACGGTGATCGCCTTGGGCAGGCGCTTGCCCTGCCGGGGGGTGCGGATCAGCGTCATCGGATTCGTGTCGAGGTGCCCCCGCTTGTTCGCCCACTTGTAAAAGGAGCGGAGCGTGGCGATCTTTCTCGCCATGGTGGCGGCGGAGTAGTTCGATTCGGAAAGATGCGACAGGTAATGGCGAATCTTGTCCGGGTTGGTGTCGAGGATCGCGCGGGTGATGGTGGTCGGCATGATCGTGCCGGCGACGTCTCCCGAGGCCGAGCGCGGCGCGGGACGGTTGTTCAGCGCCGCCAGTTCCTGCTCGTGGTTGATCCGGACGCCCAGTTCTTCGGCGAGGAACTCGACGTGCTGGCGCAGGTCCGCGCCGTAGCAGCGAGCCGTGTAGGGGCTGAAGTGCCGCTCATCGGTCAGGTACGAAAGGAATCCTGCGACGATGGGGAGCGGGATTGTGGTGGGCTTGTCATTCATATGAGCGTCGTCCGTGCGTGGGTGACGTGTGGGGCAGTGATTCAGAACCCGGTCGAAGGGTGCGCGTGATAGCCGGCCTGGAGTCCCAGGCGATAGGCGAGAATCGCAAGGTCAAAGTGGTCGAGGCCGGACATCGGGCGTTCGGTGATCGCGGCGGCGGTGGCGAACACGTCCGGCTCTTGCCCCGGGTTGAACAGGAAGCGCCAGGTGTGGCGTCCCTTAATGATCGTGACTTCGCCCTGAGGATCAGGCGGCGCCGAGTTGGCGTGCGAGTCTTGCCATGTCTCTTCGAGCGGGTCCATCGCCGGCCGTCCTTTCCACCGCCCTCCGGACGGCGGCGGAATGCCGACGACTCAGGGAGCGGAACCTGTCTCCGACCGTGCTTCCAAGCCCCTCAGCCGCGCCCGCTCGCTGTCGAGCAATCGCCGGGTCATCTCGTGGCACGCGAACTTCGCGTACAGAACCATGCTCGCCGTGTACCGCTTCCAGCCGAGCGCCGACTCCGGATCGTGACGCCCCTCGGCGTAGCCCCGGATCATCGCTCGCGTATTTCCATCAGAGGCGTCCAGCACCGCCGAGAGCGCCGAGAGCGCACTCGACGGAGTTCGCATTTCCGCGACCGGCCGATCGGTCGCCGCAGAGCGGAGTGAGCGTGCATCGACCTGAGTTGCCGCGGGTGCGTTCATCCGTTCGTTGACGCCGTAGAGCGAGAGGCTCATCCCGATGATGGGAGGGTCATAGGGATGCCAGGCGTGGACGGTGCCGACGATGAGGCCGTCAACACCGAGTGCCTTGCAGAGCGCGATCGCGTCCGCCTGACTGGAAACGGTGGCCAGTTTCAGAGCGCGCATCCCGCCGAGCGTCCGGTTGACCGGCAGCACGGTGATTCCATCGACGGCCTGGGCTTCGTTCACGAGCGTGTCCGAGAGGGCCAGCTCGTCGATAAGACTCACTCCCGAATCGTTGCGCAGGGGCGCGACGGCGAGAACGATCTCGTGCCCTGCTTGGTAGGGCGAAATAAGAACGCCGGGGCGGGCGGCAGGGCGTTTGCTCACGCATCCGATCAACATCGCTGGAACGAGCAGCACCAATAGCGCGGCGCGAGAGAGCGTTGCCCGGTTGCGAGCCAAGTAAGAGAGCATGGTCTGTGCGGTTGTCATGGCGTCCTGCCGTACCTAGGGGGCTCCGCCCGCCTGAAAAAACCGAACCGGCGCGGGAGGCACCGGCCCGGACATGCTTATCGGCAGATATCAGTGGTCTTGGTCATCGTTCGGGACGTTCGCCATCTCAGGAGCGGCGTCCGGTTCCATCTGTGCGGGCGCAGAAGTTGCGCTGGTGGGCGCGGCGGCGCGTTGCGGGGCGCTCTTCGTCATCTTGTTCGGCGTTGGCATCGGTGCCTTTGGCGGCATGGCGTCGGCGCTGGGAGCCGGGCTTTCAGCGTGCTGCATCGCGGACTTTGGCGCGGCGGGCATCGGGGCCGCGCCCATCGCAGGCCGACCGCCTCGGTTCAGCGCCGCCGCCATCGCCGTCTCTGGATTCACCGACCAGAGGTTGTCCCGGCCGCCACGGTTCGAGACAAAGAAGATGCTCTGGTTCGGCCCCCAGGTCGGCATCAGGTTGGCAAATCGGCCTCCGGTCAGGTTCGAGAGGCCGCCGCCGCGCACGTTCATGATCCAGATGTCAGCCGAATCGGGGGACGAATCGAGCATCGTCTCGCCCGGGTTCGGCACCCCCGCGAAGGCGACGTACTCGCCGTCGGGCGACCACTTCGGATTAATCAGAGCCTGTGAGAGGCTGGTGGCGATCTCGGTGAAGTTCGTGGCTTCGCCGCGCACATAGTCGAACGTCCACACGCTGAAGAGGCGGTCGCCTCGGTCGCGTGAGCGCTGGAACAGAATTCGGCCGGCAGTCGGATGCCAATCCGGGAACAGCCCGAGCGTCAGGAATCTCTGCACGCCGGCCTGCTCGGCGTCGGTGGTCCAGACCTCCCAGCGGCCGGAGACCTCGCCCAGTTTGCAAAACGCAAGGGTTCGGCCGTCGGGCGACCACGTCGGGTGGAGTTCATGCGTCGAATCGGAGGTGATTTGCACGGCCTGGCCGCCGGTCGCGCTCATCACATACACATCCCATGAACCCGACCGATCGGAAGCGAAAGCGAGGCGCGTTCCGTCGGGGCTGACGGCGGGCATGATGTCCGACGCGGGATCGTTCGTGAGTTGCGTGAGCGCCCGGCCGTCGATCGACTTCACATAGATGTCGGGCGTCGTGCGATGAGCGGTGCTGGCGAAGAAGACGCGGCTGCCGTCGGACGAAACCGATGGATCGGTGTCCGCTCCCTCCGCGGCGAACGAGACCTGGCGCAGGTTTTCGGTTGGATCATCGCCGTTCGCGGGCGCAGCGCCCTCGACGATGCCGAAGAGCGCCATGGTGGTGAGAGGCCGCGTAGGCGCGGGAGTTTCGGCCATGTCCGCCGACGCCGACTGAAGCGTCGGCGCGGTGGTGATGATTTGATCGTGCGGTCGCGGCCCGGTGAGGCAAGGCGATCCATGGGCCGCGCTCGTTGCGGCGGTTGATTCAGAGTTGGATGCGACGCGCGACGCGCAGCCCGACGCGGTCACCAGAACGCACGCGCTGATCGTGAATGACCGGAAGATTGGCCGCTGACTCATGGTTCTTCTCCACGCGACGCGGGGGTCCGTCGCGCCACAGCCGCGCGCCGTCACAATGCGCGACGGCGAGGCCGAGAACCTTTTCGGACGTAAGGCGCGGCGACCTGAGCGAACCTCGCCCAAAAAACAAAGCGGACCCGAATCAAACCGATCCCGGAGCGACTCCTCCAAGCGCTCCGAGCGGCGACGCGGGTCCGCTTTGAAACAAAGCAGCCGAGTCAAACACACTGCGACATCCTGGTCGCGGCTCCGAACCCGCAAACAATCCCGCGGCACGCCGGATCGTTGGCGGTGTTCAGTGCGGTGAATATACCCCAGAATCGTGCGTCGATGGGAGGGAATCCACTCAATCGAGCAAAGAATTCACAAACCGAGAAATCGAAACAGATGACAAAATAGGCAATCTGCGACGGCTGTAAGGGGTCACCCTGCCCGAAGGATCGGGTGATCCGCCGCCTTGAGAATGTCCTCGGCCAGATCGACGAGGCGACGGCGCTCGTTGCGTGCGGTCCGTTGGAGGAGGGCGTGGGCCTCGGGTTCCGTCATCCGGCGATGCTCGATGAGGCGCCACTTGGCCATCTCGACCGTTTTTCGGACGGCCAAGGTTTGTTCGAGTTGGCCGATGCGCCGTGTCTGGCTGAGTTGAGTGGAGGCCTTCGACCAGGCGACGGAGATGGTGGTCCGGAGCATGTCGCTGGCGATCGGCTTCAAGAGGTACCCGAACACGCCGATTCGCTGGGCCTCTTCCACATATTGACTGCTGCTGTACGCCGAGAGAATGACAGCGGGGATTTCGAGTTCTTTCCAAAGGGCTTCGGCACACGCGAGGCCGTCGATGCCGGGCATACGGATGTCGAGGAGCGCGAGGTCTGGATGATCGGAGCGAGCGAGTTCGAGGGCGGATTGTCCATCCGCCGCCGGGCCGCAGACCTCGAAGCCGACGGCCTTCAGGGACGCGGAAACTCCCGTGGCGACGAGGTGCTCGTCGTCCGCAACCAGTACCCGTCGAGGTGCCCAGACGATCGGCGGCTCGCTCGCGCGGGGATCGTTTTTTTGCGTTTTCTGATCGGCCACGGTTGAGTCTATTTTTTGCTCCCTTCCTTCCACGGATGGAGTATACCCAAGTTTGTGGATTGGTTCGTTTTTTGGTAGGGCGGCCGCGAGCGGTGGGTCCGTGAAGGGGAGCAAAGACGACGAATTTCAGCGATTACGAAGAGATCGCTCGAATGGGTTGCGGTTCCCGGTTAGATGTGTCCATATCCTCTCGGCCGTGCCTGACGACCCACTGATTCTACCCGGCGGCAAGGTGGACCCCGACGCGGTGCGGTTTGCGATCGGCGGGGCCGACACGGACGAGCACGGCGAATCGGAGGGGCTGGCGCGGGTCACGTTTCGGCTGACGCGCGATCTGTCGAAGCGGCTTGATAAGTATCTCACGGATCGCATCCCGTTCATGAGCCGGACGCAGTTGCAACGGCTGATCGATGAGGGCGGCGTGAGTGTGAACGCGAGGCCGGCGAAGGCGTCGCAGAATCTTCGGCTGAATGACGTGGTGGAGGTGGCGCTGCCGCCGCCGCCCTCGACGGAGATCCAGCCGGAGGCGATCCCGCTTGATGTGTTGTTTGAGGATGAGCATCTGATTGTGGTGAACAAGCAGGCGGGGCTGATCGTGCATCCGGC
Organism: uncultured Phycisphaerae bacterium; assembly: GCA_947085435.1. Classification (GTDB taxonomy): domain Bacteria; phylum Planctomycetota; class Phycisphaerae; order Phycisphaerales; family UBA1924; genus JAEUIV01. Next base: position 32,038 of record CAMTWL010000044.1, read on the forward strand.
GCGGTCGCACCAGTCGGGGACGCTGCTGAATGCGCTGGTGCATCATTTTCAACAAGTCTCCTCCCCCGCTCCCAGCGGGGGAGGTGCGAGCTTGCCCGCCGTGGCGGGAGTCTTCGAGGTCGAAGACCCGCCGTGGCGGGGCGGAGGGGGCGCGGCCTCCCGAACACCCGCCCTTTCTTCAGTCGGCAAGGAGCACGCCCGCCCCGGCGTCGTGCATCGGCTGGACCGGTTCACGTCGGGTGTGATGGTGGTGGCGAAGGACGACACGGCTCACTGGCGATTGGGGCGACAGTTCGAGCAGCGGAAGGTGGACAAGCGGTACCTCGCGCTCGTGGAGGGAAACGTCGAGGCTGATGCGGATGTGATCGATGTGCCGCTGGGTGATTCGGTGAGCCGAGTGAAGGGGAAGCGTGAGAAGCAGCAGGTTCGATATGACGAGGGTGGGCGGCCGGCGGTGACAATCTATCGTGTTCGGCAGCGGTTTCTTGCGGCGGAAAAGGGCTTGGGGGTTTGTGGGCCTGGGGGCTTGAAGAAGGCAGAAGAGGCGAAGTCGTATTCGCTTGTGGAGTTGGAGTTGAAGACGGGGCGGACGCATCAGATCAGAGTGCATATGGCGCACCTGGGGCACCCGCTGGTCGGCGACGATATGTATGGCGGGAAGCACTTTGGTCTTTCAAGCCCCCAATCCCTTTTTTCCCGTCAGGCGCTGCACGCGGCGCTGCTGGGGTTTCGGCATCCGATCTCGAACGAGGAGAGGAAGTTCGTCGCGCCGTTGCCGGCGGATTTGGTCGGACTTCTGGCGGCGATTCGCGCGGGGCGCGAGGTGTCGGCGGTTGTGACGCCGCCGGGGGCGACGGTGGGGTTGGGGTGGGAATGAGGGTATCTCTTCAGCCGTTTGCAAACCGCTGCTCGCACTTTCTTGAAAGGCTCTTGTTTTCAGCCTGAAAGGTCGCCGCGGCGACTCGCCGTGTGCGAGCTGGTAGTTCGTAGCCGGGGGCAAAGCGGTCGCCGCGGCGACC
>CAMTWL010000045.1:0-38308 GCA_947085435.1 uncultured Phycisphaerae bacterium
CTCTGCGAGCAAGCCCCTCGGCGGCGTGCTTCCCTCACACTCCGGATTGTCCGCCCCTTGGGCGGACGCCGGAGGAGCGCGTTCGCCCAAGGGGCGGGGAGGCAAGCAGAAGAAGAGAGGGTTCCAACAGTCGGCTTCGAGCGGCTTGCTCGGTTGCCGCGGCGACCCTCGCCGCGCCGCTCGCAACGAACGCGCGCCCAAGGGGCGAAAAGGCATTGCACACGGCTGAAGAGTTACAAGCAACGGAACCCCGCACCGGGGCGCGGTTCCGTGGACTTCCCGAGTCGGGAGTTTCGAATCAGCCCGCCAGCCGCGCCGGCACCTGCCCCGTGCCGAAACTCATCGGTGCCATCGACTGGATCGACTTGAGCAATCCCTCCGGCGACAGGCTCGCCGACGTCAGCCCGTTGATGGTCACAGCGCGAGGCATTCCGTATACGACGCACGACTCTTCGTTCTGGGCGAGGATGACGCCTCCCTTGCCGTGCAGCGTCTTCGCTCCGCGCACGCCGTCGTCGCCCATGCCGGTCAGAACGACGCCGAGTGTTCGTCCGCCGACAACCTCCGCGGCGGATTGAAAGAGCATGTCCACGCTCGGCATGTAGAGCGTCTTCGGCTCGACGCCGCACTCCAACCTCCATCGGCCCGGTGCCGCCCTGCAGAGCCGAGTGTTCTTCCCCCCGGGCGAGATGTACACGGTCTCGCGTTCGACCGTCATCCCTGATTCGGCGTGTACGACTTTCAACTTGCACACGCGGGCCAATCGCTCGGCCATCGACTTGGTGAAGATCTCGGGCATGTGCTGCGCGACGACGACCGCGGCTCCCAACGGGTTCGGGAGCCCGACCAGAATGGACTCCAGCACCGGAGGTCCGCCGGTGCTCGAGCCGATCGCCAGGAGATCGAACTGTCCGGAACGGAACTTCAACGCGCCGGCATCGGGCCTCGGCAGGGTGTCGGCGCCGGATCGGCGCCGCGGCCGCCGCGCCATGCCGAGCGCCACGACCTTGGCGATCAACTCGTCCTTGAGATTCACAATATTGAGGGACACATGCGAGGCGTCCTTCGCCATGACGTCCGCGGCGCCCGCCTTGAGCGCCGTGAGGGCGGCGTTCGATCCTTCGGTTGTGAGCGAGGAGATCATGATGACATGCGTCGGGCACTCCGCCATGATGCGGCGCAGCGAGGTCAGGCCGTCCATCTCCGGCATCTCGACGTCCATGGTCACGACGTCGGGCTTCAAGTCCCGCGCCATCCGCAGCCCTTCCAGCCCGTTGGCGGCCTGGCCCACGACCTCGATCCGCGCGTCCCCCGCGAGCATCAAGGCGATCGCCTTTCGCATGAACACGGAATCGTCAACGATCAGCACACGCGTCATGGATTCTCACTTTCGATCTGCGGACAGGCCCAAAGAACGCACCCGGATGTCTCTGAAGTTCTTGATCGGCACGGGCACCCCCCCCGGCTCAGACTCAACCAGCACATTCCCCCGAGCGTCCCGATATATCCGGATGGGTCCGAGAATCCCGCGATCAACCGCGAGCGATACCCCGTCTGACTCGAGCACCACCGAGGGATGGAGCCACTCCAGAACGGTGAGGTCCGTCGTCCGGCCGTTGTTGACTTCCTCGCGACCCAGCCCGAGTACCGCGTCGCACCGATGGTGGGACTTCGCCAATCGATCGAGATCGAAGGTGAGTTCCGTCTGCCGTTCCTTGTCCGCCGCTTTGAGGATCTGGCCGGGCATCGACAGCCGCTCCATCTCCCGCTTGGCGGCCTCCAGTTCCTCGTCGCTCAACTTGGAGAGCCGTTCGAGTTGCCCGAGCCGGTCTTCCAGCAGCGGGACGGTGCCCAGCACGAGCACGGTCTCCACGGCCGATTCGCTCCCGAGCGCTTTCACGCGGATCGAACGCATCACTTGGGCTCGCCCGCCGACGATCGCCCCCTCCGGGGAATCGATCCAGCCGTGGATTATCATCTGGCAGTTCATCGCCTCGCGATCGACCCGCAGCATCCGTCCGGCTTCGATCGTCGCCGACTCAAGAAACGTGGCCACGACGGAACCCGTCGCGCTCACGATCGCACGCCCCTGCCCCACCACGCCGCCCTTCAGAACCAGATCGCCCTCGACCTCGATCGTCGCGGCTTGGACCACCCCCTCCACCGTCAGGTTTCCCGCGACGCGCACGACCGCCCCGGCACCGACGCCTCCGCGGATGCACGTCGAGCCTTCAAACGCCACCGATTCCCCGGCGGCGACACCTTCGCACTCACAAACAGACGGCATCTGAAATCGGTCCTCCACGGGGGGTCCTTCATGGATGCCCGAACGGTCATGGATGCGGCCGCGCGATCGGCGCCCGCCGTGCTACGCCGCTTTGGCCATCGTCTCGCCGATCCGCTGGCTGAGAATGTCGGGGGTGAACGGTTTCACCACATAGTTGTTCACCCCGGCCTTGATGGCCTCGATCACGCGGGCTTTCTCGGACTCCGTCGTCACCATGATGATGGGCGCCTTCAGCCCCTTCGCACGGTACTGCTTGACGAACGTGAGGCCGTCCATGTTGGGCATGTTCCAGTCCACGAGCAGCAGATCGGGGCCGAACGCCGCGACCTTGCTGAGCGCGTCGACGCCGTCGCAGGCCTCCTCGATCTCCGTGTGCCCCAACTGGGCCAGGACCGATTTCTGGATGTTCCGCATCGTCTTCGAGTCATCAACAAGCATGATCTTCATGTGCAAACCTCCGCTTGAATGTTTCAGGCCGCGACCTTGGCGGCGCCGACAACTCCCGAACCCGACGGGGCTTCCTGCGTCGCGACCTCGACCATGAACTCGCCGCAATCACACGAGCATGGGATCGCAACCGTCACAATATCCTTGCGACCATAGACCTTGTGAGACGATCCCATCACGACCGACGGGCACGAGATGCTCACGTTCTTGCCCTTGAACTGCCCCTTCGCGCCCCCCGCGATCATGTTCACGACCTCGCCGATCGCGTCGGACATGTCCTCGTTCGACATCGGGCCCTCGCCCCCGGTGAACACCGCGACCACGCGCCGCGCCGTCTCGGAGGGAAAACTCAGCACCACCGTTCCCTCCACGTCGCCCGACATCGCGATGATCGCCGACACATCGTGCGAGGGCATCGGCGCGGTTCGTATCTCGGGCGTCTCGAACGTCACCTCCAGGTGGAACATGGTCTCGAAGACGTTCCGTGTTGACTTGATGAACGGCAGGATGAAGTTGTTGTCCACTCGGATACCTCCAGGCGTGCGCGGCTACACCGCCGCCTTGTCATGGGTCACTGCGCTACGGATGAGCAATGTTGCATCGATAATCAGACTGACATCACCGTCCTCGCGGATGGTCGCCCCGCTGAAGGGTCCGCCCGCGGTGTACGAGTCGTTCAGCGGCTTAATCACCACTTCCTGCTGGCCCACCAGCCGGTCAACCGTCAGCGCCGCTCGCTGCTGACCCACCGCCACCACCACCGCGAACCGACCGGACTCCGCGGTCCGCAGCTCTCCAAGCCGCGCCCCGAGATCAATCAGCGGCATCACGGTCTCACGGATCCGGACCACCGGCTGGCCGCCGACGCTGTGCCGCGCCGAATCCTCCAACCGCACGATCTCGGTGATGCACGCCAGAGGCATCGCGTACTGATGCCGGCCAACTTCGACCATCATCGCGGGCATGATCGCGACCGTGAGCGGGATCAGGACTTCGATCGTGGTCCCCTGGCCCTTCACGGAGGTGACGGAAACGAACCCGCCGAGCTTCGCTATGTTCGTGCGAACGACATCCATCCCGACGCCGCGCCCGGAAAGATCGCTCACCTTTTCCACCGTCGAGAACCCTGCCGCAAAGACCAGGCTGACCACCTCGCCGGGTGTCATCTGCGCCAGTTGCTCGGCGGTGATGACTCCCTTTTCGACCGCCTTGGGGCCGATCACGTCGGGGTCGATCCCCTTGCCGTCGTCGATGATCGCCACGCGGACGTGCCCGCCCTGATGCCCCGCCTCGACGCGGACCCGCCCCGAAGCGGGTTTCCCCGCCGCGATGCGAACGTCGGGCAACTCGATCCCGTGATCGGCGCTATTCCGCAGGATATGCACCATCGGATCGGCCAGCTGTTCCAGCACGCTTTTGTCGACCTCGGTGTCGCCGCCGACGATCTCGATCTCGATCTGCTTGTTCGTGCTCCGCGCGAGGTCTCGGATCACCCGCGGGTACCGCCCGAACAGTTTGTTCAACGGCTGCAAGCGCGTCCGCATCACCCCGACCTGCAACTCGCTGGTCAAGCGATCCAGCGCGCCCGTCGCGCTGGTCACGGTCTCCATGAACTCGTGCGGGAGTGACAGGCGACGCAGTTGCCGCGCCATCCCCAGCACCTGATTCTTCGTGAGTACCAGTTCGCCGACCAGATTCAACAACGATTCGAGCCGCCCGACCTCGACACGCACCGTGGTCTCGCCCGGCTCCGTGCTCTTCGATGCCGGCTCTCGGGTTGTCGGCACCGGCGCCGCGGGGCCGCGCTCGGTCGCGGGCGCACTGGGCACGCTCGCCGACTCCTCGATCGCGGACGCTTCATCGACGATGCTCTCCGTGGGGGCCGGCAACGGCGCGGAGTCCGGTTGTACCGAACTCGCCGTCAGCTCTTGTCCGTTCTTCAGCGCCGCCAAGAAGGCTCGGAGCTGCTCGGCCTCCTGCTCGATCTCGGCCTTCACTTCGCTGTCAGAGCGCAACGCAAGCGCCCCCAGGCGCGTCGCGATCTTGATCAACAGCGGAAACTCGAAGAACTCCGCCGTGGGAAGCAATCCGCTGGCGGTCTCCGCGATCTTGCCGGCGTCGAGCGCGTCGAGCGATGATTCGATCTCCGCCACCAGACCGCTGACCAGGTCCGCCTTTTCCGAGGACAGATTGATCGGCCTCCGATCGCCGGCCGCCGCCGCGGGTTCCGAGGTGGTCGCCGGCGTTTCCGGGGCCGCGCTGGGGGACGCCGGTGCGCTCGCCCCCTCCGCGATCTTCTTCAGCCGGCCGAGAAGTTCCTCCGGCCCCGCCGATGCTTCTTTCCCCTCGCTGACTTCCGAGAGCATCCCCCGGAGAACGTCCACGCTCTTCAGGAGCGCGTCGATCACTTCCGCGTTGACGCTCGCCTCGCCTTTGCGCAGTTTGTTGAGCGCGTCCTCCGCCGTATGGGTGAACCGCGTCACCGCGTTCAGGGCCAGAAAGCTCGCGGCCCCCTTGATCGTGTGGATCGCGCGAAAAATCCCGTCGAGCAACTCGCGCGACGATGCCTCATGCTCGAGCCGCACCAGGTCCGCGTCGAGGCGCTCCACCAACTCCCCCGACTCGGTCAGGAAGTCCTGCAGAAGACTCGGGTCTTGTTCCGCGAGCGACATCTCAGGCCTCCAATGCGGTCTTGGTGTACGCGAACGCCTGCGGCGTCGGCAACTGAACAAACGGCACGCCCAGCGTCCGCAGCGTCTCGCTGTGCCCCACGAACAGGAACCCGTCGTCGGTCAGCTGGTCGTAGAACATTTTCACGGCCCGGGTCTTCATGTCGTCGTCGAAGTAGATCATCACGTTGCGGCAGAAGATGATGTCCCACATCCCGTGCCGCTTGGCCGCGAGCGTGTCTTTCAGGTTGTGCAACTCGAAGTTCACCATCGACTTGATCGTGGGATCAAGCACGAACTCATTCTTGTCCTCGCGGAAGTACCGCTTGGTGATCATGGGGTTCACCGATCGGAACGAGAACGCCGTGTACCGCCCGGCGTCCGCCACTTCGAGGCAGCGCTCGCTGATGTCCGTCCCGAGGATCTCGACGCGCCAGTCCGCCAGCCGGAGACCGAGCGTCCGGTGGATCTGCATCGCCATCGTGTAGGGCTCTTCGCCGGTCGAGCAGGCCGCCGACCACACCCGCAGGCGCTTGATGTTCTTGCGCGCCTCCAGGATCCTCGACAGCGCGACGTTCTCGAAGACCTGCAACTGGGGTTCGTTCCGGAAGAACGACGTCTCGTTGATCGTGATCCGGTTGAACATCTCCTGGAACTCGTCCTGCTGGTACGGCCCCATGCTGAGGAGTTTGACGTACTCATCGAACGACGAAAGGTTCAGTTCCTCGAGCCGCTTGCCGAGGCGGCTCTCGAGCACATATTTCTTGCTCTCCTGAAACTGGATACCGCTGCGCGTATAGATGATCTTGCGCAGGTCCTCGAACTCCTTCGATCCCATTGAGAGCGTGGCGCAAGCCATGTACGGAGACTCCTCGTCTTGGTGCCAAACCTGGCGAATTGGCTTACGCCGCTGAGCGAACCGCATCGGTCGCGGCCAGTTCGGACTCGGCGAACAAGCGGCTCAGTTCGAGCAGGATCAACAGCCGGTCCTCGAGCTTGCCCACCCCGCGGACATACTCGCTGTCAACGCCGCACACCATCGCCGGAGGCGGCTCGACGATCGACGCCTCGATCCGGAGCACTTCGTTCACGCGATCGACCGTGAACCCGATCACCCGGCCGCCGACCTCGACAACGACGATGCGGTTGTCGTTGCTGTTCGTGGTCGTCGCAAGCCCGAAGCGCTTCCGCAAGTCCACCACGGGGATGATCTTCCCCCGGAGATTGATCACCCCTTCGACGAACGGCGGGCTCTGGGGGACCCGGGTGATCTGCAACATCCGGTTGATCTCTTGAACGCTCAGGATCGGGATGGCGAACTCCTCGGTCCCTACCATGAACGTGACCAGCTGCAGCAGGTCGGTGTCCCGACCCCCACTCGAACCGGTCGTTGCTTCAGGATTCACGGATGAGTTGATGGTGAGCGGCATAGGAAAGCCTCCGTGGTTTGACCGAATCGGACGCGGAGGCCGCACGACACATACGGCCTCGGCCGACGCTCGTACGCACTCCCGTGAGCGGACAAGCCGATCTTTCGGGTTTCAATCCCGTCCACTTCAGCCGCACTCGCAAGCCCCGCCGCTCATCGGCGTCGATGGGCTCGCACCAGCCCGCGCACGCCGAACAGCCCGCAGACTCCGGCCCGCGCCCACCTGTTCAAGGCTGGTATTCGACCGTATCCATGTGCCCGATAAGTACGGCGGGCCGAGAGCGCATCGGGCGCGACGGCCAGCGCCGGCACACCGGGAAGTCTTCGAGTGAGTTCGGCCGTGCCACCCCTTGCCGACGCTTCGCTCAGAACCCCGCCCCCCGCATCCACTCGCTCGGCGAGGCCCCCAACGCCGTCGCGATCGCCAGCAGACTCTCCAGGCTCGGCAGGTGCGCCCCGCGCTCGATGCTCGACAACTGGCTCACGCTCACGTTCGACGCCTCCGATAACTCTTTGAGCGTCCACGAGCGCTCCGCGCGCGTCAGCCGGATCTGCCGCCCGAGTTCCGACCGCAGCCGATCCTGAGGCGTCCCTCCAAGCCCCAGCGCCCGCGCCGCCTGCCCCAGCACCCGCCGCATCTCATCCATCGAGAACGGCTTGGCGATGTAGTCGAACACATCCTGCTTGAATGTCTCCCGCATCGTCTCCATCGACGGATACCCCGTGACCACGATCACACACAGCCGAGGCCAGCGCACGCGAACATCCGCCAAAACGACCTCGCCGCTGAAACGCCCCATCTTCATGTCGAGCAGCAACACATGAGGCATCCGCGCCTCGAAGGCTGTCGTCATCTCCTCCGGCGTCGCCACCGTCCGGATGTCGTGCCCCTGCCCCGCCAGCGACTCGCGCAGGTACTCGCGGAAGTCGGCATCGTCATCGAGCGCCACGATCACCATCGGAAAACTCAAGCTCCTGCTCTCCTCGGTTTCCGCCGTACGCGCCATGCCGTCACCCCATCACACTCACTGGCTCCACCGTTCGCACCGCCTCCAGCCCCATCGGCAGCATGATCTCAAACACCGCCCCCCCGACCGCTCCATTCCGCGCGAGCAACACCCCGCCGTGCTCGCGCACGATCCCCTCCGCCACCGCCAGTCCCAACCCCGTCCCATGCGAATCCAACTTCGTCGATTGGAACGGCTCGAACAACCGCTGCAACATCGCCGCATCAATCCCACGCCCCGTGTCCGCGATCGTGACGGAAACCCACGATCGCCCGTCACGATCAGACACCTCCGCCGAAACGTCGATCCCCCCCGCACCCTCCATCGCGTCCACCGCGTTCCGCAGCAGGTTGACCATCACCTGCGTCAGACGATCCGCATCGCCCCGGACCTCCATCTCCTCCGGCACCGCCGCGCACAGTTCAACACCGCTTGCCCCGCGATCAATGCTGACCAGCATCCACGCCTCTTCGACCACTTCCCGCAAACTCACACACTCCAACTTCGGCGGCCGCACCCGCGCAAAGTCCAACAAACTCTCGCTCAGCCTTTCCAAGCGCCCGACCGTCCGACTCATCAGCGCCGCCCGCTCGGGCGACACGCCGCGCCCCGCGCTCGATGCCAGTTCTTCAACACACCCCTTCAGCACCGCCAGCGGCGTGTTCAACTCGTGCGCCATCCCCGCCGACAGCATCCCCAGGCTCACCAGCCGGTCCTGATCCGCGAGATTCCGCCGCGCCGTCTCCAGCAGATGATTCTTTCGTTTCAACTCCGAAGCAATCGTCTCCACCTGCCGCAGCGCCGTCGCCAGCGCCTCCTCCTGCTCCCGCAACTTCACGATCGACTGGTTCCGCGAGCGCATGATCTCGCCCAACTCATCCGACGGGATCTTCGATTCGGGGATCAGTTCGCCGTCGTGCCGGCCCTGCTGCACGGCCTCGTCCGCCGCGCGGAGGGTCTCGATCGGCTCGTATACCTGACGGGGAAGCACGAACACCTCGATCGTCAGCGCGATCAGGCCGTACACCGCCAGCAGCGCGATCGTCAGCAGCAGGTAGAGCCGGTTCACGGCGGCCCGCGCCTCGACGATCCGCGCCGACGCCAACACGAATGCTCCCCTCGCTTCGTCCCATCGAACCGCCCCCGACTCGCCATGCTCCAGCGCCGCGCCGACCGCTTCGCCCTGCTTCGACTTCGCCTCGCGCGCCACCGACTCGTCAATCCCGATCTGCGCCGCCGTCCCCACGCGGATCGTCACGTCCGCCATCGGCCTGCGATCGAACAACCCCGGCGATAGACGATCCAACTCCAGCGCCAGCCGCGATTCCACCGCCTCGGCCTCCCCCATCATGTCCGTCAGCGCCGGCTGCAAAACAACAAGCAGCAACAACGCCAGCCCCAGGCTGAACGTCGTGTGCAGAAAGATCAACTTGCTCCGGATCCGCGTCGGCAGCCATCGCGCTCGCTTCCGCCGCTCGTGTATGGTCATCGCGCCCCCTCGCCGCGCGACTTCCTCGCCTCTTCCGCCGGCATCGGGTTCGACACCGCCTCGCCCAGCGCCTTGTTCGATCGCTCCCGCTCGCTCGCCCGCTGAAGATCGCGCCCGATCCACGCGATCAACGCCATCACCGCCAGCAACACCGCGGCCATCACCGCCGCGCTCACGCGCTTCCGCCTCATCCACCGCCGCGAATCGCGCCGCGCCGCTTCCACCCCCGCACCCGCTTCAACATCACCCCACTTCGTTCGCAGCGCCCCCACCGCCGCGTCATACTCCGCCCCGAGCGAGCCGCGCATCTTCGACAGCGCCGCCTCGGCGTAGCCACCGATCGCGCTCCGCGCGACGCCCATCGCCCGCGAGACTTCGACCTCGCCCCACTGCTTCACCTCGCGCAGCACCCACGCCTCCCGCGGCAGCGCCTCCAGCGTGGTCGCCAGCCGAACCCCGCGCCCCGCCGGCGAACCCGCATCGGCATCCGCGGCACCACCCGACGCCAGCCACTCCCGCGCCCCCATCACCACCAGCCGACGCCGACGATCCTCCGAAAGTTTCCGAACATTTTCGTGGCCCCTCAGCACGCGCACCAGCGCCGCCGTCGCGCCCGCGCCGCTGCCGGTCAGCAGCAACCCCAGCCGCCACAACTCCCGCTGGATGGATTCCGATTCGCTCAACTCTTCGTCCGATCTCCGGGTGCCCATTCCTCGGGTGCCATTCCTCGGGTGCCAGTGCGGATGTCACATCAACTCAAATCCGGCAAGGGAATCACGATTGATCCAACACACTTGTTCAATGCTACGCTAGCCCTGACTTCTCCATCGAATCAGAGACATTCCATGACCAACAACCCACCCACAGATTTCCGCGAAACTCGCACCGAAAAAGACTCCATGGGCGAGATGACCGTCCCCTCCTCGGCCCTGTGGGGCGCATCGACTCAGCGAGCCGTCGAAAACTTTCCCATCTCGGGACGGCCGGTTCCCGCTGAGGTCATCCACGCCTACGGCCACCTCAAAGCCGCCTGCGCCGACGCCAACCTCTCACTCGGTCGCCTCAACGGCGCGCGCCACAAAGCCATCACCGCCGCCGCCGCCGAGGTCGCCGCGGGAAAGCACGATGCGCACTTCCCCATCGACGTCTTCCAGACCGGCTCGGGCACCTCCACCAACATGAACGCCAACGAGGTCATCGCCAACCTCGTCTGCCTCCAACTGGGCAAACCGATCGGGTCGTCGAAGAACCCGGAGTACCTCGGCGATGCGAAGTCCGGTCAAGGTGTTCATCCCAACGACCACGTCAACATGGGCCAATCGTCCAACGACACCTTCCCGACCGCGATCCACCTCGCCGTCGCCGTCGCCATCAAATCGAAACTCATCCCCGCGCTCGCACGCGCCGCCGAAGCGCTCGAGCATCACGCCAACGCCTGGGACAAGATCATCAAGATCGGCCGCACGCATCTGCAGGACGCCACCCCCATCCGCCTCGGCCAGGAGTTCTCCGGCTACGCACGCCAGATGCGCAAAGCGGAGCAACGCGCCGCCGCCGCCCTCGACGCGCTCCGCGAACTCCCCATCGGAGGCACCGCCGTCGGCACCGGAATCAACGCGCACGAAGACTTCGGCCGACTCGTCTCCGAACGCCTCGCGTCGCGCCTCGGCGTCCCGTTCCGCGAAGCCGCCAACCACTTCGAGGCGCAGCACGCCAAGGACGACGCCGTCGAAGCCTCGGGCCATCTCAAAACCATCGCTGTTTCGCTGAGCAAGATCGCCTCCGATATCCGCCTCATGGGTTGCGGCCCGCGCTGCGGCTTCGGCGAACTCAAAATTCCCGCCGTCCAGCCCGGCTCCTCGATCATGCCCGGCAAGGTCAACCCCGTCATCATCGAAGCCGTCGTGATGGTCTGCGCCAGAGTCATCGGCAACGACACGGTCGTCACCACCTGCGGCCTCGGCGGCGTCGGCGGAATCCTCGACCTCCACGTCGCCATGCCCGTCATGGCCGACGCGATCCTCGAATCCATCAACCTCCTGTCGGGCGCGCTCAACACCTTCACCGACAAGTGCCTGAAGGGGCTCGAAGCCGACGCCGAACGCTGCGCCGAACTGATCGAAGGCTCGCTGGCGATGTGTACTTCGCTCGTCCCCGTCATCGGCTACGACAAGTCCGCCGCCCTCGCTAAACAGGCCTTCAAGGAAGGCAAAACCATCCGCCAACTCGCCCTCGAACAGAAGCTCCTGCCCGAGGCGCAACTGAAGGAGTTAATGAACCCCTGGTCCATGACGCTGCCGGGCGGCGAGGGGAGCGCGGGGGGGTGACTTTCATTTGTATCGGGTGCCACTGGTCGGCTTTGAGACCAGTGCCCCACATCCGCAGGAAACAAGAATATGAAAGTTCGGGAGGCCATCCGCATCATCGAGTCCGACGGCTGGTACCAAGTCGCCACACGCGGCAGCCGCCGCCAGTTCAAGCACCCGATCAAGCCCGGGCGCGACACGATCGCCGGAAAAACGGTAGTGTCTCAGTTTGAAATGTGGCACGGGCTTTCCAGCCCGTGTCCCCCGCGTCACGCCCTGGAAAGGGCGTGCCACATTTCAAACTGAGACACCACCGGAAAAGCATCGGACGAACTCGCCCCCGGTACATGGAATAGCATTCAGAAGCAGGCTGGACTGAAGGAGGTCTAAGAATGCGCTACGCGGTCGTCATCGAGAACGCTGGAACAAACTACTCGGCGTACGTCCCGGACCTCCCAGGCTGCGTCGCGACGGGAGCCTCCGTGGAAGAAACGCAGGCCAATGTTCGAGAGGCGATCCGTTTCCACATCGACGGCTTGCGCGAAGACGGCCTCTGACCTTGCCCACGAACGGTGGACACGCGGGCGGCGTAGCAGTTGAGGCAGCCCGGCGAGATCGGGGTACACCCGGCGACCGGGTTCCATGTTGCTTGTGTCCATTCGATTGATGAGCCGAGTGCCATTTTGGTGTCTCCTAACAGAATACAAACTGTGTAACAAAGAATCAAGGGCGATTCGCAACGTGGATGCCAATAGATTGGTGCAAACGGCGCGTCACCTGCGTGCGGGTGTACCACGGGATTCGTCCCGGCGCGCCGGGGTTCATCCCGAGCGTGAGCGAAACTTTCCGCTATTCTCTCCCTTCCCCGGATTGCCCGGTTTGGGCGCGGGTTTGTCGGTCAATCTATTGGATTGGAGTTTTTTTCATGGCCACCTCAGGCGTGATCACCCAGGTCATCGGTTCCACGTTCGATGCTCAGTTTCCGGAGGATCAGCTGCCGGGCATTTACAACGCGGTGCGTGTGGACGCGGACACGCGGGTGGGGCACTTGAACCTGACCGGCGAGGTGCAGAAGCACATGGGCGGCGGTCGCGTGCGGTGCGTGGCGCTGGGTTCGACCGACGGTCTGACGCGCGGGATGAAGTGCGCGGACCAGGGTGGGCCGGTGAAGGTGCCGGTGGGCGAGCAGGTGCTGGGACGGGTGTTCAACTTGCTGGGTCAGACGATCGACAAGGGGCCGCCGGTGCAAGCGGAGCGGTATCGGGAGATCCACCAGCCGGCGCCGGAGTTCAACACGCTGAACCCGAAGACGGAGATTCTGGCGACGGGGATCAAGGTCATCGACATGCTGTGCCCCTTTGTCCGCGGCGGCAAGATCGGATTGTTCGGCGGGGCGGGGGTCGGCAAGACGGTCATCATCCAGGAGATGATCGCGCGTGTGGCGCGCGAGTTCGGCGGGTACAGCGTGTTCGCGGGGGTGGGCGAGCGGACGCGCGAGGGGAACGATCTGTGGCGTGAGATGAAGGAGGCCGAGTACACGGACGCGAAGGGGAACAAGGCGCATGTGCTCGACAAGGTGGCGATGGTGTTCGGCCAGATGAACGAGCCGCCGGGCGCGCGGTTGCGGGTGGGTCTGTCGGCGCTGACGATGGCCGAGGATTTCCGGGATGAGTCGGGGAAGGAGACGCTGCTGTTCGTGGACAACGTGTTCCGGTTCACGCAGGCGGGTTCGGAGGTTTCGGCGCTGCTGGGCCGCATGCCGAGCGCGGTGGGGTATCAGCCGACGCTGTCGACCGAGATGGGCGAGATGCAGGAGCGGATCACCTCGACGAACAAGGGGGCGATCACTTCGGTGCAGGCGATCTATGTTCCGGCGGACGATCTGACCGACCCTGCGCCGGCGACGACGTTCAGCCATCTGGATGCGTTCATCGTTCTGAGCCGGGGTATCGCGGAGAAGGGGATTTATCCGGCGGTCGATCCGCTGGCTTCGACGAGCCGGATTCTTGATCCGCAGATCCTGGGCGAGCGTCACTACAAGGTGTCGCGGCGGGTGCAGGTGATTTTGCAGCGGTACAAGGAGTTGCAGGACATCATCGCGATCCTCGGCGTGGACGAGCTCTCCGAAGAGGACAAGCGCGCGGTGAACCGGGCGCGGCGGATCGAGCGGTTCCTGTCGCAGCCGTTCTTTGTCGCCGAGCAGTTCACGGGCCTGCCCGGGATCTACACGCCGCTGGAGCAGACGATCGATTCGTTCGAGCGGTTGTGCAACGGCGAGGGCGATGACCTGCCGGAGAGCGCGTTCATGTATGTGGGGACGCTGGACGATGCGCGGAAGAAGGCGGAGGGGATGGCGAAGGGGTGATTTTTCAGCAAGACTGCCCAAACACGAAACCCCTCCGCGACGCCAAGTCAACTTGCCGCATGGGGGAACTATCGGTGGCGCCGCGAGCGGGAACCCCAGCGACGCCGGCGCCTCGATCACACGCGGTGCCGAACCCGACGGTCGGATCGGATTCCGCCTCCGATTCGACCGCATGAACTCTCCGGAACCCTCGGGGAGCAACGGGAACATCACGCAACTCGTCGTGACAACCGGGTCGGGCTTCGAGCGCGTGCGAGACGGCGGGCTTGCTCGCATGCCGTCGGCGACGGCGCAGCGCGTAACTCGAATGCCGCATGACTCTCGGGCGTCGCGTTATTCGGCGCCTCCCCCGCGGCGGCTCGGCGTGGGATTCTCAGACCCTTCACCGACCCATCGCTCGCGCGCGAGGCAAGGCGATCCGATAACTCGGCACAACTTCGACAAAATCGCGCCAGATCACCCCTCGGCGCTTGATTCTCGTGACTTTTGGTTCACAATGCCGGTAGGGAACCGCGCGGTGTCCGAGCCCGAGGGGCGCGGCCGCGAAGGAGAGGAATCAGGGAGCAAAGAGCATGAACCGCCGAATCATCGCATTGGTTGTTGTCGCGTCGTGCGCCTCGGGGACGCTGGCCGAGCCGGTCCAGACGTACACCCGCGCGGGCGAGCCGTCGCGCTCGGAGGGGCTGCGTTCGCTGCGGCCGTTCATCGTGGCGGCGGACCCGAGGCCGGGGCTGCTGATGACTCCCGCGCCATTCCCGAGCAATCGCGTGGATTCGCCCGATCGGGCCGAGAATGGTCGGGTGTGGGCGGCGCGGGTGCCCATTGGGAACCGCACGCCGATGCGGGAGTTGGTGCGCGGGTTGCCGGGGGCCGCGTCGCTCGGCGCGGATGTTGACTCGCTCGATCAGGTGGTGTGGGTGCAGCCCGAGGAGATCACGACGCCGATCGCGATCAGCCCTTGGCAGCAGGTCGACGCCTTCACGCTCAGACAGGTCCAGCGCCAGGAACCCTTCCTCGGCAAAACCGTTGACAGCCCCCGGTCGGCGCGGCTGCTCGTCGAACTTCGTGAGGCACAGAATCAGTGGCTGGAGGAGCAGGGGTACATTTTGAACGTGCGCACGCACGTCAACGCGACCTCCCGTCAGCGAGCCGAGCGCGGCGGCGAGGCACCGGCCGTGCGGCCGACGTCGATCAAGCCGCGGGGGGTGATCCGGGTGGTGCCGGGCGGGATCGAAAAGGAAGCGGCGGCGACGCCGGAATAATCGGTCCGAGGACGCCGAGGTCGCCGCGGCGACTCGCCCGTGGCGAGCTGAGTCCGCGAAGCCTCGGGTGGACGGACCAACTGTGACAGCGGACGATCGGCGTTGGTGCGCCCGCGCCCCCTCCGCCCTCGCCGACTCGGGCACCTCCCCCGGTAGGACCGGGGGAGGAGGAATTACGTCCCCCGGTAATGGCACCGGCTCGTGCATGTTTCGTGCACGATGACTTCGACAAGGATCGGGAGGTGCGGCTTCATGCGGTCCCAGACCCACCCGGCGAGCACCTCGCTGGTCGGGTTTTCGAGGCCTTTGATCTCGTTGAGGACGTAGTGGTCGAGTTGTTTCTGGACCGGGTCGATGACCTTGCGGATCTCGCCGAAGTCGATGAGGTAGCCCTTGTCGGGGGGCACGTCGCCCTCGACGACGATCTCGATCATGAACGAATGGCCGTGCATCCGTCGGCACTTGTGCCCCTCCGGGAAGGTGGGGAGGAAGTGGGCCGACTCGAAGCCGAAGGATTTGACGAGGCGGACGTTCATGCGTTGGTGCGTTTCCGGTGGCGGTGAGGATACACGAGCGGGCCAACTACCACGGAGTTCACGGAGGGGCACGGAGGAAGACAAAGATCGTGGCGGTGATGAAGGCAATGTCTGACCAACCGGGCCGCGCCTCTTCTCCCGCTTCTTCGCGTTCCTCCGTGCCCCTCCGTGGACTCCGTGGTGATGAACCCTGGTCAAACCAAAGCCAGCGCATCGCGGTTGGATCGTTCGACGATCTGATCGACATCATCGTCGTCGATCCAAGGCAGCGAGGCGATTTTTTCGCGGAGTTGCGCGGGGAACGGCTTGCCCCTCCGCTCGTGCGGCGGGCGGCTCTTCCAGTAGCGGTGCATCCAGAGGTATTGCTCGGGGGCTCGGCGGACCATGGTCTCGATGGCGCGGCGGTAGCGCGCGGTGATGTAGAAGAGCGGGTCGGGCTGGTCGCGCCAATCGTCGGGGCCGAAGAGGTCGATCACGTCCACGCGGTAGCGGAAGGACTGTGATTCGCGTGCCTCGCGTGAGGGCGGCGCGTGCGGGTTTGCGGAGGCGTCGGCGGAAAGTCCGCTGAGTCGCATGGCGTGGCCGCACATCACGGTCGCGTTGTAGCGGATGGCGAGCAGGCCGATGGTTTTGTAGGTGGAGGCGAGGCGGTTGAAGAAGGGGACGAAGAGTCCGCGGTCGCCGGCGTTCTGGTCCGCGATGAAGCCGACGGGTTTTCGTTGGTCGAGGAGTTCCGGCAGTCGGCGTGCCGCGCCGAACTTATCGACGAGCAGGATGCCCCGTCGGCTGCGGGTTTCGTGGAGCCAGGCATCGAGCGGGGCGAGGTCGAGCGGGCGATAGAGCGCGTGCATGGGGAAGCCGAGCATCGAAAGGGTCGCGCCGAGGAGTTCCCAGTTGCCGCAGTGGCCGGTGATGAGGATGCAGGGCCGATCGGACGCGAGCGCGAGGAGCCCCTTCTTCAGTTTGCCGAGTTCGACGTGGCGTGCGAAGCCGTCCTCGTTCAATACGCGGGGCGAGAGCACGAGTTCGGCGGCGAGACAGAAGAGGTGGCGGTAGGCCTCGATGGCGTAATCGCGCACGAGCGCGCGGTCCCAATCGGGGAAGCACCACGCGATGTTCTCGATGGCGCGGTTCAGCCGCCGGCTGTTCATCGGCAGCGACGCGACCAGGCCCCCCAGCCCCCGCAGGAATCGCATTGAAGGCTCCGGCCCGGCGATGTTCACGGCGGCGGCGGCGGCGCGCATGCCCATGTACGCCGGGGTGTGGGCCCAAGGCGGGATCTGGCGTTTACGGCGGGAGGGTTTCAGCACGTGGGAACTGCGAAAGACAGTTGAATACAGAGGAAGACAGAGGAAGACAGAGTCAAAACAGAAAAAAACCGGAAGTCAGGACCGCCTTCCACGCGGCCTTCCTGTTTTCCCCCCTCTTCTCTGTATTCCTTTGATTTCCTCTGTGTTCAAGGCTCTCAGCGTCGGCCGCTCACGCCGGTCAGCGTGTAGAGGCGATTCTGATTCAGGATCGGGATGCCGGCGCGGGTGGCCTTGTCGAAGAGATCGTCGTACTTCGTCGCCTGCTGGCTCAACTGGACCCAGCGCTGGATTAGTTCGACGGGATCATCCGGCTTGGGCTGGGGCGGCAGCACCGGGCGCGTGCCGAGGATCAGGAAGTCGGTATCGCCCGTGATGTCGTCGGCCAGTTTGCCGTTCCAGGCTTCGACCACGCCGCGGATGTCCTGGATTTCCTGAGGGGTGAAGGCGTCGTCGTTGTTGGTGTCGAAGTTGCCGTAGATGGTGAAGGTGTAGGTTTTTTTGGGGTCATAGATGGCGTTGGCGATGACGTCGCCGTTGGTGATGGTGGAGCCTGGGGTGTTGCGGATGATGCGGGCGACGGCGGAGGTCTCGTCGATGCGGATCACCTCGACGGTGCCCTTGCCCTTGGGGTATTCGCCCTTTTCGTTCGGGACGATGTTGGTGGCGTCGTTGTAGACCTCGAAGGTCATACCGAGGACTAGGCGGTCCTTGCGGCCCAGCCCGAGGTACGCCTGCTTCCCTGCGGAGTTCACGCCGACCACTCGGCCGTCAACCAGCGCTTCCTCGGCCGCGCCGCGGAGGTTCTGGCCAGCCTGCTCCTGCTTCAGTCGGCGGAGTTGGTCATTCGCAATCAGGAGTTGCTGCTCGAGATCGCGTGCCTGGCCTTCGAGGCCGGAGATGGTTGCCTCGGAATCGGAGCGGATGGTGCTCACGCGGGCGTTCATGTCCGCGCTGGTGGACTCCATGTTGGCGCGGTAGGTGTTCGTGCCGTCCTTGTAGGAATCGACCTCACTGTTCAGCGAGGCGATGGTTTTTCGGTGCTCCTCTTCGAGGGTCTTGACGCGATCCACGGTGGCCAGCAGGTCGGAATTCGCGGCCTCTCGCGCGGCCTCGGCGGCCATCAACTGCCCCTCCAATCCCTCGATGTCGCTGTTCTTCGACGCCAGCAGCGGCAGCAACGCCGTCCCCTCGGGCGACGCCGCCTTGATCTTCTCCGCGAGCGCCGCCGGATCATCTCGGCGCGAGCCGCCGATCTGGACCGAGAGGTCCTGGAGTTTGGTGTCGAGGAAGCGGACGACGCCCTGGTTCTTCGCCAGCGACTTCAACTCCTCGAAGCGGTCGTCCCGCTCGTCGGCCCGCACGGCGGCGTCCAGATCGTTCTGGCGGAGTTGGACATCGTTGGTCAGCCGCTGCACGCGCGCGAAGAGGATGATCGACGACACCAGCAGCGCGAGAGCCAGTACCCACGACACGTTGAGAAACACAAGAACGCCGAGGCTGGCGCTGGTCTTGGATGCCATCTGAGGGGTCTCCGTGAAACGGGCGGCGGGGCCGCCACCGTTTAGGGTAGTCGATACGGGTCGCGGGCCGACCGGGTTGCCAGGATTCCGCCGGGCGGGGAGGGAGTGTCTCGGAGAGGGCCGGGGGCGTCAACTGGGGCGCGGGCCGAGCCGGGGCGGACGGGCCCCAGAGTGAGCATCGGCCTCCGCCTCCCCGGCCATGCACGTTGCACCGGGAGGCGACCGCGGGCGAAAACGAAGCGTGACAGAGGGCTGCGGACCCACCACCCACAACAGCGAGTCAAAGACTCTTGACCTCTGCGCCGCCGATGGTCGATGCCCGGGCGCCCGGTCGGGGAGCACGCCGCGCCCGCCCCGCGATCACGCACGATCCTCAGCCCGCTCGAAGCATCAGGCCATGATCTGCACAACGATCATTCACCCGAGACCCCAGCCGCCGGCAACCGGGCGAACCAGCCTCGTCACTCGGGCTCTACGGAAATCGTTGGCACCGAGACGGCGCTCAATGCCGATAGGTAATCCGCGCCCGCGTCAGGTCGTAGGGGCTGAGTTCGACGGTGACCCGATCCCCCGGCAGGATGCGGATGTAGTGCTGGCGCATCTTGCCCGAGACGTAGGCCAGCACCTCGTGCTCGTTGGCGAGTTTCACCTTGAACATGGCGTTGGGGAGGGCGTCGAGCACCTCCGCCTCCATCGAAAACTTGTCGTCCTGCTTGGGCATAAACCTCCGATGCGGGTGGGATCAGCCGGAGAGTTATAACGCCCCGGCGCTCGCAAAGCCATTTCACGCTTGGAACTCGGCGTATTGACCACGGAGAACACGGAGGGGCACGGAGGGGCAGGATTGGATCGGCCCTAACCCGAAGACAGGTCAGTGGCCATTCAAACCGCCACCGACCCCGTCATCGCCGCCGCCACCGGCTTCTCCACCGCCAGGTACTGCCTCGTCAACCGCGGCGACAACCGGCACAAAAATTCGTGCCCGATCGTCCCCGCGCGCTTCGCCAGCGTCGGCAGGTGATTCGGCGCGGTGCGATCGTTCCCGATCACCTCGACCGGTGCCCCGATCCCCACCTGATCCCCAGGCACATCCGTCAGGTCAACCGTGATCTGGTCCATGCTCACGCGGCCGATCAGCGGCACATACGCCTTGATCCCGCCCCTGAGCATCACCCCCACCTGCGCGTTGTTCGAGAGCGAGAGCGGGTACCCGTCCGCATAGCCAACCGGCACCAGCCCCACCCGCGTCGGCCGCGCCGCACGCCACGTCGCGCCGTAGCCGACGGGCGTCCCCGGCTTGATCTCTTTCACATGCACGATCTGGCTCATCCACCGCACGGCGGGGGTCAGCCGCGCTGCGTCGCTCTCGAACTCAAAGTCCGCCGAGTCGCCGAAGTCCTCGCCCGCGAACCCCAGCAGCGCCAGGCCGACGCGCACCATCGTGCGGTGATGGGCCGACGAGCGGAACGTGCCGAAGGTGTTCGCCTCGTGTACGACCGCGTCCGCCGGGATGAATCGACGGAACTCCGCGATCCACTTCGAGAACGCCTCGGATTGCCCGCGAGTCTCGTCCGCGTTCGTATCCGCGCTCGCGAAATGATTGAAGACCCCCGTCAGCACGAGGCGCGGGTGCGCGATGATCCGTTTGAGAAGCCCCCCCGCTTCTTCGAGCGACGCTCCGCCGCGCGACATGCCGGTGTCCACCTCGAGTTGCACCGAGAGACGAAGCCCCAGCCTTTCGGTAATCGTCACCGCAGCGTCGAGCGTCGGCGAATCGTGGATCGTCAGATGAAGTTGCGCCCGCGCTGCCGCTCGATAGAGGACGTCCGCGCGATCCAGATCGTGCAAGGGCATCAGCATCAGAATCGGCGAGGTCACCGCCGCGTCCACCAGCACCCGCGCCTGCTCGGGCGAATAGACCGCCAGCATCTCGACCCCCGCGATCTGCAATCGCCTGGCGACGCGGGCCGACCCGAGGCCGTAGCCGTCCGCCTTGAGTACCGCGCAGATCGCGGGTTTGGTGGACGCGGTGGCCTTCCCACCGCTCGCGGACCCGGCGATCCGCGACGCCAGAACCTCGCGCACCACCCGGACGTTGCCCGAAATCGCGGGGAGGTCTACCTCGATCCAACTGGTGCTCGGCACGAAAAAACTCCGCTGATTTCAGCCGTCAGGGGCACGCCGGGGCGATCCATCGCCCCGGCCGAATGGTAATGCCGCACTCTGAAGTGGCACGGGCTTTCCAGCCCGTGTCTTCATCTCCAGTGGCACGGGCTTTCCAGCCCGTGTCGGCCCCCCTCACGCCCTGGAAAGGGCGTGCCACGTCCAAACGAATTGACCCCACTTGTATCGACCGACGCGCTCTCCTACGATTCAGGATAGACAGGCCGAATCAAGAAACGGCCAAGTTGGCGAGTTCCGACCCCCCGTGAGCAAGGTTTTCGATGCGATCGACGCTCGGCCTTGCTCCCCGTTCTATTCCGAGAGCGGTCCTTCGGTCGGTCGCGGTTCGGCGTTCGACCCGTGCGGATCCGTGAGCCGCCGTTTACCGGCGCGGCCCGGCCGACCCCCGCCAACATCCACCCCGGCAGAAGCGAACAACACCCCAGATGACGAACGAGAACGAGTCCCCCGCACCGAGCTTCAATCAACCCGCCCACGCCGACCAGCCGCCCGCGACCGAAGGCGGGATGGAAGGCCAAAAGAAACGCCGCCGCCGCCGCCGGGGCAAGCGTCGCAGCGATAGCCGAGCGCCGGGCGCCCCGACCGATGGGCAGGCCGCCGCCACCGCCGGCGAACACGCCCACGCCGCCGAGCCGATCAATCAACCGGTTCCAGCCCCGCAGTTCTCGACCCCGAGGCCGTCCCAGCCAGTCTCGCAGCCCCAAGGTGGTCAGCGCCAGGGCGGAGGCGGCGACGATCGCGGAGACCGTGGAGGCCGAGGCGGATCACGCGGCGGTCCTCGCGGCGGCGGTCGCGGAGGCCACGGCTCATCCGGCGGCCGTTCGCGCGATCAGGCCCCGCGCGAACCCGCACGCTACGACGACGAAGACTCGAACGCCGACCCCGTCCAGCCGCGCGCCCCGCGCGTCAAACTCCCGCCCACCGACGAGCACTGGGAAGAAATCTTCGAGGGCAAGACCTTCGCCGATCTCGGACTCCGCAGCAGTGTCCTCAAAGGCGTCGAGGCCGCCGGCTTCACCAACCCCACCAAAATCCAGTCCGAACTCATCCCTCTGATGATCGCGGGCAAGGACATCCTCGGCCAATCCCGCACGGGCACCGGCAAAACCGCCGCCTTCGGCCTCCCGCTCTACCAATGCGCCGTCCGCGATGTCCCATTCCAATCGCTCATCCTCGCCCCGACGCGCGAACTCGCAATCCAGATCGCCTCCGAACTCCAGGAACTCGGCAAGTTCACCCCCGTCCGCGTCTCCGCCGTCTTCGGCGGCCAGGCCGTCCAGACCCAGGCACGCAACCTCGAACGAGGCCCGGAGATCATCGTCGCCACCCCCGGCCGACTGATGGACATGGTCGAGCGCGGCTACATCCACCTCAACAACATCAAGTTCGCGATCCTCGACGAAGTGGACCGGATGCTCGACATCGGCTTCCGCGACGACATCAAGAAAATCCTCGGCTCAATCCGCCACCCGCACCAGACCGTCTTCGTCTCCGCCACCATCTCCGACGAGATCGAAAAACTCGCCCGCACTCACATGAAGGACCCGGCGAAACTCGTCACCACCGGCGGCTCGCTGACGGTCAGCCTCGTCGAGCAGCATTACGTCGCCGTTGAACCCTGGGACAAGCGCCCGATGCTCCGCTACGTCCTCACCCACGAGGACCCGGACCTGACCCTCGTCTTCTGCCGCACCAAGCGCACCGTCGATGAACTCGCCCGCTACCTCACCGACAAAGGCATCGACGCCCACGCGATGCACGGCGACATGTACCAGGGCAAGCGCAACAGCGTCATGAAACGCCTCCGTGAAGGGCAACTGGGAGTCCTCGTCGCCTCCGACCTCGCCGCCCGGGGGCTCGATGTCGACGGCATCTCGCACGTCGTCAACTACGACCTCCCCGAAGACCCGGAGGTCTACATCCACCGCATCGGCCGCACCGCCCGCGCCGGCCGTCGCGGCGTCGCCTGGTCCCTCGTCACGCCGGAACAGGGCGAACTGCTCACCGCGATCGAGATGCTCGCCAACACGCACATCCCCGAGAAAAAATACCCCGATTTCAAGCCGACCCAGGTCCCGAGTGACGTCCGCGCCCGGCGCGATCACGACTCCAAGACGCTCGAAATCAAGCGCACGATCAACCGCGCCGCGCCGCCGACGCTCCCCGCCGCGCCGAGCGCCGCGACCAGCCAGGTCAAAGTCGCCGTTGACGCCAACAAGTTCCCCGGCGGCATCGTCCCCACCAAACTCCCGCCCCGGATGCTCGGCGGGCGCGTGAAGACATCCCGCTCCATGCGCTCAACCCCGCTCCCCGGGGCGACGCCCCCACCGCCGCCGGCGGCTGCAAATCCATAACGAACCCGATGGGGGTGCCACGGCTTGTCCCGAAGGGCAAGCCGTGCGAGCGCACGAGGCGCACGGCTTGCCGAAGCGGACAAGCCGTGGCACCCACTACAACATGGCGTGCGATCCGAATGCAAGGCGCTCCGCGAGTATCCGCAACGCGAGAGCCTCGGCGCTCGCAGTTGCCCGATCGCGCGTCGGGCCATACGCCATCGTGCCCGGCAGTTCCGGCACCTCGGCGATCCAGCGCCCGTCGCCCTCTTGCTCGACCTCGATCGTGAGTTTCATCGGCTTCATTCTAGCCACGCCGTCACCCCGCCGCATTGATCTCATCCAGCACCGCCACCGCCCGCCGCAGGTGCGGGATCACGATCGACCCGCCCACGATCAGCCCGATCCCCAGCACCTCCCAGACCTGCGCATCGCTCACCCCCACTTCCTTGCACCGGATGACGTGGTACGCGATGCAGTCGTCGCACCGCAGCACGAGCGACGCCGAAAGCCCGGCGATCTCCTTGGTCTTCTCGTCGAGCGCCCCCGGCTTATACGCCTGACCGTCGAGCGAAAAGAACCGATTAATCACCACGTCCTTCTGCTCGAAGATCCGCTTGTTCATCCGCTCGCGGAACGCACGAAACTCGGCTAATCGGCTGGGCATGATCGGCTCCTTTCCGCTCAGGATACCGCTGCTATACTCTCCGCCCCTGTCCGCTCCGTCGGACGGCGTGCGGGCCCGTAGCTCAGTTGGCTAGAGCGCGCCCCTGATAAGGGCGAGGTCGAACGTTCGAGTCGTTTCGGGCCCATTCCTTTCCGTGGCACGGGCTTTCCAGCCCGTGTCTTCGGCTCCCTTCCGTGGCACGGGCTTTCCAGCCCGTGACGCTGGCCCCGCGCGGAGCGCGCAACCCGCGAATCTTCTCGCTCCATTTCTCGGACCCGTCCCACCCCACCATTTCTCCCGATCGCACCGCCCGCGCCGATTGCGCAGCCGCGAAGCTCCCTCATCACCGCGATCGCCCGTCCCCCACCCCCATCATTTGGCATGGTGAATCCGTGGAGGCCCCGCGCCCTCACAGGAGGACCAGCCCATGCGGATCGGTGAAATAGTGCTGCAGGCCACCCGGATGTTCAACTCAAATCTCAAAGTGGGGAGCCACATCACGAACTCCCTCGCCACCGGCTTCCGCATCAACCGCGCCGCCGACGATCCCGCCGGCGTCATCTCCTCGCAATACCTCAGCGGCGCTCTGGCGTCGCTCGACGCCGAGTCGCGTGCCCTCAGCCGCGCCGACTCCGTCGCTTCCGCCGCCGACGGCGCGATGTCCGAGGTCTCCGATCTCCTGAACGAAGCCGAGGGGCTTGCGGTCGCCGCCGCGAACACCGGGGGCACGACCGTCGAAGAGCGCGAAGCGATGCAACTCGAGTTCGATTCGATCATGCAGACCGTTGACCGTCTCGGCTCCACCAGCAGTTTCAACGGCCGCCCCATGTTCAACGGCGAGATGTCGCTCAGCGTGGGCGAGGACCAGATCACCTTCACCCGCATCTCCACCCGCCAACTCGGCCTCGCGGGCACGAGCCTGACCAGCGGCGACCCCGAGGCCGCCGCCGATGCCGTCCGCGCGGCGCGCACCCAGATCAACACCGCCCGCGCCGAACTCGGCGCGTTCCAGAAGGACGCCGTCGCCCCGCGCGTCCGCGCGATATCAATCGCCGCCGAGAACACCGCCTCCGCGATGTCGCTCATCCGCGACACGGACTACGCCGCCGCCACCTCGAACTACGCACGCCAGAGCATCCTCATGAACGCCTCCGGTCGGACCCTCAGCCTGTCCCTGGCACAAGCCAACAACGTGCTCACCCTTCTCGGCGGCTGAGTCTTCACCACCGAGGGCACCAGTATGAACGAGCCCTTCGCGCAAGCGAAGGTTTTTTTCATGTCCCAACGGAGCCGCGAGCGCCGGCGACCGGGGTTCCTGCATTAACGGAGCCCCGAGCGCAAGCGACGGGATTGTCACCACGGAGCGCACGGAGATTCACGGAGGAGGCGGAAGGGCCGCGACCCCCTTACCGCGTGCGAACAAAGCGGATTTCCTGGAAAAAAACTCGAAATACGCTTGCTTTTCTTGTCAAAGCGCGCAAGTTCCTATTGACAAAAAAAAAAAATGGAGGCATAGTGCTGGCGTCGGCGATGGATCGTGTCCATCCCCTTCTCCCGCACGCGCCCCATCGAAGTGGAACAGGAGGCGACGGATGCAGGCCTTGAAGATCAACGAGCCACGCGCAAACGAGCCCTTCGCGCAAGCGAAGGAAACTCGACGAACCACGCTCGCGGGACCACCACGGGATTCGGCGGCCTCATCCCGAGCGTGCGTACGCGCCCAAGTGTTGTTCGTGATCGCACTCCTCCTCGCGCTGCCGAGCGCCGCGCTCGCCCAGCACCCGATCCCGGAGGCCGAACGCTGGGCGACGATCACGCATCCGGGGAATGCGCCGTACTCATCGTCGTTCCAAGATCTCGGTAGTTATGGGCTTCCGATGGGAAGCGTGAACTACGAATACCAGATCAGCCGGACGGAAGTGACTGCCGAGGAGTGGTACGAGTTTGTCATTGCGTATGCGCCATTTGTGTCGGAGAGCCGTCGAGCGTCATTCGAATTTACGGGTCCTTGGGTTTCAGTCAGCGAGCCGACGCCCGGCCAGATCGACTATCACCTCTCGGACGCATTTCGGAACAAGCCTACGGAGAACTCGTGGCGCTTCGCCGCGCGATATGTGAACTGGCTGCACAACGAGAGATCGCTGACCCCTGAGGCATTCGAGAGCGGCGTGTACGAAACCTCGACCTTTGGTGACATCCCGGGTGGCGGCTTCACTGATCAGCGCACTCGCTCTCCGGGGGCGACCTACTTTCTGCCGACAATTGACGAGTGGATCAAGGCCTCGTTCTTCGATCCACATCGTTACGCGATGGACCAATCCGGCTACTGGGAGTACCCGCACGCATCCGATGTGCCCCCAGTTCCAGGCGTTCCGGGAGTCGGGCAAACGAGCGCGGGAGTGTCCATGCCGTTCTTCCATCCTGATGTCGCGGCGTACAGCGCCGTGCAGTCACCATGGGGACTATGGGATCTGTCGGGTGGCGCCAGCGAATGGCTAGAGACGCCGCTGGTTGAACCATCAACCGATATCGCCCGCTGGCGTCTGCTTCGCGGCACTCGTGCCGGCGCATTCGACACCTTTGATGACTGGATTCCTATCACCGATGACAGCATCCCGAGATCGCTCAATGGATTTCGCATCGCCCGGATCATCCCAACACCCGGAGTGGCCATCGTGGTTGTGCCGGGTATCAGCCTCCTAGTTCGAAGGAGACGGTCATGTTCATGCGGCTCATGTCAATCGTTCTGATCTGTTCGTTGTTTGCGGCTCAGTGGGCGCAGGCGGAGATTACACCGACCACGGTGCCCGCGCAAGACGTTCCTGTGCAGGTGACGGCGTTGGGGAACAATCGTTACAAGGTCGAGATCTGGCCTCATGCGACTGCAACGGGTACGACAGTCATCCTCCGCACTTCGCCAGGCGACAGCGATGATGTCATCGCGCAGGTGATAGTCCACCCGCCCGCGGAGGTCGCTCGAACAATTCGCGTGCGCATCAACCAGATCGTCGGAACTCTTGAGCGGGTGAAGGACGTCGAGTTGATTCAGGCGGTGAGTCCTTTCGCCGGTTCAGTCCTCGTAGATCGAGTACGTCTCTCGGGCACGCTCGGTGAAGTTCGCGATGTCACGCAACTCGTCAACGCCGAGGTCGATGGAGATGTCTTTGGCCCGATCCGCGTTCAATCTTCGGAAACAGCAAACTCAGATGTGCAACTCTCGTCCGCCGGCGGCGACTTGCTCGGAGACGTGATTTCTCTTTCGTACATACCGACCCTGCAAGTTGAAGCGTGCGAAGCATGCCGAGGCTCGTCCATCACTCTCCTGAACTTTGCCAATGGGAACATTGGGACGTTGTCCGACCCTGTTCGGATCGCCGCTGATCTCCTGATCGCGAACATCTCGGCTGGTGAACTGCACGCCGTGATCGAACGCGCTATGTACCTAGATGGCATCTGTCCTTTTGAGGAGTATCGACTTGTTCAGTCCATGGGAAACCTTGAAGTCGGTGGTGCAGCGGGAACCGGTGAGTTCACCGGAGCGATTTGGGCACAGCAGTGGCTTCGCGACAATGTGCCGTTTCCGGTTCAATGGCGATTCCACGGCCCGATGCGTGCCGCGATCTTCCTGAAGATCATCGGCCACATCGAGCCCAATAGTCTGTTCTTCATCGAACACGAGCAGTTGAAAGGCCAAATCACCTCGGGGCACACTGCTGGTGGCTGTATTGGGGGATGGTGGGCTTTGCCCATTCAGGTTGGCTCAGTTACTTTGACACCCATTGATGGCTTCTCCGCCTACTCGAATTCGTCTCAATCACTCGGCGGGGGTGCAGTCGGAACTCTGCCCTACTCCCTCCACCGCCAAGACTGCTTCCCCGCAGATGTGGACCCGCAGACCATCGAGATCATCGCCCCAGAGGACATCGGCAACACGATCGCGATGCGGCACTACGGCCCGGTCACATGGAACGTCGCCAACGGCCAGCCCTTCGTGGTTTCCCGCCGCAAGGCCGGGTCGAGCGACGAGTGGCAGCCCCAGTCCTGCTTCACCTGCGCGCCGCACGCGACCAACGACACCATCGTCAACGTCTTCCCGACCACCGAGGGCGTCGTGCTCCAGCGCGGCTTTGAGTACGAGGTGAAACTTCGCACGATCGGCACAAACGGCCCGAACGTCCTCCGCTCCAACCTCCCCCACCTCACCACCGCGAACGATCCAGAGGTGTACGACTACGCCCCCTTGATCTTCCAGGTGTGCGACGGGGCGATCACGGCGTGCCTGGGCGACGCCGACGACGACGGGCTCGTCGCCTATTGGGACGCGGACTCCGTGCTGGCGAACTGGGGCTCGTCGGCGTGCCTGAAGTACGGCGACGCCGACCGCGACGGCGTGGTGAGCAGCCCGGACCTCGCCGCCGTGGAGTTGTACGACACGTTCACCTATTGTCACCCCGAAGCGCGCGGCGTGGCCCCCGAAGCGCAACGGCCCGACGCCCCCGCGCACATGAACCTCGCCGAAGACTCGGCGGCGGCCGTCGGGCCGATGACCTTCACCCAGGCGATCACGCTGATGGGGTACGCCGACGCCGAGGACTTCGGCGAAGCGTTCACCGAGTTGCCGCGGGCGTCGCGGATGATGATGCGGGTGTTGCTGATGGAATTGCTGAGCGGGGAGTAGCCTGCGGAACGGCGATCCCACCCGAGGCTTCGCGGACTCAGCCTCGGCGTCCAAAGCACAAACGGCGGCAATCCGAACTTTTCCCGGCCCGCGAGTGATCGCGGGCTGGTTTTTTCCCCATTTTCAGCGTCCAAGTCCCCGGCGTTGCACGTCTTGCAAGTTCGTTGCAGCCGAAGGACGTCTGCCCGCGTATCGGATACCGATCATCCGGGCCGATCGGAATGGCGTATCATATTGAAGGGACTAGACTTACGGACGATTTTCAAGTCATTCATGGTTCTGCCGGGAGTGACGCGGAGGAGAGTCGAGCGATGCGAGAACTGTTCCGGGTATTGATTGTCGCGGCGGTGGTCATCGGTTTGGCTGACCATGTCTTTGCGCAGTCGGCGCCGCCCAAGGGGGTTCAGGAGTCGAAGGGTTTTCGGCTGCCGGCTCCCGGTGAGCGGGTGTTCTACCGCGTGTCGCCCTCGAACGCGCCGGCGATGCTGAGCGAAGCGCCGCCGCCGGTGCCGCAGCGAGCCCAGGTTCTGCTGCTCGAGGAGGACCCCGAGGCCGCGGCGGCGCCCCCTCCGAATAACAGCTGCGCCGGCGCCACCTCGATCGCGGGGATCGGTGAGTTCGCGTTCAACAACTCGATGGCGACGACCGACGGGTTGTCGCACTTCGCGTGCAACTTTAACTCGCAGCCTCAGATCGTCAACGACGTGTGGTTCAAGTGGCAGGCGCCGGTGACGGCGCGGTTCATCGCGGACACCTGCACCGGGACGTCCTTCGACACCAAGATCGCGGTCTACAACACGATGACATGCACCCCCGGCGACAGCGCCGTGCTCGGGTGCAACGACGATTCCTGCGGCGGCCAGTCACGCGTCGCGTTCAACGCGATCGGAGGGACGCGGTACCTGATCCGCGTCGGGAGTTACCCGCCCAACCCGGTCGGCGGGCCGGGCGTGCTGCGCATGTCGTTCGAGGCGGGGCAGACGGTGTGCCCCTACGGCACGCCGAACTGTCAGACGCGGGACACGAGCGATGCATTCGACGCGACCGGGCACTTGATGTACGACAACTTCTCGCCGTCGGTGAATGGATTCATCGGCGGCGTGTGCTTCTGGGGTTCGTACTTCGACGGGTCCACCGATTGCGAATCGACCTCGGGCGACCAGTTCCATGTGAGGTACTACGCGGACGTGCTCGGGGACGCGCCCGAAGGCAGCCTGATTCAGGAGTTTTTTCCGGGGCAATACACGCTGATCGGCCCGGTGCCCACGGGGAATGTGATCGCCGGAGTCTTCCCCGAATACGCCTACACCATCACCCATTCCTCGGTTCAGGTCTTCGCAAACCAGTGCTATTGGGTGTCGATCGAGAACCAGCTCCCGCCGCCGCCGGACGGGAACTGCGCGTGGTACTGGGAGCGCGGCGGGGGCGGGAACGGCATCGCGTACCGCGACAATATCCGGATCGACGAGGACCTGGCGTTCTGCGTCAGCCTTCAGATTGACCGTCCCGCGACGGAGTGCCAGTTGCCGGCGCCGCCGTCGAACGACCAGTGCTCGGCCGCGAGCGCGATCATCGTGCCTTGCAACAACGTCTCGCTCCCCCAGGACAACCTGTTCGGAACGACGTCGCTCAACGACCCGGCTTTCACATGCAAGGTCGGCGGGTCGGGGCAGGGCGTCGGCACGATGTGGTACCGATTCACCGCCTCGCAGACCTCCGCGAGGGTCTCGCTTTGCAGCAACACGGGGGGCGACACGCTGCTCGGCCTTTACAGCGGGACCTGCGGCAACCTGACGCAGCGAGCGTGCAGCGACGACTTCTGCGGCTTTAAGTCGCAACTGTGCGCCACGGGGCTGACGGTGGGGCAGGTGTACTACATCCAGGTCGCGTCGTATGACGACGCCTCTCGCGGAACCTATCAGGTGCTCGTTTCATGCCCCTGTCCGCCGGCGCCGGCGAACGATCTGTGCGGGGGGGCCATTCCGCTGAGCATCCCCGCCTTGGGCGTCGTCGGCAACACATCCAACGCGACGGTGGACACCAACGTCCCGACGTGCGGGTTCAGCCAGGTGAACGCGCCGGGAGTCTGGTACCGAGTCGTGGGGAACGGTCGGACGCTTACGGCGTCGCTCTGCTCCGGCTCGACTTCTTTTGACACTAAACTCAGCGTATTTTGCGGCGTTTGCACCCAGATGGTGTGCGTCGCGGACAACGATGACGACTGTGGAACCGCGTCCGAACTCTCATGGTGCAGCGAGTCGGGCCGGACGTATTACATCCTTGTACACGGGTTCAACGGGCAAGTCGGCCCGTTCGGGTTGAACTTGACCACGGACGCGATCGCCTGCACGACCGCGGAAAACTGCACGACCTGCAACCTCGTCTGCCCGGTGAACGCGGTCTCTGAGAACGAGATGTGCGGCGGGGACACCAACGGCGGATGCAACGTCAACCCCGTCACCTTCCAGAGCATCCAATGCGGCCAGACGATCTGCGGCACGATGTTCTCGAACGGGAGCGTCCGCGACACCGATTGGTACCAGTTCACCGTTACCGCCCCGAGCATCGTGACCTGGGCGGTGCAGGCGGAGATCCCGCTGGAGGCGATCCTGATTACGAACGTCTGCCCGCCGACGATTCTGAACATCGGACCGACCGACCGCTGCGGCACGGCGACCGCGACGGCGCTGCTTTCGCCGGGGACGTATCGCGCGTTCGTCGGCGGCGTCGGCGACGGATATCCCTGCGGCACGTCGAACGATTACATCGCCACCCTGACCTGCGGCGCGGTGGGCGCGTGCTGCATCCTCGACGATTGCACCAGAGTTCCCGGAGCGACCTGCCTCGGGCTCGGCGGAACTTACGCGGGCGACGCGACGGCGTGCCCGCTGTCCTATGTCGCGTCAACCTGCGGGAGCGCGTTCGAGGACATCGCCGCGACGGGGCTGGTCGCGTCGCTGGGCGACAACGAGGGGGCCTCGGTCCCGACAGGGTTCCCCTTCAAGTTCTACGGCATCAACTATTCCGCGGTCACGATCTCGAGCAACGGCTACCTGACGTTCGACGGATCGGGGGGCGACCCGACCAACGACCCGATGCCGAGTCCCGCGCTGCCGAACTCGCTGATCGCCCCGCTGTGGGACGACCTCTCGCCGCAGCAATCGAGCACGATCCGGTATCTGCTGGCGGGTGTTGCGCCGGCGCGGCGGTTCATCGTGCAGTGGACCAACGTTCCGCAGTTCCTGATGAGCGACTCGAACACGTTCCAAGCGGTGCTGTTCGAGGGGACAAACTGCGTCGAGTTCCGATACGGCGCGTTCACGCCCCAGCAGCCGGCGGGCGACTACTCGGTCGGCGTCGAGAATCAGGCGGGAGCGGCCGGCACGAGCATCGACCCGGCAACGCTGTCGTTGGGATCGTGCGTTCGGCTGTGCCCGGTGCTCTCGGCGGGCGGATGCGCGGGCATCCTGTTCTGCCCGGGCGACGCGAACGGCGACCGCGTCGTGAACTTCGCGGACATCAGCAACATCCTCACCTTCTGGGGGCTGATGGGAACCTCCGGCGACGCGAACGGAGACGGGATCGCCAACTTCGGCGACATCACCAAGGTGCTCGAGAACTGGGGGTTGACCTGCCCGTCGTAGCCGAAACGATGGTCCGGGGTGCCGAACACCGTTCGAGAGCCCCCACCCCGCCCATCTTGTCCGATTTCTTTCGAGTTGCGCCCGATTAGGGGTGGATCGGCGCTGATTCCTGAATATGTTGTTCTTGGTGGCGGCGTCGGCTCGACGCGCTGGAACTGAAACGCCGAGACGGTCGGTCGGCCATTCCGAGGATCCAAAAGATGTTCAAGCCGTTGTTCTCGATGTTGATTGTGCCCGTTCTTGCGGCGGGTTCTGCGCTCGCTGGGCCGGACTGGACCGAGGTGGGCGACGCGGGCAAGTTGAACGCGCAGATCATCCCGTTCGCGTTCCAACCCCAGTCCATCTCGGGGTCGCTCGGGACAACGCCGCTGCTCGGGGCGGAG
The DNA here is from genome assembly GCA_947085435.1 of uncultured Phycisphaerae bacterium. Lineage (GTDB taxonomy): Bacteria > Planctomycetota > Phycisphaerae > Phycisphaerales > UBA1924 > JAEUIV01. The sequence goes on from CAMTWL010000045.1 coordinate 32,517, forward strand.
AGAAGAGCGACCGGGAACGATGCCGACGGCGGTTTCGATAACGCCGACGTGTACGAGATCCAGATCGAACTGAACGACGAGTTTATCGCGACGACGCATGGCGGGGGGCTTGAGGTGTCGCTGGAAGTGGACGGTGAGCGCGGCGGCGTGGCGAGCTTCGACACCGCGCTCTGGGTCTTCCGGGTGGACCGTCGCGGGCTGCTTGCCAACAACGACATCTCCGCGATGAACAACCGTTCGCGGCTGCTGCCGATAGCGACGGACGGCACCGGCTCGCGGATCGCTCTGCCGGGGCGTTACCTGATCGCGGTGTCGTTCGGAGATGTGGCGCCGGTGGCGCTGGGCGGGCTGCCGCTGTTCAACTTCACCGGCAATCCGGGGCCGACGCAGGTCTCCGGGCCCGATGGTCCGGGTGGGTCCAATGGGTTCAATGCGTGGGTTCCCGATCTCGCGCACCCGATGCGTCAGTATCGGATCAGCATCCGTCCTACGCCTTGCCCGCCGCCTTGCGCGGGCGATGCGAACGGCGATGGGCTGGTGAACTTCCTCGATATCACGTCGGTGCTCGTGGCGTGGAACTTGACGTGTCCTTAGAGCGGTTCGGGTGGAGCAGGCATCCTGCCTGCTCGCTCGAAAGAACTCGGGCAGGCTGGAAGCCTGCCCCACCACAACTTGGGCAGGCTGGTCTCCGCGGCGACTCTTCGAGAAGCCTGCCCCACCACAACTTGGGCAGGCTGGTCTCCGCGGCGACTCTTCGAGAAGCCTGCCCCACCTCGAACCGCACACGAGTTGAAGCCACTCTCGTCGCCACGTCGCCTCACCGGCAGTCGTCGCCCCAGCGGGCGAGGACCGAGGTGATATCGCCGAAGTCGACGAAGCCGCTGCCGTTGGCGTCGCCGGCCGGGCCGACGGCGCCCCAGTTGGCGAGGACCGAGGTGATGTCGCCGAAGTCGACGAGGAGGTCGCCGTTGGCGTCGCCTGCGCAGGCCGGGGGCGGCGTGGAGATGGTGACCTCCCAGACGACGGCGGCCGCGCTCTGGGTTTGACCGGGGATGTTCTCGTCGCTGGTGTCGATCATGAATGTTGCGGTGTGAAGGCCGGGCGTTGCGCCGGCGGTGTTGAATGAGAAGGTGACGAGGGCGGGCGCCGCGCCGACGCCGGTGGTCGTGCCGCCGACGATGGAGAAGGGGGGCGAGCCGCCGGTGATGGAGTCGATGTCCATGAGGGCGCGGGTCGACGTGAAGCCGAGGTTATGGACGGCGACGGCGATGCCCTGCACGCCGGTGTTGGCTGAAAGTGTCGAGGTGACGGTGCCGAGGTCCACGTCCATCAGGCCGTCGAGCGAGGGGTTGCTGGGCGAGAGCACGTCGCTCTGGAGGGTGATGAGGTCGTTGGCATCGGCGCTGCCGTCGCCCGCGCCGGCGGAGGTGAGGTCGGTATTGTCGATGGTCGCCACGCCGGCAAAGTTGCCGATGGTGGCGGTGGAGAGTGGCGCGATGGTGAACGAGGTTGACTGCGGGTTATAGGCGAACGCTCTGCCTGAGCCTGCGCCGGCGACGGAGAACGCGCCGGTGAAGGTGGCGTTGAAGGTCGTCGGCGTGGTGCCGGATTTGTTGAGGGTGACCATCTGCGAGCCGGCGGGGAAGCCTTGAATCACGCGGAAGGTGGCGGCGGCGGCCGAAGAACCATCGCCAGCGGGAGCGCCGCCGACAAACAGCGTCGAGTCATTCAGACCCGTGCCGAAGATGGCCCAGACGAACTCCGGGCGATCGACGAACGGGTTGCGGTTGCCCTGGTGATAGAGCGGGCTCGCGGTGCTGTCGAACACGAGGTGGTTGCGCAGTCGTTCGGTGCCGTTGACGGGGTCTTCGTAGTGCCATGCGAGGAGGGTGGCGAGGTCGCCCATCTGGCTGCCGGAGGGGAAGCCGTTGACAAGGACGAGGTCGGTGGTGCTGGCGTCGGTGGCGTCGTAGCGGACATCCATATACATCATGGCGCGTGCCATTTCGCCGCGGTCGTTGGTGCCGGGAACGAAGATGCCGTTGCCCACGCCGTTGAAGTAGGAGTTGGTCGAGGGCTGCGGGTCCCAGTAGGCGCCTCCGCCGAGGCCGAAGGGATCGTTCCCGCGCGAGGAGTTCACGGATGGATTGCAGGGGCGGAGTTGGTGGAGGTCGGTGTAGTCCGGCCCTGATCCTGCGAGTCCGCGGCTGTCGGGCCAGGTGTGCTCGCGGTTCCAGGTGACGCCCGCGTCCCACGCGGCGAGAGTCGAGACGCCGCTGTAGATGTTGATGAGTCGGAGCGCGTCGTTCGGATCGCGGTGGAGGATGGCGAGCGCCAGCCGTGCGTCCGCGTACGAGCGGACCTGGTGAGTGGTTGACCCGGGCACCCAGTGGTTGCGCCCGGTGATGACGCGCAGTTGGGTTCGGAGCGTCGCCCCCGTGCCGGTGGCGGTGCCGTAGAAGCCCGCGGGCGGGTCGTACTGCGCGAGCGCGGTGGCGGCGAAGGCGAGAACCGCGGGAAGAACGATAAACGGAGTTGAAGTTCGCATGGCGCGGCGGGGTCTCTCTCGTGGACTCAGGTAAAAGGGGGGAACGGCCCCCGAGCCACGAACCATATATCGGGATTGGGCTTGCGTCTGCCAAAAAGCGGGCCTCGGCGAAAAAAGGTGTGTTCCTGTCGCCGAAAGACTCGTCGGCGGAGGCCAGCCACCGATCGACGACCGAACTATCGGGCGTTGCTCAAGGAGTCGGGATCGAAGGCATCGCCCAGGGAATCAGCGTGTACGCCGCGACGAGTACAAGCCCGATCCCGAGAAGATTCAGCCCCAGCCCCGCGCGGGCCATCTGGCGGATCGTGACACGACCGGAGCCGAAGACGATGGCGTTCGGCGGCGTGCCCATCGGCATCATGAAGGCGCACGAGAGGGCGATGGTGCAGGGAGCGATCACCTCGAGCGGGGCGATGCCGGTGGCCAGCGCGACCCCCGCGAGGATCGGCATGAAAAGGTTGGCCTGTGCGGTGTTGCTGGTGACCTCGGAGAGGAAGACCGACGCGGTCAGCAGCAGGAGCATGGTGAGAACCATCGGCCAGGCGTGGGTCGCGCCGAGCGCACCGGCGAGTACGTCGGCCAGGCCGCTCGACTGAACCCCCACCGCGAGGCTGAGGCCGCCGCCGAAGAGGAGGAGAACGTCCCAGGGGAGTTTCGATACTGCGTCCCAGTCCATGACGAACTTCGCGCGGCGTAGATCAACCGGAATAACAAAGAGGAGAAGACCGCCGACGAGCGCCACGGTGGTGTCGTCGATCGCGGTCGTGATCCATTTGCCGATGTCGTCGGGGACGATGCGTGCGATCGGTTCGCGGAGCATCCATCCGGCGACCGTCAAAAGAAACACGATCAACACGGATCGTTCGCCTCGGCTCATCGGCCCGAGCGCGGCAAGGTCGCGGCGGATGCCGTCGCGACCGCCGGGCAGCGCCGCCTCGCGGATTGGACAGGCGAAGCGCGTCAGATACAGCCACGCCACAAGGAGGAAGACGAGCGCAAAGGGCACGCCGACGATCGACCATTCGAGGAAACCGATGTGGACGCCGTATTGGCGTTCGACGAAGGCGACCATGACAGCGTTGGGCGGCGTGCCGATGGGCGTGCCGATGCCGCCGATGCTCGCGGCGTAGGCGACACCCAGAAGGAGGCACAGCGCGAAGTTGCCGGCGGGGCGGCCGGTGTGTCGTTCCATGCGGTCGATGAGGCTGGTGGCGATGGGGAGCATCATCATCGCGGTGGCGGTGTTGCTGACCCACATGCTGATGATGCCCGTGACGAGCATGACGCCGCCGACGAGCCGGTTCGGGCTGGTGCCGACGAGGAGAAGAGTTGCGAGTGCGATCCGCCGGTGCAGCCCCCATTTTTCCATGCCGAGCGCGAGGAAGAAGCCGCCGACGTAGAGGAAGATGATGCGGTCGGCGTAGGGTGCCGCCGCTTCCTTTCCGCCCGCCACTCCCAAGACCGGAAAGAGCACGAGCGGGAGCAACGAGGTGATCGCGAGCGGGACGGCTTCGGTGAGCCACCAGACGGCCATCCACGCGAGGACGGCGGCGGCGAGGGCGGCGGTGATCTTCGCCTCCGGCGCAAGCGTGGCGGTCAGCGCGAACGCGATGCCCCCGGCGATCGGGCCGGCGATGAGTGGAAGCCACGCGCGGCGGGCGGAGGAGTGTTCGATTGAGACTGGATCGGGCATTGGGTTGTTTCGTGCTGCCGGATCGCCGGAGGATAACGGTCGGAGCGCTGAGTGTTACGCCGAGGGTGCCACCACCCGTCCGGCTTCGGCGGGTGGTGCGCCGTCGCCGGTCCGCACCGCCGGATGAACGGCCCTTCCGCACGAACATTTCGCCTCGTTCTTCTTGCATCCCCCCGACTCCGGCGTATACTGACACGAACAACTTCAGGGGCCTCGGCCATGAACCAGAGCAGCGGGCGGGAACGACGGACGACGGCCGTGGCGATCCTCTCGGCATTTCTGGGGGCTGGGAGCGACGCCCTTGCGCAGCAACCCATCGACCTGAACAACGACGGCGTGGCCGACACGGTTCGGCGCGAGGTTCGGCTGCACCGGATTGATCCTGTGATCAGCCGGATCGTGATGGTGTCCGGCACCGACGGGGTGCCGATTCTCTCTGTCGCTTCCAAGACGCCGAACGATCTGTGTTTGGGTGGTATGTCTCATCGATTGGCGATTTTGACGGCGACGGGTTCGAGGATATCGCCGTCACGGCCCCCGCGAGCATGATCGCCGACGGGCTTGGGCCGAACGAGCCCGGCGGACCCATCCCGCCGTGGCGCGGGCGCGTGGTACTCATCTCCGGCGCCGCCGGCGGCGAACTGCTGACCATCTACAACCCCGAAGCCACCGCCGATTCGATCTTCGGCCTCGGCGTCGCCCCGATCCCCGACCAGGACGCCGACAGGATGCCCGACATCCTCGTCGGCGGAATGCGCATCACCCCCGCGCCGACGGCGGAAAATCCCAGCGCAACAACCTCCGAGTGGATGTGGTGGGTCATCTCGACCGCCACGACCGAGCCGATCCGCATGGGCAGCGGCGCTGTCGGCGGCGAGTTCCTGATGCCCGGCGAAACGCCGCGGCAGTTCTGGGCGTCGAACGAGGCGGCGGGCGAGATCGAAATCCTCCCCGGCATCGCGGGCGACCTGGACGGCGACGGCGATGTAGACGCGGGCGACGCCGCCGCACTCATCGGCGAATGGGCCACCGGCACGCCGGGCTCCGCCCGCGTCGGCGACCTCAACGGCAACAGCCTTGTCAATGCGGCCGACCTCTCGATCCTGCTTTCGCAGATCGGGTTCCCGCCGAGCCTCGGACGGTGGTCGCGGATGGACCCGCGTGGGTTTGTTGGGCGGATGAGCGCGTATGCGTATGCCATGGGCAGCGGTCGGCCCCCTCGCCAACAGGACCTTGCTGATGACGAGGGGGGTGGCGATCCGGGGCCTTGCATTCTACTGCCAGGACTGCCGTGCATCACTGACGCGTGCAACTTCGTCATCGACGCCGACAATCCCTCTCCTCCATGCTCACCGGGGCAGAATGTTCATAACTACCATATAAGGCATAGCGACAGTACCGTGGTCAGCTTTAGCAGCCTGTTGAACAACCCCCCGCATCGCGCCATTCACCGATCCGGCGTGTGCGGAGGCGCGCCGCGGCTGCGGCGGCGCGCAGGGTCCACACAAGACCGATGAGCGCCGCGAGCCGGCGTGCGGCGATCGCGACGGC
>CAMTWL010000046.1:0-12913 GCA_947085435.1 uncultured Phycisphaerae bacterium
CGCCATGGTCGTCCTCCGTGACTTGGTCCGTACACGCCGCGGAGAGTTCTACAGACGAGCCGTCGCGGGGTTGCGCGGGGGGGAAGAGTTTTTCAACGGGCTGGTAGGGGCATGCTTCTGCCCGGAAGGGAAGCCCCGCACCTCATCCCGCCAATCCCCTTAACCTTTCCGCATACCCCGCGCTCATCTTCACTTTCCGCCGCGCCATCGCCGCCTCCGCCACTTCAACAAACTTCTCCCAACGATAGGGCTGCCGCCGCTCCTCCGTGATCCACTCGAACCGACCCACGCACGTCGGCGCGTCGGCCTTGGCGATCATCGACCCCGTGCCGAACACGCTCCCCGTCGTGATCCGCGTCAGGATTGCAAACTTCACATGATCGCCGACGATGCAGCCGAGGAATTTCAGCCCGGTCTTCATGCGCTTGTCGCCGTTCGACGCCTGCGCGATCACCTCGCCGTAGGTGTTCAGCAGGTTCGAGTTGGTCGTCCCCGCGCCGAAGTTCGCCCATTCGCCGACCCACGAATCGCCGAGGTGCCCGTCGTGCGCCTTGTTCGCGAAGCCCTGGAAGATCGTGCCGCCGACCTCCCCCGCCACTTTGCACACCGGCCCGATCGCGGTGTGTCCCTTGATGAGCGCCCGATCGACCACCGTCGAGCCCTTCCCGACATACACCGGCCCGACAATCACACTCCCCGGCCGAACCGTCGCCCCATCATCAATCACGATCCGCCCATGCTCCGCGTCGAGCACCACGCCGGGATAGATGAGCGCGTCGGGGCTGATGTGAATCTTCGCTACGTTGATCCCCACGACCCCCGGCGGCAACTTCTGCGTCTTCCGCGACGCCAGCGCCTCCAGATCGAAGTCCATCGCCGCGTCGCGAAAACGGATCACGTCCCAAGGCTGTTCGAGCAGCATCGGCCCCTTCGCCTCCGTCGCCTTCACCCCCTTCGGCAGCGACATCGACTCAAGAAACGCCTTCGCATCCTTGATCGTCAACTTCGCCGCGACCACCGAATCACCGGACACAATCGCCGATCCCGCCGCAAGTGATTTCAATCCCATCGACGCCGTCGCGCAGCGCCCGTTCACCAGCAGAACGCTCGTTTCGCTCTTCCCCACCGACTTCGGATCATTCACCGGCAGGGCGATCTGTTCGCGCGTGATCCCCGCGAGCGCATCTGGCACCCATACCCCGCTCACCCGCGCCTTCGCCTCGATCTTCAGCACGAGCGCGAGCCGTTCAAGCGTCGTCAGCGCCCCCGTCCGCACCGCGAACGCCGCCCGCAGGTCCGTCAACGGCCCGAGCGAAACGCCGTCATCAAACACGATCGCGCTGGTCATGGCGTGAGTCTATCGGATGCGGATTCACCGCGGAGGCGCGGAGTACGCGGAGAGCGGGCAGGGGAGCAGCCACAGATGACCCAGATGAGCCCAGATGAAGATCGCGAGTGTGAATGCTGTGGTGGGTGTTTGGAATCACTGTCATGCCTGTATCCATCTGGGCCTATCTGGGTCATCTGTGGCTGCTCCCTTGCCTTCTCTCCGCGTCCTCTGCGCCTCCGCGGTGAATGAACCTCCCCGTACACTCCGCACATGCAAGCAGTCGTCTTCGACTTCGACGGCGTGATCGTCGATTCCGAGATCCTCCACGACGAGGCTCTCCGCGCGGTCTGCAATCCTCTGGGCATCGATTGGGAGGGCCACCCGTGGATCGGCTGGCCGGACGCTGAAGTCCTCCGCGAAGTGTTCAATCGCCGCGGCGAACCACTCCCGGACGCGCGCCTCGCCGAACTGCTGCACGCCAAAACCGAAGTCGTCTTGAAACAAGTCCACGCCGGCCTCTACTCGCCGTATCCCGGCTCGATCGAACTCGTCCGTGCGGCGGCCGCCGTCGCCAAGGTGGCCGTCTGCTCCGCGGGGATGCGCGACCAGATCATCCCCGTCCTCGAACACCTGGGCGTTCTCTCTCTCCTCTCCACGCTCATCGCCTACGAAGACACCACCCGCAGCAAGCCCGATCCGCAACCCTACGCGCTCGCCGCCACGCGCCTGAGCGCCAATCCAGCACGCTGCATCGCGATCGAAGACAGCCCAAGGGGCGTTTCTTCCGCCCGCGCCGCCGGGTTCACGGTCATCGCCGTCGGGCACACCACGCCGCGCGAATCACTCACCGCCGCGCACCAATTTGCCCCCTCCACCGCATCACTCAGCATCGCAACACTCCAATCCCTCATCGCCGCAACGAAGTCGTCTCAAATCTGAAATGTGAGATTTGAGATGTGAACTGTGAACCCATCACCCGCCCCACCGCCAATCTGCGCCTCTTTGTCGCGGCCTATCCACCCATCGAATCCAGCCTCGCGATGCTCCGCGCGCTCGAATCACTCCCGCTCGAAAGTGTTCGCGTCGTGCCCGCCGCGCAGGTTCATCTGACGCTCCAGTTCGTCGGCGATGTCCCCTCGCGCGAACTTGACTCGATCACCGAATCCGTCGGGCGCTCCGCCGCCGGCCTTCAATCGTTTTCTCTCACGCCCCGCCGCCTGCTCACGCTTCCGGAACGCGCCCACCCGCGTCTGATCGCCGCCGAGACCGACTCACCGGCCGCGCTCCTTGAGGTCCAGCGCCGGCTCGCGCACCGGCTCGCCTCCAACGTCCGCACGAAACCCGGCGACCGCTTCCTGCCGCACATCACCCTCTGCCGTTTCAACCCCGGCCCACGCCCGCAGCCGCTGGACCATCCCCTCGACCTCCCCCCGTTCGTGATCGACGAGATTATCCTGATGCGCAGCACGCTCAGCCCCGCCGGCGCGGAGCATCACGAAGTGTGCCGAGTGCCGCTGTCTGGAGCATGAACCGCCGCTCGCGGGAGGAATCTTGCAGTTAATAGATCGGTGCCAACCGTTCGACCTGCACTCACCGAACGCGACCGCCGATAAGAGGCCCGGAATCCACGCTTCCGGAGCCGTCCCATGCGAAAACTCCTCGAAATCCTTGGCCTGCACCGCTCCCCGTCGGGCATCATCCGCGCCGCGACCCCTTCGCCGACCACGGCTCCGACCTTCGACTGGTCGCGCGGCGACCCGTGGGCGCGTCGGGCGCGCGGAGCGCTCGAACGCAACGACTGGAAGACCGCTGCGTTGCTGATGGACTCGCCGATGTCCCCCGACGACCGTCAGTTTTATTCGGACGTGCTCGCCGAGTGCCCGGGCCGACCCGACTGGGCCGATGAGTGGCGCGCCGCCCGGCCGAACTCTCCCTCTGCCTGGCTGATGGACGGCGCTCAGGCGGTGCGCTGGGCTTGGGAAGCCCGCGGCAGCGGCTACGGCGACACGGTGAAGGAAGACGCGGTCGGGATGTTCCTCGCGCGCCTCGAACAGGCCGACGAGAGCCTGCAACGAGCCGCCGCGCTCGACCCGGGCGACGCGACCCCCTGGTCGTGGATGATCCGCACCGCCATCGGACTGCAACTCGACGACGCCGAAAAGGAGAGACGTTTCAACGAAGCCGTCCGCCGCGCCCCCAGCCACCGGCAGGCACACTCCGCGCGCCTCCAGTCGGTCGCCTACAAGTGGGGCGGCTCGCACGAGCAGATGTGGGACTTCGTCAAGCACTCCACCGCGGGCGTCGGCCCCGGATCGCCCCTCCACGTCCTCACCGCCGAAGCACACATCGAGATGTGGTTCACCACCGCGAACGACGAGGGCATGGTCTCCACGAACTTCTTCCGCGACCCTTCGATCCAGCGTTCGCTCCGCGCCGCGGCTGAGGTTGCGTTCGCGCCGGGCGCGTTCAAGCCCACCATCGACAGCATCCGGAACCGGAACTATTTTGCGTTTTGCTTGTGGAAGGCGGGGCTGCACGAGGAGGCCGCCGAGCAGTTCGCCGCCGTGGGCAACTGGGTGTCGGAGTCGCCCTGGGTCTTCGTGGGCTCGCCGGCAAGCACGTTCGAGCAGGCTCAGAATGAGTGCGGTGGGGCGTCGCTCGCGGCGGCGGCGTGAATCGGGTGGCGGTGGCACACTTCGGCTCCCAGGGGTGCCACCACCGATCCCGCTGCTCTGAGTCCCGGCGCGCCGGGAGTGATGCGGAGGTTCGGTGATGCTCGAATGCTCGCGGCCGAACCACCACCGGCCGAAGACGGGCCGGTGGTGGCACCCCGTGCGAAGTTTTCCCGACTCACTCGACATCGCGAAAGGTATCCTTCGCCGATGGTCGGCGCTGTCCTCATGCTCGCGGGCGTGTCATTTGTGCTATCGCTTGCGCTGACGATCGTCGCGCGCGCGTACGGGCGACGAAGGCTTCTTCTTGACTCCGCGGGTGCGCCCGGTCAAGCCAAACTACGGCGGGCCGTGCCGAACATCGGCGGGGTGGCGATCTTTTGGGCGACCGCAGCGCCAATGCTGGCGGGGCTGGGCGTGATATGGGTCGATCCTGAGTGGGCCGCCCGACTTGTGCCGGGGCTAGGCCCGTACCTCGACGGCATCCGCCAACAAACTCCGATGGCCCTCGGCCTCCTCGCCGCGCTTTTCGCGCTCCACATCCTCGGCTTGATCGACGACCGCCGACCCATGCCGGCGTGGCCCAAGTTCGCGCTTATGTTCGCCGTGGCGGCGGCGATCGTCATCGGCTTCGACGTCCGCCTCCTCACCTTGCTCGACGTACACGTCGGCGGCCCGTGGCTCTCCGTCGCGCTCACCATCCTCTGGCTCGTCGCCGTCACCAACGCCATGAACTTCATGGACAACATGGACGGCCTCAGCGCGGGCGTCGGGGCCGTCGCGTCCTCACTTTTCCTCGTCGCGGCGCTCGTCAACGGCCAATGGTTCGTCGCCGCCATGCTCGCCCTCCTCTTCGGCGCGCTCCTCGGCTTCCTCGGTTTCAACGCTCCTCGAAAAAACGGCGCAACCATCTTCATGGGCGACGGCGGCTCGCTCGTCCTCGGCTTCCTGCTCGCCTTCCTCACCATTCGAACGACCTACTTGCCTGCTTCTTCTCCCTCCTGGTTCGCCGTCCTCATGCCGCTCTGCATCCTCGCCGTCCCGCTCTACGACATGCTCAGCGTCATCTTCATCCGTCTCTCGCAGCGCCAAAGCCCATTTGTCGGCGACCGCCAGCACTTCTCGCACCGACTGCTCGCCGCGGGGCTCAGCGTGCCGCGGGCCCTCGCCGTCATCTGCGGCTGCACCGCCGTCACGGGCATCAGCGGCATCATGCTCACCGTCGCAACAGGCTGGCAAGCCGTCCTCATCGGCGTGCAAGTGCTCCTCGTCCTCTCCGTCATCGCTCTCTACGAACACGGAAAAGGTTGGCCCCTGTCTCCCTCAGAAAGAAGCCGCTTATGACGAGTCTTCGAGGAATAAGCGGATGATCCCCGCCTCACGCTCGGAACATTTCGCGCGCTGGTGCGGTGCCTCAATAATCTTGTTCAGCGCCCTCGCGCGCGTCTTCACCTCGCAGAGCCGCATCCCCTATTGGGACATCGACCCGCTCACCAGTTGGTCCCCCGACACCACGCGCACGCCAGCGATGAGCCTGCTCTTCGACGCGCTCGTCTGGCTCGCCGCCAGCGCGATCATCTGGGCGGAAGGGCGCGCGGGGCGTGGGATTGCGTGGCGAACAGGCCTCCTCGCCCTCATCGGCTGCGTCGGCGTCGCGCTCCACGGCTGGATCCTCACCCCCCTCACCGCCGTCGGCGGCAGCCCTCCCACTCACGGCGATTTCCAATCCATGCTCCTCGGCTCAACGTGGGCCAGCGCCGTCGTCGGCGCATGGGCGCTCTCCATGGCCGCACGCGACCCACAGGTGAAACGCGCCGCCGCGACCACACTGCTCGGCGTCGTCATCGTCCTCGCCGCCAAGGGGGCGATGCAGGTCTTCATCGACCACCCGCGCCTCGTCGCCGATTTCAACGCGAACAAAGACGAGATGCTCGCCTCGCAAGGCTTTCAGCCAGGCTCCGTCAGCGCACGCCTCTTCGAGCGCCGCCTCATCCAATCCGAAGCGACCGGCTGGTTCGGACTCTCCAACGTCTACGGTTCATTCATGGCTGCGGGTTGCGCCGCGTTCCTCGCGCTTGCCGTCAGCGCGACGCGCGCCGCAAAGCACAAAGCGATCACCACAGGCGAAGCAGGCCTTCTCTGGATCGCAACCGCAATCGCCGCAACAGGGCTGGCGCTCTCCGGCTCAAAGGGAGCCATCGGCGCGGGCGCACTCGGATGCGCCGTCGTCGCGCTCGTGCAATGGATGCAACCCGCTCCGTTTTCGAGCCGTGGAGCGGCGCAAGCCACTAGCCCCCGGCGTAAGCCGGGGGAAAGCGAGCATGGAAGATCATCTTCGAGCCCGCGCAAGCGGGCGGCAGGGTCGACCTCCGACAAACCACAATCCGAAACAATCAACCCCGTCACCCAACTTCAACCCGCAATCACCGACTCTTATTCGATCCGAACGCTCCTCCGCTTCGCCCCCCTCATCTTCCCCGTCCTCGCCCTCCTCGCCATCTGCCTCCGCGGAGTTCTTGGAGAGCGAATCGGCGAACTCAGCCTCTACTTCCGCTGGCAATACCTCCTCGGCACGGCCCGCATCATCCTCGCCCACCCCCTCCTCGGCACCGGCCCCGCCGGATTCAAGGACCAGTACCTCCTCTTCAAAGAGCCAACAAATCCCGAAGAAATCGACTCCCCCCACTGCCTCCCGATGGACTGGCTCGCAACAATGGGAATCTTCGGCGCTGCGTGGGTGATCCTGTGGATCGTCTGGTTGTGGAAGAGTGGCAACGCCTTATCGGAGCCCGAAGCGCCAGCGAGGATTCTTGACGAGCCCCTCTCGCAAGCGAGGGTTGGCTCCGCGACGACCCCGAACACCCCTCGCTTGCGCGAGGGGCTCGTCGTTGCGCTCGTCGTCATCCTCGCCTCCCTCGCCTTCTCCTGGTGGTGCGAATGGGCGATGATGCTGCCGGAGACGCTCGCCTTCTACACCCTCGCGGGGCTCGCATGGTGGTTCGTCGCACGAACGGGTTCACGTTTGGCGGATGCTGACCCCCGCGCCCTCAACATCGCCCTCTTCGGCGCCTCCATCGTCCTCGGCACGCACTGCATGATCGAAGTCACAGGCGTATTCACGAGTTCGGTGGGATGGGTGACGGCGGTGGTAGCACTCGCCGGGAGTGCGTGTATTCCTGTTTGTCGCCCGTCCCGACGCTGGCCCGCGAAGCGTGTGAATGAACTTTTTCAGTTGCTCGGATTTGCGGTCACGTTTCAGTCAGCGCAAGTATTCTTCGGCGAGTATCTCTTGCATTCCGCATCGCTTCCGTTTCGCCAGATTCAGGAGATGACGAATCTTCAACAACAGGTGAGTTCCACGAGCGGCAACGAGCGACATCGCTTGCGCGAATCCCTGCTCGACATTCTTGCAAGAGTGTCAGACAAGCGTGTGCTGCCATCAATCACGGACGACGAGATCGCGGCCGCGATAGAGAGAACTCGACTGGGCGAGAGCGGATTGGCGGCAGGACAGTTGACCTTCACTCTTGAGTATTTCAACAACCGCTTGGCTCTGACCGAGATCATCGCGAGGCTTCATCTCGTGAATAGCCAGATGTGGGCACCCTTCGACAAAGCATCGGACTTGCTGCGATCCGACGTTTCTACCGCGATCCAGATCCTTGAAGATGTCGCCCGTCGGCACCCCCGTTCCTCGACGGCCTGGGCACGCCTCGCCTCTTGCTGGGCAGCCGCCGCTCCCGCGCTTGGCCCGGCAGCGTTCGGCCAGTCCGCGGTGTGCTTGGAGGAAGCGGCGCTGCTCGATCCGCTCGGCCTGACTCCCGCGACACGATTAGCGCGGCTCTATGCCGAAATGGGTGATTCGGAAAAGACCGCCCGCTGGGCCCGCCGCGCGCTCGAAGTCCACGCCAACCTCTACCTCGACCCACTCAAAGGACTCACCGACACCGAAAAAACAGAAATGGAACACCTCGCCGCCGCATCGCCTTCCTCACCTTCCATTCCTCACCCTAAACCCTGAACCCCGAACCCCGAACCCCGAACCCCTCCCGCGCCCCCTTGACCCGCGCCCGGCGTCTGTTAGTATTCTTCACCCTTTCCGGCGGGAACACTATGGACTCTGACGACGACGACAACAACTGTCCCTCGAACTCCGGGCCGCCACGCCGCGCGGCCCGCGCCTGACCCGGCCGGGTCCGCGACATCCCCCCAACTCATCCGGCACCCCCGCCCGCGACCATCGCGGCGGATTCATCAAACCATTCTCCGTACCGCCCTCATGCAACCAAGCGTGATCGGCACTGACACCAAGCCCGCAAGCCCCAAGCCCCCAGGACGATCCCATGGACCTCGCACACATCCGCAACATCGGCATCTGCGCCCACATCGACGCCGGCAAAACCACCGTCTCCGAGCGCATCCTTTTCTACACAGGCAAAAACTACAAACTGGGAGAGGTCCACGAGGGCACCGCCACCATGGACTTCCTCCAGGAAGAGCAGGAGCGCGGCATCACCATCCAGTCCGCCGCCACCACCTGCCCCTGGACCCGCGACGGCATCGACTACATGATCAACCTCATCGACACCCCGGGCCACGTCGATTTCACCATCGAGGTCGAGCGCTCGATGCGCGTCCTCGACGGCGCGGTCGCGGTCTTCGACGGCAAGGAGGGCGTCGAGGCCCAGTCCGAGACCGTCTGGCGTCAGGCCGACCGCTACGGCGTCCCGCGCCTCTGCTTCATCAACAAGATGGACAAGATCGGCGCCGACTGGGAGTTCTCGTTCAAGTCGATCAAGGAGCGTTTGGGCGCGAACGCCGTCGCACTCCAGATCGCCATCGGCCACGGGCACGAACTCAAGGGCATCATCGACCTCGTCCGAATGAAGGCGATCTACTTCGATGCCAGCGAACTCGGCGCCGTCATGACCGAAGCGGAAATCCCCGCCGACATGAAGGACATGGCCGAACTCTACTATCACGAACTCGTGGACCAGGCCACGCACTTCGACGACCTGCTCCTGGAAAAAGTCCTCAACGAGCAGAAGCCCACCGAGGACGATATCCGCCGGGCGATCCGCAAGGGCGTCATCAGCGAGAAGTGCTACGCCGTGTTCTGCGGGGCCGCCCTCCGCAACATCGGCGTGCAGTTGCTCCTCGACGGCGTCATCGACTACCTCCCCTCGCCTTTGGATAAGAAGGACGTGCAGGGGACCAACCCGCGCGACTTCGACGAAAAACTCTCACGCCCGCACTCGGCGAAGGCCCCCTTCTCCGGCCTCGTCTTCAAGATCGTCTCCGATATGCACGGCGACCTCACCTACATCCGCGTCTATTCGGGCAAAATGGTCAAGGGCACCCGCGTCCTCAACGCCAACAACGGCAAAAAAGAAATCATCAGCCGCATGTTCGAGATGCACGCCCAGAACCGCATCCCGCTCGAAGAAGCGGGGCCGGGCCGAATCGTCGCCTGCGTGGGACTCAGGGACTCCGTGACCGGCGACACGCTCTGCGACCCCGATCACATCATTCAGTTGGAACGCATGACCTTCCCCGAGCCGGTCATCAGCATGTCCATCGAAGCCAAGACCGCCGAGGACAAGCGCAAACTGGGCGACGCCCTGACCATCATCCGCCGCGAGGACCCCTCCTTTCGCTCGATGTTCGACGACGAGACCGGCCAGACCATCATCAGCGGCATGGGCGAACTCCACCTCGAGATCATCAAAAACAAACTCGTCCGCGACATGAAGGTCAACGTCGAGGTCGGCAAGCCCCGCGTCTCCTACCGCGAAGCCATCACCCGCAAAGCGGAGTACGTCCGCGGCAAGTTCGTCAAGCAGACCGGCGGCCGCGGACAGTTCGGCGACTGCACCATCCACCTCGAACCCTTCACCAAAGCCCAGGCCGACGAGGCCGAACTCGACTTCGAGAACAACATCGCCTTCGAGAACAAGGTCGTCGGCGGCTCGATCCCCAAGGAATTCATCCCCTCCGTCGAGTACGGCATCCGCACCACCGCCATCTCGGGCGTCATGGCGGGCTACCCCCTCATCAACATCAAGGCCACGCTGGTTGACGGCTCGGTCCACGCGGTCGACTCGTCGCAGATCGCCTTCGAGCAGGCGGGCCGCCTCGCCCTCATCGACGCCGCACACAAAGCCGGATTGACGTTGCTTGAGCCGATCATGAAGGTCGTCATCACGACCCCCGAAGATTATTTCGGCTCCATCACCGGCGACGTCGCTTCGAGGCGCGGCATGATCGTCCACACCGAAGAGCGCGGCAACACCAGACTCATCACCGCCGAGATCCCCCTCTCCGAGTTGTTCGGCTACACGACCACGCTCCGCTCGATGAGCCAAGGCCGAGCGAGCAGCAGCATGGAACCGCTCGCATACCGCCAACTCCCCGCGGCGATGGTGAAGGAAGTGGTGGCGGCGGGGGCGTAAGGCGTTCGCGCCCGTTGATGTTGCAAGCCTTGATCTTCAGCCTGCAAGGCTGGTAGTTCGTAGCCGGGGGTAAGCGAGTCTGCGAGCGCCACCCCCGGAATGCGAAACAAGTATCCCTCTTGCACCCTGAAGGGGTGCGCGATCTTGCAGCCTCCTCCCCCGTTCCCAGCGGGGGAGGTGCCCGAGTCTGCGAGGGCGGAGGGGGCAAGACGCGCGTTCTGGCGCGAGCCGCCCGAGCGGCGTGCCCCCGCCTCAACAGAGCCGGAAGCGCAAGCGACCGATGCCTTCGATCGGAGTACCCCGGCTTTGTCTATCTGGTATGACCCGTCGCTTGCGCTCGGGGCTCCGTTGACGCCCTCGCTACGGGCACATCGTGTTGAACTGGGACAGCACCGCCGTGATGTCGGCGAAGTTCACCGCGCCGTTGCCGTCGGCGTCGCCGATGCAGCCGCGCACGGCGAGGGCCGCAGGGCTGCTGGTCGCCTGGCCCGCGGTGTTGGTGACGACGCAGTCGTACACCCCCACATCAAACAAATCCGCCGCGATGGTGAGCATGGGAGAGTTCGCGCCGGCGATCGGGCCGCCGTTCACAAGGGGGACGGTGTCCTTGCGCCACTGGTAGGCCGGCGAAGGGGTGCCGCTGGCGCTGATTGAGAACTGCGCGATCCCGCCGCCCGCGGGAAGGAGGACGACGCAGGGCGGCTGGGCGGTGATCACCGGATCAAAACAGCCGCCGAGACGGAGAACCCACACCGCGCCGCGGTCGAGCCCGCCGTCGTTGTCGAAAACTGCTCCGACGGCGACGTCGGGAACTCCGTCGCCGTCAAAATCGCCCAAGCCGGCGAGGCTGGCACCGAACAGATCGCCGGTGTTCAGCACGCCAGCGAAGCCGCCAGCAATGTCGGAGATCTTCTGCACCGCCCTCACCATCCCGTTGGCGTTCATGGAGAGAATCCAGGCTGCGCCGCGTTCCGGCCCGCCGTCGTCGTCGAGCCACGCACCGACGGCGAGGTCGGGCATTGCGTTGCCGTTGATATCACCCAGACTGGCGACGCTGATGCCGAAGTTGTCGCTGTCGTCCAGCACGCCGTTGAAGCCGCCCGCGGTGTCGGAGATCTTCTGATTCGCCCTCACCGTGCCGTTCGAGTTCATGAACAGGATCCAGACCGCGCCGCGATCCCCCCCGCCGTCGTCGTCGCCGTACGCGCCGACGGCGAGGTCGGCGATACCGTCGCCGTCGAGGTCGCCCAGATTGGCGATGCTGGAGCCGAAGCGGTCGCCGTCGTCGAGCCCGCCGCCGAAACCGCCAGCGGTGTCGGAGATCTTCTGCTCGGCCCTCACGGTGCCGTTCGAGTTCATGAAGAGAACCCAGACCGCGCCGCGGGTTGGCCCGCCGTCGTCATCGTCTATCGCCCCGACGGCGAGGTCGGGCACGCTGTCGCCGTCGAGGTCGCCCAGATTGGCAACGCTTTGGCCGAACCCGTCAGTGTCGTCCAGCACGCCGTTGAAGCCGCCTTCGATGTCGGAGATCTTCTGGTGGGTCCTCACCGTCCCGTTCGAGTTCATGAAGAGGATCCAGACCGCGCCGCGGTTCGTCCCGCCGTCGTCGTCGCTCTCTGCTCCAACGGCGAGGTCGGGGACGCCGTCGGTGTCGACGTCGCCCAGATTGGCGACGCTGCCACCGAACTGGTCGTCGTTGTCCAGCACGCCGCTGAAGCCGCCAGCGGTGTCGGAGATCTTCTGCTCGGCCCTCACCGTGCCGTTCGAGTTCATAAACAGGATCCACACCGCGCCGCGGGCAGGCCCGCCGTCGTCGTCGCCCGGTGCCCCGACGGCGAGATCGGGAACGCCGTCGCCGTCAAGGTCGCCAAGATTGGCGACGCCGTAGCCGAAAGAATCGCTGTCATCAAGCACGCCGTTGAAGCCACCGAAGGTGTCGGAGATCTTGGCCTCACTCTGGACCATTTCCCCGTCCGGACAGTTCGGCGGCCCGGCGTGCGCCGATATACACACAAAACTCAGAGAGAGAGAGAGAGAGAGAGAGAGAGAGAGAGAGAGAGAGAGAGAACGCTGGTCGCCACAGACTTCATCGCTTGTCTCCTCATGTGAGCATCGTCTTTGCAACGCATCCGCCTGTCCCTCGCCGGGCGAGTATGCGGACGCCGCGCAATGAGCCTACCGCGCCTTGAGGGAAGTGCAAACAACATGGGTCGCAGCGTTGCACCTCTTCGGGATTTGGGTAACTCCTCAGCGGAATGCAAAGGCCGCGTGGCCAAACGGGCGCATGGCGATTCGTTCCGATCGTGTGGCACCCCTTCGGGGTTCGGAAGAGAGAAGGTGTGGGCGTGTTTTCCGGGGGTTACGCTCGAAGACTCGCTCAACCCCCTGTATGTTGAAATAGTACGCGTATTCAGGAAGATCGGCCGCGGGTGCGAGCGAGCGTAGCGAGCGAGCACCCG
>CAMTWL010000047.1:0-21615 GCA_947085435.1 uncultured Phycisphaerae bacterium
CCAACTCGGTCCCTCGGCGAAAGCCCTCTCGACCAACTCGGTCCCTCGGCGGAAAGCCCTCTCGACCAACTCGGTCCCTCGGCGAAAGCCCTCTCGACCAACTCGGTCCCTCGGCGAAAGCCCTCTCGACCAACTCGGTCCCTCGGCGAAAGTCCCTCGACCAACTCGGTCCCTCGGCGAAAGCCCTTTCTATGTCTTAAATGCGAACTTCTGCCAAGGCGCATATAGGTATTCCTTACCTATCCAGTATCTTCCAGCACTCATGTGAGTGCTGGAACTCATTTATCATCAGGTACCGGTTCCTTGGCCCGGTAATCCTGACGATCAAAAAGGAGCCATCGCAATGAATTTAATTCAACAGTCAGCCAGTTTGGACCACCCACGGGCGTTGCTGATCGACGCAATCCGTCTGCAAACCGATCGTGTTCCAGGACTTCAACGATATTTGGTATCCGGGCTCGGAACCCCACGTCCCAGTGTGATCATTTGGTGTGCGAGCGACCATCAGGCTCGGCTAATCGCTGCTGGGTTGGAAAACGCCGGCAACATCGCGATCCGCGTCACCGCAACGACTAATCTGCCCTCCGAAATGCGTACCGAGGCCGAGAATTGCGTGCGGCGCGGGCTTACACCAATGTCGGTTTATTCGTTCGACGGACGCATTCTTCGAGAGTTCAACGTGGCCTCGATGAGCAGTCCGCAGTACTTCGCGCGAATTTCTTCTCTCGGGGAGGTTGCTCGACCGGAGCGAACCGTCTTGACGCCTAGTGTGTTTGGCAGTACCAATCGGCCGCTCCCTTCCGTGTTTGAGTCGGTACCGCTTTCGGATGCCGACTTGCGGACGTACGCTGAGACGTTGGTTCGCGCTTTGGCATTACGTCAAGCCCAAGGGCGCGGTCCTTCCATGTTCAAGACCGAACTGAAGGTACTCATGGAAGCGATCGATCCGCGGGTACCAAGGGGAAAATCGCAAAGCAACGGTCATCCGTACTTCATGACCCGCGTGGTGAACTGGGCCCTCAGCCATGGTTGGGTTCGTGAAAATTTGCTGGGGGTCGCCAATTCAAATAATCCGCACATCGAACTACTGTTCTCTCATCCAGAGGTCGCGGCGCTCGCGCGAAATCTGCAGCCGCTTTTGAACACGGAAGCAACGGGCGCTCTCGTCAACTCCGCTGCGCAAAGACTGTCAGCCCACGAAGGTGCCGTGGAAGGCCGCAAGGCAAGTGATCAGCGAACAGGAAAGTCGAAACGAGAAGGAGTGCAGGGATGCGTGCGCAGTCTTAAGGCGGCCAGCCAAGGGCCATACCACGGCGCGCTTCATCGCGTCCTTGACGCTGTCGAGCCGCTGGCGTCAGCGACCGAATCGTCTACGCCCGCAACGCTTGTCGCACAGGCGGTCGAAACGCACTGGCGTAGCGATTGGTACAAATATGGCGACCCCGCGCAACTCACCGCCGCGATCGTGGATGTCCTTCGCCGGACTCGCGTGATTGAGAACGGGAAGAAGGACCTTGACATCGGCTGGCGAAATGAGGTGGAGCGCCGCATGGTCTTGACGGCGCTTGAGCCAAGTCGAATTCCGTGGCCTGGCGGCCGTTATGATCTGGCGACGGCGCTGTATTTTGACGAGACGTGGAATAAGGATCGTCAGGCCAGAGGACGAGCGGCAGCCCGCGTCATGCAGCATGTGATTCATCTCCTCGCTCATGGGCAGGTTGAGGAAGTTCAAGAGGTAGGTGAGGACGGGATCACCCGGACCTTCCTGCAACTTAAGCAACTGCGACTTACAGGCGAGTGATCGAGCGCCGTCACGCTCACCATGTCGATTCAACGAATCGCGGCGGCCCCGAGTCTATCTCGGGGCCGCTTTACTGATCCCTGCGGAAATACCGGACTCGGTTGGGGTGCCGGAAGCCCTTGGAACTCAGGGGTGGCGGGAATGTTCCACAAGTCCCGGATTTCCGCAGGGGTCAGTATTTCCGTCAGAGTCGAAGGTGCGACAGGTGGCCTACCTGCTCCGCTCCGGATGGCATGTTTGCTGCTCCGAGCAAGCATGTGCCGTCCCTCCCTCTCCCGCGCGGTCTTCGGAGCGGGAGAGGTGTTGGGAAGAAGACAGGAGAGAGTTTGGGGGTATCGTGTTCCGGGGGTTACGCTCGCCCCCGGAATGGCTTGCTCGACCCCCGGCTATTGACGATCAGCCTTTCAGGCTGCGGACTGAGGCAGATCAGCGATGCAGCGTTGGCGTGGGATCGTGCTTGAAGATGATGGGGGATTCACGCCCCCTCCGCCCTCGAAGACTCGGGCACCTCCCCCGCCGGGGGCGGGGGAGGAGGCTGC
Source organism: uncultured Phycisphaerae bacterium (assembly GCA_947085435.1). Taxonomy (GTDB): domain Bacteria; phylum Planctomycetota; class Phycisphaerae; order Phycisphaerales; family UBA1924; genus JAEUIV01. Next base: position 2,341 of record CAMTWL010000047.1, read on the forward strand.
GGCGGGTGGCCTGCTTCTTTCTATCCGGGTGGCATTGTCCGCCGCGGCGGACATGCTCGTTCCCGGCGAGGGTGCCGGTTTAGAGGCGCGGCGGCGGTTGATGCGTTTCCTTCGCCCGCTTCGCGGGCTCAAGATTGTTTGGGGGGTTCGGTCCACGGGTTCCGCGGCGCTCAAAGCAGCGTCGCTGCACCCGTCCCGGCGCGCCGGGACAGCCTTGCGCCCCTGCCGGGGCTGGGTACACTCCCCTCTCCATGCCCACCTCCCTTGCCGCGATCCTTCCTCTTTCCCCCCAACTCTTCGTCGGCTGCGTCGCCTCTCGGACGTAATCGGATTCGCATGACGAACTGACGTCCGATGCCTAGAATCCACTATGAGCAGGGTTTCCATTTCTCGTTCTTCGCGGGCGACGGCCACGAGCCGCCGCACGTCCACGTCCGTAAGGGTGGCGCCACGGGCAAGTGGTGGATCGAAGGCGGGCGGGAAGAAGGGAGTCGCGGCTTCAAGAACTCGGAACGTGCCGCGATCGCGCGGATCGTCCGCGAGCGGCGGCGGAAACTCCTCGCGGCGTGGAACAAGTTCTTCGGCTCCCCATGACGAACTGATCGCCACGGATATCCGGTTCGGGAAACTCACGATCGAAGTCGTTCTCGAAGACGGGCGTCGCGTGATCGCGCCGCTCTCGTTCTACCCCACGCTCGCGGGGGCAACGCCGCGGCAGCGTCGCGCGTGGGAGTTCTGGGGAGACGAGGGGAAGGGTGGCTACGCCGTCGAATGGCCGGACCTCGACCTGCAACTCTCCATTGAAAGCATCGTCGCCGGCCGCAGGGAACACGTCCCCCCTCCCGGCTTCTACGATTGGCTGCGCAAGTCTCAGCGCGAGCAAGGCATGGAGCTGCCACGCGGCGTGACGTGGGCCATGGTCGAGAAGAACCCCCGGCGAGACTACTGGCGGTAGCGAAAGTGGCACGGGCTTTCCAGCCCGTGCCGCCGACACGCCCTGGAAAGGGCGTGCCACTTTCATGGGTCCATCCATTACACTCCCACCTCCATGCCGCAACTCCTCCCCCTCTCGCCCCAACTCTTCGTCGGCTGCATCACCGTTCTCGTGATGATCCACGTCATCCTGGGGATCATTCCGTTTCTCATCTATCTCGAACGCAAGATCTCCGCGTACATTCAAGACCGGATCGGCCCCAATCGCGTGGGCTTCGACCTCGGCCTGCCGCTGTTGAAAACGCTCTTCCGCGGGTTCGGGTTCTGGGGGCTTGGGCAATCGCTGGCCGACGGGTTGAAGTTTATTCTGAAAGAGGACTACCGGCCGCTCGGGGCGGACAAGTGGCTCTTCACGCTTGCACCCGCGTGCGCGGTGGTGCCGGCGTTTATCGGGTGGGCCGTGATCCCGTGGGGCGGGCATGTGAGCGTGCCGGAGATCACGGTGTTCGGGACGAGCATCGTCTCGGCGGGGACGGCGCTGGTCGCGGTCGCGGACATCAACATCGGCTTCGTCTTCCTGCTCGCGGTCGCGGCGGTCGGGGTCTACGGCGTCACGCTCGGCGGATGGGCCTCCAACAACAAGTACTCCTTCCTCGGCGGGCTGCGATGCTCGGCCGGCATGATCTCGTATGAAATCCCGATGGGGCTGTAGATCCTTGCGGTCCTGCTCATCACGGGGACGGTGCGGCCGAGTTTGATCGTCGAGCAGCAGATTTCCAGCCCGATCACCGGCGGGTGGTTGTTCCTGGCGCAGCCGTTGGCGTGCATCCTGTTCTATGTGTGCATCCTTGCGGAGGCGAACCGGGCGCCGTTCGATAACGCCGAGGCGGAGCAGGAACTGGTCGGCGGCTATCACACGGAATACTCCGCGATGCGGTTTGCGCTTTTCTTCCTCGCCGAGTACGCGCACATGATGACCAGCAGCGCGTTCTGCGTGGTGCTCTTCTTCGGCGGGTATCACGTTCCGGGGCTTTGGCTGACGTATCCCGAAGAGACGGGGCTGCTGGCGGTGCTGGTGAAGGTCGGCGTGCTGGTGACGAAGGTGCTGCTGAGCGTGTGCTTCATGATGGTGATCCGTTGGACCATCCCCCGCATCCGCTACGACCAGGTGCTGAAACTCTGCTGGCAATCGCTGATCCCCGCGTCGATCGTGCTTGTGGTCGCCACGAGCCTCATGGTGTATCAGGGATGGACGGATACCTGGCAGATGTTCCTGATGAATGTGGTGGTGGGCGGGGCGATGCTCGCGCTGTTCCCGCTGCTGCCGAAGGCCGACGTGAACAAGCGGCTGCCGATGGCGGGGTCGCGGTTCAGCCCGCTGCCTGGGGAGCATGTGGTGACGGGGCCGATCGGGGGGATCGCGCTGGCGGACGATCCGATCGGCGGGCTTGCGGGGGGCGCGTACGCCGCTTCGCGCTGAGGTCTCACGCGGCGGCGCGGAGAGCGCGGAGAAGGCAAAGACATTTGGCACAGATGACACAGATGGGCACAGATAAGAAAAGAGCAAACTGGGTTTTCCTATCTGGGTCCATCTGGGTCATCTGTGGCTGTTTTTTGTCTTCCTCAGCGTGCTCTGCGACTCTGCGGTGAGATGTCTTGAGGTACCTCGCCCTCGATCTTGGAGACAAGCGCACCGGCCTCGCGGTCGGCGATGATGAGGTGCGCCTCGCCTCGCCGCTGAAGACCATCGAGCGGCCCATCGCGCCGGGCGAGCAACTGCTCGACGAAGTCGCGCGGGCCGTCGACGACCACAAGCCGGACGCGATCGTGCTTGGCCTGCCGCTGAACATGGACGACACGGAAGGGCCGCGGGCGAAGATTGTCCGCTCGTTCGCCGCGAAACTGGCCGCACGCACCGGCCTCGCGGTTCATTTTCAGGACGAGCGTCTCACTTCCGACGCCGCGGACTGGGACATGGCGCAGAGCGGTCTGACGCGGGGGCAGAAGAAGCAGCGGCGGGATGGGCTCGCGGCAGCGGCGATTCTGCGGGATTTTCTGGCGCGCGCGTGATTCAGATCACGGATGAGTGTTGGGCGCGGCGGCCTCCGACACTTCGTCCAAGGCGGCTCGGTGCCGGCTTCTCGACCGTCCGTTCTTCGCTTGGGGCACGTTCAGACAATCGCCCCCGCCATCGAGGACACCGCCGCGACGCCTTGCGGATCGGTGGCGATCGCGTAGTTGAGCAAGCGAACGTCCCCGCCACCGACGATCTTCATGGTGGCGACGAGGTTGCCGACGCTGCACCATCGCGTGGGGTTCTGCTGCCAGGCCATCGACGCCACCAACTCCTCGCCCTTTCCCAGGCGGATGAGTTCGATCATCTCGCGGTCGTGCTGCACCACCTTGTTGCGGAACGCGACCGACTCCGGCTCCTCGGCAACGATCGAGACCTTGTCGCCGAAGGAGAATCCGACGTGGCTGAGGTCGGCGGACGAGACGATCAGCGTCCGCCCCGGCATCTCGGTGATTGTCTTTTTCATCGCGTCGATAAAGGGCAGGATGCCGAGGCCTTTGCCGTCGTACGACTCGCCGTTGTTCGGCGCGGGGTCGTGGACGAGCACGCCGAGCACTTTCGGGAACGCGCCGGCGTCGCTTTCGCCGAAGACCCGCTGGATCCACGGGATCTGGAGTTCGACGGAATGCTCGCGCTCGTGGTCGTAGCGATTCTCGAAGAGTTGCCGCGATTGCTCGGCGGTCAGGTGGGTGTTGAGCGTGTCGATGAAGGCTTTGTCCACCTCGCACAAGCCGAGCGGCGTGCCGAAGCCCTTGTCACACGCGACGACTCCCGTGCCGAAGCCGAAGTGATTCGTGCCGAGGATGAGGACGCGGTCGGGACGATCGGCGACGCGGAGGCGGCCGTAGGCGTGCGAATAGTTCTGCCACCCGCGCCAGTAATCCAGGTGCGGCGCGATGATTGCCTTGGGGAGTGACGTGAAGGCCGGGTCCGCGGCGTCCTTCAGCGCCTCGTTCATCCACTTGTCCAACTGTTCGCGCAGTTTCGTCGGCCCGAGTTCGGCGAGTTGCTCCTTCGTCGCCTTCTCGCCCAGTTCCTGCGTGGCGAGCGCATCGGCAAAGTTTGCGGTCCCCGCCGGGGGCAGATACGGCAGCGAGTCGTACTCCTTCCGCACCCGCGTCAGCATTGCGTTGAACGTGGGCCCTTCGAGCAGCCCCGCCTGATCGAGTTGCGCGATGAGCATCTCCAGATCGGCACGGCGAAGCCCCTGGCTGACCGCCGCGAGGATGCCGTCCACATCCCGGCTCCCGTCCATGTGCTGCAGGATCACCTGCGCCGCGGGCGAGGTGAACACGACCTCATCCGAAATCTGACGCGCATCGGCGAGGCCGAGCAAGGTCTGCTCGCCATGCTGCGCGGGGAAGCCGCGGATCGCTCGAAGTTTCGGGCGCTGCTGATGCGCCGCGGCGGGGTCGAAGACGGGTGGTTGGCGTTCGGTCATGGCGGGCTGGTTCCTTCGGTGTTGACAGGGTTGAGAGTGTAGGCGGGAGGAAAAGCCAGGCTGGCGGAGTTCGCCACGTCGTGCGGCGAAGCCTCCTCCCCCGCCCCCGGCGGGGGAGGTGCCCGAGTCTTCGAGGGCGGAGGGGGCGGAGGCGTGCGTTTCACCACATTAACAATCACGGCGTCGAAACTGCCCCGTCGAATCTTGCGTACACTCTTATCCACACTTCAAGGAGAGAGCCGCATGCGATCCTTCAACGCATCCGCCCGGGCCGGGCTTCTCCTATCAGCCGCCGCGGCGATCCACGCACAGCCCTGCACACCCGATTGGATCCCCGCCTTCGGCGGCAGCGAACTCACCGGCCCGATTCGCGCGCTCACTTCCTTCGACTTCGATGGCCCCGGCCCCGAAGGCCCGTCGCTCGTGGCGCTGCAGGTCCGCAACACATTCGCTGGACCGCCGCATCGCCCAGTCATTCGATGGACACCCCAAGGCTGGGTCCCGATCGGCGGAACTGAACTGAACTACGGCGCGGTGATCCCCGGGCAGCGCAGCGCCCTCACCGTCTTCGACTGCGATGCGGAGGGCCCGCTCCCCGCCTGCCTCTACGCTTGCGGATCGATGAACCTCCGCGGCACCAGGCGACAGATCGCGCGCTTCGACGGCGTCGCATGGAACCAACTCGACTCTCGATTCAGTTCATCAAGCGATCGCCTTTTCGACATGCTCGTCTTCGACGAAGATGGCCCCGGGCCGGCGCTCCCGGCGCTCTACGTCGCGGGTCAGGTCTCTGGCCTCATCCCGTTCGTCGCGAAGTGGGACGGCTCAGATTGGGCGGATATCCCGATCGGTGCCGAGCAACAAGGATCGGTCTACGACCTCGAGTCATGGGACCCGGATGGCCCCGGCCCCGCCCTTCCGACCCTTTTCGCCACTGGGGGCTTCTTCCAGGCATTCAGTTTCGAGCCGCCCCCTCCGAGTTACCTCGCGTCATTGAACGGCGCTTCGTGGCAGCCCGTCGGCCTTGGACTCCCAAATCGACCCGGCATCGGTCTCGGCATGACCGTCTTCGATCCGGACGGACCCGGTCCGGCACTCCCGGCGCTCGTTGTCGTTTCCGAAGTGAACGCGATCGACAACCGGCTCACCGCCGACGTGACTCTTTGGGATGGGCACACATGGACCCCAATCCTCTCGTCCAACTCATCGCTGCCGGTCATCTCGTCGTTTGGCCCCGAAAACGGCCGCGCCTGGACACACGATGAAGACGGCCCTGGCCCCCTGCCGCCGGCGCTTTTCGTGGCGCGCTCCCTCAACCCCGCGGACCCAACCGGCTCCACGATCTCTCGATGGGACGGCCAGTCATGGTCCGTGGTTGGCGACTTCGGGCCGCAACTCGGCATCAACATTAACGGGACGTATCTGACAACGAAGAGCCAACTTGATGCCCTCACCACATTCGATTTCGATGGCGACGGCCCTCAACTCCCGGCCCTCGTCGTCGGCGGAGGCTTCACCGCTGTGCCGCGCGTGCCACTGATGTCGTGCGTCCCCATCATGCCGTTCGTCGACCTGCTCACCACCAACATGATCGCCTCATGGGACGGCGAGGAGTGGGGCGCTTTGAACAACGGCCTCTCGTGGAACATGCTCACATTCGGACACTGCGAGGCGCTTTCGCCGCTCGATCCGGATGGACCGGGGCCCGCGCCGGAAAGCCTTTATGTTCACGGCGGCTTCGCGAGCGCGGGAAACACCTCCATCCCCCTGCGCTCCTGCATTGCCGGCTACCCGGCTTCCGTGGACGCCATGCGCAGCGCCAACGCCCGCTACTCCGCCACCACCGGCTGGCAACGCGCCGGCCTTGACCCCGACATCGACCCGCGCACCAACCCGCGCCGCATCCACGCCGACACCGACTTTGACCCCGACGGCCCCGGCCCCGCGCCCGCCACCAAACACATCGCGGGCTCCTTCGATCAACTCGACTCCACACCCGCCGTCGGTCCGCTCGCACGATGGAACCCCGCGCTGAACTCGGGCGCGGGCGGCTGGGAAAACTTCGGCGCACGCGACGGCGGCTCCGCAGTCTTCGCCCTCCAACCCTTCGACCCCGACGGACCCGGCCCCGCGCCGCAAGCCCTCATCGCCGCAGGCGATTTCGTCAGCGTCTACCTCAACGAATCTTCCGCGTCCGGCGCTGTTGTCGCGTGGAACGGCTCCGCATGGTCGACCACAAACTTCGTCTCGGGCGGCGCTTCCGTCACCGATCTCACCCTCTTCGATCCTGACGATGCCAGCCCGACCCCTGCGCGCCTCATCGCCGCGGGAGACTTCGTCCAACCTACATCCCTCGGTAACGCCAAGGACATCGCACAGTTCGACGGCCTCGACTGGACACCCCTCGGCAACGGCTCGTTCACCGGCTCGGCCGACGGATCGTCCACGCGCATCAACGCACTCGCGGTCTTTAACAATGGACTCTACGCCGCCGGCAACTTCCTCCAATGGACCGACGGCGTCACGCCCATCACCGCGCGCGGCCTCGCGCGGTGGAACGGCACGCAGTGGTCCGCCACCGCACCAAGTCTCGATCCCGCAGTTGATGGCTGCGCATCGCTCACAGAGCCCCTCCTCTTCGACCTCATCGTCTTCGACCCCGACGGCCCCTCCGGTGCGACGCCCAACTCGCTTTTCGCTGCGGGCGGGTTCACCGCGCCGGGCACGACCTCTCAGGGCATCGCGCGCTGGGACGGCTCAGCCTGGCATGCGCTCGGCGCGGGCCTGACGTATCTCCCCTACCGTGTGTGCGGAGGCCACCCCGTCGCCTCCGACCTCGAAGTCTTCGACGACGACGGCCCCGGCCCCAATCCACCCGCACTCTTCATCGCAGGCACGTTCCTCAAAGCCGACGATCGTTCTTCGTGGGCGCTCGCCAAATGGGGATGCACACCATCCGCCGCGCCCCCGCCTTGTCCCGGCGACGCCAACGCCGACCTCATCGTCAACTTCACCGACATCACCGCCGTCCTCACCAACTGGCTCCTGCCCGGCCCCGACGGCGACGCCAACCACGACGGCTCGGTCAACTTCGCCGACATCACCGAGGTTCTCACTTTCTTCTCGGTTCCGTGTCCGTAACGACTGTCCCCCGTACACGCGGGCGACGGCCTCCATGCGCGCGCAACGCCGGCAAGGCGGTCCATTCGTGCATGAGGGCGCGGGCGAGATTCTTTGGGTCTTTCCACAAGATGAGCATTGGGTCTGGTATCTGTTTGGACATCCGATACACTGAGCGAATCGTGACCATGGTCGTGCCCCCAAAGTACCGAGTCGTATTGACCTGACCCAGCAACGGTGGACCCAAACCCAAACCCAAACCCGAATCCGCATCGTTTCCGCCCTGGTCGAAGGGAACAGCATCCGCTCCACCTGCCGTATGACTGGCATGGCCAAGGGGACCGTGCTGGCGTTCCCCGCTGACATGGGCAAAGCCTGCCAAGCCTTCCACGATCGCGCGGTGCGCGGCCTTCACGCCAAGCGTTTCAATGCGATGAAACCGGGTCATTCTGGGGAAAATTTTTGACCCCTTAATCTCGACCCCGGAACCGTCGATCTCCCTCAATCCTTGGCTCGCGTTCGGTCGGCCTATCGTCACCGGCGGCCCGCTTTGGGTCGATTTGTGATGACCAGTTGCGGTTGGAGAGGTGTTCATGAGTTGTTTCAGTCGGCGGTGGGGAAGCCTCGCCTTGCTTTTCCTTGCCACCGTCGCGGGTGCCGATGCGCCGCTGCCTGCGATCACCAATCCGGAGGCGATCGCGCCCTGGCTTCGGGCGGCGGCGACGGGTCGGGCCGATGTGGTGTGCCTCGGCGACTCGAACCAGTTGCAGCAGAACTCGGGCTGGGACCACGGCTGGATCAAAGCGCTCGACGAGCGCTTCGGGCTGTACGCCACGGGGTTGCTCTCTCCGGGTGAGAACGCGGGCAACGGCGCGGGGTCGGGGTACGAGTACAGCGTGGCGAGCACGATCTCCTCCGGTCAGTTTTTTTATTCTGGCGCGCCGCTCGAACTCGATCGGTATCTCGAACCCGGCATCGGGATGGCGCCCTTGAACTATCTGTATGTTCCGCCGGAGCAAGTGGCGGGGGCGGGGATTTCTCACGGGCTGTTCATCGAACGGTTTTCCGGGATCGATGTCAACGCGCCGCTGCGGTTCCACGTCACGTTTGGGACGTTCGATTCCGGGCCTCCCGGGGGGGGCGGGTCGTTTCAGTTGAGCGTAAGGCAGGCCGCGGCACCGTTCCAGACCCTGGCGACCGGCGCGGCGCACTCGACGGCTGGTGGCGGTCTCGGCGTCGCGTCAATTGGCCTGGACCTCCCCGCCGCGACGAGGGAGACATTGCTCAACCTCCGGTTTTCCCCGTTCGATCAGAGCATCACCGGGCCGTTCATCGCGTACTACGTTCGCGCGGAGAACCGGGCACGCCCGGTCGGCGTTTCGCTGCACACGTTGTACGCGCTCGGGGGGCGGTCTGCGCGGCACATGGCCGAGGCGCTGCTCGCCGCCGACATGTCCTACCTGACGCTTTTCTTCCAGAAAGTGCGCGAACTCCAGGGCCCCTCGCCGCGCATCCTGGTCCGCATCAACTCGGGATTGAACGATCGGAACGAGGTTCGGCCCTCGATCCTCTCGGGGATTCTTCCGGGCGATTCGGCGGAGGCGTTTCTGGACAACCTTCACGCGATCGTCTTCCGGATCAAGGTCGTCTGGCTTATCAACGACTGGCCGGAGGACGAACTTTTCTTCCTGTTTACGGTCTCGCACCCGGTGGGGAACCCGGACGATGCGCAACTCGAATCGTACCGCGAGGTGGCGGCGGCGTTCGCCTCGGAGTCGCCGCGCTGCGCCGCGATCAATCTCGGCGCGCTCACGGCGTGGGGCGAGATGGTGGACAACGGCTGGTACCAGTTCGGCGGATTCGACACCAACCACCTGACCGTGCCGGGCTACGAGGTGCTCTCGGCGCGCGAGGTCGCGGCGCTCGAGGACGGCGCGTGCTGGCGCGACCTGAACGCCGACCGCACTCTGGATTCGGAGGACTTGTACGAATGGCATCGCCTCCGCCCCGATCTCGATGGTGACGGCAAGTCGAACTTTCTTGACCTTCGATGCCTTGAGAAAGCGGCGCGCACCGGGGAGTCGGGGGATGTCTCATCTGAGAATGTTGTGCCGCGGATGCTGCCCTGAGGTGATCCTCATCAATCGAGGGAGATGGGCACGCTGACGACACGATCCTGGCGGGCGGATTCGGGGCGGAAGGCGGCGCGGCCGACGTCGTCGCTGGCGGCGAGCGAGCCGGAGGGCTGGATCGTTGAGGTCGGCGTCGAGGAAACGGAGGCGGTGCGTGGCGCGTTCGAGCAGGCGGCGAGGCACGCCAGACCGATCAAGGCCGCGCTTCGAGTGATGAGTTGGCGCATGTGGTACCTCCGGTGGAACAAGCCTTGGCGCGATCGAAACGCAGTGCTTCAGATCGACCTGGTCGGCGCGTGACGTGCGTCGGCTTCGGGCCTCAGGGCGCAAAAAATGCCGATGACCCGGCACATCTGCTCTTGTCGGATCGTCCCGACCGATCGCTTCTTGGGGCACGGATAGCCCAGTTGGTCCAGGCGGCAAGGTTGGCCTCGGCTCCGGGATGTTTGCGGCCGAGCGCGAATGACCGTTCGGACGAGGCCGTGGGTTTGGGCCGATCTCATTCCTGGGCGTGCCCATTGTCCACGCGGCTCCGATAAGATGGAACTGCGGAGGCGAGCGCCGCGAAGCAACCCAGGGCCACGGGATCGACGGAACTGGAGCAGGACGCCATGTTGGATCGGCACCGCGAACGACGATCAAGCCGGCAGGTCGGGGGTCAGGCCGTCGGCTTGCGAGGCGCGGCGATGCTTCTCTGGCTGACGGGAGCGGTTGGCGGGATGAGCGCGGCCCAGGCTCGGGCGCAGCCGGAGGCGGTCGCCGGTACGCCGATCGCCGTCGAAACGCCGGAGTTCATGGTCTCCGAGTTCGCGGTACGTTACGAGCGCGACACGCCCGGTCTGCCCGCGCCGGCGGACCTCCTCGCTGAATCAATCGTCACGCTTTCCCGCTCGGGAGAGGGCGCGGTCTCGACGGGTGAGGGTTCGGCTGAGATATCGCTCGCGGCGCTGAACCAATCGCTCGCGGCGTCGCCCGGTCGCTTTTCCCGCAAGGCTCTTGACGCGGTGAACCGCGCCATCGTGCGGGCGCTGAACGTCAGAGGCCTCATCGGCGTCCTCGTCGCCACCAGCCCCGACGATCTTTCGATCGACGTTCGGGATTCCGCTGGCGATTTGGCTTCCGCCGCCAACATCTGGACTGATCTGCGTGCCGAAGGCAACGGCCCGATTCGCATCGTGGTCTACACCGCGCAAGTGGTTCAGGTCCGCACGGTCGCTTCGGGCGACCATGTCCCGGCGGATAAAGGCGTGGACAACCCCGTCCATGCACGGGTCCGTGAGAACAGCCCGATTCAGCCCGCCGCCGAGGGGGGCGAGCCGGGGAGCGACACGCTCCGTCGCGATCTGTTGGATGCGTACACGTTCCGATTGAACCGGCATCCCGGCCGGCGCGTCGATGTCGCGGTCTCGACCGCCGAGCAGCCGGGGGATGTCACGCTTGATTATCTGGTGCGCGAGAACAAGCCCTGGTTCATCTTCGCGCAGTTGGCGAACAACGGCACGCCGGAAACCGATGAAATCCGCGAGCGTTTCGGCCTCATCAACAACCAACTCACCGGGCGCGACGATATCCTCGTCCTCGACTTCGTCACCGCGGGCTTCGGCGGCACCCACGGCGTCGTCGGCTCCTACGAGTTCCCCCTGGGCGACCGTCTCCGGCTCCGACCCTTCGCCTCGTACAGCAAGTTCGACGCATCCCAGGTCGGCTTCGCGGGCGAGTCCTTCCGCGGCGAAACCTGGTCGGTCGGCGGCGACCTCTCCTGGAACTTCTTCCAGCGGCGCGATCTGTTCATCGACTTTGTCTCGGGGCTGCGCTGGGAGAGCGTGAGCACCGACAACCAGGCCGCCGACGTTTCGGGACGGGATTCATTCTTCCTTCCAAGTCTTGGGTTGAGGCTCGAACGATTCGCCGACGACGCGGGCACGTCGGCGTTCGCGCGGATCGAGTGGAACCTCGACGACATCGCCGGGACGGGTGATCCGGCGCTCGAGAGCCTCGGGCGCACCGACCCGGACGAGGAGTTCGCGGTGTTCCAGTGGGGCTTCGAGCAGACGCTCTATCTCGAACCATTCCTCGACTCAGAGCGATTCCAGGCGGGCAAGTCCACGCTCGCGCACGAGGTGGCGCTCCGCGTTCGCGCGCAGCACTCGCTCGGCGCGCGGCTCGCACCGACGTTCCAGGATGTCGTCGGCGGCATGGACACCGTGCGCGGCTACCCCGAGAGCGCCGTCGCGGGAGACGGCGTGTACGTCGGCACGGCGGAGTATCGCTTGCACATCCCGCGGCTCCTCGAACCCTACGACGAGCGATCCGAGAACCCGCCGATCGTGTTCGGGAACCCCTTCCGGGTGCGTCCTCACACCCGATATGCGCGGCCCGATCTGGATGTGATTGCGAAGGCTTTTCTGGATGTAGGGAGAGCCGAGAACGAGGACCGCCTGCCATTCGAGCGCGATGAGACTCTTATCGGTGCGGGGGTCGGGCTCGAGATGTTGGTGGGCAGAAACATGAATCTCCGGGTCGATTTTGGCGTAGTGTTAAGCGAGATTGAAGCGCCGACACAGGTCAATGCCGGGTCGAGCCGGCTGCACTTTGTGTTGACGTTGTTGTTCTGAGGCCGCGGAGGGCGGCGGAGGCGGAAACGCCTGAGCAGGGAAAGGGAGCCGAGCGATATGTCGTCAAGAGGAAAGAGCGGCCGTCGAAATCACGAGCGATCCGGCCGATTCATCGTCGGCCTCGGATTCTCCGTTTTGATGGCGGTCCCGGCGTGGGCCGGCCCTTCCGGCGAGCAGGTCGTCAAGGGCAAGGTCCGATTCCAGCGCGACGGCAGCCTCACCACGATCACCGCGGGCAACAAGTCGATCATCAACTACCAGTCGTTCGATATCGCGTCGGGCGAGACCGTCCGATTCGTCCAGCCCGGCGCGTCGTCCAAAGTGCTGAACCGCGTCATGGGGCCGGACCCCACGAGCATCGCGGGCACGCTGACCTCCAACGGCCGCGTCTACATCACGAACCCCGCGGGCGTGTATTTCCGCGAGGGGTCGCTTGTCAACGTGGGCTCGCTCTTCGCCGCCGCGGGGAATATCAACGACAAGGACTTCGCTCGCGGCGTGGACCGCTTCACGAATGTGCGGGGCGTTGTCCAGAACGACGGCACCATCCTTGCGGACACGGTGGCGCTCGCGGGCCGTCTGACGCGGAACCACGGCGTGATCGAAAGCCCCCAGGGCGCGGTCGTGCTCGCGTCGGGCAACGACATCCTGCTCGGCGAGAAGGGCGGGAATATCTTCGCCCGCATCCAGAACGCCGCGGGCGAGGCGCGCTCGATCAACGATCCGCCCGCGGTCCAGAATCTCGGCACGATCCGCGCCCCCGGCGGCCGCGTGCTGGTCGCCTCGGGCGATGCCGTGGGCGTCGCGATCCACGCCGGCGGCTTGATCAAAGCGAAGGACATCACCGTTCAAGGCGGCGCGACCGGCGAGGTCCGCGTCGCCGGCTCGCTCGACGCGTCCTCTCCGGATGTGGGCGGCGCGATCACCGTCACCGGGCAGAGCATCGCGCTGAACGGCGCGACCATCGACGCTTCGGGAGCAACGGGCGGCGGCAACATCCGCATCGGCGGCGATGTCCAGGGCCAAGGCCCGCTCCCCAACTCCGAAACACTCGCGGTCTCGCGCGACACGACCATCCATGCCGACGCCACGAACTCGGGCGACGGCGGCTCGGTCGTCCTCTTTGCCGAGGAATCCGCGAGCATCCACGGCTCGATCTCCGCGAGGGGCGGCGCGATCGCCGGCGACGGTGGCTTCGTCGAAACCTCGGGCAAGCGGCACCTCGCGCTGAGTACCACCCCCAATGTCACCGCTTCGAGCGGCAACGGCGGCCAGTGGCTCATCGACCCCAACAACGTCGCCATCGTCGCCGACGGCTCGGGCAACCTGAACACCAACGGCGTCAATCCATTCACCACCTCCGACGACGCCGCGCAGATCGAGGTCGGACTCATCACCGCCGCGCTCACCGGCGGGGCGACCGTCACCATCACCACCGGCACCGGCGGCGCGAACGCCGAACTCGGCAATATCGACGTCAACACCCCCATCAACTTCACCGGCACCGGAACCAACACGCTCACGCTCGTCGCCCACAACAACGTCAACATCAGTTTCGCGATCTCGGGCGGCGCGGGCGACAACCTGAACCTCAACCTCCGCGCCAACAGCGATTCGCTCGGCGGCGGCAGCGTCCAGGTCGGCGCGGGCATCACCCTCGGGGGCGGAACGTTCGACAGCCGTGGCTCTGACTACGTCGGCACCGCCCCCGGCTTCGTCACCGCCGCCGCGATACTTCTGAGCCACACGGGGCAGATCGACAACTCGGGAGCCTTCACCGCGACGGGGAATATCAGTATCGGAGCGGACAAAGCGGGCGTCTTCCGAGGTTTCATGACCGCCGGCACGATCGATATCGGGGTCGGGCGAACGGGCGTCGGCAATCTCACGTTCGCGTCGTCGCCGCTGCTGCGCGCGGACGTTTTGATGCTCCGCGCCGGTCGGCAGGGACTCGGCGCGCCGGGCGGGAGCACGGCCAACGCGAACTCGGGGGGCGTCACCTTTGCCGATCAGGCGAACGTGGGCGCGCCGATGGTCTTCGTCCTGCGGAACGACGGCGCGATCAACGATGCCCGCACGCCGCCCGCTTCGAGATTCCCGGGGAGCATCGTCCCCGCGAACTACACGCTGACCTCCGACAACAACAGCGTCAGCGCCACCAGCCCCACGAAGTTCGCCGGCACCAACCTCTTCGTCAGCGCCAACGCCACCAGCGTCGCGCTCGGGCACGTCACGCTCTCCGGCGTGACCTTCGGCCTCGCTTCGCTCAGCATCACCGCCATCCGCGATGTCCAGATGGTGGGCGTCACGACCGCCAACGGCCCCGTCACCATCTCGGGACGCAACCTGAATCTCTCCGGCCCGATCGACGCGGGCACGTCCACGTTCCTCGCCAACATGGAGGGCAACATCCAGGCGACCGCCGGCATCCGCGCCGACGCCGGCGTCATGCTCTCCGCCGGCAACGACGGCACCGGCACCCTCTCCTTCGTCAACAACCCGAACATCGACTCCGCCGTCATCATCCTCACCGCGGGCGACACCCTCGGCGGCATGGGCACCACCGCTTCCATCGACGCGCTCACGAACGCCCCGAACTTCCGCGGAGCCGCGGGCGTCGGCGTCCCCACCGACTTCACCATGCAGCAGGACGCGAGCATCACCGACGCGGCCACCGCATCCGCGCTCCAGTTCGGCGGCGTCGGCCCCGCCGGGATCAACTACACCCTCTGCTCGTTCGACGGCAACGTCTCGATCTCCGATCCCACCAAGGTCGCCGGCTCGGTCCTCACGCTCTGCGCTCCCGGCGCGGGCTCGAACACGCTCGCGGGAGACTTCTCGGGAGCCAACGCGCTTGCCACGTTGAGCGCCATGGGGCCGCTCACCGTCGCCGGCCCGAATCTCGCCGCCGCGAGCGGCATGTCCTTCGGCGGCCCCGTCACCGTCTCGGGCGACCTCGCAATCGACGGCGGAGCGGGCCGACTCATCTTCTTCGCTCCGATCGACTCCGACGCCGCGGGGATGCGCACGCTGACCCTTCGCTCCGCCGCGACCCCGACCTTCGAGACGGCCCCCATCATGCTGGGCGGCTCCATCGGCGGCACGCTCGCCTTCAACACCGTCAACTTCAACACGGGCATCCCGGCCTCCGCCTCGGTGCCGAACCTCAGCACGATCGTGATGACCGACGCGCTGACGGCGACCGGCGGCATCGCCATCGACAACGCCTCGCCCGCCGACGCGTTCGTCATCAATGCCGCCAACGTCAACTTCGCCGAGGACCAGAAACTCCTCGTCCTGGGCTCGCTCACCATCAACGCCACCACCGCCGCCGCGCTGGGCGACATTACCACGCTCGGGAACATGACGGTGAGTTCGCCGAGCATCTCGCTTGTCACCCGGCGCACCGGGAACATCTCCCGCATCGGCTCGGGCGCGGGCAACCCCGTCGAAGATCGCGCCGACGCGGGCGTGGACTACGTCGCGGGCGGGATCATCAACTTTACCTCGATGCCGATCGCCACGGGAGGCTTCCCCGCCAACACCCCCGCCTTCTGCGCCGATGCGCCGGGCAGCACCGTCGCCGGATTCACCGTCTCCGACTACTCCGGCACCATCGACATCGAGACCTTCCGCGATCCGCGCGCCGGCAACACCGCGAACGGCCTCGCATATGACCTGCGTCCGGAAGCCGTCCCGCCACCACCGCCACCGCCACCACCGCCACCACCGCCACCACCACCACCGCCTCCACCACCGCCTCCACCACCACCGCCGCCACCGCCGCCACCGCCGCCACCACCGCCGCCACCACCGCCACCACCGCCACCACCGCCACCACCGCCACCATCTCCGCCGCCGGAACGCGACGGCATGGGCAACGATCTCGGCTCGGCGCTGAATCGGTACATCAATCCCGCGATGCCCTTCCTTCCGGAAGACTTCGTGCCCGACGCCAACTTGCGCGATGCCGTCGAGCGCCTCGACCTGTACCTGCGTGCCTCATCGACGGGCGAACAGATCGACGGCCTCGGTGGGCGCACGCTCTACATCGACCAGGCCCGCGCCAACGGCGACGCCGGCGGCCCGGACCGCCTGGTGGCCTCGCCCCGCGTCTCGGCGGCGATGCTCCGCGCCATCCTCGACAGCCTCGCTTCGCTCGACGCGAGCAGCGATGAGTTCCGTGACGCGATCCTCGACGACGCCCGAGAGTTCGAGCGCGCGGGCGAAGGGATGGGGTTCGATCCGATCGCTTTCGCGCGCCACGTCTCGTCTCTCGACGCGAACAACACCACCCGGCGTGCCTTCGACTTGTGCGCCACGCTCTTTACCCAGATCGATCAATCCGGTCTGACCCCGGCCGAAGCGGTCTATTGCAAACGCAAGGCGGTCGAGCCCCTGACCGACGGCCAGACGATCACGCCGGATCAACTGGTCGCCGCGATCGAGGCCTTCATCAAGATCAAGGGCGCCGCCGTCGCGAATCGGTGAGCGACGGCGTCATCCGAGTTCGGTGGGGTCAAACAGGTTTCTTGGTTACCCGCTCGATCGCCTTGTTGGCGATCACGCCGATGATCGCCAGCACGATCAGCGTCCCCGCGATCATCGTCGCGAAGAGCCACCAGGGTTTCTCCGCGTCGAGACCCTCTTTGATCGAGGAATACTGCCCGTGCAAAGCGTGCCCAAGCCACACCGCGGCGAACGTCCGCGGGGCCATCCCCAGCACCGTCCCGACGCAATAAATCCACAGCGGCACGCGCACCGACGCCAGCACCAGATTCGTGATCGCAAACGGCGAGTTCGGCGGCAGGCGAAGCAGCGTCACGATGCCGAGCGTGCGCAGCGCCCGGGTGCCACGGCCAGTCCCGGCGCGCCGGGACAGGCTCTGCGGAGCGCAGTCGGCCGTGGCCGCCGGCACCAGCGCATCCCGCACCGCCGCCCACTTGGGCTGCTCGTCGATCACTTTCGTGACGCGCTCAGATGCCGTAGGCCGCGCCACGCCGTAGCCGATCAGCGCGCCGCCGAAGAATCCGAACATCGCCGCCGGGAATCCGCCGACGATCCCGAACGCCCACCCGCCGAGGATCGCCTGCGCGTACGTCGGCAGCAGCGCCAGCCCCGCCAGCACCGCGAACGCCCCGGCGTAGATCACCACGCCGAACTCCTTGTGCGAGCCGAGCCACTGCGCGATCGTGTCCATGTACCCAAGCACAAGGAACCCACCCAGCGGCGGCAACGCGAGCGCGACGACCGCAAGCACGGAGGCGAAGCCGAGACGCTTGAGGATGGGCTGGGTTGGGGAGGGGGGAGTGTCCAAACTGCGAACAGAATACTGCAATTATTTTGACTGGCCGCGCCTCGGTTTTTGAGGTAGAGTTTTGGGGTGCCGGGAAATCCGGCCGGAAGGAAGGAACACATGAAGATCGCGTGCTTTGCTGTTGCCGGGTCATGGGCTGTCGCTGGGTTTGCTCTTGCGGCACCGTTTCAGCCTTTAAACGTTGATGCCGGCGGCGATCTGCTTGGGTATGACGGGCCGGGGTTTCGCGTTGACAACGGGGGGTTCTTCGTCGCCGACGGCGCAGGTACGGGTGTCTTTGTCGGCAACGCCGCGGCGTTCTCCGCATTAAACGAGTTTGAGTTTGATTCCCATTTCACGATTGACCAGCACGGCCCGACCGCTCGAAATCGTACCACCAACCCCGCCAACAACAGCATAGCGACGCTCAGTTTTTACGGCGACTACGGCCCCGCCAGCGGGCTGGCGGCGGACTACAACGAGGGAGAACTGATTCCCGGTTCGTTCCACGATGCCGGTCCCGGATCACATATCGGTGATCCAGATGGGAACGGAGACCAGCCAGAAAACGCCGCCGAGGGTGGGTACGCTGTGATTCCACCATTCGTGCAATCAGGTTTCGCTCCAAATCAATCGGGAGGCCGCAGCGCGTTCGACGGGGTCTTCATCGCCCGCCTCACAATCAAAGCGGGCTCGACACTTTCGGGTGGGGTGTTCTTTGCCCTCTTGACCGAACCTGCAAACAGCGATGCGCACACCATCCTCCTCGGCGGCCCGGCGGTCATGTTCCAAACATCCCCGACCGAGCAGCAGGCGCTCGCCCTTCGCGCCTATCTGGTGACCACGGTGGACCTCCAGACTCCGTCGGCCGCGACCGCTTCGGGGGTGAACGATGAAACACCCTTCGGCATGGCGGATGTCTACGACCTTTGGGTTCAGACTGTGCCCGCGGGCGCAACAGTGTGCTTCGCGGTGCCCTTCATCGCGATGGGCCTTGCCCGTCGGCGATTCGGACGCGGCAACGAAACTCGTTGAACAAAAAGCAATGTCCGCCTCAGCCGCGGAGCGGCGGCAGGCAGTAGGCCCGGGCGTAAGCCCGGGCACCAACGTGCGAACAAATCATCCTGAGCCGCGGAGCGGCGACAGGTTTCCCGAGGTTCACGATTGATGCACATGCGTGGTTGTCACGCCGACGTTCTCTGACTGTGTCGCACCCCTTCAGGGTGCGGAAAAGTTTCTACGACGGCGGTTACCGGGGGTTACGCTCGAAGACTCGCTCACCCCCGGCTACTGACTGCCAGCCCTCCGGGCTTGATACAAAGGCATATTAGCAAAGACCCTTTGAGCTGAAAACAACCCAAAAACGTAACTCTTCAGCCCCCTGCAACGACCGGTGCCGGCAGCGGGGGCGCGATCGGCGCTTCGCCCGCCCCCGGAAGGGCGCTCGCGCGTTGCGAGGGGCGCCGCGAGGCCTTGCGAGCAAGCCCCTCGGCGGCGTACACCCCTCACACTCCGGATTGTTTGCCCCTTGGGCGGGGGCCGGAGGAGCGCGTCCGCCCAAGGGGCGGGGAGGCAAGCAGAAGAAAAGAGGGTTCCAACAGTCGGCTTCGAGCGGCTTGCTCGGTCGCCGCGGCGACCCTCGCCGCGCCGCTCGCAACGAACGC
>CAMTWL010000048.1:0-19104 GCA_947085435.1 uncultured Phycisphaerae bacterium
AGCGCCGGAGATGCGATCGGACCAACGCCCACTGCTCGTCGGTGAGCTCATGCCGTTTCAGACGCGCCGGTTTCCGTGACGATTTCTTTGCCATCACCCACGGAAATCGGCCAGAAGCGTGGTTTTCAGACAGAACCTAGCCTGATTTATGCTTTCCATTTCATGTTCCTCAGCCCCCAGCGCGAAAGACAACCGCGACAACCAACACGCTTCGTATGGACTCGTTCATGCAAACGTCCTTTTCGGACTTAGCGGCGGAGCTTTGGGACGCTCGATCCACGCTCCGGCCGCCCTTATCCCGAGGATCGGTCGGCGAAGCCAATGACAATCATCCAGCGCCGCGCTCTCGTTGGCAAGAAAAGATGCCGAATAATCGTCGAATTCCGGCAAAATTCAGCGGAATCTGCCCAGAAGGCGGGCGAGCCTCGAAGCAGTCTCACCTGTGGCACCCGAGCATCAGAGTCGGTCGGGAGACCGAGTCATCGGCTCTTGGAAAAAGCTGACGTAGGCGGGCGCATCGATCTTTCGATTCTCACGCGGAACTTCCGTATCGGCGTGCCGCCAAGGCCGCCGAAAGGTTGTCCAAGTCCGGGAACAAGGTCAATCTGGAGAAACCGAGCGCATCGAGCTGCGACAGAATTTGCTCCTTCCGCTCTTGCGGGACGCGAATGCGTGCCAAGAACTCTGGTGCCTGCTTGTGGGTTTCAAGCGCCACACCGTCTGCGTGAATTGTGAACGAAGAGTGCTGAGCGGTCATTCTTGGATCCACATGCGGAGGCTCTACGAGCAGCGCGCCTATCAAATTGGAGGAAGCGGATTGGAACGGCTCAATTACATAGGGCCAAGCCATTTCACCCAGCATTGACACTCGGTAGCCATGCCCGGCCATGGCCGAGTTCATCCGCGCCGAGGCAATGACCCAAATCTCTCCGTCCACCTTGTCCCGCGACTCGCACGCGAAGTAGGCAGCCACAAGAATCGAGTGGGTCCAATCCAACAATCGGGTTGGTAAGGAATGGTGCCGCATCAGGCAGAGCCAATCCGCCCACATGCCTCTCAATGGACAGTTTGTGAATCGCGCGGGGGCAAGTCGAACAAAATCGTTCGCGAGACTACGTTCCCATTCCTCATCACCATCACGAAAAACAGAAGGGATTAGCTTCCAGCTCGCATTGGCATGGCCGCGATACCTCGGCGCTTCTCGACAAAACTCCACAGCTGCCAACGAAAGCCGCGCCAGGCTGGCTCCGTCGCCAGCGACCCCTAGCTCGCGAACTGTCATCGCTTTTCCCCCCTGATCCAGCGCCGCCATGATCGCCTCCTGCGTGGTTTTCACGCCGCCGTTCCCGGCACATCCGGCATCGCTCACGACGCTGTCTTGTAGATCGCCTGGCGGTACCGCGGGGCGGGGACGCGCTTGCCGTGGGCTTTGGCGGATTCGATCCACAACTTCATGGCGCTGCGGACTTCGCGGACCGCGGCTTCTGGGGTTTTGCCGAATGCGGAGCAGTACTTGAGGTCAGGGATATCCGCGACGTAGCACTTGTCGTCGGCGCTGAAGAAGACGTTGATGTAATACGCGCGGGTCATTTGGCAAGAAGGGTAGCACCCCTTCGGGGTGCAGGAAGAGGTATTGTTGGCGCGTGTTCCGGGGGTTACGCTCGAAGACTCGCTAACCCCCGGCTACGAACTTCCAGCCCTTCGGGCTGAAGAAGAACCCGTCGCTGGCGCTCTGGGCTCTGCTATTCACCTTGGTCAAGCACCGCCATGAAGGCTTCCTGCGGGATCTCGACCGAGCCGATGGCCTTCATCCGCTTTTTGCCTTCCTTCTGTTTTTCCAGCAGTTTGCGTTTGCGGCTGACGTCGCCGCCGTAGCATTTGGCGGTGACGTTTTTGCCCATGCTTTTGATGGTTTCGCGGGCGACGACTTTGCCGCCGATGACGGCCTGGAGGGGGATCTCGAACTGGTGGCGGGGGATCTCGGCTTTGAGTCGGACGAGCAACTGGCGGCCTCGATGTTCCGCGTTGTCGCGGTGGCAGATCATGCTGAGCG
The DNA here is from genome assembly GCA_947085435.1 of uncultured Phycisphaerae bacterium. Lineage (GTDB taxonomy): Bacteria > Planctomycetota > Phycisphaerae > Phycisphaerales > UBA1924 > JAEUIV01. The sequence goes on from CAMTWL010000048.1 coordinate 2,054, forward strand.
CTTCGACGATGTCGCCGTTGACGAGGATGTCAACCTTGGCGAGGCGGTCCACCTTGAAGCCGGTGAGGTGGTAGTCCATCGTGCCGTAGCCGCGGGTCATTGACTTCAGTTTGTCGAAGAAATCGTAGATGATCTCGGCCAGCGGGACGTCGTAGACGAGGATCTGTCGTGTTTCGCTGACGAGGGTCTGGGTTTTGTAGATGCCGCGGCGGTTGCCGCAGAGGGCCATGACGTCGCCGATGTATTCCTTGGGGACGATGATCTCCAATCGCACGATGGGCTCGCGGAGTTCTTTCCAGACGGAGGGGTCGGGGAGTTCGGCGGGGTTGTTGATCTGGAGCACTTCGCCGGCGGTGGTTTCGAGTTCGTAGGAGACGGTGGGGGCGGTCTGGATGATCTCGACGCCGCCCTCGCGTTCGAGGCGCTCCTGGATGATGTCCATGTGGAGCAGGCCGAGGAAGCCGCAGCGGAAGCCGAAGCCGAGGGCTTCGGAATGGACGGGGTGGAAGGTGAAGGAGGCGTCGTTGAGGCTGAGTTTTTCCATCGCCTCGCGGAGTTCTTCGAAGTCGTTGCCCTTGGCTTCGGCGCCGGAGGTTGGATAGAAGTCGCAGAAGACCATCTGGCGCGGCTCTTTGTAGCCGGGGAGCGGCTCGGCGGCGGGGTCGTTGTCGATGGTGATGGTGTCGCCGACGCGGACGTCTTTAAGAGTTTTGATATTGGCGACGAGGTAGCCGGTCTCGCCCGGGCCGAGGCCTTCGGGGCCGCACTTCACGGGCTTGGGAGTGTACTTGCCGAGTTCGGTGAGGTTCCAGGTTCGGCCGGTGCCCATCATGCGGATCTTGTCGCCCGCTTTGAGTCGGCCGTCGAAGACTCGGATGTAGACGACGACGCCGCGGTAGTCGTCGTAGTGCGAATCGAAGATGAGGGCGCGGGTCTGTTTGATCAGTGACGGGCGCGGCGGGGGAAGTTTGTCGCAGATGGCGGCGAGGAGTTCGGGCAGGCCGAAGCCGGTCTTCGCGGAGACGAGGATGCAGTCCTCGGCGGCGAGGCCCAGGACTTGCTCGATCTCCATCGCGACTTTTTCCGGCGCGGCGGAGGGAAGGTCGATCTTGTTGACGACGGGGATGAGTGTAAGGTCGTTCTCGATCGCCATGTAGGCGTTGGCGACGGTCTGGGCTTCGACCCCCTGCGTGGAATCGACGACAAGGATCGCTCCTTCGCACGCGGTGAGGGCGCGCGAGACTTCGTAGGAGAAGTCGACGTGCCCCGGCGTGTCGATGAAGTTCAGCATGTAGTTCTCGCCCTTGTGGACGTGCTGAACCGTGACGGCGGAGGCCTTGATGGTGATGCCGCGCTCGCGTTCGAGGTCCATGGTGTCGAGGATCTGCTCACGCGCTTCGCGGTCGGAGACGGCGTGGGTGGATTGGAGGAGACGGTCGGCGAGGGTGGACTTGCCGTGGTCGATGTGGGCGATGATGGAGAAGTTGCGAATTTGCATGGGATGGGGAAGGCACAAGGGACTAGGCACCGGGCACCAGAAAGGCCAAATAGAGACAGTTGGGGAGGGGGATGATAGCCGGGGTGGGGGTGGTCCTGACAGGGGGCGAACAAATCGGTTGATCTCGCGCGTAACGCGGAGATTCTTTGTCGCGTAAGCGGTGTTGGATGGAAGTGGTGGGTGTGTGCTTCCCAAGAATCTACCGGGCGGAACCAAGGAGTAGACCGATGCGGCGATCCATGATGAGTGCGGCGATGTTGACGGTGTGCGCGGGTTCGGCGTTCGCGGGGCCGCTGGTGCCCGAGCGGGTGCTGCCCGATGCGAAATGGGTGCTGCACGTTGATGTCGAGGCGATCGTGAACTCGAACATCGGGCGGATGCTGCTGAACGGCGAGATGGGGGCGAAGATCCGCGCGGAAGTTTCGGAAGAGATGGTCCGCGAGATGGGGATCGACCCGTTGAAGGACCTGCGCGGGGTGACGATCTTCGGGCACTCCGAAGAAGAAACCCAGGCGCTTGTTCTCTTCAGCGCGACGAACGCGATCGATGCGCCGCTGGCCAGACTTTTCGAGATCGTGCCGAACTACAGCGCGATCCGCGAGGGCGAGCGGGTGGTGCATACCTGGCGCGACGAGGAGGAGACGGTGTACGCCTACGCCGCGCCGGGTGCGGCGGCGGGCGAGCGGGTCGTGCTTCTCTCGGGCAATATCGACGAGCTCCGTCGCGGGATTCTTCGGCTGGAGGTGGGCGGCGCGGAGGTGGCCCCCGCGTTGAAGGGCCACACGCCGGCGCCCGGCTCGTTCTTCTTCGTCTCCGCCGAACAGGTTCCCGGGCTGATCGGTGATGACAACCATGCCTCGGCGTTCCTCCGGTACGCGCAGAGTGTTGTGCTCGACGTGGGCGAGCACGGGAACGAACTCCGTGCGACGGCGCGCGTCACCGCGAGCGGCGCTGAAGACGCGACCACCATGCTGCATGTGGTGCAGGGGATGATGGCGCTGGGTCGGATGGCCGCGTCGAGCGAGCCGGAGATGCAGCCCTTGCTGAAGATCGCCGACGGCTGCCGCGTGAACACGGACGGCGCGGCGCTGGTGCTCTCGCTCTCGCTCGATTTCGCGACGATCACGCAGGTGATCCACGAGATCGAGGAGCATGAACAGGCCGAGGAGCCCGACGCCGCCGACGCGGAGGACGAAGCGATCCGTGAAGACCTGAAGAAACTGGACAAGATCGGGAAGCCCGCCAAGAAGAGGGAAGCCGATTGACCCCGATCGTGCTCGAACTTTCTTCGCAAACCCAAGCACCCCCCGCCGCCCCGCGCGGCGAGGGGGTGCCGCTGCGCGCCGAGACGTGCGATGAAGCGCTCGCGCAGCGCGCGCAGCTCGGCGGGCGCGACGCGGTGGCATCGTTCGGCGTGCTGGTGGAGCGGTACGAGGGGCGGATCGTAAGTTTTCTTGCGCGGCGGGCAGGTTCACGGCACGATGCGGAGGATCTGGCGCAGGAGGCGTTCCTGCGGGCGTGGACCAAGATCGGTACTTACGATTCGTCGCGGCGGTTCTCGGTGTGGCTCTTCACCGTCGCGGCGCGGGTGGCGACGAGCGAGTGGCGGAAGCGGAAAGAGGTACACAGCGGACAGCGGACAGCGGACAGCGGAAATCAGGAGGCCAGGCCAGAGCGGGGAGCGGCTTGGTCGGCCGCGGAGCGGGTGCTTGATGCCGAGACGATGAGCGCGGTGTGGCTGCGCTACGCCGGCGGGCTTGAGCCTTCGGAGATCGCTGCGGTGCTGGGGCGGACGAGCGTGGGCGTGCGGGTGATGCTGCACCGGGCCCGGAAAAAAATCGCAAAGGAACTGTCCGATTGGACTCCGGGGCGGCAAGACGCAAGAATGCCGCGGGCGGAAAGCGAGCAAGACACATGAGCCTTCACCACCCTTCAAACCCTCGTCGTCGGTCCACTGCTGAGGACGTGGATGGGTTGTTGCGCGCCGGGGCAGGCGCGGAGATCGAAGATGGGACGGGGCGAGTGGCGGCACGGGTCCGAGCGCGGATGGTTCACGTCGCGCCCGCGATCGCGAAGACCGGGGGTCGTTGGCAGGGGTTCGCTTCCCTCGCCGCCGCGTGCCTCATCGTTGTCGCGGCCTGGTTTGTGATCGGAGCGCGGACATCGGTTCACTCGGCGGAGTCGAGAGCGATCGTGCGTCTCACGTCGGCGCTCGATCAATCGGCGGCGGCGATCCGCGGGGCGAAGCCCGAGCAGGCGATGACGGCCGAGGTCCGCCGACTCGGGAACGACGTGAAGCGGGGGGTCGGGTTCGTGAAGGCGGTGCTGCCGAGGGTGCGGAGCAACGGGTAGCCCGGTTTGCGTGATTCGTTCATGGCGGCGCTGTATCAGCCGGCTCATTCCGACGCAACCACACTCGCAGGCAATCTCTATCCGCCGCGTTCACCGCGGCGTCACCGTTCAGGTCGCTCAGCGCCGCGTTCGCGCGATACAGATCGTCCACGTCAATCTCGCCGTCCGAATCAATGTCCTGCGGGCACATCTCGACCGTCGGGTACGGCCGCGCCAGCACTTCATCCAACACGCCGGGCCGCATCAACTCCGCAAGCCCCAGCGCCCCCAGCACGACGTCGGGCAGGCCGGCCGAGTTGGGGAGGTAGTTGCGATCGGTGTCCGATCGTCGGTAGAGGATGCTGGCGCCGGTCTTGAATGTCTGGCGTGCCCCTTTGCGGTAGGCGTGATACGCCGCGTGCGCGACGGATTCATCACCGAACGCCGCGAGGCCCATGAGCGACGTGAAGGTGGTGATGTTGCTCGGATGATCCGCGAGCGAGTCGGCGTTGTAGCCCGCGGGGCTGGTGCCGGCGGAGAACACCGTGAAGAAGCGCGGGCCGTTGTTGTCGGTCCACGCGGCGTTCGACCAGTGGAGGTTGTCGATCTGTTCTCTCCAGAGCGAGTCGGCGCGGAACGGCTCGGAGAGCAGGGCGGGGTAGATGCTCAGGAACGCGGATTGGTGCTGCCCGTTCGCGGCCGACGTGATGGGGCGATTGGTGACGGTCGCGGCGATGGGCCAGATTGTGCGATCGAACCATCGGTCGCGCGACGCGACGGCGGCCACCCCGCCATACGCTCCGGCCTGTTCGGCGAAGATGATCCCTTCGTTGAATGGCAGCGACCACAGCGACGGGTCGGGCCCGCCGCCGGCGAGACCCTTGAAGGCGAGCGCATCGGTGTTCGGCTGAAGGTACGCGTCCCAGTTCTTCGTCAGGAAGATGATCCGCGAGGCGGCCCGCGCGATGGTGGGGTCGTCGGGCCAATAGGTCATGGCGCGGGCGGCGGCCGCGACGATTTTCATCGTGCTGAGCGTGGCGTACTCGTCCGGCCAGCCTGCTTTCGTGTTCCCGGTGAACGGATCGAGCCAATGCTTGAAGATGCCGTCTACGGAGCGCACAGGCTTGATGTTGTCGGAGGCAAGCCCCGCGTACCGAGTGACGATTGAGCGCGCGAGCGGGAGCGCCGCGGGGTCCGCGTTCAGGCGGTCATTCACGATGAGCATGAAGACGACCCACGCCGCACCGTCGGGCGTCGCGGGATGGAAGCGTGACCATGCCGGGATGACATCGCCGTCGATGACCCAGCCGGCCGGTTCGGCGTCGGGGTCGATGAGGCCTTTGGAGAACGCGGTAGCCTGCGCGATCTCGTCGGGCAACCAGGCGTCGAAGGGGAGGCGAGTGTCGGTTGTGTCGGTGATTCGGGCGGCGTCTTCGTCGGCTCCGACCAGCAGCGAGCCGTCACTCGCCGCGGCGAGATCGTGCCAGACGGTCGGCGAAGCGAGGTAGAGCGTCGGCGTGACAACCGTCGGCCCCTGCGCCGCGGCCGACGCGATGAGGTCAACTTTCGAGGACGCGGGGCCGGTGCCGCTGAGGATATAAAGCCCGGCATTCGCGGCCCCGCCGAAGTGCTCGGCCCACGCGAGCGCGCGAACGTCAGCGCCGCTGGCGATCTGCGTCCACGTCGGTTGCGTCCCGGCGCTGACGGGGATCGGCGCGCGATAGACGGCGCTCGGGCTCGCGGCATAGACCTGGAGCGCATCGCGATCAATCGTGATCCCGCGGATGGTGGTGGCGGTCGGCAACGGCCAGTTGCCGATCGAGAATCCGGTCGTGGTGTTGCCCCCCGCGCTCCAGACGCGGATGACGCCGGTGGAATCGCCGATGAAGAGCCGTCCCTTGTTGTGGGCGAGGGCGAGGTGCGGGAACGCCGCGCCGTTGGCGAAGAGTTCGAGACGGGCAAAGACGCTGAGCGCGCCGGTCGAGACATCCATGCGGATGATCGCGTCCGACGGCATCCCGTCGCCGGCGGTGGTGTCGTCGTGGACGGAAACAAAGAGCATGCGGCCGCTGGCGCTCATCGCGATCGCGCCCGGCCCGTCCGGCCCGCCGTCGAGGCTCATCCATGGGAGCAATCCGGAAAGGTCATTGCGCACGATCACTCGAACAATCGCGCCATCGCCGTCCCGCACTTCTATTCGATCCTCAAATGAATCAGCGGTCGCGCGAAAGCCAGCGAACGCCGACGCCCCAACCGCGGCAACATCGTCCGGCCCGTCGGCGGGCCACAGGACCTCGACGGGAGCCGCGAAGGAGTTGCTCTGAAGAACAAACGCGAGGGCGACCGCGATCAGGGATGAGACCTTGTGCCACGGACCCGTCTTCGGGTCAGTGCCGGTCGTTGGCCCGCGTGAACGCGCACCGACCCGAAGACAGGTCAGTGGCACGCAACGCTGTGAACTGAATCGTCTGTTTTGATTCGATCCGCGTGCCCCTTCGGGGCACAAGAGGCTGCAAATACAGCCTTTTCCAGACCCGCGCCGAAGACGGCGGGGTCTGGCAACATGCGCCCGCCGCGTTGCGGCGAAAACATCGGGGATTCCAGCGGTCTTGTCATGTCTCAGCCTGTTTGAGTTCACGGCGTGGGGTGGCACGGGGCCTCGTTGACGTGAGCATGTAACCGTTTTCATTGAATAGATAGTATTCCCGCGCTTCCGCGCTCGGGCCACCCGATCGGCGAGCGATTTTCGGTCAATCTGGAGATTTCCGATAGGTTCCCCTCATCGTGCGCTGCCCCAAATGCCAGACCGACGCCCCCGACGCCGGCCGATTCTGCCCGGCGTGCGGTTTCTCCCTTGAATCACGCTTTGCGAGCGATGCCCCGACAATCGATTCCAAAGGCTCGGCTACCCAGGCCTTCATGCCCTCCCGCGCCGTGCCCCCGGCCGCTCGATCGGTCAACATCCCTTCGCCGTCACCCGCGTCGGCAGCGCCGCCGTTGCTTTCGTTGTCCTCGCTTCATGGGCTTTTCGCGCCGGGACAACTGCTCGCGGGTCGCTACCGCATTGTGTCGCTCCTCGGCAAGGGCGGCATGGGCGAGGTCTACCGCGCCGATGATCTCACGCTGGGAGTCTCCGTCGCGCTGAAGTTCCTGCCCGCGAGCATCGCAGTCGACGCCGTGCGCATGGACCGCTTTCGTTCGGAGGTGCGCACGACGCGGCAGATCAGCCACCCGAACGTCTGCCGGGTGTACGACATCGGCGAGTTCGAGGGACGGCCGTATCTCTCGATGGAGTACGTCGACGGCGAAGACCTCGCGTCACTGCTCCGACGGATCGGACGCCTACCGCAGGACAAGTCGGTGCAGATCGCGCGGCAGGTGTGCGCGGGGCTCGCGGTGGCGCACGACCTCGGCATCGTTCATCGCGACCTGAAGCCCGCGAACATCATGCTCGACGGGCGGGGGCAGGCGCGGCTGATGGACTTCGGCGTCGCGGGCTACGCCGCCGACCTCGCGCAGAAGGGCGACATCACTGCGGGCACGCCGATGTACATGGCCCCCGAGCAACTGGCGGGGCAGGGCGTGACGCCTCGGAGCGATCTGTATTCGTTGGGGCTGGTGCTGTACGAGTTGTTCACCGGGAAGTCGGCGTGGGCCGACCGCGCCAGTTCGCTCGCGGAGTTGCGCCGGCTGCACGGTTCGAGCCGACCGACGAGCGCGCGGGCGCTCGTCGCGGACCTGGACCCGGCGGTCGAGCGCGTCATCGAGCGGTGCCTCGACCCGGAACCCGCAAACCGGCCGAGCAGCGCGATCGCGGTCGCGGCGGCGCTGCCCGGAGGCGACCCGCTCGCGGCGGCGCTGGCGGCGGGCGAGACGCCTTCGCCCGAGATGGTGGCCCAGGCCGGGCGCATCGGCGCGATGGCGCCGGGGAAGGCGATCGCGCTGCTCGTGTGCGTGGTGGTGGCGCTCGCGGCGATCATCGGCGGGACTGGGTATTTCAGTTTGCTGTCGCTCATCCGGCCGGAGACCCCGCCGACGGTGCTCGCGTCGAAGGCGCGGGAGATCGTCGGGCAACTGGGCTACGCCGAGAAACCGGCGGATGAGTCGTTCGGATACGCGCCGTCAGGGGCACTCTTCCAATATCTTCGGAGCGAGGCGAAGAAGGAAAGCGGTGAGCGTGACTGGCCGTCGCGGTTGACGGACCCCGCGATGCCCTCGCTCCATTTTTTCTATCGCGCAAGCCCGGAGCAACTGCACCCGCAGCCGATCTGGCAGCCCTTCGTCTCCTTCAACGACCCCTTGCAGGTGACTGCGGGGAGCGTGCGGCTCGTGCTCGACCACAAAGGGCGGTTGATTCGCTTCGAGGCGATCCCGCGGCGCGTGTACGACGAGCCGAAAGAAGATGAAGAGGCGAAGCCGATCGCGCCGTTCGATTGGCGGCCGATGTTCGCGCTCGCGGGGCTGGATTTCGACTCGTTCGCGCCGTCCGACTCCCGTTGGACGCCACTGATGGCTTCCGATTTTCGTGCGGCGTGGAACGGCGACCTGCCGACGTCGCCGCCGACTCCGATCCGTGTCGAAGCGGCCTCTGAGCGAGGCCGCGCTGTGTCGTTCCGCGTGGTGTACCCGTGGACCCGCCCGGACCGGCAAGTGGAATCCGAGCCGAGCATCGACGAGCGTTTGTTCGGCTGGATATGGTTGGGATTGCTCCTCTCGGCGATGGTGGGCGGAGCGTTCCTCGCGTGGCGGAACATCGCCGCCGGCCGAAACGATCGCCGTGGGGCGACCGTGGTGGCGCTGTTCATCCTGAGTGTCACATGGCTGGGCATCGGCCTCGGGCGCGACAGCCTGGCCGGCATGTTCACCTCGCACCTCATCATCGGAAAACCGATGGCGGGCGCGGTGTGGCTTGCGATGGTGTGCTGGCTCTTCTACACGGCCCTCGAGCCGATCGTCCGCAAGTTGTGGCCCAAGGCCATCATCTCGTGGACGCGGCTCGTCTCGGGGCGCTGGCGCGACCCGCTCGTGGGCGGGGACGTGCTGGTGGGGCTGGCCTTCGGGCTTGTGATGCACGTCGCCATCCGCTTGAACTTTGCGCTCCCGGGCTGGCTGGGCGCGGTGCCCGCGGTCACGTCCACGGGCGCGCTCGACGCCTTCCGCGGGCCGCGGGCGGTCGTGTCCTTGCTGTGTACGGGCGCGGGGAGCGCGGTGACGATCGCGATGCTCTTCGCGATGCTCCTCATCGGGCTGCGGGTGATCTGCCGGAAGAACGTGATCGCGATCGCGGTCCTGGGCGTAGTTCTCTTCATCTTGCAGTCCTCGGCGTTCGAGTTCTACAACCCAGCGCTGCCCCTGTGCGCGATCATCGCGGGCATCATCACGTTCCTGCTGGTGCGCGTGGGGCTGCTGGCGCTCACGGTGTGCTTCTTTGCGTCCAACGCGATCGGCGGACTCCCGATCACGAGCGATTTCACACTGTGGTACTCGGGGCAGACGATCGCCATGATCGTGGTGACGATGGCGCTCGCGCTCTTCGGCTTCTTCACCGCCCTCGGCGGTCAGAAACTCTTCTCGGGCGACCCGTTCGCGGGGCGGTGAAACTCAGCCCGCAGCAGCAACGACAACCACGCGGCCCCCGCGCCGAGCGCGGCGTATCCCACCGCCGCCGCGACCAGGATCGGATGGCTCGCGCCCAGCAGCAGGCCCGCGTTCCACATCATCGGGTTCGGCTGCGCCCGCAGCATGACCTCAACCACCAGCCCGAGCGCGAGCAAAACTCCCCCCGCCGCCGCAACACGCGGCCGCGCGTGCGCCGCCCCCAAACCGATCGCCGCGACGGGCAGCATCACATTCACGATGAAGAACGTGCCGAACCCCGCCCGCCCGAACCACTGCGACGTGAGCGATCCGAACGGCCCGGCGCTGATGCCGATGCCGCGGAGCAGGTACAGGAAGAGGGTCCGCAACGCGGAGTTTCCGGTTCGGCGCGCGGGCAACGCAAAGGAGTACCGCGTTGGGCGAACGGGAGTTCGCGCCGATCCATCGAAGCGAGGCGCCGTAACGCTGGAAGTTTTCGTAGGCTCGGCGGCGATTCCGGTTTCCGAACCAAGCCGTCCAACCCGGGCCGCGGACCCCGGCACGGCGTGGATGGACGGGCGCGAGCGTCGGTTGCGTATGCGAGCGGCACGGATCGACCTTTCGCCGAGGGTCGGCGGCATGCGGCTTTGGCGCGATGATTGATCGGAGCGAGTAGGCTCGGAGGATGAAACTCCGCAAAGTCTCGTATGTGGCGCATCGTTGGCTGGGTCTGGTGGTCAGTGTTCAACTGCTCGCGTGGAGTGTCGGGGGGCTGCTCTTCAGCGTGCTGGACATCGAGGCGGTGCGCGGCGAGCGTGGGGCCTCGGAGCACGCCGCGCCGCTTCTGGTGATTCCCGACGGCTTTGCGCCGCTGGCGCGGGTTGCCACGACGGCGGCGGCGTTCTCGGGGGTCGGCTCGCTGGCGCTGCGCGACGACGGGCTGGGGCTGCGGTGGATCGCGTTCGATGCTCACGGCGATCCCGTGATGACGATCGACCCGGTTTCGGGCGAGGCGATGCCGCCTGTCACGGCCGAACAGGCCAAGGCGATCGCGGTTCGGGATCGGCGCGAGCCGCTCCGCGCGGTGTCAACGGAACTCATCGCGGCGGACCCGCCTTTGGAATACCGCGGCAAGCCCCTGCCCGCGCACCGGGTTGCGCTCGAAGGGTCCGAGCGGATTCATATCTATGTTCACGGCGTGACCGGGGAGATCACGGCTCGGCGCAACGCGATGTGGCGTGTGTTCGATTTCTTCTGGATGCTCCACATCATGGACTATCGAGGGCGCGAGAACTTCAACCATTGGCTGCTGACGTCGGCGAGCGTGCTGGCGGTCGTGACGGCGGGCAGCGGGCTGGCGCTTTGGGGTTGGCGGGTGGTGGGGCGGACGGTCAAGCGTCCGCCGATCCCGACCCACTGATACGGATTCCATTTAGATCATGCGCGAAGTTGTGATTGAAGCGTGCGGCGGCCGACGCCCCCTCCGCCCCGCCACGGCGGATCTTCGACCTCGAAGACTCCCGCCACGGCGGGCAAGCTTGCACCTCCCCCGCTGGGAGCGGGGGAGGAGGCTCAGACACCGCGCGGGAACTACTTGGATTCCGTATGACTCGCCGCGGCGGGTCGCCGGCACTCGTCCAAGGCGATTCGGATGAGCCTTGCATCGGGCAGGAGTGGGCCGCTTTCCCGGACCTTCACCCGAGGCATGATCCCGCCGATCCTTCCCGGATGCACGCTTGTTTCTTCTGACCACCGCGTGCGGTTTTTTGGAGCCGTCGGCCATGCATGCAAGATCATTCTGTTTTTTCGCTTTCGTTGGGCTCCTGCTCGTGCGGCAGACTCGCGCCGCGATCTCCGTCACCCCAACCCCCGCTGCAGGCCCCACCTTCACCCTCACCCCCGTCGGTTCCAAAACCCGCATCACACTCAACACCTCCGTCACCACCGAGCCCACCACCTTCCTCATCCGCGGCGCGGCCGGGGACCAGATCGAGAACGTCATCCTCAACGCCAACCCATCCTTCCAGACCACCTTTCTCAACATCCGCGGCCCGACCGCCGGCACCACCCTCGCCTCCGTCGATTCCATCGACATGATGTCGAGCACCAGCACCTGCATCATCCTCGACCTCCGCACCAGCGGGAACGTCGGCTCCATCCGCATGAACACCATCGCCGACATGCGCGTCGGCGGCGACATCACCGGCTCCATCACTCACCCGCCACGCGCGGGCGGCGGCGAAGCCAGCCTCATCGCCGGCACCGTCACCGGCCGAATCCGCGGCAGCATCCTCGTTGATAACGGCACCATCTTCTCCCTCACCGCGACGGGCGGCATCGGCACCGCCGTCCTCCCCGTCCAGGTCCGCACCAAACTCAACATCGAACGAATCTCCGCCAAAGAAATCTTCGCCGACATCACCACCTTCTCCAACGGCGGCGCCGGGATCACCGGGACCATCGAAACAACCAACGGCCCGTTCACCGGCTCGCTCATCACACGACGCATCGCATCCACCGGCCCCGGCGAGCCCGGCGCGCTCACCATCAACGGCGACCTCGACGCCAACATCACCATCACCGAGAGCATCGCCAACGAAAACAACGCGAACCCCGTCGTCAACATCGCCGGCCGCCTCATGCTCGGCAAAACTTTCCGCGTCGGCACAACGCTCGACACCGGCGCGGCGTTCCGCGTCGTCACCCCAGGCGGCCTGCAAGGCCAACTCATCATCAACGCCGCGAACCTTGCCGGACTCTGGAACGGCCCGGTCACCATCAGCGCGTCAACCCTAGGCCCGGTCCCCATGTACTCATCCCAATCCGCGCTCATCGGCGGCGGCTCGGCGGGCCACGTCCCCTTCCACATCCACGCCGCCGATGCCTGGCCACCGCCGTCCTCCGTCCTCGGCAACGCCTCCGCACCCAAACCATCAACCCCCATCCGCCTCCGCTGGTACGGCCCAGTCAACTGGACCCCAGGCCAAACCCCGCTCATCATCGAAGCCAACTCACTCACATCGCCCGGCGTGTGGATCAACCAGACCAGTTGCTTCACCATCGCGCGCGAGCCAGGACTCACGCCGCACCCGAACATCGTCGCCGCGTATCCCATCGCCGCACTCCCCGGCGGATACACCTACCGCGTCCGCCCCGTCACGCTCGGCCCCGCCGCGCTCTTGTGCGATCTTGGTCTTGCGGTGAATCCCTCCGTCGCCGACGACGCCTCCCTTTACTCCTTCACCATTTCCGGCGCGTGCCTCGGCGACGCCGACGGCAACGGCCTCGTCAACTTCGTCGACATCACCACCATCCTCAGCAACTGGGGCAACACCGCCGGCACATGCCTCACCACCACCGACGTCAACCGCGACGGCACAATCTCCTTCGCCGACATCACCGCCGTCCTCTCGGGCTTCGGCGCAACGTGCCCGTGAACTTTGGTGGGGCAGGCTTCCAGCCTGCCCAGAACTCACTCGCGCATCCCCTCCACCACCCCCGGCACCTCCTCCAACAACTCCCCCGCCAGCATCCCGCCCCGCGCCCCGTGCCGCGCGACCCACGCCCGCCCCGCCAGCCCATGCACCCAAACCCCCGCCCGCGCGCACTCATACAACGTCAACCCGCCGCGAAAATGCTGCGCCACCAACCCCGCGATCACCCCGCACAACACATCACCCGTCCCCGCCGTCCCCATCGCCGCGTTCGGCTCATCGTGTACCCATGTGCGATGGCCATCGCTCACCACCGTCGCCGCGCTCTTCAACACCACGACGCAACCCAGCCGCTGCGCCAACTCCGCGCACGCTTTCTCCCGCGTTGACTCGTCCACCGGATCGGCCGTCACCCCCATCGCCAGCGCCAGCCGACGAAACTCCCCGACGTGCGGCGTAAGCACCGCCGGCGCGCGCAAGTCCCGATGAAAATCCGTGCTCGCCGCCAGATTATTCAGCGCATCCGCATCCACAATCACCGGCACCGCATCCTGCGCGCAACACCGGAACACCACCGCGCTCGCCCCCGCCGAAACACCCATCCCAGGTCCGATCGCCACGCACGAAACACTCGACATCAACTCATCGATCACCGCCGCCGCACGATGCGCGATCACATCGCCGCTCGCATCCACCGCCAGCGGCACACCCGTCGCGCTCGCCGCGATCGCCAGCCCCGCCGCAAGCACCGGCTCGGGCAACACCAACTTCACAAGCCCCGCCCCCGCGCGCAGCGAAGCAACCGCCGCCATCGCCGCCCCGCCCACCATGTACGACCCGCCCCCCCCACTCTCCCCCGGCCGAATCGCGCACCCACCAATCACCGCCACCGTCCCAAACGTCCCCTTATGCCCGCGCGCATCCCGCGCCGGCAATCGAACTTCACTCAAATCACGTTCCATAAACCCAATCCTACTGGTAACTCGTCAGCCGTCGGCAACGCCTTTTCGCCCCCTGGGCGCGCGTTCGTTGCGAGCGGCGCGGCGAGGGTCGCCGCGGCGACCGAGCAAGCCGCTCGAAGCCGATTGTTAAAATCCCCTCTTCGTCTGCTTGCCTCCCCGCCCCTTGGGCGAACGCGCACCTCCGGCGTCCGCCGAAGGGGCGGACAATCCGGAGTGTGAGGGAAGCACGCCGCCGAGGGGCTTGCTCGGTCGCCGCGGCGACCCTCGCCGCGCCCCTCGCAACGCGCGAGCGCCCTCCGGGCGAAGAGCCGATCGCGCCCCCGCGGCCACCACCGGTCATTGCAGGGGGCTGAAGAGTTACTTCTACTGTTCATCAACTAGTCGCCGCTTTCCGATTTGCGACTTCCCATTTGCTATTTGCGATTCTCCCACTTTTCCCCGCCCCCGCTATCCTCGCCTCCATGACGATCCCATCGTCCACCCTCGCCCTCCTCCGCCTCACACTCGTCGAAGGCGTCGGCCCCATCCTCGGCCGACGACTCATCGCCGCTTTCGGCTCCGCCGACCTCATCTTCAACGCCGCCCCCGCCGATCTCGAACGCATCGATCGCATCGGCCCGGCCAAAGCGCGCAGCATCCACGCCTCCATCCGAAACTCCGCCGAAGCCCTCGACAAAGAACTCCAACTCGCCGAAAAAATCGGCGTCCGCATCATCGCCTTGGGCGACCCCGACTACCCCCCACTCCTCGCCCAAGCCGACGACGCACCCCTCATCCTCTATCTCCGCGGCGAAGCCCCCTGCCCCGCCGGATCATTCCCCGTCGGCATCGTCGGCTCACGCCACTGCACCGCCTACGGCGTCGAACAGGCCGAACGATTCAGCATGGCCCTCGCGCAGCAAGGCCTCATCATCGTCTCGGGCGGCGCACGCGGCATCGACTCCGCCGCCCACCGCGCCGCCATCCGCGTCCAAGGCACCACCGTCGTCGTCATGGGCTGCGGCCTCGCCAACTGCTACCCACCCGAAAACGCCCCACTCTTCGCCGACATCGCCTCCCGCAGCGGCTCCATCATCAGCGAACTCCCGCTCAACACCACCCCCAGCACCGACACCTTCCCCGCACGCAACCGAATCATCGCCGCCATGTCCCTCGGCGTCATCGTCATCGAAGCACCACGCGGCTCCGGCGCGCTCATCACCGCGCGAGTCGCCGTCGACGACTACAACCGCGAAGTCATGGCCGTCCCAGGACGCATCGACTCCCGCGCCAGCGAAGGCTCCAACGACCTCATCAAGTCTGGTGCCGCCGCCATGCTCACCTGCCCCGCCGACGCCATCGACATCCTCGAATCCGCCGCGCGACACCTCCACGAAGGCACCCACGCCGACCGGTTTCAACCCCCCCTCCCCTTGGGAGGGGGTGGCAGACTCCCCCTCCCTCTGGGAGGGGGTGGCGAGTCTTCGAGCCGGGGGAGGGACACCGCAGATCAACATCGCGCAGAGCCAATCTCCCTCGCGTCAATCACCGAAACCCAACGCGCCATCCTCGAAGCCACACGCGAGCCCGCCTCCATCAACGACATCTGCCGGCTCACCGGCCTCGAACCCGCCACCATCCAGGCCGAAACCACCATCCTCGAAATCCGCCGAGTCATCATCCGCGAAGGCTCAAAGTTCCGCGCACGCACGTCCTGAACACCAGCGCACAAAAACATGCACCGCGCGCCTCCCAAGCCGCGGAGCGGCGTCAGGCAGTAGGCCCGGGCGCAAGCCCGGGCACAAAGACGATCTCAATATTCTTCGGAGCCGCGGAGCGGCGCAAGGAGGTCGTTGCGCGCCAATTTAAACGATCACAAATAACGTAAGTGCTTTATTTACAGTATTTTATGACACAAATCACCAAACGGACCTTCGGGCTCTCCATGCCCATCACTCTCAGAACACCCGAATGACCCCCGAAAAAAATCTCACTATTTTACTTGCCGTGCGGTCGATGTGTGGGTAATGTATCCCAAACAGTCCGAAATGAATCCCATTTCGCCAGAGCAAAAACCAAACATGCCGCTCGTGCAGAATCCATCACGACCTCATCTTGTCCCCGAGAAGCCGACACTGAGCCGCTCTGGGCGAAGTGTCGGATCGGGCCTCGCGAACCCCGCACACATCTCACACGAACCCCTCGTCGTCGCGGGTCCGGGCGGCGACTTCGTTCGCCATCTGAAAACTGGTGGGGCAGGCTTCTCTATTGGTGGGGCAGGCATCTCGAAGAGTCGCCGCGGAGACCTGCCCGCCCAGGTTCCCTCCAACAACACCCTCCTCTGGCAATGGCAATCACATCCAATCGAATCGCCAATCCCCGCTACCAACCACCCCGACCGCCTCCTCGCCATCCTCATCTCCGCCCCCAGCATCCTCGACCGACAACGAACCACCATCCAGGCATCCATCGCTTCGTGGGCCGCCTTGCGCGCCGGCCTCGCAGCATCCCCTCCCCGCGCGCGCATCCACGAACCCGAATCGGCCCACCGGGCCGGTCACCGTCCCTCCACAGAGAGGCCCCACCATGAACCTCACCCCCAAACAACTCAAAATCCTTCAACTCATCCGCGACTGCCGCGTTCGCCGTGGCTATTCCCCGACGATGCAGGAACTCGCGGACGAACTCAGCGTCAGCAAGGTCACGGTCTTCGAGCACGTCGAAGCCCTCATCAAAAAGGGAGCCCTCGTCCGCGAACCCAACAAAGCCCGCTCTTTGTCCATCGCTGACGGCGTCTCCCTCCCCGACGAAGAACGCCCCCTCAAGTTCCCCCTCGTCGGCAAGATCGCCGCCGGCAACCCCATCGAAAAGTTCGCCGATACCGACGAACTCGACCTCGGCGCCCTCATGGCCCCCCGCGGCGGCCAGCCAACCTTCGCCCTCCGCGTTGACGGCGACTCCATGAAAGACGAAGGAATTTTCTCCGGCGACTACGTCCTCGTCGAACGCCGCGACACCGCCAAAAACGGCGACAAGGTCGTCGCCCTCCTCGCCAACGGCGAAACCACGCTCAAAACCTACTTCAAAGAGTCAGACCACATCCGACTCCAACCCGCCAACTCCGCCTTCGACCCCATCAAAGTCAAAGACTGCAAAGTCCAAGGCATCGTCGTCGGCGTCCTCAGAAAGTATTAGTGGCACGGGTTTTCCAACCCGTGTCTTTGCCTTGGCTCCCCCTCCCCTTGGGAGGGGGTTGGGGGGAGGGACACC